>NZ_LROM01000093.1 GCF_001758785.1 Duganella phyllosphaerae
GGCGTGCTACGACACCGTTCCGGTATCGTGACCGGCCATTCCGGCATCGTGCCCACTGATTCCGGTATCGTGACCAGTGATTCCGGTCACCCCATCAAACTGGGCACGATGGACCGGAATGGGTGGGCGCGATGGACCGGAATCGCTGGGCACGATGAACCGGAATCAGTGGGCACGATGGACCGAAATACCCATTGCTCATTTTTGTTGTCGGATTTGCCGCTGGCTATGCTTACGCCACGTGAAATCCACACGCCACAACCAGCGCCCCCTAGAACTAAAAGCGCGATATGCCAAAGCTGAACTGTGATGGTTTGCATGAATCCTCCTTCGATGAGTGATCGATTTTTTTTATCTCTAACGTCTGAAGGTTTGTCAATGGGGCATATTTGGCGCGTAAGGCCCCATACTGATGTCAAAGATCAAATGACCATAGTCGTCGTCACACTGATCTCACAGCGTATCGTCGAAGCAGAAGCTAATGTCGGCGTATTGGATGGGCGGCAACTTTCCGGCGCTTTGGAATCCGCTATCCTCGAAGTGGATGCTTTAACTGATGATGAGCGGCGCGGGTGCGTGGCCGAAATCGTCGGTCACCGCTTCATGACTTGGCGGCAACGAGGTCCACTTCCCTGACGCTAGACAGATCGACGCCGAGGTCATCGAATAGTGGAGGCTCCGCTCCGAGCAGACGCCGCGCGCGCTACGCCGATCTGGCGTGGGAAATCGGAAGGATTTGGAACAGGGGCCACTCTAGCGAGACTCAGATCGAGTTGCCCCACAAGCTTGGGCAACGCGCCGTCGGCGCCTACTTGGATTCGGTCAAGCTGCGCGATCCGGCCGAGCCCTTGAAGCTGATGCAAGCGTGGCAGTTTTTTGGAACCGGTGTTGGGCCTTGCGATCTCCATCAAGGACCAAGCGCTGATCGAACTCGCCAAGGCGACCGCATTCGACTTCAACCGCGCAGACCGCGCCGCCGGTCACTTGTTCCAGTGGTGGCTGATTGACGACCTCGCTTATGAACGCAAGGGTTTGCCACTGACCGACGCCGAGCGCGCCGAGCTTCTTTGCTGGCTTGAAGAACCCCTCGGCGCCTATCAGACATTACAGACCCGCAGCGCTTCGATCCGCACCATGCAATTGCATACCGCAGACAGGATCGCCCGTTGGGAAGCGAAGCTCCGTGAGCCTGAGCTGGACATCGCGACTCGGAAGGAAGCGCGAGCCGCGTTTGAGGGGTTTGCAAAGCAAGCCGATGAGATGACGACCATCGCGTTGCTCGAAGACTTCAGCGCGCGCTACCGCGACAACAATTTCGCCGGGGATGCCTCCCGCGTAGACGCGGCCGCTCACGTTCAGAGTGCTAGCCAAAGTCGGCGTTAAGCACTCCAACATTCATAAAGGTCACCTAGAAATGGCAGTTAGGTTCAGATTTTCTTCCGCAGCCGTCCAAGCAGTTTGGTCGAGGTTCATAGGAAATATTAGGGGCTACTTTGGAGGGCCAGCCAGCGGCTATCCCTTTGTATTAAAGGTCAGCACTTCGTTCACGTCAGCCCTATTGTTTTTCGCAATGGCTTTCGACTATTTCAAGATTCTTCCGGCTACGACTTTAGTATTCTGCGTATTCGTGACTATCGCCGTAAGTCTGTTCACCTGTGCTATTTTTGTCGAATCGTTTTGCCTGCCCGAAGTTAATCGATTTAAATCAGCGCAAGTCTTTGGCTTGGGTGCCATCGGATTAGTGAGCTACCTCGCTCACGGTCAAGCCGGGGAAGAGGTCAACGCAATTTTTCGGCAAGATGCCTCTGCATTTCCCTACACCACGACGGCGGCCACTGCTATGACGATCGCGAGTTGGGCATTTTGGCCAGTGATCATCGTTTATTTATTAGTCCTCGCTCATTTGATATGGAGGGTGACTAAATTTGATGAAAAGCACGCATTTGCCATGACTATGGTCATCGTCAATATGGCTTCGTTTGTGTCATTCATCGAGCATCAAACGCGGGACGATGGGAATCGAAAAGGTAATCTTTATAAAATCGCGTTGGCTATGGATTTTAACAATTATTTTAGGTGCGCCAACGCCACGGAGAGGACCAACCATGTAGCCTTTATCGGATCTGATCAAAAGAGAGCTATTGTTGCCCCAAAATTGGTAATGAGGAACAACAATCCAGCAGGGTTCAGCACTGTCGAAATTCCAGCTCACTTTCCGTTGACAACCTGCGATTAGATGATTGCGATTGCGGACCCACTATGAGTCTCTCGGAAGAGCTCTGATAAGGCCAAGCTATTGGCGCTAAGGAAATCTCGGATTGTGGCTTCCGAAATCCCAAGTGGACCGGTGAATGTATCCGCTTCGCCTGACGCTGGCTTGAATCCATGCGACAACGCAGGGAAAATCCGGCCGCGAACAACACATAGCGGCGGCCGTCAACCTTCGCCTAGTTGCCTGTTGTAATATAAAAAAAGGAAACGGCACTCCGACATGCTGGCGGCTTACACGCGCCTCGTCGAAGCAGCCCGCCGCGATCTCGCGGCGGAGTCGTTTTTGCCGGCCACGAGCCACGCTCAAGAACCCCAATGAAGAAAGCGCCCGAAGCTTGGCATGAACTCGCTCGCATATCATGTCGTCGTCCACGCGCTCGAAGGGCGCGCAGGCTGGACGCCCATCTCGCGCTTCGTCTCGACGGTTGTCCATATCATCGACGGCCACCTCCCATATCACCGCTACAACGCGGCCGGCCGCGCGCGCGCGTCCGAGGGCATGACCGAAGGCCAGATCGAGAGCTCCATCCGTGAGTTTCTTTTCACCGACCTGGCTCCCGGCGTTGGAACGATCAGCCGGCTGACAACGCCCGCCGCAGTGATCGCCGGATTCAACGCCTACAATGCTTCGGCGGGGATCGCCGTGCGGACGAACGTCTCGATGCCAAGCGAAGGCGAGAGCGCGCCTGTGGTGGCCCAGCGGAAAATGCTGGTCCGCGCCCCCGATCCAGGCCCTTGTCGCGCCGGCACCCTCGCGATGTTCGACGGACTGCTGTCCTTCGTAGGCCGCAACGCAAAGCTGGCGGCGCCGCCTCGGGCCGACCTAGGAACCGTCGCCGAGCTGCTTGGCGTGCGCGGCTCGGCCGCTGCGGAGGCCGCTTGGATTTTTGAGCGCGAGGGCTCGATGCCGGTCCCTGAGCTGGCCCGCAAGCTTGGCTGCCATCAGCGTTCATTGGAACGCAAGCTTAGAGCCGAAGGACTGACCGCCGAAGCGCTGCGCCAAGCCGCGCGCATGCTCAGGGCCGCCGACCGGCTGGGTTCGGATGACAGCCTCACAACCATCGCTGTCGAGACGGGCTTCTCGGACCTGTCGCACATGACAAGATCGTTCAAGATCTCGGCGGGCATGCAGCCGAGCGCCCTGCGCAAGTTGCTATGGGACGACGCAGGAGCCCGCGCGGCGGCCATGCCAAACGCTGGCCGGCCGCAGACTTAGCATCAAGGGCTGGCGGATAGTATCGTTCAACTGGCCCGCGTCCCCAAAATCCTATCCGTCCACTTCACGCCCGACACCGCAGGCAGGCCTAGCCACTTCAAGCACGACAGCTCCGCGTCGCCTTAATGTGCTCCCATTTTTTAAATACTGATCCGTTGTCGCATGGATTCAAGCCACGCGCGACGCGCGCATGTAATTTGCGTGTGTGGATTGCTCGCTGATATCGGCGTGCCAAGGCGGGTCCTAACTGGTTGATATCAGCGCTTGGATTTGGCGGGCTTCTTCGGCTCCAAGCGGCTTGCGAGCGTCTTGACGAAATCGACGACCAAATCACGGTCGGCTGCTTCGAGCTTGGCGAGCTGCTCGGCGATGAGCAACGCTTGATCCGGCAGCGAGTCGCTGGCGCCAAGAAGAAGATCGGCGCTGCTGCACCCGAACATTTCGCCCAGGACGACGAGGCGCTCGGCGGTGACAGAGCCCACGCCACGCTCCATTCGCGACACGGCTTCCGGTCCAATGCCGAGCAGTTCGGCGACGGATTCCTGAGTCAAACCCGCCCGTTGCCTAGCCGCGCCAATCTCATGGCCGATCGCCTTGCGCAGGAAGGCCCCGCGATCCTCGGCGTCGGTCGATGTCGCCGGCGGCTTTCCGTCGTATGTGTAGTAGTAAAACATGGGTCTCCTCAAATCAACCTGAATGGTGGATACCCGGCTAATAACTTTTAAGGACTTTAAAGGTTGAGTGTCAACCAAATTGGTTTAGTATTCGTTTTACACTGGCGCTGAACATGTGACGAAGACCTCAGAAAACTTCGGCGCCGTCCTCGAAAAATCTCATTTATAGAAAGCAAACATGAACTCACTCAGCATACGGAGCTTCATTTTCAGCTGCGCCATCCTCGCCCTGGGCGGATGCGCCGCCCAGTCCGACGGCTCGCTTGCACAGCCGAATTTTAAGGAGGCATTCAACGCCTTCGGCGCGGCGCTCAACAAGCCCGCTGGCGGCCAAGCCATGGCGCAACCCGGCCTCACGGACCAGCAGGGCTCGCAGCTTGGCAAAATGGCGGCGATCAACGCTCAGAACGTCATGGTCGAGGCACCGCGTCCGGCCGACCCGCGTTGGACGGGCAAGCGGATTGCGGACACAGCGTTGGCCGGACTGTTCACCAACCGCCCCATATCACGGCCGGGCGATTATTGGCCTCGCGTGAGCATCCGAATGCTCGACTACTCCGAGACGCTGGCGGCGTCGCAAAACATTCAATACCTGCGCCAACAACCGGGATCGGTGTCGCCGAACATGGTTCGTCCGCCAGAGTGCATCAAGTTCGACGCGGTCATCTGGTTCTCCGACAAGAAGTCGCAGAAAGTCGATGGCGTGGTCTTGTGCAATGGCGACCTCAAATTCGATGGCGAACGCCTGACAATCGGGGCGATGCGCAATTACCGGAACCTCATGGCGCCCGTATCGATCAGCTCTGAGCAACTCCGGACGGCGGGCCCCCGCGTGCCAGCAAAGCTGATCCCGCTGGAAACCCCGGAGGCCATTTCGCTTTATCAAAATGGCGGCTATCTCTTCGGCGAACTGTTCTTGCAGATGGGGTATCGCGGCCCCTTGGATGGTGACCAACGGCTCTGGTTTGTGAACCTCGCGAACAAGTGAAAAGCCGATAGGCAGATTCCACACAGCGCGCTGCTCGATGGCGCGCTTTTTGATATTTCAAAAGGAGCTAACATGGGAATGTTTCTGAGGTTCATCTTTTCGATCATCTTCGCGATGATCACGTCGTTTGCAGCCTTGCAAGCCGAAAGCTCGATCACAACATTGATCGCGCTGGCGATCGCGTTCACGCCGCTGGCGCTCACCTTCCGCACCCTAAGCGCGCGACGCGCGAAGAAGGTAGCGCTCTTCGCGGCGGCTTACGAAGCGATTGGCGTTCCTGCCGGTTCGGCGCGTTTCGCGCACCAAGAAGGCGACACCCTTATCGTGCTCAATCCGAACACTCGCAAGATATCGCTGTCGGTTAGCGGGGAGTCGAAGGTCTATGGATACGATGAGGTGCGCGAATGGGATGCGCGAAAAGTGAGCCGGACCGGGGGCGCGGTGGGTTTTGGAGGCGTGGGAACCATCGCCGCAGGCTCGCAGAACATTGCCGCGTCGATGAAAGCGGACCGTGAAACTGGCTTATTCCTCACCATGCGAGACATCGAACATCCGCAGTGGCGCGTGTCGATGTTTGACGCCAGCGACCGCGCTCGATGGGCTGAGATACTGAGGCAAGAGTTAAGCGAGGGCGGCGTCGCTGCATGACTTGCCTGCAACGCCTTACATTACAAGTTCAATAACTGAAAACACTCCCCGACTGGAAAACAAGTCAAGGCTTCCGTCGTTAGTCCAAAGAGAACTTAACAAGGAACCAGCTTAGGGAGTGCCTACGTTGAATTATTTCTCGAGACGTTTACTTTGCAGATCAAGCGCCGTTTCGATAGCACCGCAAACAACATTCAGTCTGGATTGCCATGCTTCGTCAGCGGCAGCCTCCGCAAATTTTTTGAGCTCAGCCAACACCTGCTGTTTGTTTTTATCGACGATGTCAAATGGCTGAAGGGCGTTAGCCGCATCGACCGAGAAATCATTGAACCATTTATCGTGTCGATTATGAATGTCGATGATCCATTCGTCCGGGAAAAGCCCTTCAATCGCATAGCGATCCCTGACCACTACAAAATCGCGATTGGGTTGGAATGGCACATCGATGTTCCCGAAGTATCCCTGAAGAGCTTTGCGCTCCAGGTCCCCCGCGAGGTCCCCATCGAAGAGCGTTACGCAAGCGCGTTCTTTTTGTATGAATGGATAAGCGGCGCGTAGAAATCCGCCGAGATGCTTGACTCCTGACCAATCTAAAAAGTGAGCGGACCTAAGTTTTGGCCAAGCATGCTTTTGCGTGGAGGGCAACCCAAGATACCATTGAAGCGTTTCACGATCAGTCTGGCCCTCGACGAATACATTGTGCACTCCCAGGTTGTAGAAGTCGCTGAATCGCACTCCGAGAAACTGGCGCAACCTGCTTGTTGCGTCAGTGTAGGTCTTGAAGGTTGACACCTCAGTCTGATAGCGCGCTTCCTTCACGTCTTTTGGCGCAGCTTTCTTCTTCCCGCCGTCCGCCGCCTCCTTGGGCGCTTGCCCCTCTGCTTTCTGCGGAAGAAACTGCACGCCTCGCACCTCTTGAGGATCTTGGGGGACAAAGTTCAACGCGTGTGTCGATTTCACAAGCAATGCGTTTTTTTTGAGGTCGCCCAACAATCGCAGACATGCTGAGGACAGCTCCGGGTGGAGATACGACTCTGGCTCCTCCAGCAGCCATATGACATTTTTACCCTGCTTCGCATGTTCCTTGGTGACCCACATGAACGACGCCAGCAGCGCAGTGGCTTGGATGCCCATGCCCTTGTCATACAACGGGGTCTTGGAAGGGTCTTCGAGCAAGAAATCGAAGTTCGTTAGCAGCCGTTCTAACGAATTGCCAGGGATTGTGAACGAAGTTTTTAGATTGTCCAAGCCTGCTAGTCCTAGTTGCTCGTTCAGGCTATCGGCTACATCTTTTAGGGTTTCTTGGACGGCCGCGACATGCGGCTCCAAAGCCTTGGCGGCCAACCTACGAAGGAAGGGCGCAAGCAAATCTTCATATAGCTGCCGGATGTTTTTTGCAGAGGGAACGTAGTAGACGCAAAAAGACGTGAGGACGTCCGAAACTAGCTGTTTATGGATTCGTGAATATTGGGTTTTTTTTGAGCCCTCAGTCGGCCGTTTGGTATTGGGGAAAAAGCTGTAGACTGGCGTATTTTGTTCATTAAAATAAAGCGACAAAGAAAGGTCGTTATTCTGACGTTCTGTGTCTTGAAGTTTATGCAGCTCATCAATCGCCCCGTATAAGGCTTTATCTATTCCGTCAGGGTCCCCCGAGAAAGACGCAGTGATGCTGGTCCTGTTTTGGCTCTCACCGAAAGTCAAATCCTGATCGCGGCTATAACCCAAGTTATTGTCCTGCCCAGTAAAAAGCATCTGGATGGCACGCAAAATATTTGTCTTCCCACTACTATTAGGGCCGACCAGGGTCATGCCCTTGTCAAGCGGGATGACTTGCTCTTGGCGAATTGTGCGGAAATTCCTAATCCTGATTTCTGTCAATTGCATACATGCGCCCCAGTGCTTAAAGTTTCCTGAATATAATTTATTTGTAATTTTCGGTCAATACAATGTTTCCAGTTTCCGCGAACGGCGTCGATTCAAATATTCCATAATTAGTCGGTCTGCGTTGGCAATGCCTTGAACGGCTGCTCGTGCTCCCCTGTCATGGGAGAGGTATATGAGCCTTCAAATTCCAGCGCGGCCAACACGAATCGAACGACCAACTCCCGTGTTAGACGCACGTGGTCCA
Source organism: Duganella phyllosphaerae (assembly GCF_001758785.1). Lineage (GTDB taxonomy): Bacteria > Pseudomonadota > Gammaproteobacteria > Burkholderiales > Burkholderiaceae_D > Rugamonas > Rugamonas phyllosphaerae. The sequence continues at coordinate 7,926 of NZ_LROM01000093.1, forward strand.
TTAAATTTTCCGAAGGATCTTTTGGTTCATATTGGCCTCGGTGGACGATGTGGTCGCGCGCCTGCTTTGCCTTGCCTAATGCTTCGTCAGAGATGCCATGCATAGGCACGCCCCATCGATTGGCCAAGAGATGAATCTTATCTTTTAGCGTCCTGCGGTTCAGATCATTCAGCTTGGGACGCAACACGGCCACCTCGGCATTGATGGCTTCTTCTTCCATGTTCAGGTCCTCAAGCTGGCGGCGTGCAACCGTCAAGATCTCATCGCGCAGCTTTTCAAACTGCCTCTTTGGCCGGAGCGTGAGGTCACCTGGCTGCAAATTTGTGGTGAGCAAATTTTCAAGGACGGTCATGGCCGAGGTTAGCTTTGCTTCGCGATATCCGGCAGGCATCGTGAACCATTCGATCGCGACGCCAATTTTTTTCGCGCGCCTCGGTTCAAAAAAATAGGAGGCCACGGCCTGACGAAAGATGGGCGCATAATCGAATGGCGTGAACGCTCCGGAGCCGCGCCCGTCTTGGTTGCTCACCATCCTCACCGTCAACTCCTTTCGGCCGTTCCAAATTGTCTCAACGATCGGCGCGGCTAACTGCTCACCCCGCGCGAAGGACATGACGGACCGGACGTGTTTAAACAAGGCATCCACCTTTTCCCGCCATGGTGCAAAGTCTAAGCTGTGCTCTAATCCTTCGATGACCAGCGCGCCTGTCAGCAACTGTTTTTCCGATGCCTTCAATTTCGCTGGGCCACGCAGTTCTAAGGAGCCCAAACTACAAACAGCCGAGACGATTTGAATGCTATCAAATCCACGCAAGAGCGTCTTCACACAGGGCTTAGCTACCGGTGTTCCAGGCAAGTTAATTTTGCACTCCGAACACCATAAAACGGGTTTGATGCTGGAAGGAGCAGTGTCAGAGGAGATACTTCGCAGCGAGTTGATATTGACCTTGGCGCTGTGAAATGTCGAACCGTCTCTTGCTGTGCCCGTCAGGATGAAGTTGAAAAATCGCAGGACCGTTTTTTGATCGTAAAAAGCATTTGGGATGAACTTCGTAGACACGTCCCACGGCATTCGATCCAAGACTAATTTCGCTACACCCGTCTTTGAAACTTCAACTGAAAATTTTACAGCCACGCGTTTATCTTCGAACGCTATCTCTCCGACAAACCGCTTCGGCTTCATATACCATCGATCCATTCCTACTCTCCTCAGTCAACTCAGCCATTGTAAGCGTCCTGCAAAGATGGCCAGGAATATCTTGAACACGCATTCATGTCCACCTTCATCGGTAGTTCATCATCGAGAGAATGGTTGTATTGTTCGAGGCCATGCAAAATTCTCGTGATGCCAGTATGTGTGGACTTTGTAGTCATCAGGCTGCAGCTCAAGCGTATTGAAGACGTGGCCGGCGGGCGACGGCAAGCCTGCACGAGCCGGCAATCTGCAAGCCGCTGAAGAGTTATATACCCGACGCATCGCTTCGCGGTGCAAGCGCGGTGCCCGCCAATTCGGCGGTGCGCCAGCGGTCTCACACCGCAGGCGCACCGCTTGGTTGACGTGTCAACACGTCAAGCCTTGGCTGCTTACTCGAAAGCTAAGCTCTCCATGTAGTCCGCCTCGTCGTCGCGATCGTCCGCTCGCCAACTGTCGTCCACGCCTCCATAAGCTTCGCTATTGTCTAGAATCAACCCGGCTCGGCCTGCTTTGTTGAAGGTCAGCTTTGCAAAGCAATTCAACATATTTCCGGCAAACATTCGATCGCTTTCCACATCGTGGCTGCCTTGCATTTCCCCACGCGCCTCGATGCTCCATGAGTCGCGCTCGGTCCATAGGTCCGTGGTGGCGGGTGTTTCTTCGGGAAGCTCCGGGTCGCTGTCAAAGTAGGCGTTCGTTTCAGACATCGCGGCCGACACGTCGTCCGACGACGAGATCGTGTCGATCAACGCCTCTCGACCGTATGAATCATAGAAATGGCCCAGATCTTTATATACAGGGGTGGTTGTTGAGCCTTGCATCGCGGAGATGCATGTCTGGAGGAGCAAGGGAACGGCAGTGATACCAAGCGAGTTGGCGCGCTGCTCCGCCGCAGCTTGGTTCAAGACCAGCATTTCGGCGTCGCCCAAATGGTAGTCCAATTGGTCATCGCTCTCTTCCACGACAAGGGCAGCATAAGTTTCGTAGCCAAGCATGGCAGACAAGACTTCGCTGATGTGGGAACGTTTGATGGTGTGGCCGGATGAGGCCATGAATTTCGAGACGGCATAAGCCGTCGAACTAACGAGCGTAGTCATAGGTTTCTCCAAGAGTCAAAAAATTTCCAAAGGTGTTTCGTTTCGAACGCACTGGTCGTTTTGTTGCGATCGAGCTGCCGGAAAAATTAGACGCGTGGAAGCGATGCAAGGGTGATGCAAAAACTGCCGTTTCAAGCTGACCAGAACTTAGGCGGGCGCCTTCCGAATATGGTAACTCGAAAGAGCGTCCGCCGCAATATTCATGTCAAGCCGCTTGGACTTGATGGCCTGGCGAATCAGAATTCGTCCGGCTCTTGGCTTGCGAGCTCTGATATCAGTGAGTGAAGCTCGCCAAGGCTATGTCCGATAGCGCGGATCGCGGATTCCAATCGATGGGTGTCACGCCGCCGGTCCTGAGACATGACAGCTAGTTCGTCCTCAATGGCGTCGAGCCGCGCGTCGAGCCCCGAGGCGTCGAGGTGGGCTGCGGCAGTGTCAATCGCATGCACGACGGCGTCCGTCGGCGTGGCATGTCCGCCCATTTTGTTGGCTAGCGCCCGCAAGCGCGCGAGCCTAGCGCTTGGCAGCCGCAACGTGAGCTGCGAGCGATCCCATCCTTGCTCTTCTGATTTTTCGTTCATGCCGTCTCCCTCATGGTGGTCAAACATTGACTGATGTCAGCGCGAGAGTCCTTGGCTTTTCGCCAATGCCTTGGAACGCAGGCCGACGAAGAATTTTTTAGTCGCCGCCCATGCCTGGCCTGCCGGCGATGGCGGTCCTGCTTTGTTGGGCGCGATCGGACTGGCATCAGGCGCGCCGGCATAGTCCAACGACGTGCCTTTGGGGCGGCTGCGTCGCATGCGTGAGGCTAAGGCGTCGATGATGGCATCGTGCGATTTGGGCTCGGCGTCGCTTGGAGCGTGGCTCTCATGATCGACCATGTCGAGCAGCGCGGTGTTGACGTAGAGCGTGGTCGCGAACCGCGATCGGCTCGCCGCCACATAGCTCCATTCGCGGTCCCCCATCGATGGGTTGACCAAGGCGTGCGCTGACGACAATGTGCGCCCCTGCGCCCGGTGGGTGGTCAAGGCGAAGCCCAAATCGAAGCGGCCGAAGGAGGCGGGAATATGAACGATCAAATCGCCGCGCTCGTTCGGCGCGTCCAACTCGACAGCGATCAAAGGGCCGCCAATCCGGGACATGTCGATGTCGCGGATGGCGCCCGTGAGTCCGTTGGCGACGCCGAGCGGCCTGTCGTTCTTGGTGAACACTATCCGATCCCCCGGCGCGAAGCGCCTGATGTCAGTCGTCTCATCCCGGTGAACGATCTCGACCTCGATCTCCCGCGAGGCGTCGATGTGGTTGGCGGCTATCAGTTCTTGGCGCGCGCGTTGGTTGAGCTCCGCAACCTCGGCCCGCGTGCCGGCGACGATCGCCTTATCGCGCAAGGGCGTCCGATCGGCTGACCATGCGGATATCAGCTCCGCATAGGCTTCCTCCTGGCCTGACATCAGCTTCAAGCGGCCACGGGCGTCGAGCAGCGCCAAAGCGGATTTGGCCTCGCCCGTGGCGAAGAGTTCGACCGCCTCGCGCATCCACTGGAAGTCATAACGGTCCCGCCATCGGCTGAATGCGTGGGAGAGTTTGGCGTCTGTGGAGCAGATAGCTTCGATCGCGGCGAGCCGCGCGTCCTCGGGGGTTGCCCGCAGCGCTTGGGCTTGGCCGACGGATAGCCCACCATCGCTGCGCGTGGCCCTGGCGTCGAGCCACGCCAACAGCGGCTCGAAGTCCGTGCGTTGGCGTTGGATGTTGGAGATCTCGGCCTTGCCATGTTCACGCATGAGGGCGGCGAAGATGCCCCCCGCGTCGATCGGCTGCAACTGCTTGGGGTCGCCGACGGCAACGAGCTTGGCTCCGGCGTCGAGGACCGCGTGTTGGAGGGCCGCGAACTCGCGCGAGCCCACCATGCCCGCCTCGTCAAGGAAGAGGATCGAGTTGGCGCTCAGCTTCATGCGGCCTTTCTGGAGCGATAGCAGGAGGCTCGCGATTGTGCGGGACTGGATGCCCGTCTCCCTGCCGAGGTTCTGAGCCGCCGCCGCAGACTGGCAGCAGCCCAAGACCTCAAACCCGGATTGCTTGTAGGCCGAGCCCAGCGCTTGGAGCATGGTCGTCTTGCCCGTGCCGGCCCATCCCTCCACGAAGGCATGGACGCCGGTCTCGCAAGCGACGTGCAGCGCCGCCGCGCGCTGCTGGGCAAGCGACACATCGACGCCAAGCTTCGCGCGAAGCTGCGTTTCAAGGTCGTCGAATCTCTCGCCGATGGCTTGGGCCGAGAGGCGGTGACACATGCTCGCTTTGCCAGCGCCCACCTTGGCGCTGATGTCAGCCTCCATGTCCCTGGTGGCCCTCGACGTGAACACCGGCGTCAGAAGCCCGGTGTGCCCGAGTTGGATGACATGCTCGTGCAGCATGAACCGATCAAGCTCGGCCAAGCACTCAGCTGCGCTCCAATGGCCCATCGCCTTTTCACAAATCTTGGCGAGGGCTTCCTGCGGCGTGGAACAGGACTGCGACTCCGTGAGCTCGACAAGCAACTCGGCGTGGTCGATGGCGAACGGCTCAGCCTGCTCGGGCCTGGGCGCGCGCATGGCTGCGACGGACGCGGGCGTGATCCCTATGCTTGCCGCTTTCTCCTCGAAGCGGCCAATCAGCTCCGGCAGGCTTGGCTCCGATTTTGCCGAGCGCGTGTTGAGCGCGGCGATCTCGCGTTCGGCTGGGCTCGCGCCAGCTCCGCCCCCCGCATCGCGGAGGTAATCGGCGATCTGCTTGCTTCGGGTGGATAGCGACTCGCGTTGCGCCTCGTCGATCCCCTCCAGCGTGAAATATGGCCCATCAGGAAGGATGCCGAAACCCATGCGGCGAAGGCGGTGCGCGAGTTCGGCGCGGAACAGGATGCCCGTCGCCATTTTGCGCTCGAACTGTGGCCGAAGCTCCAAGGCGCTCCATTCCTTCGAGCCGCTCCGCTTGCCGACGTTGAACATGAAGGCGTGGACGTGGAGCTGCGGGTCCAAGGCTCTGCTGGCAAAGTGCGTGTAGCAAGCGGCGATCGCGGCCTCGGCGATGCGCCTGATGCCGCCATCGCGCCCGTGGCGCGTGACCACGGCAGTCTCGGCGTATCCCAACGCCACGCGAGCGGACTGATGCAGACAATCCACCAGCGCGTCGCGCGTGGCCGAGTCGGCGCCAGCGAAGATGGCGGAGAAGTCCTTGGGCGCGGAGAAGGTCATGTCCAAGCCCATGACATGCCCGGACCCCGCGCCTTTGACGAGGGGTTCACCCGTCAAGGGATGGAATCCCTGCGCGAGGCGCTCGACCTGTTTTGCTTCTGCCGCGCCAGCGAGTCCGAGCAGACTGGCTCCGCCGCACGCCCAAAACGGCGCCGGCCCATCCGATCCGCCACCGCGCGCGTAGTCGTCGAAATCTCCGCGCTGCCGCGTGCTTGCGTTGGGGCCGCCGAGATAGTGCAGATAGCCTTGCGAGGCCTGTCCTTTCTTCGACTGGTTGGCGGTCGAGTTGATCTTCGTGATTGAGAGCATGGGGGCGCTAACGCACGCCGAATAGATCTTGGAACTCTTGGGCCAGCAAGTCAGCCGAATGGTCTTCCACGGGCGGCGGCGGAGCAAGCGCTTGGTCGAGCGCTCGAGAAAGGAAGGTGGGCAAGCTTTGGCCGGAAACTCTCCTGGCCGCCTCGATCGCCGGCGCGTGTTCGGCAAGAACTCCGACGAGGGGCATGAGGTAAATGCGAGCGAAGGCGGCGCGGCTCAGTCCGGCCGCTTTGCCGGCCCTGTCCAATGCCTCCCGTCCCCCTGGATCGAGCCGGAACAGAACGATGTCGCGCTCCTCTTTGGACCTCAAATATTCGCGCCGGTTTCGCTCGCTCTTGGACGCTTTCTTCTTTTGCTCGTCAATTGGCATGAAGGCCCTCCCTCCCATGAATGCGGGGATGGAGGGCCTTCACCAGACTGTTGGCTCAGGAACGCACGCGTCTCATGAAGTCATTCATCTCGCTATCCCGGACGGTGAGGTATCGGCGGAAAGTCTTGTATTCGGCATGGCCGACAATGTCCATCAAGTAGTTCGGGGAATAGCAATAGGGATGGAGGACCATGCGCGCAATAGCTTCATGCCTGAGGTCATGCAGGCGAAAGTCATCGATCCCGGCCCTCGCAACAATTCTGTGGAATGTGGCGGAGATGCTGCTGGGTTTGCCCAGCCGGTGGAAGACGCGTGGATCGTTTGGATCCGCGAGTTTTTTGAGAACACGCACGATCAGTATCGCCGTCGGCGAAAGCGGAACCCTGCGCGCTTTTTTGGCTTTGGTGTGCAAAGCCCAAATACGCCAGCGATCAAGGTGTCGCGCGTAGACGCGATACTGCGGCTCACTGCGATAGAGGTGTTTCCATTCGGCTTTGACGAGCTCTTGAAGTCGGGCGCCCGTCTCGATCGCGAGCCTCACGAGGAGGCGGACTTGATACCTCCTTACCCGGTCGTTTTCGCCGCCACGCTTGGCGTAGGCGCGCAACTCATTCATGAGCGCCTGCTCCTCGCCGAACTCGAGGCGACGGGCGCGCTCCACATCCCAACCCACCGGCAGGACCTTGCTGTCGAGCGCGAATTCCGGCGCCGGAACTCCAAGCTGCTTCGCGCGCCAGTTGATCGCGATTTTCACCAGCTTCAAATGCCCGACGATCGTCGATGCGACATAGGTCTTCTCGCGTCGCTGCACTCGCGTTTTCAGCATCTTCGCCATGTGTGAGCGTATCCAATGGGCGCCAAGGTTGCCGATCGTCACCATGCCGACGTGTTTGAGGACGGTGGGAATGATGAAAGCATGGCGCGGCAAGAATGAGTCGCTCTTTTTGAACAGCGCGAGGGTCGTCTGCAAGAGCTCGTCTTTGAAATTTCCACTTGGCGGCAGCGAGATGAATGGATCAAACACGCGAGCCTTTTCTTCGCGATGCCGATTCTCGCACTCCTCGATAAACCTCTCAGCTTCTGCTAACGTTGAGAACGTCTGACGAATTCTATCCAAGCCCTTCTTTCGAAAATCTGCTTGGTATGCGACGCCGTTCGGGCCGATTCGCTGGGTGATGTATTTGGGTTTCTTCTCGATCATGCTGTCTCCGTCATGTTGGTCCCGACGATGTATGCGGGCCAGTGAGGGCGGGCTCAGGGGTTGTCGCGCGGCGAGAATGATTTTTCGAAATGCCGCGCGCTGGGCCTCGGAAAAACGTTCTCGAAAATCCCCTTTGGTTTCAACGGCCTACGCGCCAGCGTTTTGCCAGATCAGAGCGCGCTGATGATCGCGGCGGGCATCAGCCTTACGCAAAAGATCGCGTTATGTAACCCACATAAATATATTTATGTAGGGTTTTGTGGGCTAAAGCGGCTGAATATGGAAAGTCCAGCCAAATTCGCTTGCCTCGCGTTGCCTCATGCCGTTCGTCGGCTTCTCTACAAGCGTTGTTTTCTCAACGTGCAATTCCCACAGCTCGCGCCGAGGTCCTTGGCGCTCCCGCGCTAAGGACCGGCTTGGCATCCGCATTCAAAGAGGGAATGTCCCCATTTGACGGAGGCGCGCATGCACGATGTCCATGATCCAGAACCATCAACCACGTCATCGCCTCCGTTGTCGGAGCCGCTTGAGTTTTCCGCTTGCATGGAGGCGGCTCGCGCAGCCCTGGTGGCCCAATACCGAATAACATCCCTCTTCTTGAAAGTGGGCCAGGTCGCCGGAATGCTCGGACTTTCGACCACGGCGATCCATGCGCAAATACGCGAGGGCCGCTTTCCCATCGCCCACCGGCGCGTGGGCAACGTCATCATGGTGAAGCTGACCGACTTCGTCGGATGGTATTGCGCGGATGCGAGCGAAACCGTTGCCTCACCGTCCCAAGTGGCCCAGTCCCAGGCGGAGGAAGAGGCACAGCAGAATCTGATTTCGCAATGCGCTGAGACGCCCAAGGAGCAGGCTGCCCGCATCAAACGCCAAGTGCTTGAATCGATGCGTCTCGACCGCGAGCGGCGAGCCGCCGCCATTCCAACGCGAGAGACTCCGTCGGAGAAAGGCGCGCGGATTCACCGCGAGGCGCTGTTGTCAGTCAGGGAAGCTCGAACGAACGGCGCCAGCTAAAAAGCAAAAAGGCCAAGCATTCAAGCTTGGCCTTTTTGACTTTGCATCAAAATCACGTCGGAGCCGCTCTGCCGACGACGATGCCATGAATGACTACTTGCGATGGATGTCCGGTCTCTGCCGGAGAGAACCTGTCGGCCAGCGGTTCAAGCGAGACGAGGTCCATGCCGACTTGCCGGAAGCGCCGGAGCGCTTGGCCTTGGCCCTCAATGAACGCGAGGACGACGTCTCCATCGCGCGGGGTGGTCTTGGCGTCCAAGAAAACGGACATTTCCAATCGCCCGTCGTTCAACAACTCCGCGTCGTCCGCATCAAGCGTCGCGCGGACCACAACCACAGCCGTCCAATCAGGTTCGGTCCCGGGCGCGGAGAAATGGGCTGAGCGTGAGAGGTCCAGGCGGTAGTCTCCCTTCGACACCTTCGAGCTTTCGCCTCGCTGATCGAAGAACTTCGCCGCTGCCTTGCGCTCCATGGCTCCAAAGCGTTTCAACACGCTCATCACTGATTTTCCGCGAGATGCGATGTCGGCCTCCACATCCTCGGGAGTCATCCCCAGCAGGTCATGGATAGCGGTCGATGCGCCGCAGGCTGCGGCTTTGGCGTATTGAGCGCCGGTTGCGTCGGTGCTGGCTTTTTTTCTGTCCATGTCATGTCCTGAATGTGTGGGGTGATTCTCGCGAAGTTTTGGCCGCGAATCAATGCGGATGAAGCGCCGCGAACGATTTAAGGCGAAACATCACGCGCTGGCGCGCCGCCGCGAACCCTTTATCGCTGAGCGCGAACGCCTGTTTCATTTCCTTCGGGGTCATGTCGGCGTAGATGCCGTTGAGCACGCGGATGGCGTCCACATCGGTTTGCAGAATTGAGCGCGCGAACTCGACGGCGGCTTGGGCGATCCGTTGCCGCTCGCGCTCCATCGCCAGCTCTTCTGTGGATGAGACAGGCTGATGGCCCATCGGCTCGGCGCCGTCCTCTTGATGTTCAATGGATTCCAAGGGAACGTTCTTGTGCTCCGCGAGTTGGCGGGATGAACTCGCCAAACTCTTCACGGAGTTGGCGAGAAACGCGGCGAGATCAACGTCGCGGGGCCAATGGCGGCGGCCATCGAGGACGCGGAAGAACACTTCATGGATCAGGTCCATGGAATCTGAATAATGCGTGCCCACAGCGCATCGGCTTGCGTATGTTTCCAACGCCAACTTTACCTTGCTGGGCAGCGCCTCGAATTCTCTGAAAAATTCTTGGGTCGTCGCGTATGTCGTCATGTGTTTCCTTGATGTGGTCGGGTGGAATGGGATTGCCCTGGTTGAGTGGAGTCGGCGCTCCCCTACGATCTTTAATGCAGTCCTGATAGCGGGTCATCAGGTTTTTTTCGCCATGCTCCCGACCAGCGGCGGCGAGAAGCAGAATCTCGTCGCCAACCTGCCGCGCGAAGCGATTCATCACGCGCCACCAAGCGGCCAGCGCCCCCATGGCGCCGAGCGTCGCCTCCATGCTCCGACCCGCGCCGACGGCCGGCCTTCTCAAGCAGGACAACCTTGGAGGCTGCATGAAGAAAACAAATCTCGATTGGGGGCAGTCGCCTCCACCCGCCCCATCCCTGTTGCGTGTGCGACCTGGCGACTGGATCGCCACGAGCTGCATTGCGGGAGCGGTCATCGGAGCATTCGCGTTGGTAGCGGTATGGAGGCCTCTGCCCGGAATGTCGCTTCCTCGCGGAGCGCTGTCCGAGCACATTGGATATTGGCTGCGCTCTGGCGCGCATGCCTTGCTTCCGAGCTTCTTCGCGGAGTCGGCGCGCTTTTATGCGGCGCATCTGGCGGGCCTTCCGAGCGCGGAAAAGGTGGGCATGGCGGCGAGATGCCTGTTCGCTTCCTGCGCCGCCGCCATGCCGGCAATCCTCCTCGCCGCGCCGATGCTTCGTCCTCGCGATGGAGTCATCCATATCCGGGGATCCTCGCGGCATGCTGGCCCCGAGGCAGTGGCGCGACTGGCAGCGAAGCTGAGAGCGCAAGCGCGCCGGCGTCCAGATCACCAGATTGCTCCGGGAGTCGATTTCCCGGCGGACCTTTGGACGCGGCACCTCCTCGTGGTCGGCGGAGTCGGCTCCGGAAAAAGCACAGCAATCAAGCCGCTGATCGACAAGATCGCGCAGGCGCGCGAGCAAATGCTGATCTTCGATCCGAAGGGGGAATTCACCTCCGGCTTCGGCGGCCCCTCACTGATTGCGCCATGGGACGCTCGCAGCCTGGCATGGGACATCGCCACGGACATGCGGAACATCCTGGACATGCGCCGATTCGCCTCGTGCATGGTCCGAGACAGCTCCGACCCCATGTGGTCCAACGCGGCCAAGCAGCTCTTGGTTGGACTTCTCGTCTATTTGAAGGGGGAGCGAGGCCATGCTTGGGGGTGGCGCGAGTTGTCCAGCCTCGTGGCGCTGCCTCAGTCCGAGTTGCTGCCCATCATGCGGCGCTGGCATCCCGAAGCCGTGAGGGCCGTCGAGAAGGCTTCGGTGACGACCGCCGGCATTCTCATCAATCTCGCCGCGTTCTGCTCGCCAATTTTTGACTTGGCCGAGGCTTGGGGCTCCGTCCCGGCCGAGCGCAGGATCAGCTTTGTTGAGTGGACGCTTGGCCGCTCGGCTTTCTCCCAAGTCGTTCTGCAAGGCCATGGATCGTATTCGGAACTGACGAAGAGCTACGTCGAGGGCATCGTCGGCATCGTGTCCGCCATCGTCAACAGCGTCGAGATGCCGGACGATCCCAAGCGCAAGATTTGGTTCATCGCCGACGAGTTCGCGCAGATGGGAAAGATCCCGGTGCGCGCATTGTTCGAGGTCGGCCGCTCGCGCGGCGTTCGCTGTGTCGTGGCGTGTCAGGATTTCGCGCAGCTCGAAGAGCTTTACGGCGCCGCCATGGTCAAAGCGCTCATCGGCATGTGCGGGTCCATCCTTGTCGGCCAGATGATGCCCGGAGAGACTGCGGAGCAGCTCTGCAAAGCCTTTGGCGCGAGGGAAGTCGAGAGGGTGAACGTATCGACATCTCACGGCGCCGGCTCGGGCCGCTCAACTTCCATTTCTTTCAGCCGCGATGAGGTGCCGCTCTACAAGCCCTCAGAGCTCGCGTCCCGGCTCGGATTGACCCCGGACGGCAAAGGCGTCGCGATGATTCTCTTCACCGGCGGCGAAGCCTATGAACTGGTTTGGCCCCACTATCGCATACGCAGCGAACGCCTCGCGCATATGCCGGCGCCTTGGCTAGAAAATACCATCGTTCCAGTGTCGGCGACTGGCGAAGGGAAAAGCGTGGAGCAACCTGTCGAGGTGGCGGACAGAGGCGCGCAGGATGAGCAGCGAGCATTGGCTTCCGATCCGTTGGTTCCGAGCGCAGTGGACATCGACTCAAATGCATCCTCAATGATAACGGCGGACGTGGCGCCAGATCAAGCAAGCTCTCCATCCCACGCGGCACCTAACGGGAAGAAACCCGGCACAAGCTCAGGCTCGTCGCAGCAAGGCATTGGCGCGACAGCGGCTACGAAAGTTCGCCCCAAAGCGAGGCCAAGTTCAGCTTTGCCATCGTTGTCGCCAAAGGGCTCACAGCCACCGCCGTCACAGCGCGCCGCCTCCACCTCGACGGTTCACAGCGCGAGCGACGCCGCCGCCATCGAGTTGGCCGAATTGGAGGCCATGTTTGATGGCGTTGACGCGTCGCGATTTGATGAGCTGAACAATGAGGACGGTGAGCGCGGCGAGGCCAATGATGATCCACTTGCAGACGCGGTTCTTGAATCATCGCTGCATGCGGCAGGCATCGATGGCTTGGCCGGCGCTTCACTGGTGGGGCAAGTCGCCGATGCCTTGTTTGATGGCGGAGCGCCAGCCAGCGCCACGCGCGCGCGCCGAACACTGAAAGCGCGCTTGGCCGGAGCGCGTCGGACATCGACGAGAAATGTTGATCCCGAGCGCGGAGACGACGTGGGTCAATAGCCCGGCGCGTGAGGTGGCTATCCAAGCGGCCCCTCACAGGGCCGCTTTTTCCATCACAAGGCTCAACATTTGAGCGCTTTCTAACTTGTCCATTGGCGGCCCGCATTCAAGTTTGAGGCCGAATTCTTCCGGCACAACATCAAAGGGGAGCGCATGCAAAAAAACCGAGCCGCGAACGACGAGATGAGCAAATTGACGGCGCCAAAAGAGAGGGCAAGCGAGCCCGGAGAGGCGCAGGTCGAATTCGAAATCGCGATTGATCCTGGCCCAGACTTCGATTCCGAGGGGTGGGTGGAGCAACGCGATTACTGGTCTGAGCAAGCGCGATCCAAGAAGCCGACGGCCATCCAACGTTGGGTTGCTGCGCTGCGCGCCATCTTGGCCAGACTCAGCCCTACGTCGTCTGCGCGTCGTCGAGCGCGCCTCGCGCAGGAGACGGAATTTAGCCATGAGGACTGGGCGCGGCTTTCGGAGTCTGCGCTGGGGCCTCTTCATCCTGTCCGCTCTGAAATCCAACGCAGCCTCGTGCCGAGCTCCACGCTCGACCATGCCGCCTTGCCAGCCGCATGGCTAGCGGCGACGCGTCGGAGCGACACCACGCGGCAGACGACCAACGATGCACAGCAAAGACCCGGCATCCCACCTCAAACGATGGAATACGCAAAGCAAAGTCCTGCGACCGGGGCCGGGAGTGGCGATGAGCAACCCGAACAATCCTTGCAAACCATGCTCCCACTGGAACTCGTTGCCGCTCTCGACGCGCTGCCTGCTCGGAACAAGCGCCGGCCTCGCCCATGACTTTTGATCCACGTGGATGCGAGCATGTTCGTCACGGCCTGGCAACGGATCCAGGCCGTTATTTTATGACGCGAGAACGGAGGAACGATGAAAAAAAATGAGGATGCCCAAACAAGGGTGGATTTGAAGTCCGAGGTGGCGCTTACGCTCATTGCGGCGATGGAAAATGGTCAGACGCCTTGGCAGAAGCCTTGGGCGGCGCAGTCGCTGCGGCCAGTGAACGCAACGACAGGCAACGCTTACCGGGGCGTCAACCGTCTCCTGCTGGCCCTGTCCGGCAAGCTTGATCCCGAGGGACGGGCAGATCCGCGCTTCGCCACCTACCAGCAAGCCCAGGCCAATGGCTGGCAGGTGCGCCGGGGAGAGAAAGGCATTCCGATCGTGAAGGTGGTTGAGGTCGCTCGGGGCGGCGATGGCTCCCAAGCTGGCGGCGCAAGCAGCGGTCGAGGCGCTTCAGCTGGCAGCGCGGCAAGCGGTGGATCGGGCGGCTCGGAACCGGCGCAGGAGCGCAAGACGTTCGCCCTGCGCCGGTATGTGGTCTTCAATGCTCAGCAAATGGACGGCGTCCCCGAGCTAACGGCGCCGGCTGAGAAGCCTTTCGATCCCGTGTCGCGCGCGGAGGCCGTGATCCAGGCACTCAAAGAGAAGACTGGGCTTCTGGTGGTCCACGGTGGAAACCAAGCAAGCTACTCGCCCTCGCTCGACGAGGTCAGGCTGCCGACGAAGAAGTCGTTCGCCAGCGTCTATGACTACTATGCGACCGCCATGCATGAAGGCGCGCACAGCACGCTTCACAAGAAGCGCATGGACAGGCAAGAGGCCATCGCGAAGCGGTGGGGCGATCAGGCCTACGCGGTCGAAGAGCTGCGCGCGGAGATTTGCTCGGCCATCTTGGCGGCGGAGACCGGCGTGCCGATGGGGCAGGCGCACATTGACAACCACGCGGCCTACCTCCAGCACTGGATCAAGGTGGTAGCGGCCGACCCCATGGCGATCTTCTCAGCGGCCAAGGACGCCGAGCTCATGGCGGATTACATGTTGGGGCTGGAGAAGCAAATGAGCGCCTTGGACACCCACAAGGAATGGATTCAAGACTACGACCACGCGCTGGAGAAATGACATGGAAAAAGATTCGGTGGGCAGCATTGAGGGGGCGGGGGCGAGCGAGCGCGATGCGAAGGGCGCGGCGTTGCGCCAAGCATGCCTGGACGCTGCGGATGGCGAGCAGCTCGTCTTCGTCAATGGGCACGACGACGCGATCCTCGGATTGGTCGAGGTGGACGGAGACGCGCGCGTGCTCTACGATCAATCTTCGATATTTCGCAAGCTCGCCCGGCGAGACGGGATGGATCGCGAGGGCGCCGAGGAGTTCTTCATCTACAACGTGGCGGGCGCCTTCATTGGCGCGCCGGGGCCGCTTTTCTTGAGCCGCATCAGGGTGCGGGTTGGGCGCTAGGCCTTCCGAACATGTCGGCAAGGACTCCGTGGCGTTGGCGGCTCAGTGGATTCATCGAGTCGGGCCGAGCCGGCAATGGAATCCACTTTTCGGCATGCTCCGCCATCCGCAGGAGATAGAATTCGGTGATCCACCGATTGCTCTCGTCGAGCTTGGCGGCGATGGCGAAGTGGGTTCCGGCCGTCAAGCTCGACCGAAGGCGCCAGCGTTTGCTGGCGCCTTCGCTTTGGCACCGCACTTCCGCGCTTCTCAGCGTGATGGCGTCGTTCACCTGAAGCATGTCGCGGCCTTCGATCGAGGCTAGAAGTGAACATGCGCCGTAGCCGCCTTGTGAGCGTTGTTGATCGCATTGGCAACCTGCAACGCGGCTATTTCTTCTTATTGAGCCGGTCGGAGGCGGCCTTGCGCCAATCGTCCAAGACGTTGATGTCTTGTTCGATCTCTGGCGGGAGTGGAATGGCGAGGTTTGCTTGGATCGCGCCGTCGTGCCCGGTGTAGTTGGAGCACTTGCCCATGTTCTTCGTGATGGTTTCCACGTCGCCTGGCTCTATCGTCACCTTGTTAAGCCTGTTCGTCTCCACGCCCTTGCGGAATCGCAGCACGACGCCATTGAACAACAGCTCTTCAACGGCGCGCTCCCAAGACATGCGAAGGTGAGCGTATATGTCGCGCGCCTCACGCTTGTATCCCTTATCATCGCCCGCCTTGCGCAGCTTCGTCGCTTCGACCAACATCACGCGCAAGATGCCCACTCTGTCCTTGGTTGACGCGCCCTCGAATGGCATGGACTCGTCTGCGACGCCATAGCCGGCGGGAGCTCTGCGTAGGCTCCTGCATGCAGGTTCCATTCCCAGAGCGCGGGCCTCATGCACCAATACGTTCAGGAAGAACAAATCATGAGTGAAGACGATGACTTGGCGCGAGAGCGATTCCTTCGCGATGCGCCGGGCGACGTATTCGCGTCGGGAATGGTCGAGCGAGGAGACTGGGTCGTCGAATACCATGCCACCCAGTCCTTTGCCCAAGCCGACTTCCGCCAAGAAGGAGGCGATCGCGATGGCTCGTTGCTCGCCTTCGCTGAGAATTTCGGTGGCATCGCGCTTGCCCAGCATTTCCAGGGCTAGCTTGTATTGAGTCTTGCCCTTGGCCGATGTGGGCTTCATCACCACTTTCAGTTCGTGGACGTTCAGGCTTTCTAATTCCGCATTGAGCGCGGCCACCACTTCCTTAGTCGCCATCGTGTCGGAAAGCTGCGTGGCCTTCTTGGAGATTGGCATGGTGCCACCGGCCGCTGTCACGCACGAATTAAGCTTGCCGGTAATGATATGCTTTTCAATTGCGAGCAGGACGCCAGCCTTCAACTCGGACAGGCGGCGGCAAGCGTCAAGCTCGTCGCGCTCCGCGATCATCTTCGCGCGTCCGGCCTCGTCCAGCGTCTCCTCCATGGCGACAGCCTCGGCGATGAGTTGGTCCTTCAAAAGAACGAGTGCGGGAGCAGGACTCCCGATCAACTGAACCAAGTTTGCCCAGTCGCCGGCAGGCTGGCAGGCGGTCAACATTGAAGAGCGCCGGTCAGTCAGCCATTTTTGTATGCCAACGCAGCTTTCGGCCAGCGCTTGATTCCGGGCGGCGATCTCATTTTTCAAGGTCTCGTCAATCAGCAGCTCCAAGTTGGCGAGCTTGATCGCCGAGATGAGGGCATCGGCGGCATCCTTCGCCGTTTTGGCCTCCTGCTCAGTTTTACGCTCGACGAACTCGTCGAACATGACGAGCCGCGCGGCCCCTTCCGCCCCGAGAGTGTTTTGACACAATGGGCACGAGGACTCGGGTCCAAGATGTGGAAACTCTTTCCCTGGATGCGACTCGGCGGCAAAAGACCGCGCCGCCTTGAACAGCTTTTTCCAAGCCTCTTCGCCCGTGCCTAGCAATTGGCCCGGCGTCTCCCTAAACGCCTTGCTTGCGAGCTCAGCCGCCTCCTTCGCCACGCTCGCGGTGTGGACCACCGCGACCAGCGCGGCGAGGTGCGCGTCGTCAAGCAGAGTAATGGCCTTGTCAATTCTGGTGGACAAGCCTTCAAATCGAGTGGCCTGGTTTCTGAGCGTCTGAGCTTTAAGTTTGGGGTCGGCTTCGCTAAGCGCGGCTACAATATTTGCGTGTTCAGCTTTCTTCTCCTCCGACCATGTCGCGAGGGCCTCTACATCAGCGGGCTTTGTCTTGGCGGAGAGGGCCGACAGCAAAGTTCCAACTTTGGTCTTGGTTTGGCTCAGTTCGGCGAACAGGGCCGAGTCGGGCGTATTCTGCCCCTGCTCCTTGGTAGCCATCGCCTTCAACGTCCCCAGGGCGTCCACCAATTTTTTGAGGATATCCAATCCATACGGCACGTAGGCAAAATCCCCGTGGTTGTCCAAGTAGGCGCGAGCGCAATGTGAATCGAAGATGGCGATGGACGACAACTCCGCTGGGGACACTTGCCCCGACTGCCATTGGACTTCGTGCTCTACGCCGTCCACGTGCAGTTCGAAGGTCGCTTGCGGAGGACCGGCCTTCCCAGGCTCCTCGTTGGCATTTGGTAGGATGTGCTCGCGCCGGTCGCGAGCGCGGCAAGCATGCTTGAAGACGCGGGAATATCCCGACTTGCCCGAGCCGTTCTCACCATAGATGACTGTGAGCCCCTTTGCTGAGATAGAGAGGCGCTGGTCGCTCGCCAATGCGTTCACGTTGTTCAGGTTTTTGATCGCCCCGATTTGGATGAGTTGCCCGACTGCAGGCTGGACTGCGACTTCGCCGGCCGCGAGCTTGCTAGCCACGCGGTTCTCCGGGTCGGCAATCTTATGGGCCACTTTGAGCAACGCATACATGTCGTCGTGATCTTGCTGCGTTAGCTCTCCTTGCGCGTATATCTTTGCGATGGCGTGCTGCTGCCAAGCAGGCAGCTCCTCGGACCACTTCTGAATCTCCTGCAGTATCGTTGTCATGTGCGCCTTGAACAGTGGAAATATGAGTTTGTCTTTTGGATAATGGTATTCCATTTCGACAACGTCGGGACACAAAGATGCAGGAGGCTGAAAACCGTGACGAAAATAGCTGCGCCTTCCAACCCTCTCCTATGAGCGCCATTGGGAAAGGGGTGGGGTTGGCGTGGTGGTAAAACTTTCACCAAGCAAGCCGTCACCAAATTGAAGGCCTCCGCCATGGTGAGGCAAGGAGGAGTCGCCATTGATGTTTTTTGGGACGAGTTGATGTTGTGACGCGAAAGCTGGCCGCCTCGCACGGGACGTTTCGCCGCCGCGCTGCTGGCCGACATGGATATTCCATCGCCACTCGCTTTGACTACGCTCCGGCTCTCCAACACTCCGCCCACGGCGCGCTCCATTGGTTGAAGATTCAGGATGCGCAAGACTGATTCGAAAAAATCAGCCAGGGCTTTGATATACAGAGCGCATTACTAGCTCATTATTCTCCCGCCATCTCAAGCTTCGAGCTTCGCGCGGCAAAGGCGCAAAAAGTTGTCATAGATTGGAACGAACTCGGAAGCCATCTTGTTGAGCTCCGCAGCATCCTCAACCACCGAGAGAGGGCGTGGTCCCGCGCTGCGTTGATGGTCGGCGTAGACAGAGATGAGGTCGCCGCCCCCCACCGGGACCGTTAGGCGCGATATTGCCGTTCCCATGGCAAATGCGGCGTCGTAGAAAGCTTTCAAGTGGGTCTGCAATTCCACATCGAGAAATTCGTGCTCAGGCTGATCCCATGTCGCAATGAAATTCATGAGTGGCCTTATCGCAACTTTAGGGAAGGAGCCCCCAAAGTCATGGTGTCGCAACAGGCGAATGGCGGGGTCGAAAGCCAGTTCTTCTTTGAATTTATTAAAGATCCTCTGATCGTGCGTCGGTCCCAGTTTCACGGCTTGCGTCAACGCTTGCGGGCGAAGTTGAGGGTAGTGTTGAAACAGCCGGGCCTCATCCAGGCAAAGGTCGCTCCAAATGTCGTTCCAAAAGAAGACATGGACAGGGAATAGCCCTTGGGCTCTTCGAGCGGCGGAGATGGCTCTGACCAATGCTTGAATATTCTTGTCGGTGTCCGCCGTCGTGGCGATATAGAGCTTGGAGAGCGACGGGCCGAACTCCTCCGCCTTTGCTATCTCTGACCGAATCGTGGCGTCGGACACGCCGCCCTCAGTGTTTTTGCATTGGATGCCCACCAATTTCCCATCTTGGTCTTCGCCAAACACGTCCACCCCGGACTGCGCTTGGCCTTGCCGTCCATGAAGAGTGAAATCCACACTGCGCCAACGGTTTTTTGCCGCCGCGCACACAATCTCTTCGAATTCTTCCCAGCTCTTGGGTTTAATGATGTTGGCGTTTGAATAGGTGGGCATTGATGATCCGTTTAAGTTGCCGCGCTGAAGCAATCACGCGCGGGATTTCGAGCCTCGGGAATGAGTGGCGCCCGGCCGTTTGAAATTTTCCAGAAGATGCTTTTTCAGTTCGAGGGCGGTCTTCAATGGCTTCATTCGGTGAAGCATGCTGTGGCAGTTGGAGCACACCAAATCGAAGTGCTCGACCCGAGCGTCTGTTGGGGCGGTGAAAGACGCCAACGGAATTCGATGATGGGCTTCGATGAAGCCGACGCCATCTTCTCCATAAACTTTCGCGAAGTCGAAGTTGCACGCATCGCATTCAAGCTTTCCAGTTTGCTCGAGGCGCCTAGCCTTCGCTAGGCGCACGACCGCGCGGTTGCGCTCGGTCCACATGTGCTCCTTGAGCTTCTTGGCGCCCTCAGGATAGCCGGTGCCGTCTCCGGTTTCTTCGGTCCCGCCCGCCGTGTCACCCAGCGTTTTGAGAGCCTCGGCATCATCCCATACCGACATCACCACGTCTCCTTGTGGGGGAACGTGGCCTCCGAGAAAACCCTTGATGCCCGCGTCTATGGTAGCGAGCTGATGAAAATGTTCGACCCGAAAGAGCGCTCTTCCGACCTTTGAATTTCTGTCGGGAGGCGCGGCCAGAACGCCGCAAAACAGCTCGCGGGGATAGCCGTCGTTTGAGCCAGCGCTTGGCAAAAGCAAAAAAATCGCATCGCCTTTCTCCACGCGCCCGTTCTTTAAGATCCAATGGCCGGACTGGCTCTCCGCCAGAAATTGCCGGTTGCGCTGGTCGTTTTCTGGACGGCCCGTCACCAGAAAAGCGCGGGGACAATCAACAAATCGCTCGTCGTTCCGATACATTTGAATGTTATTCGACGGTGCTGCCGCTTTGGCGTTTTTTTGATGGATCGGAAAGCCAAGGTTCACAAGAGCGGTGAGCCATTTGCCATGCTTTACGCCCGCGAAATCTTGCGGCGTCAAGATGCCTCCGCCGGCAAGCTCATTGGCCAAGGATGCGATGGCTTTTGGCGGATACAGCTCCCCATCAATCTCCACGACGTTGAGAATGCTCGCTCGAAAACCGCCTCGGCGTGGATTCTCGCGCCACGCCTTAGCGGCGTTGCGAACATGGGTCTTGTTGAAATTCGGTGTTTTGGTCGTTGCCACGGTGCTCCTTGTCGTTCAAATCGTGGGTTTGGGGAAAACGATGATTCTGTCGGCCGCGCTTATGGTCAGAGTGCTTGTAGCTCTGGATATCGCCACGTAAAACAATTTCGCGCTGGCGAGTCGCTCTCGCTGGAAATGCCCAGCGTTCGGAATCACTACGTGATCGAATTCGAGGCCTTTTAGCAAAAGAGGCGTGGACACGGTGCGAAGCGGCATGCGTCGGCCCGAATTGGCGACGCGCTGGCGGATGCTCCCGGCGGCCTCGGACATGCTCGCGGCCCGGCCTGCTTCGAGCTCCGCGATGGCCTTCTCGCCGTCGCGCCAAATCTCCCGTCGAAACAGCCGCCAACTTGGACGCTCCTTCGCCATCGCGAAAAGCCGGCGCGCGGCAGTGACTCCAAGATCGCCCCCGAGCTCCGCTGATATGGCTGTCATTTCCTGGCCCATCGCGATGTCGTCGGGATCATCGGGTTCGTCGTCGGCGAGCTGCTTGATGTGAAAGCAATCACCCATGATGTTGTTGACTGCTGCGAATCGTCCATGCATATCCGAAGACGCGTCCCAAGCGGTTGCGAATTCTTGGAGGCGGCCGGCCGCCATTTCCTCGATGGCTTGGAACCCGCCACGCGTCGCTTGGGCGAGGCGGTAGCAGATCGCCTTGTTGCAGTGGATGGCGGCTTGCGTTCCTTCTCGGTCATCTATGCCGTCGAAAAACGTTCCCATGTCGAAGGCGTCGTCGGATTGTCGATACGCAATCGGGCCATCCGCCAAATCGATGGGCTCGCCGGCCATGAGCTTTTGTCGAGTCTGGGCGATCCAAACGCCCAGCTCGGGATTCTTGCCAGCCCATCGATGCGGTGTTTCCAAAGTCCCTGCAAGCGGGAAATGGTTGTGTATTCCTCCCTCCCAGCTCAACGTGGCGCCAGCGAATTCAAAGATGCCTTGCATAGGGTCTCCAAACACGACGGTCGGCACAATCGCAGATATCGCGATTGCCAATTGGTGCTGGCCGCCGTTGCAATCTTGATATTCGTCGATGAGGACGCGATCGTAGGACGATGCTATGACATCCCTCACAGCGGAGATGCCCAGCGCGAGGATGGCCCCGCGATAGAGCTGCTCCCATTCGGAGTTGGATCTTGGCATGCCCTCGCAAGGCTTGGCGATACCGGGGAAGGCGTGCGTGTAGCGCATGCACCAGCCGGCGATGGTGTCCACGGCGACCGCATGCTGCGGGATGCCGAGACGCTTGATGCGGGAGCGGATGGCGTGGACGCCAGCATGCGTGTGGGTGAGAACAAGCGCGCGCCGGCCCAGCGCGGCGACATTGGCGATCACCTCGGTTTTTCCGTGGCCGGCCGGCGCCACCACGGCTGCGTTGCCTAGTCGGAAGATATCCAGCGCGTCAGGCATAAGCCCATTCCTCTAGACCCAGCAGGGCGATAGCCAGCGGCGTCTGAGGATCTTCCTCAATGATGTTCCAAACGATATCGCCGATCTGCCTTCCGTAGCGCTGCTCCTTGAACCATTTTTTATTTTTCGCGACATTGCCGACAATCGTTTTAGCCTCGGCTGCCGTTAGCTCGCAGTGATGCCCCCAATTCTGGAAATCTTCTTTGACGGTTGCCTGACTGAGGCCGGAGATATGCGGGAACAGGGCGTCGTTCACTTGCTCGTATCCATGATTGTCTCGCGCGACGTCAAGAAGCTCTTGGACCCTTGGATTGCGAGCCGCTGAGAATATCGCTTGCTCGGTGTTGAGCATGCTGCCGTATTCAAAGACGGCTACGCGAGCCGCTGAGAGCGATGCGGTGGTGGGCGGCGGCAACGGCACATCCGAATCCATGAACAGTGCGGTTGGGTAGCCCAGTGCGGCCAAGGCCAGCGCCAGCGCAGGGGCCTGCGCGCCGTTCCCGTCTGCCAAGGCCACGCCCATTTGCTCGATGGGCTTTCCGTGGTGCCTACTAGGCCATTGCTCCCTAACTCCAAGCAGCAAACCCACTTCGGTCATGCCCTCGCACACCAAGATCCGCTTTGCGAAGAACGCGCGTGGAGTGAAGCGCATCAGAGCTGCGACGGGGATTGGCGCCTCGGTCTTTCTCGCACTGGTAACGCGGTCCGGCCGGGATGTTTTGATCACGTGTAGCGATTGAGCGCCGCATTCCGCCAGGGCGATGTCGGAGTGCGTGGTCAACAGCACTTGCCCCACCGGAGTGTTCGCGGCGGAGGCCGCATTTTGGTTTGCCTTGAGTTGGGAGATGGCGCCGATGATTCGGTGGGGCTCCAAGCCATGCTCGATCTCATCGACGAGAATGATTGCGCCCTCCGATATCGCTGACCTCTGAATGGCCAGAGTCGCGAGGCGGCGTGTGCCCAAACCTGCAAGCCTCAGCGGCACTCCATCGTCGTGAAGCGCGATGGACCCCGAGGACAGGCCGGAGCGGCCGAGCTCAAGTCCCGGCTCATAATGCCCCTCGACATATGCGCCCAGTCCCATGGCGAAGCCTTCCGCCGCCGTGGCGGTCCTCGCGAGGGATTCAATCTGGCCGAGCTTGGCGCTGTCGCGCGCGGCTCGATATGCCTCCGCCAACCGCGTGGCGGCCTCCTTGTTGTCTCCTGTCAGGCGAGAGAGAACTGAGCCTTGGCCCCAAGCGAGATGGCGAGCATCGTCGCCAGCGAGCCGCACTAGCCCGAACAGCGCGCGGTCTCGATTGGAGATCGTCCGTGGCGTCTCGACCCTGTCGCAAACCATTTCCCACACGGGCTCCAAGGTGGCGTCTACGGTCAGGCGGACAGTCAGCACTGGCTCGTCATCGCCCTCGGGCTCGTCCCGCAGCTCGCCGGCCGCAGTCCAACCCCGGATATAAAGTCCGAATCGCTCATCAGATTTTAAAGCCCTTGACAACTCGCCCACGGTGGCTTCGATTTCGATAGTGTTGCCTGTATCACACGCTAGGAAGTCAGACTCCGAAAACGAGAACCACCGGGAGTTCAGCACAGCTTCTGCCGCGTCCAAGATCGTTGACTTGCCGGAGTCGCCCGCGCCTATCAGACAGCAAAAGGCATCCTGAAGTGACCAAGTCATGGAAGAAATGCCGCGAAAGTTTTGTATTTTCAGCTGTCTGATCTGCATGGAAATTTTTTATGGATGGTTTCGACATTTATTTGTAAATAATAGTAGTTTATATTGGTGACGATGGGCAAGAATCGTTTTCTCGCCTCCACTTTTGAAAGTTAACCATGCGTCACGTGCCCAATTACGGCGACACTCGCACTCTTGCTTATTGCGCATTCTGTGGAGGCCGGACCGGCACCAAGGACCACTGCCCATCTAAGGTGTTTCTTGATGAACCGCTGCCGACCAATTTGTTCGTGGTCTCGGCGTGTTTTGAATGCAATAATGGATTTTCGGCGGATGAGGAATATCTGGCCTGCCTAATTGCGTGCGTTATGGCTGGCTCAACGGATCCAGCAATCTTGGATCGCGAAAAGATCCAACGAATCTTATCCGGCAAACCCGCGCTGAAAGCTCGCATAGAACAATGCAAATCCATGCATGATGGACGTGCGACCTTCATGCCTGAATGGGATCGCGCTCGAAATGTCCTAATCAAACTCGCAAAGGGGCATGCGCTGTATGAACTTCACGAGTTGTGCGCTGAGGAGCCGGACCACGTCGGCGTGCTGCCGTTGACTTTGATGTCCGATACGCAGCGCGATGAGTTCGAGAACCCTGACGCCTCGTGCGCGTGGCCTGAAGTGGGCAGCCGCGCGATGCAGCGTTTGGTCGAAGGAACGGACATGTCGCCTAGCGGCTGGATCGTCGTCCAAGAAGGCCGTTATCGCTACAATGCCTCGCTCGTCGAGGGACGCGACATCCGCATTGTCATCAATGAATATTTAGCGGCCCACATATGCTGGGACTGACCATGCTACACACTGGCGCATCCTCACGCTAAGCCACAGTGGCACCCAACCGCGTTATCCAACACATCACATTTTTTATCAATTCAGTCTAAATAGGATCACGCATGTCCCTCGCCATCACCAAGGCCAATTTTGAAGAACTGATCGACGACCACGACAACGGCGTCATTGCACTGTCAGGAAAATGGGGAACAGGGAAAAGTCACATGTGGAGGCAGGTGCAAAAAGACTCGACCAACGACGCCGTCAGGAAAGCTCTCTACGTGTCGTTGTTTGGGATTAAAGACATCATGCAATTGAAGCTGCGGATCGTGCAAAGCGCCATCCCCGACTCGAAGACAGGGCGCGCAGCGCGCGAGGTGGTGACCACAGCCGTGCGCCAAGTGATCAGTTTCGCAAAGGGGTTTAATCCTGCTTTCAGCGCGCTCGACGAGCTCGCAGTGCTAGCCGTGCCAGCGATTCTTCGCAATCGAGTGATCGTCATTGATGACATCGAGCGCAAACACAATGATCTCAACATCGAAGAGGTGATGGGCTTCATCGACGAATTCACTCAAGTTTATGGTGCTCGCATTCTGCTGATCCTGAACTCCGATAAGCTCAAAGACAAGGAAGTGTGGGATAAGCTGCGCGAAAAGGTGATCGATCAAGAAATAACGTTGAGCACGACCCCGAAAGAAGCTTTTGAAATCGCCCTTGCAGGAAAGCGATTCCTATATGCGGCCCAAGTCATGGAGGCTGTGGAGATATGTAAGATTTCAAACATCCGAATTATGCAGAAGATTATTCGAACAGTGAATAAGCTGCTGGATGGACGAGACAATTTGAGTGAAGACGTGCTTTCCCGGATTATCCCCTCAACAGTCCTGCTCTCCGCCATGCACCATCGCGGTTTGGACGAGGGACCGACATTGGATTTTGTGATTGGATTTAATTCTTCCAGGTTTCACATGGAAGCGGAAATGAGGAGGCCGGGGAGCATCTTCGCCGATGTTCCTGAGCCTCCAAAAGAGGAGAAAAATTGGGGAGCTCTGTTGGATGAATTGAAGATCAATAATTGCGATGACTACGAGCGCGTGTTGATCGACTACTTGGGATCAGGACTGTTGGATTCGGGTAGGGTGGATGCTGTATTGGATCGCTACGTGGCGGAAAAGAACATGATGGAGATCCGTGAGCGCTGTGTCCGATTCTTCGAGTTGGTTCATTGGCATCCGCTGGTAACTGATGCGGAACTCTTGGAGCTTGGGGCCGAGCTTGCCGAGGGTGCCGATCTTTTAGATGCATACGCGGCCACCGCGCTCAACGAAAGGTTGGCGGAGGTTCCTGGCGGCGCGGCTGTTGGGGAGAAAGTCATCACACGCTGGCTTGAAGGTTTCAAGAACAAAGAGCCAGCGCCAGAACGACCTGACAATCATGACAACAAGCGATTGAATCCAAAAATAGACCTGGCGTTCACGGAGGCCGAAAGGCGTCTGAAACCTATACCATCACTTTTGGATGCGTGTCTCCGCATCGGAGGCAACAGCAATTGGGACAGCACAAGCAGCCAAGCCATGCGCAACGCCACCGTCGCCTCATTTGAGGAAACAATTAAGACATCGTCCGGGGCAAGCTTGCGCGATTTCTTGCGGGCAAACGTTGCGCTCTATCCCCAACGCGAACGACACATGACAGATTTCGCTGATGCCTTGGAGCATTTCGCCACAGCTTGCAGATCCCTCTGTCGCGCAAATTCCATTCCACGCTTGAGCTTGGCCATTCGCAAAGTGTTCCGAGATTCCGGGCTTGAGTCTGTCCTTGAGGAGCCATGCGCGGAAAACCTTGATACATCAGCGGCGCCACCGGCAGCATCAGGCTCTGTTGGTGCGCGCTAATCGACAAACGTGCTCTTTTTGTTGTTCGTGTTTCTGGCGGTGGCTTTGTCATCAGTCTTTTTAGCTTCCCAATTATTCCGATCCGCCAAAAAGCTGGCGAACCGGCCGTTGTATCGCAAGGCCTGCACGTCTATAGGCCATCTCAGCTTGTCCACGATGTGTTTGAGGTCGGGAAGGTCACGGACATATCCCCAATGGACTGAGTGGCCGCCGCCATCGTCGTGCCCTACGATCTTCATGACCTTGGCGGTGTTCGAGTCGTTGTTGTGCATCTGGGTGATGACGTTGACGCGGAACGAATGGAAGCTTGTTTGCGGCGCCTTAATTCGCTGAGCGCGCTGATAGGCCAGCATCCGCGCCGAAAGCTCCTTGGAGTAGCTGTGGTTGATGAGCGCGCGGTGCGGGAACAGCCGATCGGCGCCGGCTGCACGGCACTCCTCGATGTAGTCCAAGAAGCCCAGCTCGATCAGCGCATCCGAGATCGGGACGTTGCGGATGCCTCCTGGCGTTTTGCTTTTGTAGACATGGA
Organism: Duganella phyllosphaerae; assembly: GCF_001758785.1. Lineage (GTDB taxonomy): Bacteria > Pseudomonadota > Gammaproteobacteria > Burkholderiales > Burkholderiaceae_D > Rugamonas > Rugamonas phyllosphaerae. Next base: position 34,459 of record NZ_LROM01000093.1, read on the forward strand.
TGTAGTGCAAACCGCTGCCAGGAGCTTTATGGACATCGACGCAACGGATTTGCGTGGCTTCGCCGATCCGCATGCCGGTGTGGATGCCCAGCAGCGGCCCCCAAAACAAGTCTGGCGCGTCCATCGCGGCGAGATATGCCTCGGGCTCGAACAGGATCGAGAGCGCCTCCGCCGTGAATGGCTGATACGGGTTCGTAGTCTTCTTGCGCGACTTCTTGGTCTGAATGAACATTCCTTCGACCGGATTCGTTTCGAGTGCTGTGTGGAGGCCGTGGCCGATCATGTATTTGAAAAAGTCATGCAGGCTGTTGAGCTTGTTGTCGATGGTCTTCGGCGTCTGCGGGATTGCAAGCAGCGCGTTCTTGTATTCCACCAGCGTTTGCTTGCCGATGGCATTGACCTCGATGTCCGTGCTGACGTGGCGGCCGGCGGCTTTGTTTTCTTCCAATTCGCGCAGCGCCCGCTTCCTGTTGAACTCAACCTTCTCATGCTCGGCGAGCCAGCGCTCGACCGACTCGATCCGGGGGAACGAGAGGGCCAAGAAATCCTTGATGTGGTAGGCCTTGGCGTCCACGGTCCTCTCACCGTTCTTGCCCGAGCAGTTCGCGAGCCACTTGTCCACTGCCGAGGCGATCGGCTCGGATTTGGCGCGCAGCGCGGCCACCGAACGCGTCGGGCGGTCTTCGGGATCGATCATGCCGATCCGGTCGATGTGGGCCATCATCTCCATCGCCCGCGCATGGTCGTCGGCCGAGCCGTCGGTGCGGATGGTGGTCCCGTTTTTCAACTCGATCTCGTAGCGGCGCATGGCGGCCAAATCGAAGTTGAAGTCCGAAAGATTGGGCGCGCCCATGTCCCGCCTCCGCTCAAAGTCAAGGTTGAGTTGCAAAGCGAGAATGTTAGCAGTTCTAGAACACTTGGTGCGGAGGCTGATCCGCTTTTCTTTTCCGGCGGATTTGACGCGGAAGTAATAGACGCCGCATCGGTTGCGGTAGAGGCGTGGGGCTTTGATTTGCACAGGTGGCTCACTAAGTGGCGCACCCGGAAAAGCGAAAGCCGCTGATTCCTTTTGAAGAATCAACGGCTTGCTGTGTTCTGGTTGCGGGGACAGGATTTGAACCTGTGACCTTCGGGTTATGAGCCCGACGAGCTGCCAGACTGCTCCACCCCGCGTCTGTATGGATGTATTATAGGGCAGTTCGCGGGATTAGGCAATCTTAATCCTGAAATGATTGCCGATAGGCCGAATAAATCCGCAGCCTGCCTGTGAACGACCATGCCTGTGCGCCGCAATCGGTGTAAAGTAGGTAAATGAGCAAACAATTCCGACCAGGCAGTTACCCCCTATGAAATATTGTTCCGAATGCGCCGCTGCCGTCACTTTGACGGTCCCGGCCGGCGACAACCGTCCGCGCTACGTCTGCACCAACTGCGGCACGATCCACTATCAGAATCCGAAAATGGTGCTGGGCTCGATTCCCGTGTGGGAACGCGACGGCGAACTCAAGGTACTGCTGTGCAAGCGCGCAATCGAACCGCGCCATGGCTACTGGACCCTGCCCGCCGGCTTCATGGAAAACGGCGAAACCACGGCCGAGGCGGCACTCCGCGAAACCGAGGAAGAAGCCGGCGCCAACATCACCCTCGGCAAACTGTTTTCGCTGTTGAACGTGGTGCGCGTGCAGCAGGTGCACATGTTTTACCTGGCCACCCTGCTCGACCTCGATTTTGCGCCCGGCATCGAAAGCCTCGACGTGCAGTTGTTCAGCGAGGCGGAGATTCCGTGGGACGACCTGGCCTTTCCCACCATCCGCGCCACGCTCGAACTATTCTTTGCCGACCGCGCGCGCATGCGCGAAGCCGGCGGCAACGCGGAGTATGGCTTCCACGAACACGATATCCACCGGGCCATGCGCTCGGACGATGCCACGTGATCCCCTGGCTGGAACGCGATACGCCCTTTCCCGATGTCTCGACCGCGCTCACGCGCGAAGCGCCGGGGCTGCTGGCAGCTGGCGCCGACCTGTCGCCGCAGCGCCTGCTGATGGCTTACCGGCATGGCATCTTCCCGTGGTTTTCAGAAGGCCAGCCCATCCTGTGGTGGAGCACCGATCCGCGCATGGTCTTGATGACGGACCAGTTTCGCATCAGTGACAGCTTGCGCAAGACCTTGCGCAAAGTGGAGCGTGAACGCACCAAGCCGGACGGCGGGCGCTGGCAGGTGCGCTTCGACAGTGCATTCGAGGATGTGATGCGCGCCTGTGCGGCGCCGCGCCGCGACGGCCCCGGTACCTGGATTTCGGATGACATCATCGCCGGCTACACGGGCCTGCACAGCATGGGCTATGCCCATTCTGCAGAGGTGTGGCTCGATGGCGCGCTGGTGGGTGGCGCATATGGCGTGTCGATCGGCCGGATGTTCTACGGCGAATCGATGTTTGCGCGCGTCACCGACGGCTCGAAGATTGCCCTGGCCTACCTGGTGCGATTTTTGCGTGAACAAGGGGTCCAGATGATAGATTGCCAACAGGAAACCAGCCACCTGGCCTCGCTGGGCGCCATACCGGTTACGCGCGCGCGATTTTTAAGTCATCTCCGCAACACTATTGAATTGCCTCAAATCATGAAGTGGGAACCAATTGCTCCCTGGTCGCAAGAACGTTAAGCTGGAGGCACAACCGGCGACACGGTTTCTCGATAAACGCTATTATTGGTCAAAAGAACAACCGCCCCGCCGTACGACAGTACAGGCCCCGAACTAGGACCGGCATGACGCACCTGAACGAACTGCCTTTTGCGACGCTGCAGTTTTACACCACCGCGCCCTACCCGTGCTCGTATCTCGACGGACGACAGGCGCGCTCGCAAGTTGCCACGCCGTCGCACCTGATCAATGCCGACGTGTATTCGGAACTGGTCAAGAACGGCTTCCGGCGCAGCGGCATCTTTACTTACCGTCCCTACTGCGACGGCTGCCAGGCCTGCATCCCGGTGCGGGTGGTGGTCGATCAATTCCTGCCCAGCCGCGGCCAGCGCCGCGCCTGGGCGCGCCATGGCGATCTGATCCCGGGCGTGGCCACGCTGTCGTTTTCGGACGAACACTACGATTTGTACCTGCGCTACCAGAGCAAGCGCCACGCCGGCGGTGGCATGGACCAGGACAGCCGCGACCAGTACGCCCAGTTCCTGCTGCAAAGCCGGGTCAACACGCGCCTGGTGGAGTTCCGTGAGCCGGGTGGCATGCTGCGCATGGTCAGCATCATCGACGTACTGTCCGACGGCCTGTCGTCGGTGTACACGTTTTTTGATCCCGACGTGGAAGGCGCTTCGTACGGCACCTTCAATATCCTGTGGCAAATCTCGCAGGCGCGCGAATTGAAGCTGCCACACGTGTATCTCGGCTACTGGATCGCGGAAAGCCAGAAGATGTCCTATAAAACCAACTTCAAACCGCTGGAAGCGCGCATCAAAGGCGTGTGGAGTGTACTGGGCGACTGATAAAATACGGGCGAACAACATCCAGAGCGCCCTCATGTCCCAAAACTTCCTGTACTCCCTGGCCCGTCCGCTGCTGTTCTCGATGGACGCCGAGCAAGCCCACCACACCACCCTGCCCGCCCTCAAGCGCGCCGCCGCCCTCGGTCTGACCAGGCTGGTGAAACAACCGGCAGCCGACCCGCGCACGGTGATGGGCATCACGTTCAAGAACCCGGTGGGCCTGGCGGCCGGCCTCGACAAGGATGGCGCTTACATCGACGCACTGGCCGACCTCGGTTTCGGCTCGATCGAAGTGGGCACCGTCACCCCGCGCGCGCAAGCCGGCAATCCCAAGCCGCGCATGTTCCGCCTGCCCGAAGCGCACGGCATCATCAACCGCATGGGTTTTAATAACGGCGGCGTCGACGCCTTCGTGGACAATGTGCAGTCCTCGCGCTTTTACCAGGACAAGGCCGGCGTACTGGGCCTGAACATCGGCAAGAACGCCGACACCCCGATCGAACGCGCCACCGACGACTACCTGCACTGCCTGGAAAAAGTCTATCCGTACGCCAGCTATGTCACCGTCAACATCTCGTCGCCCAATACCAAGAACCTGCGCCAGTTGCAAGGCGGCTCCGAGCTCGACGGCCTGTTGGGCACCTTGAAACAGGCCCAGCTGCGCCTGGCCGACCAGCACAAGCGCTACGTGCCGCTGGCCCTGAAAATCGCCCCGGACATGGATGGCGACCAGGTCAGGAACATTGCCGATGCGCTCGTACGCCACAAGATCGACGGCGTCATCGCCACCAACACCACGCTGAGCCGCGACGCGGTGACCGGCATGCGCCATGGCGCCGAAGCGGGTGGCCTGTCGGGCGCGCCGGTGTTCGCGCTGTCGAACACCGTCATCAAGCTGCTCAAGGCGGAACTGGGCGACGCGCTGCCGATCATCGGCGTGGGCGGTATCATGCGCGGGGCGGACGCGAAAGTAAAAATGGACTGCGGCGCGCAACTGGTGCAGCTCTACAGCGGCTTGATTTACGCGGGCCCGGCCCTGGTGCGCGACTGCGCCGACGCCGTGCGCGGCAAATAAGGAATGACCATGGAAAAAACCGTACTGGGCACGAGCGGCCTGAACGTCTCGAAAATCTGCCTCGGCACCATGACCTTCGGCGAGCAGAACAGCGAAGCCGAAGCCCACAGCCAGCTCGACTACGCCTTCGAGCGCGGCATCAATTTCATCGACACGGCCGAGATGTACCCGGTGATGCCGCGCGCCGAGACGCAAGGCTCTACCGAGCGCTACATCGGCACCTGGCTCAAGAAAAGCGGCCTGCGCGATAAAGTGGTGCTGGCCACCAAGGCGGCGGGTCCCAATCCCAATTTGACCTGGGTGCGCGACGGCAAGCAGAACCTGGATGCGGCCAGCTTGCGCGCAGCGGTCGATACCAGCTTGCAGCGCCTGCAAACCGACCATATCGATTTATACCAATTGCACTGGCCCAGCCGCAACACGCCGATCTTCGGCAACACCGTGTTCAACCCCGAGAACGAGCGCGACTGCGTGGCGATCGAAGACACGCTGGCCGCCTTGGGCGACCTGGTCAAGGAAGGCAAGATCGGTGCGATCGGCGTCTCGAACGAGTCGAGCTGGGGCGTGAGCGAATTCATCAAGCAGGCTGAACTGAAAGGCCTGCCGCGCATCGCCAGCATCCAGAACCTGTACAACCTCACCGCGCGCCATTACGAAACCAGCCTGCTGGACGAGACCTGCTTCCGTGAAAACGTGGGCCTGCTGGCCTACAGCCCGCTGGCGTTCGGCCAGCTGACCGGCAAGTACCACGACGATCCGAAAGCGCACGGCCGCCTGACCATCTTCCCGCCCAACTGGAGCCCGCGCTACCTGCGCCCGTCCGTGCTCGAAGCGGTAGCGCAGTACACCAGGCTGGCGCGCGAGAATGGGCTTACCCCAACAGAATTGGCGCTGGCGTGGTGCTACTCGCGCTGGTTCGTGGCCTCTACCATCATAGGCGCCACGACCCTGGCGCAACTGAAGGACAACATCGATGCGTACGACGTAAAACTGTCGCAAGACGTGATCGACCAGGTGAACGCGATTCACGCGCGCATCACCAACCCTGGCCAATAAGCTTGAGGGTGGTGGCTAGTCGCCACCACCATTCAACGCTGCCTCGATATCGGACCGCTTCAAATCCGGCGCAAATTGCAGGATGAAGTCGTACGCATACGAGCGCAGGTAGGCGCCCTTGCGCACCGCCAGCCGCGTCGTGTTCGAGGCGAACAGGTGCGACGCTTCCACCGCGCGCATGCCCTTGTCGCGGCCGTGGTCGAACGCCATCGACGCCACGATGCCCACGCCCAGGCCCAGCGCCACGTACTGCTTGATCACGTCCGAATCCATCGCCGTCAGCACGATGTCCGGCTTCACGCCGGCCTGGTTGAAGGCGGCGTCGATGTGGCCGCGGCCGGTAAAACCGACGTCATAGGTAATCAGCGGGAATTCCGCCAGGTCTTCGAGCCGGATCGGGCTGCGCGACAGCAGCGGGTGGCCATCCGGCACGACGATGATGTGGCTCCAGCGGTAGCACGGGAACGACACCAGGTCGGGGAACGCCGACAGGCCCTCGGTGGCGATGCCGATATCGGTCTTGCCCGATAAAATCCATTCGGCAATGTGCTCGGGCGCGCTCTGCTGCAAGGCGATGCGCACGTCCGGGTAGGCGGCGCGGAAGCCCTGCACCACTTTCGGCAGCGCATAGCGGGCCTGGGTGTGGGTGGCCGCCACGCTCAGGGTGCCGCTTTGCTGGCCCGTGTATTCGAGGCTGGCCTGCTGCAGGTTTTCGGCCTCGATCAGCAGGCGGTCGATGATTTTCAGGATGCCCTTGCCCGGCTCGGTCATGCCGGTCAGGCGCTTGCCGTTGCGCTCGAAAATCACCACGCCCAGTTCATCTTCAAGTTCGCGGATCTGGCGGCTCACGCCCGGTTGCGACGTAAACAGCGCGTTGGCCACCTCGGTCAGGTTGTAGCCGCGCCGGGCCGCTTCGCGGATCGAGCGCAATTGCTGGAAGTTCATAATGGCGCTCCTGCATCCACGAACACGTGCAGCCGCTTGGGACGCACGACCAGGGTCTCGCCTTCCTTAAGCTGCAAGTTGGTGAATCGTTCGTTCGACATTACTGCCTCGATCAGCTCGGACGTGTCGCCGCGTTCGAGGTCGAGCTGGGCCAGAGGACCGATCGCGTGCGCGCGGCGCAGCTTGACCACGATGCCTTCCGCACCGGGCGTATAGCGGTCGATTTCCAGGTCGTGCGGGCGCACGTACGCCGTGCCCTTGCCGTTGGCGCCTTCGCCGTTCTGCTGGCCCGGCACCTGGAAGCTGGCGTCGCCGCTGGCCAGCACGCCGTCCTGCACACGGCCATGGAACATGTTCACATTGCCGAGGAAGCCATACACGAACGGCGACGCCGGATGGTTGTACACCTGGTCCGGCGCGCCGATCTGCTCGACGTTACCCTTGTTCATCAGCACCACCTGGTCGGCCACTTCCAGCGCTTCCTCCTGGTCGTGGGTGACGAAAATACTGGTCACGTGCAGATCGTCGTGCAGGCGGCGCAGCCAGCGGCGCAATTCCTTGCGTACCTTGGCGTCGAGCGCACCGAACGGCTCGTCGAGCAGCAGCACGCGCGGCTCCACCGCCAGCGCGCGCGCCAGGGCGATCCGCTGGCGTTGGCCACCGGACAGTTGCGGCGGATAGCGGTCGGCCAGCCAGTCGAGCTGCACCAGCTCCAGCAGGTCTTTGACCTTGCGGCGGATCTGGTCTTCCGATGGCCGCTCGGCGCGCGGTTTGACGCGCAGACCAAAAGCGACGTTCTCGAACACCGTCATGTGCTTGAACAGCGCATAGTGCTGGAACACGAAGCCCACCTGGCGCTCGCGCACGTGGCGGTGCGACGCGTCGTTATTGTCGAGCAGTACCTGGCCCGAGTCGGGGTGCTCGAGGCCGGCGATGATGCGCAACAAGGTGGTCTTGCCGCAGCCGGACGGCCCCAGCAGCGCCGTCAGTTCGCCTTGCGGAAAGTCGAGCGAGACGTTGTTGAGGGCGACGAAATCGCCGAAACGTTTATGGATGTTTTTAACTTCGATCGTCATGTTACTGCTCCTTGATACGGGCATCTTCCACGCGCGATTCGTTCAGGCGCCAGGAGATAAAGGATTTCAGGGCCAGCGTCACCAGGGCCAGCAAGGCCAGCAGGGACGCCACGGCAAAGGCTGCGGCAAAGTTGTATTCGTTGTAGAGAATTTCCACTTGCAGCGGCATGGTGTTGGTCTCGCCACGGATGTGGCCGGACACCACCGACACCGCGCCGAACTCGCCCATGGCCCGGGCATTACACAAAATCACGCCGTACAGCAGGCCCCACTTGATGTTGGGCAGCGTTACGCGGCGGAAGGTATTCCAGCCCGAGGCGCCCAGCACGATGGCCGCTTCCTCTTCCTCGTTGCCCTGCGCCTGCATCAGCGGAATCAGCTCACGCGCCACGAACGGGAACGTCACGAAAATGGTGGCCAGCACGATGCCCGGCACCGCGAACAAAATCTTGATGTCATGCTTGTACAGCCACTCGCCGAACCAGCCCTGGGCGCCGAACAGCAGCACGTAGATCAGGCCCGAAATCACCGGCGAGACCGAGAACGGCAAGTCGATCAGGGTGAGCAAAAAGCTCTTGCCGCGGAACTCGAACTTGGCGATACACCACGAGGCGGCGATACCGAACACCAGGTTCAGCGGCACGGCAATCGCGGCCGTGATCAGGGTCAGCTTGATGGCCGAGATCGCGTCTTCCTCGACGATGGCCGACACGTACGCTTGCCAGCCCTTGCGGAACGCTTCGGCAAACACGGCCACGAGCGGCACGAACAGGAACACAGTGAGGAACAGCAGCGCGATGGCAATCAGCACGTTGCGCACCCAGCGCGGCTCGAGAGTTTGCGGCGCCGATGGCAGTTCGCCACGACGCACAGGAGTAGGAACACCGCTCATTATTTACCCGACTTTCCGCGAGCCCAGGCTTGCAAGAGATTGATACCCAACAGCATCAGGAACGACACCACCAGCATCACCACCGCGATCGCGGTAGCGCCGGCATAGTCGTACTGTTCGAGCTTGGTGATGATGAACAGCGGCGTAATTTCCGACACCATCGGCATATTGCCGGCGATGAAAATCACCGAGCCGAACTCGCCGGTGGCGCGCGCGAACGCCAGCGCAAAGCCGGTCATCAAGGAAGGGAGAATGGTCGGGAACACCACGCGGGTAAAGGTCTGGAAGGCATTCGCGCCCAGGCTGGCCGCTGCCTCTTCCAGCTCGCGTTCGGCGTCTTCCAGCACCGGTTGCACGGTGCGCACCACGAACGGCAAGCCGATAAAGGTCAGCGCCACCACCACGCCCAGCGGCGTGAACGCCACCTTGATGCCGAGCACGCCTTCGATGAACTGGCCGAACCAGCCATTGGCCGAATACAGCGCGGTCAGGGTGATACCGGCCACAGCGGTGGGCAAAGCGAACGGCAAGTCCACCAGCGCGTCGACGAAGCGCTTGCCTGGAAATTCGTAGCGCACCAGCACCCAGGCCACGATGCCACCAAAAATGACGTTGATGAAAGCGCCGATCAGCGACGCGCCAAACGTCAGCCGGTACGAGGCCATCACCCGGTCGGAGGTGACGGCCGCGATAAAGCCTTCCCAGGTCATGGTGAAAGTCTTGAGGAAAATCGCCGACAGCGGGATCAGGACGATCAGCGCCAGGTAAAAGATGGTGAACCCGAGCGAGAGCCGGAAGCCGGGCATCACGCGGAAAGGCGCACCCCGTGCGGCAACTGGCGCCGCGCCGGGGGCTGTGAGGACTGCTGACATTGACGCTCCCTTATTACAAAAACTTCTATAAGGGCTGCATAATCTCACTTGTCCTTCATTCTACAAACGAAGCAATTTTTATTTAGTTAGATCAATCAGCTATAACGATCAGCTTTCAGGATCAGCTTTTTATGAGTTTGAAGGCCACGGTGACAAGGGTCAGGGCCAGCAAGCCGCGCAGCAGCTTCTCCGGCACGGCGCGCGCCACGTAAGCGCCGAGGGTAATGCCGGGCAGGGAACCGACCAGCAGCGCCAGCAGCAGGTTCCAGTCGATGGAGCCGAGCCACCAGTGCCCGACCGCCGCAATCGCAGTCAGCGGCACGGCGTAAGCGATGTCGGTACCGGCCACCTCCGCCGGGGTCAGGCGCGGATACAGCATCACCAGCAAGGTGGCGCCAATGGCGCCGGCGCCGATCGAGGAAATGGTGACCAGCACGCCCAGCACCGCACCGGAGACGATGGTGGCGGTAGCGAGCGACTTGCCCTGCAACTGGCGTTCGGGATGGGCGGTGATCCAGGCCAGCATCTTGCGCTTGAACAGCAAGGCGACCACGGTGAGCAGCACCGAGCCGGCGATCATGTAGCGGATGATCTGGCCGATGTCCTGGCTGAGGGTGCCAAAATGCTTGAGCCAGAAACTGGCCAGCACGGCGGCCGGCAAGGCGCCGATGCACAGGCGGCGCACGATATCCCAGTGCACCGTGCCGCGCAGGCGGTGGGTAACAGTGCCCACGCCCTTGGTGATCGAGGCGAAAGCGAGGTCGGTGCCCACGGCCACGGCAGGCGATACGCCAAACAGCAGGGTCAGCAACGGCGTCATCAAGGAGCCGCCGCCAACGCCGGTCATGCCGACCAGCAGGCCAACCGCGAACCCCGATACAACAAAAGATGCATCCATGCAAAAATCCCCAAAGTAAGCCGCAGAGTACCTACTTTAGGGAAATTATCATACAACAGCGTCGTTATTTGCTTATGCGCTTATTTATTCGGCTGTGGCGTCACGCGCAGGTAGGGGCGCGCGGCCGTAAAGCCTTTCGGATACTTTTGCTTCAACACTTCCGGGTCTTGCACGGTCAGCGGAATGATAACGTCGTCGCCGTCCTTCCAGTTGCCGGGCGTGGCCACGGTGTAGCCGTCGGTCAGCTGCAGGGCGTCGATCACGCGCAGTACTTCGTCGAAGTTGCGGCCAGTGCTCATCGGGTAGGTCAGCGACAGCCGCACTTTCTTGGCCGGGTCGATCACGAACAGCGTGCGCACGGTGGCGGTGGTGGAAGCGTTCGGGTGGATCATGTCGTACAGCGACGAGACCGAGCGGTCTTCGTCGGCAATGATCGGGAAGCCGACCACGGTGTCCTGGGTCTGCTCGATGTCGCTGATCCATGCCGCGTGTTTTTCAGCCGGATCGACCGACAGCGCAATCGCTTTGACGTTGCGCTTGTCGAATTCAGGTTTCAGCTTGGCGGTCAGCCCCAACTCGGTGGTGCAGACCGGCGTAAAGTCGGCCGGGTGGGAGAACAGCACCACCCAGGAGTCGCCTGCCCATTCGTGGAACTTGAGCTTGCCAATCGAAGAATCTTGCTCGAAATCGGGGGCGGTGTCGCCCAGTCGTAAAGTCATCGTCGTCTCCTGAAGGAGGACCCATGCAGTGGGTCCGGGACTGCGTATTGTGCGCTTGTTCTGCCCAAAGATACAACACCGGGGCAGTTGGCGCCCGGCTTACTTCGGCTGGTAGATCTGGTCGAACACGCCGCCATCGGCGAAGTGGACCTTCTGCGCTTTGCTCCAGTCGCCGGCCACGTCGGCAATCGTGAACAGCTTGACGGCCGGGAACTGGCTGGCGTATTTCTTCGCTTCCTTCGCCACTGCCGGACGGTAGTAATTCTTGGCGATGATTTCCTGCGCGGCATCGGTGTACAGGAAGTTCAGGTAAGCCTCGGCCACCTTGCGGGTGCCGCGCTTGTCCACCACCTTGTCGACCACGGCCACCGGCGGCTCGGCCAGGATCGAGACCGATGGTGCGATGATGTCGAACTTGGTCGGGCCCAGTTCCTTGATCGCCAGCAGCGCTTCGTTTTCCCAGGCAATCAGCACGTCGCCGATCCCGCGTTCGACGAAGGTGGTGGTGGCGCCCCGTGCGCCCGAGTCCAGCACCGGCACGTTTTTATACAGCTTGCCGAGGAAATCGCGGGCCGACGCTTCGGTCCCGCCCGGCTGGCGCAGCGCGTAGCCGTAGGCGGCCAGGTGGTTCCAGCGGGCGCCGCCCGAGGTTTTCGGATTCGGGGTGATGACGGCGATGCCTGGCTTGACCAGGTCGTTCCAGTCCTTGATGCCTTTGGGATTGCCCTTGCGGACCAGGAACACGATGGTGGAGGTGTACGGGGTGCTGTTGTGCGGCAGCTTTTTCTGCCAGTCCGGCGACAGCAACTTTTTCTCGGCGATGGCGTCGATGTCGTACGCCAGCGCCAGCGAGACCACGTCCGCTTCCAGCCCGTCGATCACGGCGCGGCCCTGCTTGCCCGATCCGCCGTGCGACTGCTTGATCTTGACGTTGTCGCCGGTCTTGGCTTTCCAGTCCTTGGCAAAGGCGGCGTTCACGTCCGCATACAGCTCGCGCGTAGGATCGTACGACACGTTGAGCAAGGAAATGTCTGCAGCGAACGATGGCGCGGCGGTGACAACGGTGGTCGCGGCCAGGATGGCAGCGGCAATAATTTTTTTGGACAGCATCGACATCCCCTGGTTGTGAAGGCTCCCAGATTACTGCTGTCCTTTATAAATGAGAACTAAGCTTTTAGCAGTTCAATATACCGCAATCTTATATAGGGATCTTAGTAGAAACGATTGAACAACACCACGCCCCAGGTCGCTGCCGCCAGCAGGCACGCCAGCAACACGGCCGCGCTGCCGAAATCCTTGGCATTTTTCGACAAAGGGTGGCGCTCGAGCGAAATCCGGTCCACCACCGCCTCGATTGCCGAGTTGATCAGTTCGACGATCAGGATCAGCACCATCACCGCGATCAGCACCAGTTTTTCGAACGCCGAGATGCGCAGCGCCAGCGCGATGGCGGTAGCGACAATGAACAGCACCAGTTCCTGGCGGAATGCGTGTTCATGGCGCCAGGCGGACTTGAGGCCATCCATCGAATAGAAAAATGCCGAAAAGATCCGTTTCAGGCCGCTTTTGCTCTTGAACTCGCTCACTGGTTCCATGTTTTGGGGACTGTGTAAAAAGATAAGATTATGCATCAAGTGCCCTTTGTTTTCACATTATGGTATAAAGTAAATATCGAATTTACTGCACCGCACCAACCGCATGATGAAAGCAGAGACACCTACCGAACAAAAGACCACCATCCAGGTCATCGACCGCATGATGGCCTTGCTCGACGCACTGGCGCGTTACCCGGATCCGGTCAGCCTCAAGGAATTGTCCAAGGTCTCGGGATTGCATCCGTCCACCGCCCACCGCATCCTCAACGACATGGTGGTCACGCGGTTTGTCGACCGCATCGAGCCGGGCACTTACCGGCTCGGCATGCGCTTGCTGGAACTGGGCAACGTGGTCAAGAGCCGGCTGTCGGTGCGCGAAGCGGCGCTCGACTTCATGCGCGCGCTGCACAAGAAAACCCAGCAGACCATCAACCTGTCGGTGCGCCAGGGCGACGAGATCGTCTATATCGACCGGGCGTTCTCCGAGCGTTCGGGCATGCAGGTGGTGCGCGCCATCGGCGGGCGCGGGCCGCTGCATCTCACCTCCACCGGCAAGCTGTTCCTGTCGGTCGATGAGCCCAAGGCCATCCGCGCGTATGCCACGCGTACCGGGCTGGCCGGCCATAACAAGAATTCGATCACGGATTTGTCCAAGCTCGAGCGCGAACTGAGCCTGGTGAAGTCACGCGGCTACGCGCGCGACAATGAAGAACTGGAACTGGGCGTGCGGTGCATGGCTGCCGGCATCCGCGACGACAGTGGAAAACTGATTGCCGGGCTGTCGATCTCGGCGCCGGCCGACCGCTTGCAGGAAGACTGGCTGGAAGACCTGGTGGTCACCGCCAACCAGATCTCCGCCACCCTCGGTTACATGCCGGTGGAATAAACCGGGGCGCTGCCGCCGCCGATGTTGAGCGTGGCTGGTTTGAGTGCTTCGATCCATTTGCGGATACGGCCGGCATCGGCCACCCGCGACTGGGTGCCCTTGGAATCCAAAAACACCATGATCACGGAACGGCCTTCGATCACCGCTTGCATCAGCAGGCAGCGGCCGGCTTCGTTGATGAAACCGGTTTTTTGCAGGCCGATCGACCAGTCCGGGTTGGCGACCAGGCGATTGGTGGTGCCGAACTGCATCGGACGGCCATTGGCTTCGACGATGGCGTTGGCGTCGGTGGAGAACTGGCGCAGCATCGGGTGCTCGTAAGCAGCCATGGCCAGCTTGGCCAGGTCGCGCGCGCTGGCCACGTTCATTTTCGACAGGCCGCTGGAATCGACGTAATGGGTGTCGCTCATGCCCAGTTCGCGCGCCTTGGCGTTCATCGCTTCGACAAACGCAGGCTTGCCACCCGGATAGTTGCGGCCGAGTGCCGAAGCGGCGCGGTTTTCCGAACTCATCAGGGCGATATGCAGCATATTGGCGCGGGTGAGCTGGGCGCCGACGCGCAGGCGCGAGCTGCTGAACTTGGCGCGGTCGACGTCCTCGTCGGTAACAGTCAGCACTTCGTCCATGTCCTGCTCGGCTTCCACCACGACCAGGCCGGTCATCATCTTGGTAATCGAGGCGATCGGCAAGGCGATGTTGGAATTCTTTTCGAACAGCACTTCCGAATTGGCCTGGTCGAGCACCAGCGCCACGTTCGATTTCAGGTCGAGTGGATCGCGGGTAGCGGACAGGCCGGCCAGGTCGCCCATGGTGGCAAACGCCGGGGCGGCCGTGATCAGGCGCTGGTAGCTGACTTTCTTGCGGCCGTTGACGCGGGTAATGCGCTTGACCACGCGGCCTTCCACCCGGGGGGCGGACAGGCGCACGGTCTGGCGGGCCTTGACCTTTTTGACCTGGGCTTTCTTGGACGCGGCAGATTGCGCCGTGGCAGCTTGCGCAACACTGGCCGTGGTCAGGCCGGCAGAGACAAACATCAGCGAAATGACGGCACTGAGCGCTAGTTTATACATTCATTTCCCCAAGAAGAACCAACAAAATTCACAAATCGATCGTTGCAGTGTAGCAAAACCCTGTGCCAGCGCAAGCAAAATTGTCCCTGCTGACCACAATGGTTGCGGATCCGCCATATGCGTTTCACAACTTGTGTTCAAACAGACATCAGGAGATAAATTTAACAAATTGTTCGAGCGCCATGCGCTCGGTTACCAGAGTGTTCTCGATCTTGCCCAGATCGGCATAGCCGAGCGCCATGCCGCAGACCACCATTTCATTGTCGGGCAGCGCCAGCTGGGCTGCGATCACCCGATGATACTGGGTAAACGCGGCCTGTGGACAAGTATCGAGGCCACGGCCACGGGCGGCCACCATCACGCTTTGCAGGAACATGCCGTAGTCGAGCCAGGAACCCTGCGCCATCACGCGGTCGATGGTGAAGATCAGCCCCACTGGCGCGCCGAAGAAATCGTAATTCTTGCCGTGCTGGGCAGCCATGCCGGCCTTGTTCTCGCGCGTGAGGCCCAGCAGCGCGTAAAGGTCCCAGCCCACCTTGCGGCGGCGGTCGATGAACGGCGACTTCCACTCGGTTGGGTAATAAGCGTATTCCTCGGTATGCTGGCGCGCCTGCTCCGGGTCGTTGTGCAGGGCCAGGATGGCAGCGGACAGCGCCTGCTTCGCTTGGTCTTGCAGCACATACACCTTCCACGGCTGGGTATTGGTGCCCGAAGGCGCCCTGCCCGCCACCTGCAGAATCTGCTCGATGTCTGCGTGGGCGACCGGCTGCGGCAAATACGCGCGGATCGAGCGGCGCGAGGTGATGGCGGCGTCCACCGCCTGTTGTTCCGGAGTCGTCATGGTGCTCCTTATTTTGATTTACTGACTACAAAAAATACCCCGGCCACAGCCAGCGCCATGCCAGCGATGCCGAGGGCGTTGAATGCTTCGCCGAACATCAGCCAAGCCATCAGGGCGGTGGTCGGTGGCGTCAGGTACAGCAGGCTGGTGACCTGGGTGGCGTCGCTGCGCCGGATCAGCGCGAACAGCAGGAAAATGGCGCCGATCGACACCGCCAGCACGGCCCAGGCCAGGGCGCCGATGAAGTGCGCCGTCCACTGCACCGCAGCAAAGTCCGGCCCCAATCCTTCAAAAACTATAGCCAGCGGCAAGATCACGACAGTGGACGCGGCAAACTGGATCACGGTACCGGTGCGCAAATCGAATTGCGGGCAATAACGTTTCTGGTACAAGGTGCCGACCGTGATCGACACCAGCGCCAGCACGCACAGGGCAATGGCGGTGGAAGACAAGCCCACCAACTCGATCTTGGCAGCCACCACCAGCGCCACCCCGGCTATGCCGAACAGCAATCCCAGCCACTGGCGCGGACGCACGGTTTCGCCGACCAGCGGCGCGGCGAAGGCGGTCAGGATCGGTTGCATGCCGACAATCAGGGCCGACAGTCCGGCCGGCATGCCGAGCTTGATCGCGCACCACACGCCGCCCAGGTAGCCGGCGTGCAGCAACACCCCCGCCAGCGCGATGTGCATTACCTTGCCATGTGGCCAGGGAGCACGCAACAGCAGGACCAGCGGCGCCAGGATCGCCAGCACGCACAAAAACCGCAGCACGATGAAGGTCAGCGGCGGCGCATAGGGCAGGCCGAACTTGGCGACGATGAAGCCAGTGCTCCACAAAAAGACGAAAAACAACGGTACCGGGGACAGAAACGAGGCCGGGCCGGAGACCGGTGCTGCAGAGGAAGCGTCAGGCATATCAAGTTACTATCAGTTTAGTAGAGGTTCGGCAATGCCGAACAGGTGCTCGTCGAGTCTAGCACGGGACTAGCGGCCTCATGGGGAGAAGCCGCCGCAGGCCGCTGGTGGTGCGGTTCTGCACGGATATACACTTGCAAGGACACCAATAACCGACAGTCGTTTCCCTTACCAGAAAATAACACTCATGCCTTGATGCAACGCACAAAAAATCGCTTGACTTAATTTTTGAAGACCGTAAAATCGGTCTTGTTGCGTTGCACAATTTGTGATTCGGTCTGAAACGTGGATGACTGCATTCTGGTCTGTTCTGGTCGTTTCGCACCGACAGTAAAAACAGTAAGAAACCTCATTCAAAGCCCTATTTTCTGGAGAGTTATATGTTTTCGATCCCTGAGCAATTTTCCAATGCGACCAAAGCGAACTTCGAAGCCCAGTTCGCTATCTTCTCGGCACTGACCAACAAAGCATTCGAAGGCGTAGAAAAACTGGTTGACCTGAACCTGACCGCCGCCAAGGCATCGCTGGAAGAGTCGTCGAACACCGCCAAGCAACTGCTGTCGGCCAAAGATCCCCAAGAATTCTTCGCGCTGGCTTCCGCTCAAGCCCAGCCAACCGCTGAAAAGACCATGGCTTACAGCCGTCACCTGGCCACCATCGCCACCAGCACGGGCGCCGAGTTCAGCAAAGCTGCCGAAACCCAAATCGCCGAAACCAACCGCAAAGTCATTTCGCTGGTGGAAGAAGTGAGCAAGAACGCCCCGGCTGGCAGCGAAAACGCGATCGCCATGTTCAAATCGGCCATCGGCAACGCCAACGCCGGCTACGAGCAAATGACCCGTACCGCCAAGCAGGCCGCCGAGTCGATCGAAACCAACCTGAACCAGGCCGTCAGCCAGTTCACCGCTGCCGCCGCCAAAGCCGCCCCAGCGCGCAACTGATCAAGCAGCAACCTCCTGTCGTTCTTCACGGACGACCTTGAAAGCCTCGGATTCCGAGGCTTTTTTTTCGCCCCCCCACTTCGGGGTCAGTGCCGACATTTAGACACGAACCCATCACTACAACGACCAATACCGTGCGGTTAAGTTCAATAATGTCCGAATGTCGGCACTGACCCCGAAGCTTACGAAGCTTACTCGCCCAGGTAGGCGGCTTTGACGCGCGGGTCGTCGAGCATGGCACTGGCCTGGCCGGTCATGGTGATGGTGCCGGAGTCCATCACGTAACCGCGGTGGGCCGCTTGCAGCGCCAGCTTGGCGTTCTGCTCCACCAGCAGCACGGTGATGCCCTCGGCCGAGACGTTGCGGATCACTTCGAAGATCTTGTCCACCATGATCGGTGACAGGCCCATCGATGGCTCGTCGAGCAACAGCAGTTTTGGATGCGACATCAGCGCGCGCGCCATCGCCAGCATTTGCTGCTCGCCGCCGGACAGGGTGCCGGCCAGCTGCTGCGCCCGTTCCTTCAGGCGCGGGAAGACGTCGAACCACTTGGCCACATCCGCCTCGATGCCAGCCTTGTCGTTGCGGGTGAAGGCGCCCATCATCAGGTTTTCCTCGATGGTCATGCGGGTGAACACGCCCCGCCCTTCCGGCACCATGGCCAGCTTCCTTTCCACCAGGTGGAAGGACTTGGCGCCCTTCATGGACTCGCCCTGGTAGGTGATGACCCCTTCGACCTTGCACTCCGGCAGGGTGCCTGTGATGGCTTTCAGGGTGGTGGTCTTGCCGGCGCCGTTGGCGCCGATCAGGGCCACCAGCTCGCCCTGGTTCACTTCCAGGTCGATGCCCTTGACCGCCTTGATGCCGCCGTAGGCAACCTTGAGCCCGGAGATCTTTAAAACATTCGTATTTGCTAAACCACTCATTAGTGCGACCCTCCGAGGTAGGCGTCGATCACCGCCTTGTTGCTCTGTATTTCCGCCGGCAGGCCTTCGGCAATCGGCTTGCCGTATTCCAGCACCATCAGCCGGTCGCACAGCGCCATCATCATCTTGACGTCGTGCTCGATCAACAGCACGGTCTTGCCCTGCTGCTTGATCTTGATGAGCAGCTCGCGCAGCGCCAGTTTTTCGGTGGCGTTCATGCCGGCGGCCGGTTCGTCCAGCGCCAGCAATTGCGGATCGGTGGCCAGCGCACGGGCAATTTCCAGGCGGCGCTGATCGCCGTACGACAGGAACCGCGACGTGCGGTTGGCAAACTTGCCGATACCAACGAAATCGAGCAGTTCCTGGGCGCGGGCGCGGATCGACGCCTCTTCCTCGCGCGCGGCCTTGTGGCGGAAAATGGCGCCGAACACGCCCTGCTTCGAGCGCACGTGGCGCCCCACCATCACATTTTCCAGCGCCGTCATCTCGCCAAATAAACGGATGTTCTGGAAGGTGCGGGCGATGCCGGCCTTGGCCACCTCGTGCGGGGCGGACGGCGAGTACGGCTTGCCGGCCAGCTCGAAGGTGCCCGTATCTGGCTGGTACAGGCCGGTAATCACATTGAAGAACGTGGTCTTGCCGGCGCCGTTGGGGCCGATCAGGCCGTAGATCTGGCCCTGCTTGATGGTGATGCCCACGTCGGTCAGCGCCTGCAGGCCGCCGAAGCGTTTATTCACGCCGGCGATATTCAAAATGGTTGGCTGCTCATTCATGGCTGCACTCCTCAAGCGGCGACGGTGTCGGACGATTTATCTTTGGTATCCGAATCGTGGTCGGGACGGTCTTCGTGCTTGGGCGACGGCCACAGGCCGGCCGGACGGTACAACATCATCAGCACCAGCGCCAGGCCGTACAGCAGCTGGCGCAGCACTTCGGCCTCGACCACCACGTGGCCGAACAGTTTCTGTTGCAGCGGCTCCACCACGTGGCGCAGCACCTCCGGCAGCGAAGCGAGCAGCGCGCCACCGAGGATCACGCCAGGAATATGGCCGATGCCGCCCAACACCACCATGGCCAGCACCGCGATCGACTCGGTCAGCGGGAACGATTCGGGCGACACGAAGCCCTGGAACGCGGCAAACATGGCGCCGGCCACGCCGCCGAACGATGCGCCCATCGAGAACGCCAGCAGCTTGACGTTGCGGGTGTTGATGCCCATGGCCTTGGCGGCAATCTCGTCTTCGCGGATCGCCACCCAGGCACGGCCCAGGCGCGAGTGCTGCAACCGTGCGGTCACAAACACGATCACCACGCACAGCAGCAGGAACAAATAGTAGTAGGCATTGACCGACGGCATCGCAAAATCGCCGAGCATGACGGTGGCGCGCGAGCCGGCCTCGCCAGCGAGGTTGACGCCGAACACGCGTATCGGGTCGATCATATTGATGCCCTGCGGGCCGTTGGTGAAATTGATCGGCTCGTTCAAGTTCGTCATGAAGATGCGGATGATCTCGCCAAAGCCCAGGGTCACGATGGCCAGGTAATCGCCGCGCAGCTTGAGCGTGGGCGCGCCCAGCAAGGCGCCGAAAAAGCCGGCCAGCAGCGCGGCGATCGGCACGATCGCCCACACCGACAGGTGGATGCCGTTTTGCTGGATCTCGGGCCCGAGCACGGCGACCAGGGCATTGGCCAGGGCCGGGTACTCGACAATCATCGACTCGAGCAAGGTGGCGAAATGCGGCGAGGCCAGCAGTCCGGTGACGTAGGCGCCCACCGCAAAGAACGCGATATAGCCAAGGTCGAGCAGGCCGGCAAAGCCGACCACGATGTTCAGGCCCAGCGCCAGCATGATGTACAGCAGCGCCATGTCGATGATGCGCACCCACGAATTGCCGAACTGGGCGGCAAAAAACGGGAAGACCAGCAGACCGATCAGCAGCACCGCCATGCTGGCGTAGGCCTTGCGCGGGTTGCGCTTGGTGTCGAAACTAATGTCGAAACTCGGGATAGCCATCGAATTCTCCTTAGGCGCGGTCGGCCACGCGCTCGCCCATGATGCCGGACGGCCGCACGGTGAGCACCAGGATCAGCACCACGAAGGCGAAGATGTCCTGGTAGTGGCTGCCGAGGAAACCGCCGGTCAGGTCGCCGATATAGCCGGCGCCCAGGCTTTCTACCAGCCCCAGCACGATGCCGCCGATCATGGCGCCGTAGATATTGCCGATGCCGCCGAGCACGGCCGCGCAGAACGCTTTCAGGCCGGGCAAAAGGCCCATGGCAAACTGGATCGACGCATAGTTGGCGCCCCACATCACGCCCGCGACAGCAGCGAGCGCAGCACCGAGCGCAAACGTCAGCATGATGACCTTGTTGGAATCGACGCCCATCAGGCCGGCCACGCGCGGGTTTTCGGCCGTGGCGCGCATGGCGCGGCCCATCTTGGTTTTTTCCACCAGCAGCACCAGGCCGACCATGGAGGTGGCAGCGAGCACCAGCAGCAGGATCTGGGTCTGCGAGATCAGCGCGCCGGCTATCATCACCGGTTCCGGCGAGAGCAGTTGCGGGAACGGCAGCGGGTTGCGGGTCCAGATCATCATGGCGATCGTCTGCAGCAGGATCGACACGCCAATCGCGGTAATCAGGGGCGCCAGGCGCGGCGCGTTGCGCAGTCGCCGATAAGCGACCCGCTCAATCAGCACGTTGACGATCATGCACACGGGAATCGCGCCGCCGATGGCAATCGCCAGCTTGATGTAGCCGGGCATCTCGGGCGCGTACTGGTTGAGCAGGTTGAGAATGGTGAGACCGGTCATGGCGCCGATCATCAGGACGTCGCCGTGGGCGAAATTGATGAGGTTGAGCACGCCGTACACCATGGTGTAACCGAGCGCGACCAGTGCGTACATGCTGCCGAGCACCAGCCCATTGATAATTTGTTGGATAAGGGTATCCATGGAGAACCTTTACTATGTTATGCCTGCACCACGTAACAAAAACGGCACCCGGAAAGCAAGTTCCCGTAGTGCCGCAGTTGGCTACGTATTCGTCATGCAAGTTTCGTACCAAAAATGTTGATTAAAGACGAAACGACAAGCTTTTAAAAGCGAGGCAATGATAGCGAGATTCTGGAAAAACTAACAGCGGAATAACTGGGCAGTCACTGAATTAAATTCCGCTGCTGCTGAGACCGTCTTTAAAGAACGCCCTCGACTGGTGCACGCTTGGGACCATCGAGGCCCTTGGGCAGCGGGAAGGTCACCGATTCTTCCACGCCATCGAGCGGACGCACGCTGCGCACGCCGCACTCTTTCAGGCGCGAGATCACCGCTTCTACCAGCACTTCGGGAGCCGAGGCGCCAGCGGTGACGCCCACGCGCACCTTGCCGTCGAGCCAGGCCGGGTCGATCTGCGAGGCGTTATCGACCATGTAGGCGGGCGTGCCCATCTTTTCGGCCACTTCGCGCAGGCGGTTGGAGTTGGAGCTGTTGGGGCTGCCCACCACGATCACCAGTTCCACCTGCGGCGCCATGAACTTGACGGCTTCCTGGCGGTTGGTGGTGGCGTAGCAGATGTCGCCCTTCTTCGGCTCGATGATCGCCGGGAACTTGCGCTTGAGCGCGGCAATGATTTCGATGGTGTCATCGACCGACAGCGTGGTCTGCGACACGTAGGCCAACTGGTCGGGCTTGGTCACCACCAGGTGTTCGACGTCGTCCACGGTTTCCACCAAGTACATGCCCTGGTCGGTCTGGCCCATGGTGCCCTCCACTTCCGGATGGCCCTGGTGGCCGATCATGATGATCTCGCAGCCCTGCTTGCGCATCTTGGCCACTTCCACGTGGACCTTGGTCACCAGCGGGCAGGTGGCGTCGAAAATCGACAGGCCGCGCGACTCGGCCTCGGCCCGCACCGCGCGCGAGACGCCGTGCGCCGAGAACACCAGCGTATTGCCGGCCGGGACATCGTCGAGGTCTTCGATGAAGATCGCGCCCTTGGCGCGCAGGTCGGCCACGACATAGGCGTTGTGGACGATTTCGTGGCGCACGTAGATCGGCGCGCCGAACTGGTTCAGCGCGCGCTCGACGATTTCAATGGCGCGGTCGACGCCGGCGCAAAAGCCGCGCGGCTGGGCCAACAGGATTTCTTTATCGCTCATGGTTCAGTCCTCATGGTTCAGTCTTCACAGCACCGAGATCAGGTTCACTTCGAATTTCAACGGCTGGCCAGCCAGCGGATGGTTGAAATCGAATAAACAGGTTTCCGTACCGAGCTCGCGCAAGATGCCGGCAAAGCGGCCGCCACCGGGTGCGGCAAAATCCACCAGGTCGCCGATTTTATAGTCGGCATCGGGCGCCGAGTTGGCGTCGAGCGTGGCGCGCGACACTTCCCGTATCAGTTCCGGGTTGCGCGGACCGAAGCCCACGCCAGGTTCGAGCTCGAAGGTCTTGTGCGTGCCTTCCGGCATGCCGAGCAGCAGTTCTTCGAGCACCGGCGCCAATTGCCCCTGGCCCAGCATCAGCGTGGCCGGCGTGCCGCCAAAAGTGGTGACGATATCTTTGCCATCCACGGAGGCCAGGCGGTAATGCAGGGTGAGATAGGCCGACGGGGTGACGACAGGTTGCTCGTTAGACATGACGTGAATTCGGTAAGCTGACAAAGGCTGTATTGTAAGCCACCTTGCCTGATTCGGCCCGGTCACCTGGTCAGGTACGCGATATTGCCTGCACAAACTATAATCGGCCCCATGGCGCATCAATTCAAACATCCGATTTTTGCCACGCTACTCAAGTGGGTTGCCCTGTCATGCCTGATCGGCGTGCTGGCCGGCGCTGCCTCGGCCGCATTCCTGCTCGCGCTCGACGCGGTCACGCAGTGGCGCGGCCAATATCGCTGGCTGATCTGGCTGTTGCCGGTGGCCGGTTTCGCGGTGGCGTGGCTGTACCGGCGCCATGGCGCCGGCAGCGACGCCGGCATTAATTTGCTGATCAACGAAACCCGTGTGCCCACGAAAACCATCCCGCTGCGCATGGCACCGCTGGTGTTGTTCGGCACCCTGGCCTCGCACCTGTTCGGCGCGTCGGTCGGGCGCGAGGGTACGGCGGTGCAGATGGGCAGCGCCTTGTCCGACCAGCTGAGCAAACTGTTCAAGGTGAGCGATCACACCCGCACCGTGATCATCACCGCCGGCATGGCAGCCGGCTTCGCCTCCGTGTTCGGCACGCCGGTTGCTGGCGCCATCTGGGGCATCGAGGTGGTGGCGATCGGCGGCATGGCCGCCAGCGCCCTGCTGCCCTGCCTGCTGTCGGCCGTGGTCGCACACTTCGTCACGCTGGGCCTGGGTGCCCACCACATGCATTACGCGGCCGGCGCCATGCCAGCGCTGGGCTGGCTGCCGTTGCTGCTGGTGGCCGCGGCCGGCGTGGCGTTCGGCCTGGCGGCGCGGGCGTTCAGCGGCGCGATCCGTGGCTTCTCCAGCTTGTTCAAGCGCTGGGTGTCCAACAGCCTGCTGCGCCCGGTCATCGGCGGCGTGGCGATCGTGATTTTTGCCATGACAGTCAGTAGCGCCGACCGCTACCTGGGCCTGGGCTTGCCGGTGCTACAGCAAGCGTTCTCGGGCCAGGTGGCGCCTCAGGATTTCCTGGTCAAGCTGATCATGACCGCCTGGTCGATCGCCAGCGGCTTCAAGGGCGGCGAGGTGACGCCGCTGTTTTTTGTGGGCGCCACGCTCGGCCACGTACTGGCGCCCCTGCTGCAGCTGCCGCCACCGTTCCTGGCGGCCGTTGGGCTGGCCGCCGTGTTCGCCGGTGCGTCGAACACGCCGCTGGCCTCCACCATCATCGCTATCGAACTGTTCGGCTTCGACATCGCCGCGTACGCCGCTGTGGGCTGCGCGGTCAGCTACCTGGTTTCCGGGCGCCAGGGCATTTATGCCGCGCAGCGCCTGCTCTATCCGAAACCTCGCTAACAACCTGTCCCGGCAGGAACCGAAGCGCTGATCGCGCACACCGGCAGCGCCTCGCCCTGCCGCGAGCGGCGCTAACCGCCGCACGCTTGATATGCGCCGGTTCGGCGCTGCGCCTGCTGCGCATAATGGCCAGACCATCCGCGCGGAGAATCCCGATGACGATCAACCAGTGGCCGAAACACCAGCGTCCGCGCGAGCGCCTGATCCGTGATGGCGCCGGCGCGCTGTCCGATGCGGAATTGCTGGCAATCTTCCTGCGCGTGGGCGTGCGTGGCAGCGACGCGGTCCAGCTGGGTCAGCAGGCCATGCACCACTTCGGCTCCCTGCAACGACTATTCGGCGCAACCCTGCTCGAGTTCTCGGCAATTAACGGCATGGGGCCGGCCAAGTTCGCCCAGCTGCAGGCGGTGATGGAACTGGCCCGGCGCGCCATGCTCGAAGAACTGCGCAACCCCACCACGCTGGGCTCGCCGCAGGCGGTCAAGCAATACCTGCGGCTGCTGTTCAATGGCCGCACTTTCGAATCGTTTTACGTGCTGTTCCTCGACGTTAAAAACCGCCTGGTCGATGTGAAGGAATTGTTTCGCGGCACCTTGACCCACACCAGCGTGTATCCACGCGAGGTGGTCAAGGAAGCGCTGGCGCGCAATGCCGCCAGCATCATGCTGGCCCACAACCATCCATCGGGCACGCAAGACCCGAGCGAGGCCGATTTACGGCTCACCAGGGCCCTGGTGCAGGCGCTGGCGCTGGTCGATATCCGCATCCTCGATCATTTTGTGGTGGCCGGACAGCACGTCCATTCGTTCGCCGAGCATGGACAATTATAGGTTTACCCCTGTTGGCTCAAGGGTTTACGCGCAATTGTTAAATTTTACCAGATGCACATGACACCATTGTTTTTCACAAGTCATTGAATATCCTAAGTTTTTTGGATATACTCTCGTTTTTCCAATTGTGGAATGTCTTTTAAGGAGTGCGTTATGGCACGTGTTTGCCAAGTTACTGGGAAGAAGCCGATGGTCGGCAACAATGTTTCCCACGCAAACAACAAAACCAAACGTCGTTTCCTGCCTAACCTGCAGAACCGTCGTATTTTTGTTGAATCTGAAAACCGCTGGGTCTCCCTGCGTCTGTCCAACGCTGGTCTGCGCGTAATCGACAAGGTCGGCATCGATGCCGTTCTGACCGACATGCGTGCCCGTGGCGAAAAAGTCTAATTAGGGAGCTACCATGGCAAAAACTGGCCGCGACAAAATCAAGCTGGAATCGACCGCAGGTACTGGTCACTTCTACACCACCACCAAGAACAAGCGCACCATGCCTGCTAAAATGGAGATCATGAAGTTCGATCCTAAAGCACGCAAGCACGTCGCTTACAAAGAAACCAAGATCAAGTAATTGATCGCCGTTTCCTGAAAAACCACCCTCGGGTGGTTTTTTTTCGTCTCCGACGTTGTATCGGGACGAAAAAAACCCCGCATGATGCGGGGCCTTTGTTACCAGCAGCGATCGCTCAAGCGTAGCTGCGCAACCGCAGCGAGAACTCCTGCAGTGACTTGATGCCCGACGCTTCGGCGCGGTTGCACCAGTCTTGCAGCTTGTGCAGCAGCTGCTCGCGGGTGAAGTGCGAACGCTCCCAGATCACGCCCAGCTCCACGCGCATGGTGTGCATGGTTTCCAGCGCCTTGCTGTGCTGGAACAGCTCGATCAGCTGCTCCTGCTGCGGCGCCGCCAGCTTGCCCGGTTCGCGCTGCAACAGCTTGCGCGACGAACGCAGGAAGCGCGATTCGAGCTGGGCCTTCTCTTTCAGGTGCTCGCGCTCTTCCTTCCAGGCCGATTTGACCGACTTGGCGTACTTGGCCATCACGTCGTAACGGTTGGCAATGACGGACGCCAGGGTGTCGAAGTCCGCTTCCATTTTGCCCTTGGCAAACTTGGGCTCCGGTGCGCGGCGCTTGACCTTGGCCAGGCCGACGATTTCCAGCGCGCGGATATACGCCCAGCCGATGTCGAACTCGTACCACTTGGACGACAGCTTGGCCGACGTGGCAAACGTGTGGTGGTTGTTGTGCAATTCTTCGCCACCGATCAGGATGCCGAACGGGATGATGTTGGTGGCCGCATCGCTGCAATCGTAGTTGCGGTAGCCCCAGTAGTGGCCGATGCCGTTGATGATGCCGGCAGCAGTGACCGGAATCCACATCATCTGCACGGCCCACACGCTGATACCGATCACGCCGAACAGGGCGAAATTAATGAAAAACAGCGCAACCACGCCCGAAGCCGAAAAGCGCGTGTACAGGTTGCGCTCGATCCAGTCGTCAGGAGTGCCATGACCGTACTTTTCCATGGTTTCCAGGTTTTTCGATTCGGCGCGATACAGTTCGGCGCCTTCCCAGAATACTTTTTTGATGCCACGCGTGACCGGGCTGTGCGGGTCTTCTTCGGTATCGCACTTGGCGTGGTGCTTGCGGTGGATTGACGCCCACTCCTTGGTGACCTGGCCCGTGGTGAGCCACAGCCAGAAACGGAAGAAATGGCTGGGGATCGCATGCAACTCGAGCGCACGGTGCGCCTGGTGGCGGTGCAGATAAATCGTCACGCTGGCGATGGTGATGTGAGTCACGATCAGCGTGTAAAAAAACACTTCCCAGGCACTCAGGCGGGTAACACCATTAGCCAGAAAATCCAGTACAGCGTGTAAACTCAAGCTCATTCTCCAAAAGAGGCCTGCCATGCAACGAGGCGGAACCGCCAACATTGCAGGTTAAAACAGGCGCAAAAAGTCAATCTGTCTCATGCACAGTACGTCATTGTACGATGATTTAACGCCGAGTTGACGATCTTGGTCCAACCGGCCCTGACTAAGTTTTCGGCACGGTCGTGCTTTCTACCGGCAGCATCGCATCGGGCAGGGTGCCGAGGATGCGCATTTCTCGCTGCGGGAATGGCACGGAAATCTGGTTTTCCTTGAGCGCGCGCCAGATCGCGCGGTTGACATCCGATGTCACACCACCGCGGCCGTTTTCCGGATCGCTGATCCAGAAACTCAGTTGCAGGTCGAGCCCGTCAGCCCCAAAGCTGAGCAAGGTGGCCGATGGTCCCTTGTCCTTGAGCACGCGTGGCACGGTGCGCGCCGCCTCTTCCAGCAGCGCCAGTACCATGTCCACGTCGGTTTCATACGCCACCGAGACCTTGGTCGCAATATTGACCATGCTGTTGGTCAGCGACGAGTTCTGCACCGCGCCCGACACCAGCATTTCGTTCGGCACGATCGACTCCATGCCGTCCAGGCCCTGCAACACCGTGTAGCGCGTGTTGATTTGCGTAACGCGGCCGCTGAATTTGTCGACCGTGATCATGTCGCCGATGGTGAGACTACGGTCGAGCAAGATCACGAAGCCCGACACGTAGTTGCTGGCAATCTTTTGCAGGCCGAGACCGAGACCCACACCGAGCGCACCGCCGAACACCGACAGCACGGTGAGGTCGATTCCCACCAGCGACAGGCTCAGCAGCACAGCGACGAGGATCAGCACGGCGCGCGCGGTGCGCGACACCACCACCCGCAGGTTGGTGTGCATGCCCTGCATTTTCATCAGCCACTCTTCGAGCGCGGTACCGGCCCACAGCGCCAGCATCAACAGCACCACCACCGAGATGGCGGCCTGCAAAATGTCGGCGATGGTGACCTTGTACTTACCCAGCGGCAAGAAGGTGTGATCGAGAAAATAGAATACTTCGTCCCACATGCCGGTGATGTAGAGCACGTAAGCGGCCCACACCAGCAACTGGAACAGTTTTTCGAACGAGACCATGCCAGGGCTGACCTCGCGATGACGCGCAAACACGCGGCGCAAGATATAGAAGGTGAAGCGGATCGCCGCCAGCGCGCCGAAGATCGGCATGGCCACGTTGATCAGGTTGGTGTGCGGCATGTATTGGCGCAACACCAGGCGCGATATCCACAGCAAACACATGATGGCCAGCGGCCCCATCACGCTGCCGAAACTTTCGACGCCGAAGCGGGCCACGTTGCCCTGGTTTTCATTGCGCCCGAAACGGGTACGCAACATCCTGGCCAGGGTCCAGCCCAACACGATAGAAGCAACGATGGCGCCCAGTTGCCACACCAGCAAAATATTCTTGAAGTCGCCGGTAACGTCGTCGATCAGTTTAAGCAGCGGCTGTTGTGGTGTCATCGTGGGATCTGTGGTGTGGTATTGGAACCCGCAAAGCAAAGGGGTCGGACCCCGTGCGGGGTCCGACCCCAGAGGGGGCTGTGCGGGGTATAAAAGTTACTCTTCTTCTGCTTCGTCTTTCACCGGCACGACCTTCTTGGCCATCGGCTTGCGCTCGAACACGGCAGCGAAGAAGCCATCGGTCTGGTGCTTGTGCGGCAGCAATTTGAGGAAGTCGCCCATGTCCAGGTCGATCTTCTGCTCGGCCAGCACTTTGCTCATCGGTACCAGCTCGAAGTCCGGGTGGGCTGCCAGGAACTGGTTGGCGATGAAGTCGTTCTCTTCGTCGAGGAAGCTGCAGGTGGCGTACACCAGGCGGCCGCCGCCCTTGAGCAGGCGCGCGGCGCCGTCCAGGATCGCGGCTTGCTTGACCTGCATTTCAGCGACAGCGCTTTCCTGCTGGCGCCATTTCACGTCCGGGTTGCGGCGCAGGGTACCGAGGCCCGAGCACGGCGCATCGACCAGCACGCGGTCGATCTTGCCAGCCAGGCGCTTGATCTTGGCGTCACGCTCGTGCGCGATCAGCACCGGGTGCACATTGGACAGGCCGCTGCGCGCCAGGCGCGGCTTGAGCTTGGCCAGGCGTTTTTCGGAAACGTCGAACGCGTACAGGCGGCCGGTGTTGCGCATGGTCGCGCCCAGTGCCAGCGTCTTGCCGCCGGCGCCGGCGCAAAAGTCCACCACCATTTCGCCGCGCTTGGCGCCGACCACGGCCGACAGGATCTGGCTGCCCTCGTCCTGCACTTCGATATGGCCGTCCTTGAACAACGGCAGGTTTTGCAGCTGCGGCTTTTGCAGCACGCGCAGGCCCAGCGGTGCGAACGGCGTGGGCGTGGCGCGGATCGGCGCTTCGGCCAGGGTAGCGATGACGTCGTCGCGGTTCGCCTTGATAGCGTTCACGCGCAGGTCCAGCGGCGCCGGCTGGTTCATGCCATCGGCCAGCAGCAGGGTTTCTTCTTCGCCCATTTGCGCCACCAGCTTGTCGAACAGCCACTTGGGCATGTTCGATCGGCTCGACTTGTGCATCACCTTGCGGTCGATTTGCAAAATGCGCTCGACCCACTGCACTTCATCGTCGGTCAGACCACCGAGCGACTCGACACCAACGGCGTCGGCCATGCCCAGCAAGGTCAGGCGACGCATGGTGGCGCCACCGCCCGCTTCGGAGAAATCGGTATAAAACGATTTGTTGCGCAGCACGTTGTACACGCACTCGGCAACGGCGCCGCGTTCACGGCCGCCCAGGCGCGGGTGGTCTTTGAAATAGCGCGACAGGGTGGTATCGGCTGGCGCGGCAAAGCGCAAAATCTCGCGCAACACTTCTTCGGCGTTGGCGAGTATCGCTGGAGGCAATCTCATGGAAATCCTTGGTTAATATGTCTGCTGTGTTTCTGCGGTCTACGATGCTTCGAGGACCCGGGTATGTTCTTGCACCATCGTCAGCTTGCCTGCCAGGACATCGCGCACGGCCTGCGGGTACAGCTTGTGTTCTTCGACCAGCACCCGTGCCGACAGCGTATCGGGCGTATCACCGGGCAATACCGGCACTTTTGCTTGCGCCACGGCCGGACCATGGTCCAGTTCGGCGGTAACGAAATGCACGGTCGCGCCGTGTTCGGTCACGCCGGCGGCCAGCGCCTGCGCATGGGTGTGCAGGCCCGGGAACAGCGGCAGCAGCGACGGGTGAATATTGAGCATGCGGCCGGCGTAATGATCGACGAAACCTGGCGTCAGGATGCGCATGAAGCCGGCTAGCACCACCAGGTCGGGGGCAAAGCCGTCGACAACGGTTTGCAGGGCGGCGTCGAACGCTTCGCGGCTGGCGTAATCCTTGTTCGAGACCACGGCTACAGCAATCCCATGCGCGGCGGCAAACGCGAGCCCGCCTGCATCGGCACGGTTAGCGATCACGGCGGCAATACGGGCCGGCCAACGCTCGGCCTGGGCCGCACGCACGATCGCTTCCATGTTGCTTCCGCGACCTGAAATGAGGATGACGATGTTTTTCATAGGCCGACATTGTACCTTGTCCACACGGACCGGACCAGAAAATGCCGCCTCGACGCGGTCAAATGTTGCAGCGCAGCAGTAATCAGCGCGCGAGCAACCGGTAGAGTCGCCTTACTCGAACGAGTAGAACACCCGGAACGGAACCTGCTTTTCAGCCCAGTAATCGGCCGCATCGCGGAAGACATCGAGCAGGGTTTCGCGCGCTTCCTTGTCAAATTTCTGGGCATTGGGCAATTGCTCGAGCACGACCAGGAAACCTTCCTGGTGACCGGCATTGGCCATGGTCGTGGTCAGCGTCTCGCGCAGACCGTCGAAATTCTTGCCTATACCCTTGGGAAACTGGAACGATTCGGCGATCAGGCCCAGCACCTGCTGCTTGGTGGCGCCGGCCTGCGGGTGCGCATACAGGAAGTGGTGGCCAAGGCGCGCGGCCTCCTCCTGCAATTCGACCACGCGGAAGGCGCGGATCGACTGCACCAGGTTGGCCGGCACGGTCATCAGCAATGTCTCGTTTCCCTCGATCTGACCAGGCATGTACGGTGTGTCCACTTTATTGTCGAGAGTGCCTAACTTGTGAATTAATGAGTAAATAATTTGAGCACCTGTCCACTTAACACGGCCGGCGGGTCCGTGCCAACCGTGGTCGATTCAACATGTTTTTGAATCCCATACGCTTATTAGGGTAACGTGTTGTTCCTCCCAGATCAACACGAAGTTGATTCATGGCGCAATATTTGTTAAAACTGGAACCTTCTGACGGGGTTTTAAGACGAAATCGGCACATTCCTTGAGAATTCCCCTGGCGCGGTGTTTCTAGCCCGCTGTTACAATTTGTTGCCACAGATACTAGTTAGCCACTGGCCCCGCCCCGCCAACCGGACTACCATACGATCATGCGTCTCAGAGTCCCTGACACGCACCACCGACAGTCAAACAACACGAGGTATCGAACATGAGCCTGCACACCAAAATTATCGCGGCCGCCCTTTGCGTCAGCGCCCTGCCGTTCACACAAGTTGCCAGCGCCGCCGATTTCGAAGATTACGGCCGCGTGGTGCGCGTCACCCCGCAGGTCGAGCAGATCAACCGTCCACGCCAGGAATGCCGTACCGAATATGTGCAAGTCCAGCAGCCGCCTCCACAGCGCGGCGTCGGCGGCGCCATCATTGGCGGCCTGATCGGTGGCCTGGCCGGTAACCAGGTGGGCGGCGGCAGCGGCCGCTCGGCAGCCACCGCAGCGGGCGCCATCGCCGGCGCCGTGATCGGCGACCGTACCGAGAACTCGAACAATTCCGGCAACGGCGGCTACCAGGAACAGCAAGTCAAGCAGTGCCGCACGGTCGATCACTGGGAATCGCGTACCTCCGGCTACCAGGTCACCTACGAATATCGCGGCCGCAACTACACCGACGTGATGTCGTACGACCCCGGCGAACGCCTGCGCCTGCGCGTGGCGATCGAGCCGATGCAGCGCTAATCCCCACCACGTTCCCGCAACACGCATGCCGTACCACTTGGGGTCGGACCTTGTCCAGGGTCCGACCCCGGTCTGCTTCAAGGGTCCCATGCACATACGGCTTGCCGCTGGCGTCGCCCACGCGGGATAATGCGGCTTCATTCCCGCCTTATCGACCAACCCGCCCCCATGCTGATCAAACGTAAATCCATCGAAAAAGAAGAATCCTCCCGCCCGGCGCGCAAGCCCAAGTTTGCGCCGGTCACGCTGTCCGAGCAGGACGGCGTGCGCTACCTGCATTTCGGCACGGAGTGGGTGCAAGGCGCGATGCGTATCCGCAAGCCCAACTGGCCAGAGCTCGAATACGCGCAGCAGATGATGGCCGCCATGCTATGGCAGGAACAACCGCGCCACGTGGCCCAACTGGGCCTGGGCACGGCCACGCTCACCAAGTTCAGCTACGTCACGTTCCCGGCAGCCACCATCACGGCGGTGGAGCTCAATCCATCGGTGATCGCCATCTGCGAGTCGATGTTCAAGCTGCCGCCAAACGACGCGCGCCTGCGTGTGCTGGAAATGGATGCGCTCGACTTCGTCAACGACGAGGCCAATGCGGACACCATCGACGCCCTGCAAGTGGACCTGTACGACGCCACCGCGCGCGGCCCGGTGCTCGACACCGCCGAGTTCTACCAGGCGTGCAACCGCTGCCTGCGTGACGATGGCATCATGACGGTGAACCTGTTTGGCGACCATCCGAGTTACGCGCGCAATATCAAGGCCATCAAGTTCGCGTTCACGCAGGTGATTTGCCTGCCGGAAGTCCATGACGGCAACGTCGTGGCGATCGCCTTCAAGCGCCAGCGTCCGATCGACATCGAAGCGCTCACCGCGCGGGCGGCGCAGATTTTTGCAGAGACCAAGCTGCCGGCCAAGTCGTGGGTCAAGGGCATTGCCGCCAGCCTGGCGAAATAAGCAGTAATGCAGCAGCGGCGCCGGAACGGTCCGGCGCCTAGCCAGTGGGAGCTACGCATGGCCGCACCGCTCGATCTGCAAGACATTTATAACTGGCTGCTGGCCGACAACATGGTGCGCAAGAGCGAGATCAATACGCTGTACGCCCACAGCCAGGCCATCATGAAGAACAGCCCGATGCACCCGCTGTGCGCGGTGGCCCACGGCAAGCTGCTGTCGGCCCAGCCGCCGCACAAGCTGCTCACGCTCGACGCCCTGTGCGAGTGGATGGCGCAGCGCCACCAGCTGCCGTTTATCCGCATCGACCCGCTCAAGATCGATTTTACGAAGGTGGCCGACGTGATGTCGGCCAGCTACGCGGCGCGCTTTCACATCCTGCCGGTGGAACTGACGCCGGACACGCTGGTGGTGGCCACCTGCGATCCCAACGCCACCGAGTGGGAAGCGGAAATCGCGCGCCTGTCGCGCCGCGCGATCCGCCGCGTGATCGCCAATCCGCTCGACATCGCCCAGTACACCACGCAGTTCTTCAGCCTGGCCAAGTCGATCAAGAAGGCCAACAAGAGCAACAGCAACGAACTGGCGCTGCGCAATAACTTCGAGCAACTGGTCGAGCTGGGCAAGGCCAGCAAGCAGGTCGATGCCAACGACCAACACGTGATCAACATCGTCGACTGGCTGTGGCAATACGCGTTCGAGCAGCGCGCCTCCGACATCCACCTCGAACCCAAGCGCGACATGGCCTCGATCCGCTTCCGCATCGACGGCGTGCTGCACCAGGTGTACCAGGTGCCGGCGGTGGTGATGATCGCCATGACCGCGCGCATCAAGCTTCTGGGCCGCATGGACGTGATCGAAAAACGCCGCCCGCAGGACGGCCGCATCAAGACCCGCACTGCCGGCGGCCAGGAAGTGGAACTGCGCCTGTCCACGCTGCCCACCGCCTTCGGCGAAAAACTGGTGATGCGTATTTTCGATCCCGACGTGGTGGTCAAAACCCTGCCGGAACTGGGCTTCCCGGTGGACGACGCCGCGCGCTGGGACAGCCTCACGCGCCGCCCGCACGGCATCATCCTGGTGACCGGCCCCACCGGCTCGGGCAAGACCACCACCCTGTACACCACGCTCAAGGCGCTGGCCACGCCGGAGGTCAACGTGTGCACGGTGGAAGACCCGATCGAGATGGTGGAGCCGGCCTTCAACCAGATGCAGGTGCACCCGGCCATCGACCTGACCTTTGCCGACGGCGTGCGCGCGCTGATGCGGCAAGACCCGGACATCATCATGGTCGGCGAGATCCGCGACCTGGCCACGGCCGAAATGGCGATCCAGGCCGCGCTTACCGGCCACCTGGTGCTCTCCACCCTGCACACCAACGACGCGCCGTCGGCGGTGATGCGGCTGCTGGAGCTGGGCGTGCCCTACTACCTGCTGGAGGCCACGCTGATCGGCATCATGGCGCAGCGCCTGGTGCGCACGCTGTGCGACCACTGCAAGGCGCCAGACGGCGAACTGGCCGACGACCTGTGGCACAGCCTCGGCGGCGCCTGGAATATGCCCAAGCCGGCCGCCATTTATCGTGCGGTGGGCTGCGCCGAGTGCCGGCAGACCGGCTACCGCGGCCGCACCGGCCTGTACGAACTGCTGACGGTGAGCGAGCCATTCGGCGAACAGATACGCGCGGCAACCGACGTCCACGCGCTGCGCCGCCAGGCCATCGCCGACGGCATGAAACCGCTGCGCATCGCCGGCGCGCTCAAGATCGCCGAAGGCGTGACGACAGCGGACGAGGTGCTGAAGGCGACGGCGGCGTTGACCAACCAGTCGAACAATGCTGCCGCCGTCAAATCCGTCCAGCCGGAAAATACCGCCGCCATCAAATCCGTCATTCCCGCGAAGGCGGGAATCCATGGAACCTGAGCGCCGAGCAAGCGCCTCGCGAAAACGCCATCAAAAAACACCTTGGCAGCAACCGCCGAGCTGTATATAATACGGCCTCTTTCGGGGGTCGTTAGCTCAGCTGGTAGAGCAGCGGACTTTTAATCCGTTGGTCGCAGGTTCGAATCCCGCACGGCCTACCACCGAATTCAAGCAGCATCAGATCAAGGTTACCCGCACTATGCGCGTAGCCTTTTTTTGTATTCGCGCACAGCCATCATGCCCACCACGCTCACCCACCTGTTTGACAAGCCCGCCCGCCACCAGCCTGTCGTGGCGCAAAACGCCATCGCGCTGACCGCAGGCCTGGGCATCGATGGCGACGTCCACGCCCACAGGCTCAGCCCGCGCCAGGTGCTGGTCACGCTGACATCCGAACTCGACGCGCTGGGACTGGCGCCGGGCGCGCTGTACGAAAACCTGGTGATCGAAGGCGCCGCGCCCGAAGATTTCTGCCCCGGCAGCGCCATCGTCAGCGGTGACGTCGAAATCCGCCTGACCATGTACTGCGAACCGTGCCAGCGCATCGCGCCGCTGGTCGGCAACCTGGCGGCCATGGTCGGGCGGCGCGGCATCCTGGGCGTGGTAGTCCATGGCGGCACGCTGCACACGGGCGATGCGGTCTCGCTGATACCGGGGCGCTACCCACCGCTGCCGGCATCGGTGCAGCAAAAGTTCCGTGACTTTATTGCGACCATTCCTGAAGGTCGCGTGGTACGTTACCGCGATGTCACCATGGCCATCGGCGTCGATGACAGCTTCGTGCGCGCCCTGCCCGGCTACATCAAACGCAACCTGGACGCCGGACTGCCGCTGCACCGCATCGTCAACGCACGCGGGCAGTTGCTGGCGGCGCTGCCGCAGCAGGCCAGCATGCTGGCAGCCGAAGGCGTACCGTCCGATGGCGCGGTCGATCTCGAGCGTTTTCTCTGGCGGGGCTGAAACTGGCCGTTACGATACCAGCCAGCGCACCCCGCCCGTTACCGACAACTGCGCCCAGACCGGGCCGATTGACAGCCCCGACAGTATTGGTCACTATCGCCTTTTAACTTCTTTTGGGCGACTGTTTTCATGACCTTACCGCGTCTTTCCGTTCTTGCCTTTGCCCTTGCCACCGCACTTTCCGGCGCCGCCCACGCCGCCCATGCAGCCCCGGAAGCACCGGCAGCCACGCACGCCAAGCGCGCCATCACCCACGAAGACGTGTGGCTGATGAAGCGCGTGGGTGCGCCGACCGTCAGCCCGGACGGCAAGTGGGCGGTATTTTCCGTCACCGATCCGGCCTACGACAGCAAGGAGCAATGGTCAGACCTGTGGATCAAGTCGCTCAATGACGACAGCGCGCCACGGCGCCTGACCTTCAGCAAGGGCGGCGAAGGCGCCGTCAACTGGTCGCCCGACAGCCGCCAGCTGGTATTTACCGCCAAGCGCGACGGCGACGACACCAGCCAGATCTACCGCATCGACATCGCTGGCGGCGGCGAGGCCCAGCGCCTGACCACCCTCACGCTCGGTGCGCGCACGCCCAGGTTCAGCCCCGATGGCAAACAGCTGCTGTTCGTCAGCGACGTCTTCCCCGGTGCGGCCAGCGAAGAAGACAACAAGCGCATCGCCAGGGAACGCAAGGACCGCAAGTACAACGTGCGTGCCTACGAGAGCTTCCCGCCGCGCTTCTTCGACAAGTGGCTCGACGATAAAAAGGTGCGCCTGTTCGTGATGGATGCCGCCGTCGGCGCGGGTATGCCACCTCCACGCGATGTACTGGCAGGCACCAAACTGGCCGAGCTGCCAGGCTTTGGCGGCGGCCAGGGCGACGACGGCCAGTCGCTCGACGCCGTCTGGTCCGAAGACGGCAAGACCATCGTGTTTACCGCCTCGACCAACCGCGACGAAGCGGCGCGCGCGCCGGGCTACACGCAAATCTTCGCGCTGCCGGCAGCGGGCGGCGAAGTGCAGCAACTCACCCAGGACAAGCACAGATACAAGGCGCTCAAGTTCAGCCGCGACGGCAAGACCCTGTTTGCGCTGACCGAAGAGGAAGCACCGGGCAAGGTGTACGACGTCACCCGCCTGGCCAGCCTGGCCTGGCCGGTGACCAACCCGGTACCGAAAATTCTGACCGCTTCGCTCGACCGCTCGATCTCGCGCTTCGCCCTGCCCGATGGCGCCAACCGCATCGTGTTCAGCTACGAGCACGCGGGCCTCGAGCAGCTGCATTCGATCAAATATGACGGCAGCGACCTGCGCGCGGAGAGTTCTCCTGCCACCGGCGCCATCGGATCGTTCAACGCTGGCGGCAAGGCCGTGGTGGGCGTATGGGAGTCGGCCATCAATCCGCCGGAGGTGTATTCGTTCACCGGCACGCCTGGGGGCCAACCCAAGCGCCTGACGTCATTCAACGTCGAGCGGGCAGCTGCCATCGACTGGCAGGCGCCCGAGCACTTCTGGTTCAAGGCCAGCGACGGCCGCATGATCCACAACATGATCATCAAGCCGGCCAACTTCGACCCGACCAAAAAATATCCCCTGTTCTCGGTGATCCACGGCGGCGCGGCCAATATGTGGCGCGACCAGTTCGTGCTGCGCTGGAATTACCACCTGCTGGCCAAGCCGGGCTACGTGGTGCTGCTCACCGACTACAAGGGTTCGACCGGCTACGGCGAAGAATTCGCGCGCGCGATCCAGGGCGATCCATTAAAAGGTCCGGCCGAGGAACTGAACGAGGCAGTGGACGAAGCGGTCAAAAAGTACAGCTACATCGACGGCAGCAAGCTCGCCGCCGGCGGCGCCAGCTACGGCGGCCACCTGGCCAACTGGCTGCAGGCCACCACCACGCGCTACAAGGCGATCGTCTCGCACGCGGGCGAAATGGACCTGATCATGCAGTGGGGCACCAGCGACAGCATCTACGGGCGCGAAGTCAACAGCGGCGGACCGGTGTGGGAAAACCTGCCCGTGTGGCGCGACCAGAGCCCGGTGATGCAGGGCGGTAATCACGCCAAGGGCACGGGCTTTACCACCCCGATCCTGATCTCGGTGGGCGAGCTCGATTACCGGGTGCCGGCCAATAACGCGCTGATGAACTTCGCCACCCAGCAGCGCCTCAACGTACCGAGCAAGCTGCTGGTCTTCCCGGAGGAAAACCACTGGATCCTGAAAGGCGAAAACAGCCGCTACTTCTACAACGAAGTACACGGCTGGCTGGCGAAGTATCTCAAGTAAGCCGGCTGGCGGCGCCCCGCTGCGGAGCGCCCTGGTGTGTGCCATCCATCAGTTGAAGCTCAGGCCACCCGCATTGGCGTTGGTCAGCGTCTTGGCCTTGAAGTCAATTGTGAAGCGGTCGCTCGGCTTGGCCGAACCGAGTCCCTTCAGGATCGCGAACACCTGCTTGAACTGGTTCTGGAACAGCACGTTGACCGGGTTCTGGTCCGACGGCAGGTCGCCGATCTTGACGATCGCCGCCGGCGATGCGGGGAATGCCCCCATCAGCACCTTGTACTGCGCCACCCGCTGCGCCCCCATGTCGCGCAACGCCAGCTCGCCCGCGTACACGGTGCGATGGAAGTCGCCGTAGAACTCGTAGGCCGAGATCTTGGCGAAGTCGTCCAGTTTCAGTCCGGCTGCCGTGGCCAGCTTGTCGGCCCTGGCGGTGGCGTCGGCCCAGTCGGCCGTCAGCTGGCTCGCTGCCACCACGGTGCCCGACGGCGTACCCTTGGCGGCGCAGCTGGCGGTGAGCGGCAGCACGCCGGCATTGTCCTTCAGTTGCGCCAGCGTGACCTTGGTTTGCAGCTGCGAGAGGATCAGCATCTGGCGCGCGTCGAGCGCCATGGCCGCCTCCTTCATCTCGCACGGCCAGTAATCGTTCATGAAGCGCAGGCGCGACAGTTCGCCGAAATAGGTGCGGGTGAATTCACCGTAGGACTTGCTGTCGAGGATGCTGCGGTTCCAGCGCTTGGCCACGTCGGCCGTGGCGGTGCTGCCCTGCAGGTAGTCGTATTCCACCTGGTAGTAGGGGAACAGTTCGTTGTAACCCTTGACCACGTCCAGGCCCACGGTCTGCACGTCTACCTTATCCTGGTCGAGCACGGTGACAATCTTGTAGGCCGCTCCGAACACGGCCAGCGACGGCGACTGCACGTTGACCAGGTAATTGCCGGTACTGTCCTGGTAGTCGTTGGTGCCGTTGAAGTGCATGTGGCCGCCCATGTGCAGGCGCAGCCCGGTGCTGGCCACAGCGCCGGTGGTGGCGGCGGCAGGCATGCGCGTGACCTGGAATGCGCCCGGCTTGAACACGGCCTTCATGGCGTCGGTCTGGTTGGCGTAAAAGTCCATGGTCGGATAGTGCGAGAACGAGATCACCTGCTTGCCCTGCGCCTTGGCGCGCGCCATCACCGACGTGATCCACTCCATCTGGTGGATTTTATGAGTCAGCATCTTGTTCCAGCCGGCGTCGCCGGCGTTGTCAAAGCCCTTGAAGGACTTTGGATTGGCCGGGTCAAACTTGGCATTTGGCACGTGGACATTGACGTCGAGCGACAGCAGCCACAAGCCCTTGACCGGTTCCACCAGGTAGGAAGCGTCGACGATGCTGGTGCAGTTGGTGTACGTCTTGCCGGCCACCTTGTACTTGCCGCCCTCGCCCTCGGTGCAGATCTCGAACTGGCGCCTGACCACGTCGCTGGCGGCCTGCGCTGCCTCGTACGTGTACTTGCCGTCGGCGTAGGCCGTAAACGGGGTTTCCCAATGCACGTCGCCCTTGTTCGGCATGTAGCCGAAGTCGCCCAGCTTGGCCAGCAGCTTCTCGTAGCCCTGCTCCACCATCGCATTGGTGCACACCACCGTGCTGTCGCCGGCCTTGCAGGCGGCTGCGCCGGTGGCGTACACCTTCTGCTCCTTGCCGTCCTTGGTGAGGAAGTCGTTCTTGCCCGCCTCGTCGTCATCATACGGCTCGTTCGGATCGTGGTTGCCGGGGGCGATAAAGAAGCGCATGCCCTTGGCCTGGTATTCCTTGAGGATGTCGGTGATGCCGTCGATGTTGATCGGCTGGGCGTCGTCGGAGATGTCGCCCGGCAGGCCGACCAGGCGGACGTTCCTGGCATACGCGTCGTCGAGCGCGGCGCGGAAGGCGAAGTAGTTTTCGTTGAACAGGCGGGTGGACGTCAGTTCCGCATACATGGTGCGAATGGTGGCGTTGCGGCCATCCTTGGTGGGAATGCCGGCAAACCTGGTGCTTTTCAGATCGCCATAGACGTTCTCGAAGTGCACGTCGCTCATGAAGGCGACGCTGGGCAGCGCCGGGTCTGCCGCCACCGGTGGCGTGGCCGGTTTGCTGTCGCTGATGTTGTTGATGTTGTCGCTGCTGTCGCTGCCGCAGGCGGCCAGCAGAGCCGCCAGCAACGATGCCGACCACAGCTTGGCGGGAAACTTCGGGTTCATGCTCGCTCCATACTGTTAGTTATGGAGCAGCATTGTCACATCCAAAAATGACAGCTTGAAGACAAGCGGGCGCTGCCAGCAACAAGCGCTTGTTTAGTCAACGATATTAAACTGCTACAGAAAATCCATCGTCGTTTGACCGTCGCATTTTCACGATGCAATACTGAAAAAGCACTGTGAACCAGCAGGACCGCCAGAGTCCCGCCCGCAGCGATAACAACCACAACGACAACAATGATGGAGACAACATGACCTTCGCAACGCGAAAAACCCTCGTATGCCTGGCGGTGGCCGGCGCCTGGACTGCAACCGCCCTGGCGCAGGAAGCGCCCAAGGACAGCGGCAAAGTCGAAGAGGTGGTGGTCAGCGCCACCCGCTATTCCACCTCGCTGCTGAAAACCCCGGTGGCGGTATCGGCCTTCAACCAGGACTACCTGGACAAGCAGGGCGTGACCAGCATCTCCGACCTCTCCGGCGACATCCCCAACGTGGTGATGAATCCCAACCTCAACGGCGCGGTGCAGATCACCATCCGTGGCGTGACCTCCAACGACACGTCCGAGATCAGCAGCCCGTCGGTGGGCTACCACGTTGATGGCATGTACTCGCCGCGTCCACAAGGTGCGCAGGCATTGATGTTCGACCTCGAACAGGTGGAGGTGCTGCGCGGCCCGCAAGGCACGCTGTTCGGCCGCAACTCGACCGCCGGCAGCATCAACATCATCACCGCCAAGCCCGACTTTTCCGGCAACTACGGCAAGGCGCAGATCGACCTGGGCAACTACAAGAAGCGCCAGCTCAACGTGATCCAGAACATCGCCGTCAACGACTCGCTGGCGCTGCGCGCCACGTTCATGAAGGTGCTGCGCGATGGCTACGCCAACCAGACGTCGGATACCACCGAAGCCAACTTCCCGGCCCAGGGCTGGGTACCGAACGGCATTCCCGATGTCGACCAGCGCAACAACCGCAAGGTCGATAAAAGCGACTACTACACCAACCAGAAGGAATGGGCGGCCCGCCTGGGCGCGCGCCTGAAGGTGAATGAGGACGTGACCTTGCACGCGGCCTACGAGCAGTACCAGGATTCCGGCGCCGGAGGTTCGTCGTTCCGCGACTGCGACGCCTCGGCCGGCACAAAATACGACTGCAACACCATCCAGGTGGGTACCGGCGGCGGCAAGTGGGACCTCAACGTGAACGTGCCGGGCAGCGTGGACATGACCATGAAAACCATGCGCAGCGGGATCAACTGGAAGCTCAACG
Organism: Duganella phyllosphaerae; assembly: GCF_001758785.1. GTDB lineage: Bacteria > Pseudomonadota > Gammaproteobacteria > Burkholderiales > Burkholderiaceae_D > Rugamonas > Rugamonas phyllosphaerae. Next base: position 75,956 of record NZ_LROM01000093.1, read on the forward strand.
ACAACACCGAGTTCGACTACAACTTCGCCGGCTCCCTGATGACCACCGACCGCCTGGAAGACGGCGACCGTGGCATGTCGTACTCGCAGCCGTGGCAAACCCAGGGCCTCAATACGCTGCCGCTGCCGGCCGGCGGTTCGTGGGGCACCAACCCGCTCAACGACTGGCATAGCCGCACCCAGGATGCGCACTATTGGTCCACCGTGCACGAGGCCCAGCTCAAGCAGCGCATCGGCAATGTGCAGTACGTGGGCGGCCTGTTCTCGATGAACGAACACAATCGCCTCAAGTTCGAAAACTTCTTCAACTTCCAGAACCCGTACGGCGATCCGGTCTCGGTGTTCTACAACCAGAAGAACCAGCAGATCAAGGCGCGCGCCGCCTTCCTGCAAGCCGACTGGCGCGCCATGCCGAGCCTCACGCTCACCGCGGGCGCGCGCTACAGCAAGGACACCCAATCGACCAACGGCGACGTGTACGGCAGCTGGGACAGCGCCACCAGCGGCTTCTATTACAACGGCCTGTTCAATCGCGGCACACCGGGCACACCGGGCTACCTGCCGCACATCGAGAGCACCAATCTCACCGACGCCATGGGTTCGACCGGCGGTACGGCGGCCTATGCCCGCTATGGTGCGCCATCGACCAACGAGAACGAACAAAGCTGGCGCAAGATTACCTGGCGCCTGGGCGCGACGTGGGACATCTCGCCGTCGCAGATGACGTACGCGTCGGTATCGACCGGCTACAAGGCTGGCGGCTTCGGCGACAAGAACGATACCTGCGGCTACAAGCGCTGCGCCGACGGCACGCGCGGCCAGGTCACGTACCTGCCGTATGGTCCGGAGAGCCTGATCAACTTCGAGTTGGGTTACAAGGGCCGCTTCCTCGACAACCGCGCCACGCTGGCGGTAACCGCCTTCTACATGCGCTACAAGGACATGCAGCAGACCGGCAACTACGCGGTGGGCACCATGATGACTGACGACGGCCTGCCCTGCCCGATCAACAACCCCACCTGCAATATCTACAGCGCCTGGCATACGGTCAACCTGGGCAAGGTCGATATCCCGGGCCTGGAAGTGGAGTGGACCTACAAGCCGACCAGCACCATCAAAATCGGCGGCAATATGGCGTTGATCAATACCAGCATCCACGACATGCAGCTCAACGAAGACAGTTACAACTGCTTCGCCCGCAGCGAAATTGGCGTGCAACCTTGCCCGGAACCGAGCACCAGCACCGATCCGCGCTACGCCGGCAAGCGGCTGTACAACATCAACGGCAACCACCTGCCGAACACGCCACCGGTCACGCTGAGCCTGAACTACTCGCAGTACTTCAACCTCGACAGTGGCTACACGATCTCGCCGTACGTCAAGGCCAACTGGCGCGCCAAGTCCTACTTCACCATCAACAACCTGGACATGGATCACGTGGGCCTGTACCAGAAGCCGTACACCACGGTGGACGCGCAAGTGCGCATCGATACGCCGGAGCGCAAATGGCACTTCGAAGCGTATGTGCGCAACCTGACCGACCGCCACGCCAAGGTAGCCGGCGATTCGGCCAACGGCGGCTACATGACGGCCTGGTTCATCGAGCCGCGCATGTTCGGTGTGCGTGCGGGCCTCAGTTACTAACCGGCCCACGCTCGTCATAATGCTGACAGGCGAAAAAAAGGGCCGGTAAGACCGGCCCTCGTTTCAGCGCATTCTGCGCATTACACTGCGAATTATTTCACGCGCAAAGAGTTTTGCACGTCGTGCACGCCCTTGACGCTACGCGCCACGGTGGCAGCCTTGTCGGCTTCAGCTTGCGATGGCACGAAGCCGCTCAGCGACACTTTACCGTTGTTGGTTTCCACTTTGACGTCCAGCGACTTGAGCGATGGCTCGGCCATCAGTTCGGTCTTGATCTTGGTGGTGATCACGGAATCGGCAACAGCGTCCTTGGCCAGCTCGGTTTTCGAGCGGGCTTCGCAGCTGGCCTTGTCGGTGCCGGTCATGTTGTTGCAATTGATGCCGGTCTGGGCGATGTCAGCCGATTGCTTGCCAGCCTTGGCATCGTTGATGGCAGCGGTTTGCTGCATCTTGGCGGTGCTCTTGCAGCTGTCCTTGTTGGCGCCGGTCATGGCGTCGCACTTTTCTTCGTCCAGTTCATAGCGGGCGTCGGCCACGGCGATGCGGGCTTTTTCCAGCGAGTTCTTGTCGTTCTTGAATTTGGTGGTGGCGTCAAGCTCAGCCTGCTTTTGATCGAGCTTGGCTTGTTCTTCGCAGATGTCCTTGGCGTTGCCCGATTGCGTATTGCAAGCGGACTTGGCGGTTTTGTAGCTGGCTTCGGCGCGATCGGTGGCGGCCTTGTAGGCGACGGTATCAGTTTTTGGGGTAGCAGCGAAAGTCATGCTGGTGGCGCTAGCCAGTACCAGGAAGAGCAGCTTGTTCATGATATGTCCCTCTGTGTTGTGGTGGTTGACGGACACATTAAACCGCGCGGCTGCCGTTTTCTCTGTGCGCAACCGTACCAAAATGACATGCTGACCAGTTGGCAACTACTCCCCGTTTGCAAGTCCCTGGCGCCACAGACTGCCCGCCTGGTCGAACAACGGCAGCCGGCTGTTGAAGGCGGCGCCGGTTGGCGCCAGTTGCAGCCAGGCCATGGTGGCGTGCGTATCGACAGCCGCTGCGGCATTCGTGGCAGCGGCCGCCGGGGCGCGCCCCTGCCGCATCCACGCGGCGACGTCGGCATAATGTTGCGGGTGGCGCTGCTGGGTCCATGCCAGCGCCACCAGGTCGGCGAAGCCCTCTTCGCGCCGGGTCTGCTGCAGGGTTTGCGCAGGCTGGGTGCCGCCCTGGGCGAAGCCGGAAGGCGTCTGGTGCCAGGCGCCCTGTGCGTAACGCCAGCAGTGGGCGATCTCGTGGGCGAACATCGCTTCGATCATCAGGGCGCGCCGCGCTTGCGGCACGCTGGCGAGGATGTCTTCCGCATGCGCATTGCCGCGCAGGGACAGCACCAGCTTGCAGCGGCCGTCGTGGTAACCGAGCGCTACCGGCACGTCATTGGCGTGCGCCTGCGGTTGCACGGTGATATCGACGGGCAGCCGGAGCTCCTGCTTGGCGTAATTGATCACGGATAAACCCGCCGTCAGCCAGCGGGTTTCCATCGAGGTCAGCTCGGCGGCAAAGGCTGAGCTGCAAGACAACATCAGGAGAGGGATGAGTGTGCGCTTGATCATGGTGGCGATGTCCTTGATCAAAACTGTAGCACGATGAGAGTAATATTTATTGCTCTGTGGAAGGTCTTACAACACTAAATTATTACGTAGGCAGAGTTGAATGATTGTGGAACTGGAACCCCAAAAACCTTGGGGTCGGACTCTGTACAGGGTCCGACCCCGGGTGGCAGTGCGGGGTTACTTCGCCAGCAGGCTGTTGGCCGTCTTGAACTGCGGACGGATATCGTTGGGCACCGACTTCATCTTGTCGAGCGCCTTTTGCACGTCGGGACGGATCACCACGTACTTGGCCATCATTTCCTTGGCCCGCGCATAATCGCCGGTCGCCTCGATCATCAAAAACTCGCGGTCGAGATCCTTGACCGCGTCCTTGATCTTGGCAAAATCGACCGAGAAGGTGCCGTCGCCGTGCGACACGAAACCGCCCTTGTCGAGCAGGTAGTTGACCTGGATCGCCATGCCGCGCGCGTGCGAATCGGTCAGCCCGAAGTGCAGCGTACGGAAGGCCGACGCGAGGAACGTCGTGTACAGCTTGCGCTCGGCCGCCTCGCCCTGCCCCAGCGTGTTTTTCAGCTGGCCTTTGCCCATCATCACGTCGAGCACGTACAGGCCGGTGATGTCGGCCTTGGCTTCCTCGATGGTGGAATAGGTTTCCTTCAAATCCTGGCGCGGCGTCGATTCCTTGCCGTCGACGGTGGTGGCGTGGGGACCGAGGCCGTGGGTGATTTCGTGCGCCAGGATGTGGGTGAAGAACGAGTCGAAATCGACGTCCTTCTGGTCGGCGGCGCGCAGCACCAGTTTCGAGATCGGCGTGAGCGTGGCCTTGAATTTCGCTTCCTGCACGTTCTTGAGCATCACGCGCTTGGAGCCGCGCTGGCTGATGATGCGCTCGTCGTTGGGCAGGTTGTACGCGGCAGTCTGCACGCCCATATTGCCGTCGCCGGCGCCGTACACCTGGTTCACCACCACCATCGGCGCGATCGCGCCCACTTTCGGGTTGCGGTACTGGGCGTCGATCGGCAGGCTGTCTTCCAGTTCCTGCATGTGCTGGGCGAAGAAGTCGAGTTTTTGCGTCTCTTTCTGGTCGCGGATATTCACATACGCTTCGAACGCGGCCTTGTAGCCATACAGTTCGTCGTTATAGGTCTCGTACGGGCCGATGGTCACGTCCACCGGCGCATCGAGATCCATCCACGCAAAATCGGACGCCAGGTAGTCGTTGCTGAGGAAGGCGTCGGCGCGCAGGTCGAGAAATTTTTTCAGCGAGGCGTTGTCGGTGGCGGCAGCGGCCTGCTTTAGCAGCGCGGCCGCCTTTTCCAGTTCCGGCTTGTACTCGACCGAGTACGGCACGGTAGTGAACTGGCCGCCGGCGTTGCGACGGATTGCCGTGAAGAACCACTGCGCCTGCGACTTGTCGATGCCCGGCAAGGCGTTCATCCAGGTGTCGAGTTGCGCCTTGCTGGCGTCGTCGGGATAGAAGCTGCCGCCTTCGGGCTTTTTGGCCGGAATCTTGATGGCGCCGATTTGCGCGGGCAGGAACGACTGGTGGTCGTCGAGGATCGACCACGGGCCCTTGTTGAGCCAGAAGTAATCGAGACGCGCCTTGCCCAGCGGCGTGGTGTCTTTCTTGAGCGCGGCCCACAGCGCTTCGTTGCCGGACCAGCGCTGGCGCAGTTGCAGCACGTCGATAATCTTGGCCGCTTCGATCAGCTTGACGATGGCGCGCTTGTCGCCGGCCGACAGCTTGCTGGTGTCGGCCGTGAGCGCTACCGGCGCGTAGCGCTGACTCATCTTGTTCAGGTCGGCGATGGTGGCCGGGCTGGAATAGGCGCTGGCGCAGGCAAAAGCCATGGTCAGCGGGAGCAGGATTTTTTTCATGCGAACCTCGGGTGGAGTGAGGCTGATATTGTAAGCGAGGGCTGGGATCCCCGCCTGCGCGGGGATGACGGATTACCAACCGATGGTGCCAGATACGGCAGCTGGCATTCGATTCGTCATCCCCGCGAACGCGGGGATCCATGGACAACGCGATCACTTGGCAATGCTTACCGCCGCCAGCTGCGCCGAGGGCTGCCAACCAGCACCGAGGGACCGCGCCACGGCCACCGTCGCCAGCAAACGCTGGGTATTGATCTGTACCGCCGCGCGGTCGGCCGCCAGCGCGCTGCGCTGGGCATCGGTCACGTCCAGGTAAGTGGACACACCACGCTCGTAACGCGCGCGCGCCACCAGGTAGCCGCGCGCGGCTGCCGTTTGCGAGGCCGATTGCGCTTCGCCCTGCAACTGGCGTTCCTGCACATCCGACAGCGCGTCTTCCACTTCGCGCAGCGCCGTCAGCAGCCTGGTTTCGTGGTTGGCCACCGCTTCTTCGTAGCGCGACTTGGCGATCGCCAGGTTGGCCTGGTTGCGGCCACCGTCGAAGATCGGCAGCGACAGCGCCAAGGGACCAACACTGAACTGGCGCGCGCCGCTCTCGCCGATATTGCGCAGCGCTTCCGACGCATAACCGAAGTTACCGGTCAGCGATACCGATGGGTAGAACGCACCTTCGGCCACGCCGATCTGCGCATTGGCCGCGCGCAGGGTCGCCACGCTGGCGGCCAGGTCAGGGCGCTGCGACAGCAGGCTGGCCGGCAGGCCGACGGGAATGGCCGGTGGCGCCGGCAGCACCGCCGGGGTGGCGGTAGCGGCAGTGAGCATCGCCGACGGCGATGCACCCACCAGCGTGGCCAGCTGGTGCTCGACCAGGTTGCGCTGGCGCTGCACTTCGTGCAGGTCGGCCTTGGCATTGGCCAGCTCGATGTGGGCGCGCGAGACGTCCAGTTCATTCGACAGGCCGGCGTCGAAACGCGCGGTGACCAGCTGTTCGCTCTCCTGGCGGGTGCCCAGCGCGCCATTGAGGATCGCCATTTCGGCATCGAGCCCGCGCAGCTGCCAGTAGGCGGTAGCCAGTTGCGACGACAGCATCAGCAGCACGCCGTCGCGGTCCGCTTCGGCAGCCAGCGCCTGCGCATCGGACGCTTCCACCAGGCGGCGCACGCGGCCCAGCAGGTCGAGCTCATACGAGAAATTGGCGCCGACCGCGTAGTTGTTGCCCTTGATCGAACGGCCGCCCAAGGCGATGCCCTGCGAGGTTTCGGCCGAAGTGCGCGAATTCGACACCGACGCACTCACGCCCACCGACGGACGCTGATTGGCGCGCGACAGGCCGGCCTGCTCCTGCGCCTGCACCAGGCGCTGCGCCGCCGCTTTCACGCTCGGGTTGTCGCGCAGCGCGGTCTCTTCGAGGCGGCTCAGGACCGGATCGTTGAACACGGTCCACCACTGCGCCGGCAGATGCGCCGCTTGTTGAACACCTGTGGTGCCGGCTTGCGGCAGGTGACGGAACGATGCGTCCTTGACGTTTTCGGGCGTGCCGAAGTCGGTGCCGACGGTGGCGCAGCCGGAGAGCGCTGCGGTAATGGCTACAGCGAGCGCGACGCGCTGCAAAGCTGAATGAAACATGGTATTACCTCACAAAATTTTTAGATTAGTGCCCGCCGCCACCGCCACCCGAAGGGGCTTTGACCTTGTCCGAGAACCACAGCACGCCGATACAGGCAAACAGCACCATCGCCACCAGGAAGAAGCCATCGTTGTACGCCATCACGAACGACTCGCGCCGCACGATGCCGTCGATCGCCTTGAGCGCCATGTTCGACGCCGTGGTCGAGTCAAAACCCTGGCCGATGAACGATTGCGTCAGCGCCGATAAACGTTCCTGCGTGGCGGCCGCGAAGCTGGTCACCGATTCGCCGATGCGCTGCGAATGAAAATGCTCGCGCGACGTCAGGGCAGTAGCCAGCAGGGCGATGCCGATCGAGCCGCCCAGGTTGCGGGTCATGTTGATCAGGCTTGAGGCCGATGGCATGTCCCTGGGCTGGATGCCGTTCATGGCGAAGTTCGACAGCGTCAGCATCACGAACGGCTGGCCCAGCGCGCGCACGATCTGCGACAGCAGCAGCTGGTCATAGCCGGTGGTCGCGTCCATGTAGGCATTCATCAGGCACGAGCCGCCAAACAGCAGCAGGCCGAACGTGCACAGGATGCGGTTGTCGACCTTGGACGACAGCTTGGCCACGAACGGCATGATGAACAGCTGCGGCAGGCCGGACCACATGATCACTTCACCGATCTGCATCGGCGAATAGCCGGGAATCTGGCCCAGGTACAGCGGCAGCAGGAACGACGAACCGTACAAGCCCATGCCCATCGCCATCGACAGCGCGGTGGCGGCAGCGAAGTTGCGCTGGCCGTAGAGAGCCAGGTTCACAAACGGCTGCTTCTTCAAGGCGCTGTTGACCACCCAGCCCAAGAGGCCAAAGATCGCCAGCGCGGCAAAGGTGATGATGAACGACGAATCGAACCAGTCCTTGCTGTTGCCTTCTTCGAGGAAGATGGTCAGGCTGCCGAGGCCCACGGCCATGAAGAAGATGCCGCTCCAGTCGGCGCCGGACAACAGCGACGGCTGGAATTTTTCCTTGTCCAGGCCATAGGCGATACCGCCGATCAGCAGCAAGCCCGGCACCCAGTTCAGGTAGAAGATCGACGGCCAGCCATACAGCTCCGACAGATAGCCACCGAGCGTGGGGCCCATCGACGGCGCCAGCGTGGCGGTCAGACCGAAGATGGCCATGCCGGTGGCGCGCTTCGACGGCGGCAGCTGCGTCATCACCAGCGTAAACGCCATCGGAATCAGGGCGCCGCCAGTGAAGCCCTGCATCATGCGGAAGATGATCATGCTCTCGAGGTTCCAGGCGAAGCCGCACAGGGTCGAGAACAGCAGGAACAGCGCGGTGGTGCCGATCATGTAGTTACGGGTACCGAACACGCGTGTAAAGAGGCCGGTCATCGGAATGACGACGATCTCCGCCACCAGGTAGGCGGTGGCGATCCACGAGCCCTCTTCCTGGGTGGCCGACAGGGAACCGAGGATGTCTTTCAGCGACGAGTTGGTGATCTGGATGTCGAGCACCGCCATGAACGCGCCCAGCATGCCGGCGGCGATCGCGATCCAGGTGCGGGCCGAGACGTGTTCGCTCGGCGCTAGTGGAGCAGCAGGTGCAGCCTTCCCCGCCGCCTTGGCTGCCGGCGGATCGAATGTGGAACTGGCCATGATGTCGTTCCTTACTGGACCGTGGCCGGTGCGGCAGCGACCTTGCGCTCGGACTTGTTCTCGTCCTGGTGAATCGCCACTTCGGCGATGGCCGACATGCCCGGCACCAGGCGGCCATTGAGGGCCTTGATGTCTTCCGGCTTGAACACGATCTTGACCGGTACACGCTGGACGATCTTGGTGAAGTTACCGGTGGCGTTATCGGCCGGCAGCAGCGCAAACTGCGCGCCCGACGCTGGCGCAAAGCTCTCCACGGTGCCGATCAATTCCTTGCCCGGCATGGCGTCGATGGTGACTTTGACTTCCTGGCCCGGATGCATCTCGGCCAGCTGGGTTTCCTTGAAGTTGGCGGTCAGCCACACGTTGTCCTGCACGATGGCGGTCAGCTGCTGGCCCGGCTGCACGCGCTGGCCCACTTCGATCGAACGCTTGCCGATGCGGCCACCGACAGGCGCCAGGATGTGGTTGTAGGCCAGCTGCTGCTGGGCGTCCTTCAGTTGCACGCGCAGCACCGACACCTGCGCCTTGAGCACGTCGCGCGCCGATTCGGCGGCAGCAATCTGTGCACGGGCGGCGGCGGCATTGTCCTTGCGCGCGGCCAGGTCGGCCACGGCGCTGGCGCGGCCGGCAACGGCGGCGTCGAGTTCGGCCTTGGAGACGGCTTTCATCTGGTCGTTATACAGCTGGCCGAAACGGTCGGCGTCCTGCCTGGCGCGCAGCAGTTGCGCCTGCGATTGCGCCACTTGCGCGGTGGCCGAACTGGCCTGGGCTTTCACCTGCATGATCTGGGCATCGGCCTGCAGCACCTGCTGCTCGGCGCTGGCGATCTGCGCCTGGATCTGCTCGACCTTCACGCCCTGGTCGAACGGATCGAGTTCGGCGATCACGTCGCCGGCGCGCACAACCTGGTTGTCGTCGATGAGCACCTTGGTGACCACGCCGGAAATGCGCGCCGATACCGGGTGCACGTGGCCGGCCACGTAGGCGTTCTCGGTCTCGACGAAGTTATGGCTGCGATACCACATGCGGCCACCGGCGCCGATGGCCACCAGCGCGATGATGGCGGCGACGATCAGCACCTTGCGCTTGGACTTGGCCGGCGCGGCTGGCGCGTCCTGGGGTGCCTGGGCGGCTGGGGCTGATACTGCGGTTGGACCTTTTTGTTCTTGCTGTTGTGGGCTGGACATGCACTGCTCCGAAAATAATGAAAGGGGATGAATGCATTATTGGACGGTTTCCATTGGAAGTCAAGAAATGAAACGATTGCATTTCATTTTGGTTTGGACTAGCATGGTGCCATTCGATATCAAAGATAGCCATGAAAAAAGACAATATTGTTCTCGAAGAAACACTCGACTGTCCGGACGCCGCGCCCAATGATCCCTGCTTCGGCAAATCGGCCGGTCGCCCACGCGCGGCCGACAAGGAAGCGCGCGAACAGGCGCTGGTGCATACCGCCGCCCGGCTGTTCCTGGACAACGGTTACAGCAAGGTCAGCCTGGAAATGATCGCCCGCGAAGCCCACGTGGCGGTGCGGACGATTTATGTGAAATTTGGCGGCAAGGCCGGCTTGCTCAGCGCAGCCATTACCCGCGGCCGGGCCAGATTCTTCTCCGACATGGCCAGCCTCGAAACCGACACCCGGCCGATGGAAGCGATCCTGGGCGATTACGCGGTGCGCTTCCTGGAGCTGGTGTCGCAGCCGGCCTTTGTCAACCTGCACCGCATGGTGGTGGCCGAGGCCCGCACCACGCCCGAGCTGGGCGAGACGTTTTACGATGCCGGCCCGCGCAAGTCGCGCGAGCAGCTCGGTAAGTTTTTTGCGCGCCCCGACATCAAGCCACTGCTGCGCACCGACCTGCCCCACGAATTCCTGGCAGTGCATTTTGTGAACTGCCTGATGGGCGACACCATGAGCCGCATGCTGTTTCCACCCGATGCCCCGCCGACCAGTGCCGAGATCCGCCGCCATGCCGCACAAGGGCTCGACCTGTTCCTGCGCAGCGTGGTTCTTTAGACACCAAAGGTCTGTACAACTTTGCCAATTGATCTATACTAATCCTTTACAAGGAGTGCATATGAGCAAAACAAATAGACTGGACTGGAGCCGACAAGTAACGCTCATGAACGAGCGCATCAAGAGCTTCCAGGCCAATCCGGGCGAACAAGAGCTGGAAGCCGTGATCGAAGAATTGAAGGCCTACGCCGAAGCGGCCCGCAACGGCGGTATCGAAATTCCGGCGCGTTTTACCGTCAACTAACGGCCACCTGGCCTGTCCGCGCAAAGCGCCGACCACGTGATCATCCGCCCCCTGCGACCAGACGACGCGCCAGCCTTGCTGGCATTCGAACTGGCCAACCGCACGTGGTTCGAGCAGCATGTGGCGGCCCGCGCACCCTCGTTTTACTCCCTTTCGGGCGTTACCGCCCACATGTCGGAATATCTGGCCCTGCACGACCAGGGCGCCATGCTGCCGTGCGTGCTGGTCGATGAAGCGGGTGCGATCGTCGGCCGCGCCAACCTGCGCCATATCGACCGCGTAGCCGGCACCGGCGAAGTGGGCTATCGCATCGCCCACGATGCCGGCGGCCGTGGCCTGGGCAGCCTGGCGCTGCGCCACCTGCTCCACGCCGCCCGCCACGACTACCACCTTCAGACCATCGACGCCTGGATCACCGACACCAACCCCGGCTCGCAACGCATCGTCGCAAAGCACGGCTTCGTGCGGCTCGACCTGGCGCCGCAGGCTGAAACCTGTGGCGGCGAGCAGCGGTGGGCGTATGCGTGGCGTTGCGTGCTGGCGCCTGCTGGCGACGCCACCTCATAAAAAAACAAAAGCCGCCCGGCTTGCACCGGGCGGCTCCATCTTGCACCTGCCAGAAAATTATTTGCGCGACTGGGCCACCAGCGCGTCGAGCACTTGCAGCGTGGCGGCGGTCAGTTGCTGGCGCGGGATGCCGGGGTTGGCGGCGTCCACCATCGACGGGTTGGTCAGGTAGCGGCCGTTGACGATGATGGTCGGCGTGCTGTTGACTTCGTACGCAGCTGCCACGCGGCCGGCGTTTTTCAGGCGGGTGTTGATCGCGAACGAGTTATACACGGCCAGGAATTTTTCCTTGTCGATACCGTTCTTGACCGCCCACTCGACGTTGGCGTCGTCGCTTTGCAGGCGCTTGCGTTCCACGTGCCAGGTTTGCAGCACCTTGGCGTGCAGCTGCGACTCGAGCTTCATCGCTTCGAGGGTGAGGAACAGGTGCGCTTCCGGATCTTTTTCACCGGTGAGCGGCAAGTGGATGCGGCGGAAGCTGATGTTGTCGCCCTGCTTCTTGACCCAGTCCAGCATGGCCGGCTCCAGCGCGTAGCACGCCGGGCAGTGGTACATGAAGAACTCGATCACTTCGACCTTCTTGCCCTCGGCCTGGACCGGCTGCGGGTTTTTCAGCGTGGTGTACTCGGCGCCGCTCTTGGGCGCGGTGGGCGTAGCGAAAGCGGTGCCGGCAAACATGGCGGCAACAGCGGCAGTAACAGCGGCGGTCAAGAAAGTACGACGGAGCATGGTTATCCTTTAAAAAAATCTGCAGGGGGAATATACCAGCTTCCGGCGCGCCATGGCGGCAGCGCAGCCGCAATTCACACTAAGCTACAATTGCTCACACTTGCTTACCTTTGACGCTACCTCAGCGCCGTCCAACGCCTACCGGAACCTCCATGAAAATAGCGCTGTGCTCATCCGCCCTGCTGGCATTGGCAATGTCCTGTGCCCACGCCGCCGAACTCTCGCCCGTCGAGCAGAACATCGTCGCCGCCATCAAGGCCCGTTCGCCCCAGGCCCTGCAACTGCTGGAGCAATCGGTCAACATCAACAGCGGCACCATGAACCACGACGGCGTGCGCGCGGTGGGCAAGCTGTATCGGCAGGAACTCGACCAACTGGGCTTTGCCACGCGCTGGATCGACATGCCGCCAGCCATGCGCCGCGCCGGCCACCTGGTGGGCACGCGCGAGGGCAAACAGGGCAAACGGCTGCTGCTGCTCGGCCACCTCGACACCGTGTTCGAAAAGGACAGCCCGGTGCAGCTGTGGCAGCGCAACGGCGATCGCGTGCGCGGCCAGGGCGTCAATGACATGAAGGGCGGCGACGTGGTCATCCTCGAAGCGCTGCGCGCCCTCAAAAGCGCCGGCGCACTCGACAACACCACCATCACCGTAATGTTTACCGGCGACGAAGAAAGCGCCGGGGAGCCGATCGCCACCTCGCGCGCCGACATGGTGGCAGCGGCCAAGCGCAGCGACATCGCCCTCGCTTTCGAAGGCACCATGCGCGACCAGGATGGCAAGGATACCGGCACCATCGGCCGCCGTTCGTCGTCGTCGTGGGAGCTGGAAGTGAAAGGCAAGCAGGGCCACTCGAGCACCATCTTCACCGACAAGGCGGGCTACGGCGCCGTGTACGAGGCGGCGCGCATCCTCGACGGCTTTCGCCAGCAGGTGATCGAACCGGATCTCACCTTCAGCGCGGGACTGATCCTCGGCGGCACCGATGCCAGCGTGGACGAAGCGGGCACGAAAGGCCAGGCCGCCGGCAAGACCAACGTCATCGCCCGGACCGCGCTGGTGCACGGAGATTTACGCTACCTGACGTACGAACAGCGCGACCGCGCCCATGCCAAAATGCGCGCCATCGTCGCCCAGAACCTGCCGGGCACCAGCGCCAGCATCAGCTTCCGCGACGCCTATCCGCCAATGTCGCCCACGCCGGGCAACCTGGCGGTGCTGAAGGTGTATTCGCAAGCGAGCAGCGACGCCGGCCTGGGCGCCATCCCCGCCCTGCCCCCGGGCCAGCGCGGCGCCGGCGACATCCAGTTCGTGGCCTCGATGGTCGACAGCCTCGATGGCCTGGGCGTGACCGGCAACGGCGCCCACTCGCCGGACGAAGACCTGGAAATCGCCTCGATCGAACGGGCCACTATCCGCAGCGCCCTCCTGATCCACCGCCTGACCCGATAGTGCGCCTGAAAACCTCCATAGCTGCGTTGCAGCTCCTCGCCGTACTCTCGTACTGTCTTCCTCGCAGCGCCTTGCTCTGAAGGTTTTCAGTCGCCCTATACATGCCCGGGGCGGGCTTCCAGGCCGTCGATATTTTTCATCAGCGCGATCAAGCGCTTGGCGCCCAGGCCCAGCGGACGGTCGTTTACCCACACCACGTCCACCCACAGGCGCAGCTGGTTGCTCATGCTGGCGAAATCGATCACCAGCAGTTCGCCATCGGCCAGCAGCGGCGCCACCAGGCGCCGGGGCAGGAAGGCCCAGCCGATGCCCGCCTGCACCAGTCCCAGCGTGGCCTGGTGGCTGTCGGTGCGCCACAGCTTGCGCGACACCAGCACCCGCTTGTCCTCCTGGTACGCGGCGCGGCTGACGATGGCCACCTGCCGGATATCGACCAGGTCCTCGAGCCGGAAGTGGCCATTGCGCTCGCGCGCTGCCGGATGGTGCGGCGAGATCACGGCGACCAGCACCTCGCTGCCCAGCTCCTGGAAGCTCTCGCGCTCATCGACCTGCGGCCGGTCGTAGAGCAGCGCCAGCTGCGCGGTACCGTCGTGCAGCATGCGCCTTGCATCGGCCTGCGGCGCCGACAGCACATCGACTTCCAGCGACGGGAATTCGTCGGCCAGGCGCGCCAGCGGTTCGCCCCACGCAGCCGACAGCAGCTCGGGCGACACCGCCAGCGTCAAGCGGCGCTCGAGCCCCTGGTGCAGCGACAGCGCATGCGCCTGCAGCCGGCGCATCTGGCCAGCCATGTGGCGCGCCTCCGCTTCCAGCGCACGCGCCATGTCGGTGGGCACCACCGCGCGCGAATTGCGCTCGAACAGTTGCAGGTCGAGTTCTGCCTCGAGGTTGGCGATCGCCATGCTGACGGCCGACGGCACCCGGCCGAGCGCGCGCGCGGCGGCGGAAAATGAACCGTGGTCGATCACGGCAAGGAACAGGTCGACGTTATCACTGGAAAAGGCCATGCGTCATGCTGTCACAAAAACTGATAGCTGTCGACTTTTACTATCAGACTACTTCAACTATCATCGCTCAATTGATGTTTGAAGGAATCTATCATGCAGGGATTGAAGCGCAAGATTGTGTATGTATCGTTGTTCGAACTGTTCGCGGTGGCGCTGACCACCACCACCCTGATGCTGCTGGCCGGCAGCAGCGGCGCCCATGCCAGCGTGGCGGCCGTGGCCTCGTCCACGGTCGCCGTGATCTGGAATTTCATTTTCAATTCGATGTTCGAAGCATGGGAAGCGCGCCAGACCAAGAAAGGCCGCAGCGTGGCGCGGCGCATCGCCCACGCCATCGGCTTCGAAGGCGGCCTGGTGGCGTTCCTGGTGCCGCTGTTCGCGTGGTGGCTCGAGATCTCGCTGTGGCAGGCGTTCATCGTCGACCTGTGGATCGTGGTGTTCTTCCTGGTGTACACGTTCCTGTTCAGCCTGGCGTTCGACCGCATCTTCGGCCTGCCCGCCTCGGCCCAGGGCGGGCAGCCGCAAGCGGCGTGATTATTTGGCGTATTTGGCCGACACGCGCCAGATCTCGCCGGTAACGTCGTCATCGACCAGCAGCGAGCCGTCGTCCTGCACCACCACCGACGACGGCCGGCCCCACACTTCCTTGTCGCTGACGACGAAGCCGGTCATGAAGTCCTGGTATTTCCCGGTCGGCACGCCATCCTGCATGAACACCCGCACCACTTTCGAGCCGGTGCGGGTGGCGCGGTTCCAGGAGCCGTGCAGCGCCAGGAACACGTCGCCCCGATACTGCTGCGGGAAGGCGGCTTTGGCGTTGGCCGGTGCGTCGTACATGATCATGCCCAGCGGCGCCGAGTGGGCCGTGAGCAGCAGGTCGGGCGCCGTGACTTTTCCTTGGAGGTCGGGGCGCTGGCCCTTCAGGCGCGGCTCCTCGTGGTTGCCGAGGTAGTGCCACGGCCAGCCGTAGTGCGCGCCGCCCTTGACGCGGGTGAGGTAATCGGGCGGCAGGTTATCGCCGAGCATATCGCGCTCGTTCACGCTGCACAGCAAGTCGCCCGTGCGCGGATACAAATACATGCCCACGCAGTTGCGCAAGCCGGTAGCAAAGGTGCGCTTGTTCTTGCCATCAGGGTCGAACGCCAGCACCACCGCGCGGTCCAGCTCCGAACCCCAGGCCGCGCCCAGGCCGTGCTGCGCTTCCCACTGCTTGAGCGGTTCAGGTGGCGTGGGGCCGATGCCCTCGGCCACGTTGGACGCCGAGCCGATCGACAGGTACATGGTCTTGTCATCTTTGGAAAACACCAGTGTGCGCGAGGAGTGGCTGCCGGTCTCCGCCGTCAGCGTGGGCACCACCACCTCGGCCGGCGCGCCGGCCACCAGGTCGCCGTTTCTGTACGGGAAGCGGATGATGGAATTGACGTTGGCCACGTACAGGTACTGCGGGTTCGGTCCCGCCGGCCAGAACGCGAAACCGAACGGCCGATCGAGCTGGTCGGCGAACACGCTGATCTTGTCGGCGGTTTCGCCGGTGCTCGACCTGAATACCTTGATCAACCGCCTGGTGGTCGATGAAATGAAAATGTCGCCGTTCGGAGCCTTGGCCATCACGCGGCCACGATCGGGGTCAAGCGCCCACAGGTTGACCGCGAACTGGTCCGGCACCGATGGCAGCACGCCCTGCGGGCGCGGCACGGTTTTCGGGTTGTTGCCGGCGCTGGCACTGGCGAACGGCGGCGGCAGGTCGGCCATGCGCACTTCGTGGATGCGTCCCGGCTGGTCGGCGCTCCAGTGTTCTTCCTTGCTGGCGTTGTTGGCGGCATTGTTGGCGGTGGCATTAGCAGCGGCAGGTGCTGTCGCTGCAGTCGGCGCGGCAGCCTTGCCCTTGGTCGTGGCCAGGTACGCCACCAGCGCCGCGCGTTCGGCCGGTTGGGCGACCGCGATCGGCATCGACGTGCCAGGCGCGTAAGCGGCGGGGTCTTTCAGGAACAGCTCCAGCTCTTTGGCGCTCCAGCGCCGGTCTTTTGCTCCGAGTGCGGTCAAGGCATCCGAGTAAGAAAAGCCCGGCACACCGGCAACCTTGCGTCCGACCACGTTGAACAACGGCGGGCCGGCCAGCGTGGCCATGTCGGGCGCGGCGGAATGGCACATCGCGCAGTTGTTCTGGAAAATACGCTTGCCGTCCAGCAGGGCGGCTTGGGTGGTGGTCGCCAGGGCAAGCATGGCAACGGCAGACAGGAGTCGGAGCGGGGTGGCGGAGTGCATGGCTGGCCTCAGTGTGCGGATAGCCATGCTTTCATATTTCGCCGCGCTCGCCTACCGAGCGCATGGCTTTAATCAGCAACATGATTGCGCCTTTTTTGAATTACGCCATCCGGAATCGCGCCTTGCACCAAAAAGGCGGAAAATGGCGACTTATCTCATTTTTTCACCATCATTATGTCCACCACCATCACCGCGCCTTGGCGCCCTCCCTCCAACATCAACCCCGGCGCCTTGTGGACCGCATTGGCCATCGTCGTGCTGGGCGCCTGGTACCTGGGCCAGGCGGTCGGCCCACGCCAGTCCGCGCTGTACATTGTCGGCGCGCTGCTCGGCGTCACGCTCTACCACGCGGCATTCGGCTTCACGTCGGCGTGGCGGGTGTTCATCGCCGACGGTCGCGGCGAAGGACTGCGCGCGCAGATGATCATGCTGGCCGTGGGCGTGGCGCTGTTCTTCCCGGTGCTGGCGGCAGGTTCGCTGTTCGGTGAGCCGGTCAAGGGACTGGTGGCGCCTGCCGGTACCTCGGTCGTGGTTGGCGCCTTCATCTTCGGCATCGGCATGCAGCTCGGCGGCGGCTGCGCCTCCGGCACGCTGTACACGGTGGGCGGCGGCAGCACCCGCATGATCGTCACGCTGCTGGCGTTCATCGCCGGTTCGCTGGTGGGCACCGCTCACATGCCGTTCTGGACGGCACTGCCGCAACTGGCGCCGATCTCGCTGGTCAAGTCGCTGGGCGTGGCGCCCGCGCTGGCCCTGAACTGGCTGGTGTTCGGATTGATCTTCGCCGTCACCGTGGTGGTGGAAAAGCGCCGCCACGGCAAGCTGGTGGCCGCCCACGTGCAACCGGACCACACCGCGCGCTGGCTGCACGGCCCATGGCCACTGGTCGCGGGCGGCATTGCGCTGGTCCTGCTCAATTTCGCCACGCTGGCCCTGGCCGGCCGACCGTGGGGCGTGACGTCCGCGTTCGCCCTGTGGGGCGCCAAGGCTGCCACGCTGGCCGGCGTGGACGTCGCCAGCTGGACCTACTGGTCGGCGCCAGCCAACGCCGCTACACTGAACGCGCCGGTGATCGAAGACGTCACTTCGGTGATGGACATCGGTATCGTGTTCGGCGCCATGCTCGCCGCCGCCCTGGCCGGGCGCTACGCGCCGGTCTGGCGCGTGCCATTGCGCTCGCTGGTGGCGGCAGTGGTGGGCGGCCTGCTGCTCGGTTACGGCGCGCGGCTGGCCTACGGCTGCAACATCGGCGCCTACTTCAGCGGCATCGTCTCGGGCAGTCTGCACGGCTGGCTGTGGCTGGTGGCGGCGTTCATCGGCAATGTGTTCGGCACCAGGCTGCGGCCGCTGTTCGGGCTCGAGGTGGAGCGGGTGAAGCCGACGGCTTGTTGAGATAGCGCCTCAGGGATTGCTGTCCCGCTGGTCGAGATCGATCATCACCAGTGCCCAGATTCCGCCAACATATTGAGGGTCAGCCTGCAAGTCTCCAATCTTGCTCTGGCCGATCTCCACCGGCTCTCCGAGTTCCACCAGGGTTTCGATATGGCAGGTGATCGCTTCCTTGACGTTTTTTAGCGCATCCTCGACCGTATCCCCCCACGAGTGCACCCCTTGAATGTCAGGAACGCTCACCCCGTACACGCTGCCTTCGTCTTTGAAAATCACGATCGGGATATCCATGGTAGCTCCGTATTTTCCGCTAACTTTTTAACGCAATTCAGACCGGCCTTTTTGTTATGATTGGATGATGCGGGCCAAGCGCTGCGCAGGCATGTGGCACTTCCTCGATGATACAACCAACGGCAGCGGCTATCGGCAGGAGCAGCCATTAACGGAACGGCGTGTGAAAAATATCCAGATTATTGATGGTGCCGATAACGCCGCGTATGACATCTTCTCCGCAACCGAAGAAGAGTTTTCCCTGATTTTTCCTGACGGGACGGATGTAGCCTTTATCGATGAGGTCTATCGAAGCCAGCCCTCGACTATCCTCGATGCGGCGCTCACGGAAATCTGGACGCGTCGCGTGCCCAAGCGTCTGGCGATGGGCATCCACGGCATACTCTTCTACGATTGCGAGCGCAAGAAAATCTACTATCCCGGCCGCCGCGACGAGGAAGCAGTCAATCCATGCGGTGCGCCATTACGCTAACGCTGCGTGGCAAAGGGGAGCAGCGGCACCAGCAATTGAATGGAAAACACGATGCAAGTTCACGAATTCCGATGCTTCGGAGAACAGCCCGGTGACGGCAACCCGGCCCTGGTCATCGCGGGCGACCGGTCGCAGCCAGAAGCACGCCAGGCCTTTGCGCGCGAATGCAACACGACCTGCGTCTGGATCGACCCACCCGACGAGGCCGGCATAGTGGCCACCGTCGATTACTTTTATCCGCACACGCGCAGTCCGCTGTGCCTGCACGCCACCCTGGCCGTCGGTCAGCGCCTGTTCATGCAGCATGGCCAGGGTAACGAACTCACGTTGAAGACTGCGGTGCACGGCCAGCGACTTGGACTGGTACCCGGCGCCAACGGCGAGGTATTCGTGCGCCTTCAACAGCAAGATGCACCGCAGCCCGACGTGGCGCCCGAGCTTATCGGGACGCTGCTGGCCGCACCAGGTTTGGCGCCTCTGGCACCGGCACGCGTGTCGTCGATTGGCAGCCCCAAGCTGCTGGTCGAGGTGGCGGATGCGGCTATCCTGAATGGTCTGACACCGGATCTGCCGGCCATTCTTGCCTGGGGCAAGACTACGCGCGTCAACGGCATCTACGCCTGGTGCAAACTTGATGATGGCAGCTACGAAGGCCGTAACTTCAATCATCTCGACCCGGCATTGGAGGACAGCGCGACCGGGGTGGCGGCTGGCGCCCTGACCGCATTGCTCGGCCACGGTATCACGCTGCGGCAAGGACGGGCCACGGGCCATGCCTGCCTGATAGCGACGCATATCGATCGGGACGACATACTGGTAGGCGGTAGAGTACAGCTTGCCTGAATGATGGGTCGCTGCTCCCTGAGGCGCAGTGAACATCAAAAAAAATGCCGCCCAGCTTACGCTGAACGGCATCTCTGGCAATCCTGGAAGGGATGCTTGTTTTACAGCTTATTTCTTGCGCGGTGGCGGCAGATCGGTGCACGAGCCTTCGTACACTTCAGCGGCCATGCCGATCGACTCGCCCAGGGTCGGGTGCGGGTGGATGGTCTTGCCGATGTCGGTGCCGTCGCAGCCCATTTCGATGGCCAGCGCGATCTCGCCGATCATGTCGCCGGCGTGGGTGCCGACGATGGTGCCGCCGATGATGCGGTGGGTTTCAGCGTCGAACAGCAGCTTGGTGAAGCCCTCGGCGCGGCCATTGGCCACGGCGCGGCCGGAAGCGGCCCACGGGAAGTGGCCCTTCTCGACCTTGATGCCCTTGGCTTTGGCTTCGTCCTCGGTAATGCCAGCCCATGCCACTTCCGGATCGGTGTACGCCACCGATGGAATCACCTTCACATCGAAGTGCGACTTCTGGCCGGCGGCAGCTTCCGCTGCCACGTGGCCTTCGTGCACGGCCTTGTGCGCCAGCATCGGCTGGCCCACCAGGTCGCCGATGGCGAAAATGTTCGGCACGTTGGTGCGCATCTGGCTGTCGACCGGGATGAAGCCACGGTCGGTCACCACTACGCCGGCCTTGTCGGCGGCGATCTTCTTGCCGTTCGGGCTGCGGCCCACGGCGACCAGCACCAGGTCGTAGACCTGTGGCGCAGGCGCCGCTGCGCCGGCTTCGGCGGCTTCGAACGTGACCTTGATCCCTTCGGGCAGCGCTTCCACGCCGACCGTCTTGGTCTTGGTCATGATGTTGTCGAAGCGCTTCTCGTTGAACTTTTGCCAGACCTTGACCGCGTCGCGATCGGCGCCCTGCATCAAACCGTCCATCATTTCGACCACGTCGATGCGCGCACCGAACGTCGAGTACACGGTAGCCATTTCCAGGCCGATGATGCCGCCGCCGATGACCAGCATGCGTTTCGGGATCTGGCGCAGTTCCAGTGCACCGGTCGAATCGACGATGCGTGGATCTTCGGGCACGAACGGCAGCTTCACCACGGCCGAACCGGCAGCGATGATCGCCTGCTTGAACTGCACCACTTTCTTGCTGCCGTCGGCAGCGGTCACTTCGATGTGGTTGGCGCTGATGAACTGGCCCACGCCGGTGACGATTTGCGTCTTGCGTGCCTTGGCCATGCCGGCCAGGCCGCCCGTCATGTTCTTGATCACGCCTTCCTTGTATGCGCGCACCTGGTCGATATCGATGGTGGGCTTGGCAAAGGTGACGCCGGTCTTGGACATGTGCTGGGTTTCGTCGATCACCGACGCCACGTGCAGCAGCGCTTTCGATGGAATGCAACCGACGTTCAGGCACACGCCGCCCAGCGTTTCGTAACGCTCGACGATCACCGTGCTCAAGCCCAGGTCGGCCGCGCGGAACGCTGCCGAGTAGCCGCCAGGGCCGCCACCGAGAACCATCATGTCGCAATCGACATCGACCTGGCCACTGTAGCTGCCGCCGACCGGCGCCGGCGACTGCGCTGCAGCCACCGGGGCCGGAGCAGCGGTCGGAGCCGGGGCCGCAGCAGCTGGCGCGGCGGCGGCAGGTGCAGCAGCGTCGCCGGCAGCCGCGTCGATGACCAGCATCGCCACGCCTTCCTTGACCTTGTCGCCCACTTTGACCAGGACCTGCTTGACCACGCCGGCGTGCGACGATGGCACTTCCATCGACGCCTTGTCCGATTCCACGGTGATCAGGGACTGGTCCACCTTGATGGTGTCGCCGATCTTGACCATCACTTCGATCACTTCAACTTCTGCGAAGTCGCCGATATTCGGCACTTTCACTTCTGTGCTCATAGTCGCTCCTTACAGCAGAATTTTGCGCATGTCGCCGAGCACTTCGCTCAGGTACACGGAGAAGCGGGCGCCCATGGCGCCGTCGACCACGCGGTGGTCGTACGACAGCGAGGTGCCCATCATCAGGCGTGGCTGGAAGGCCTTGCCGTCCCATACCGGCTTGATCGATGCCTTGGACAAGCCCAGGATCGCCACTTCCGGCGCGTTGACGATCGGCGTGAAGTGCGTGCCGCCAATGCCGCCCAGCGACGAGATGGTGAAGGTCGCGCCCTGCATGTCGGCCGGCTTGAGTTTGCCGTCGCGCGCTTGCAGCGACAGTTCCGTCATTTCGCGGGCGATCTGCGAGACCGATTTCTGGTCGGCGTTCTTGATCACCGGGACCACCAGGCCGTTCGGCGTGTCCGCTGCGAAGCCGATGTTGTAGTACTGCTTGAGGATCAGGTTTTCACCCTTGGCGTCGAGCGACGAATTAAACGACGGGAATTTCTTCAGCGCGGCCACCGACGCCTTGATCACGAACGCCAGCATGGTCAGCTTGGCCGCGTCCTTGTTCTTGGCATTGGCGTTGTTGGTATCGACGCGGAACGCTTCCAGGTCGGTGACGTCCGCTTCGTCGAACTGCGTGACGTGCGGTATCTGCACCCAGTTGCGGTGCAGGTTCGGGCCACTGATCTTCTTGATGCGCGACAGCGGCAGCAGCTCGGTCGGGCCGAACTTGGAAAAGTCCAGCGACGGCCATGGCAGCACGTTGAAGTTGCCACCGCCGGCGTTCGACGACGCAGCACCGGCAGGAGCAGCCGTGGTGCCAGCCATCACGCCCTTGACGTAGTTCTGCACGTCGATCTGGGTGATGCGGCCTTTCGGACCCGAACCTGGCACCTTGCCCAGGTCCACGCCCAGTTCGCGCGCGAACTTGCGGATCGACGGCGAGGCGTGCGCCAGCTTGCCCGTTTGGACCGAGCCTTGCGACGCGGTTGGGGCGGCAGCGGCAGCAGCCGGTGCAGGCGCTGGGGCCGCACCGGAAGGAGCAGCAGCTGGCGCGGCGCTCGGTGCAGGAGCGGCGGCAGCAGGTGCAGGGGCAGCAGCGCCACCCGAAGCTTCCACCACGAACACGATCGAGCCCATGGCAACCTTGTCACCCACCTTGACCTTGACTTCCTTGACCACGCCGGCGTGCGACGATGGAATTTCCATGCTGGCCTTGTCCGACTCCACGGTCAGCAGCGACTGGTCCACCTTGATGGCGTCGCCCACCTTGACCATCACTTCGATGACTTCCACTTCCTTGAAGTCGCCGATGTCCGGTACCGCGATGTCGACCGGACCGGCCGATGCGGCTGGTGCCGGTGCCGGTGCCGGGGCAGAAGCAGCGGCTGGTGCCGGCGCAGCAGCGGCCGCAGGGGCCGGTGCAGGTGCGGCAGCAGCCGGCGCGGCAGCAGCAGCGCCCTCGCCTTCGAGCAGCAACAGCAAGCCGCCTTCGGCGATCTTGTCGCCGACCTTGACCTTGATTTCCTTGATCACGCCGGCAGCCGACGATGGAATCTCCATGCTGGCCTTGTCCGATTCAACGGTGACCAGCGACTGGTCCACCTTGATGGTGTCGCCGACCTTGACCATCAGCTCGATGACTTCCACTTCCTTGAAGTCGCCGATATCCGGGACTTTAACTTCCACAATGCTCATAGCGTTTGCTCCGTATTCTATTTAGTGTCAGGGGGCTCGTACAACCGTAGCGAGCGGCTTGTCATCGTCTCGAGTAGCGGAAGCGTACAGCGGTACGCTGAGCAACGGAGAGGCGATGGCAAGTCGCGCAGTAGGTTGTTCGAGTTCCCTGTTATTGGGTCACCGGATTCGGCTTGTTCGGATCGAGGTTGTACTTGGCGACAGCCTGTTCAACCACGGACACGTCCAGCTTGCCTTCTTCAGCCAGCGATTTCAGTGCGGCGACCGTGATGTAGTAACGGTTCACCTCGAAGAATTCGCGCAGCTTGACGCGGCTGTCCGAACGGCCGAAGCCGTCGGTGCCCAGTACGCGGTAGGTACGGTCCTTCGGAATGAAGGCACGGATCTGTTCCGCAAACGCACGCATGTAGTCGGTGGTGGCAACGATCGGGCCGGTGGTGGCGTTCATCAGTTGCGTCACGTACGGTACGCGCTGTTCCTTGGCCGGGTTGACCAGGTTCCAGCGTTCGGCGTCCTGGCCGTCACGCGCGACCAGGGTCAGCGACGGTGCGGACCACACGTCGGCAGCGATGTTCCAGTCGTTTTTCAGCAGGTCTTGCGCAGCGATCGACTCGCGCAGGATGGTGCCCGAACCGAGCAGCTGCACGCGCTGCTGCAGCGACTCGTCGCCTTTTTGCAGCAGGTACAGGCCTTTCAGGATGCCCTCTTCCTGGCCCGGCTTGATGCCCGGGTGCGGGTAGTTCTCGTTCATGATGGTGATGTAGTAGAACACGTCTTCCTGTTCTTCCACCATGCGGCGCATACCGTCCTGGATGATCACTGCCAGCTCGTGACCGAAGGTCGGGTCGTACGGCATGCAGTTGGGGACCGCAGCGGCAAACAGGTGGCTGTGGCCATCTTCGTGCTGCAGGCCTTCGCCGTTGAGCGTGGTGCGGCCGGCGGTGCCGCCCATCAGGAAGCCACGGGCGCGCATGTCGGCGGCGGCCCATACCAGGTCGCCGATACGCTGCATGCCGAACATCGAGTAGTACGTGTAGAACGGGATCATCACGCGGTTGTTGGTCGAGTACGACGTCGCCGCAGCGATCCACGAGCTCATGCCACCGGCTTCGTTGATACCTTCTTGCAGGATCTGGCCGGCCTTGTCTTCGCGGTAGTACATGACCTGGTCTTTATCGACCGGCTCGTACAACTGGCCTTGCTGGTTGAAGATACCGACCTGGCGGAACAGGCCTTCCATGCCGAAGGTGCGCGACTCATCGACCAGCACCGGCACGATACGTTGGCCGACGCTCTGGTCTTTGAGCAGCGTGGTCAGGATGCGCACATAAGCCTGGGTGGACGATACTTCGCGGCCTTCCGCGGTTGGATCGAGCACGTTCTGGAACGCGGTCAACGGTGGCACGGTCAGCTTTTCGTCGGCCTGCATGCGGCGCGCCGGCAGGTAGCCGCCGAGGGCTGCGCGGCGCTCGTGCAAGTACTTCATTTCCGGCGCGTCGTCGGCTGGCTTGTAGAACGGGATGTCGGCCAGTTGATCGTCCGGAATCGGGATCGAGTAGCGGTCGCGCATTTCGCGCACGGCTTCGTCGGTCAGTTTCTTGGTGTTGTGCGCGGTGTTGCGTGCTTCGCCGTGCTTGCCCATGCCGAAGCCCTTGATGGTTTTCACCAGCAGGACAGTCGGTTGGCCCTTGTGCTCTTGCGCGACCTTGAAGGCGGCGTAGATCTTGTGCGGATCGTGACCGCCACGGGTCAGGCGCCAGATGTCGTCGTCGGTCATGTTGGCAACCATCTCCAGCAGCTTTGGATGCTTGCCGAAGAAGTGCTTGCGCACGTACGCGCCGTCCTTGGCTTTGTAGTTCTGGTATTCACCGTCCACGGTGTCCATCATGACCTTGCGCAGGATGCCTTCCTTGTCTTTGGCCAGCAGTGCGTCCCAGCCCGGGCCCCACACTACCTTGACCACGTTCCAGCCGGCGCCACGGAATTCGCCTTCGAGTTCCTGGATGATCTTGCCATTGCCGCGCACCGGACCGTCCAGGCGTTGCAGGTTGCAGTTGACGACGATGACCAGGTTGTCGAGTTTTTCGCGCGAGGCCATGCCGATCGCGCCCAGCGATTCCGGTTCGTCCATCTCGCCGTCGCCGCAGAAGGCCCAGACCTTGCGGTCGGTGGTGTCGGCGATCGAGCGCGCGTGCAGGTACTTGAGGAAGCGCGCCTGGTAGATCGCCATCAGCGGGCCCAGGCCCATCGACACGGTCGGGAACTGCCAGAAGTTCGGCATCAGTTTCGGGTGCGGATACGACGACAGGCCGCCACCGTCGACTTCGCGACGGAAGTGCAGCAGCTGGTCTTCGGTCAGGCGGCCTTCGAGGAAGGCGCGGGCATACACGCCCGGCGAGGAGTGGCCCTGGATGTACAGCAGGTCGCCGCCATGGTTTTCGCTCGGCGCTTTCCAGAAGTGGTTGAAGCCGATGCCCAGCATGTTGGCCAGCGAGGCGAACGAGGACAAGTGGCCACCGAGGTCGCCGTCGACGCGGTTGGCCTTGACGACCATCGCCATGGCGTTCCAGCGCATCCACGAGCGCAGTTTTTCTTCGTATTCGAGGTTACCTGGGCAGTGTTGCTCCTGGTCCAGCGGAATGGTGTTGACGTAGGCGGTATTGGCGGAAAACGGGATGTCCGAGCCGCTCTGGCGGGCCAGGTCAATCAGGCGTTCGAGCAGGTAGTGCGCACGATCAGGGCCCTCTTGTTCGAGTACCGAGGCCAGGGAATCCAACCATTCTTTGGTTTCTTGCGAATCAGGGTCGGTGCTTGCCGGTACCTGGTCGAGTTGATCTGACATGTGTTAAGTCTCCTGAGTTGAAAGTGCCCTTCGGTACAACACGGGTGCTGCTGCCGGGCCTGTGGAACACTGATTATTTACCAATACTTCTACGACGTGTGGGGATTCTAACAGTGATTTTTTGCTTTTTCAAACTATGATAAGGCATTTCATATTGTGAGATTTCCCTATGAAAATCTTGTGCGGTGCAGCATTCGAAACGGCCGGAAATCGGGGAGCGGAGCGCGTTAGCGCTTATAATCTTGCTTCCCTCTTCCACTACCCCTAACCTGGTTAAAACATGTCTGCTCAACTGATCGACGGAATCGCCCTCTCCCAAAAACTGCGCGCAGAAATTGCTGCACGTGCTGCCGTGCTCACCGCCCAAGGCAAACAACCCGGCCTGGCCGTGATCCTGGTGGGCGACGACCCGGCCAGCCACGTGTACGTGCGCAACAAGGTCAAGGGTTGCGAGGATGCCGGTTTCTATTCGCTCAAGGAGCAGTACCCGGCCGACCTGTCCGAAGTTGCCCTTCTGGAACGTATCGCCGCGCTCAACGCCGATCCGAAGATCCACGGCATCCTGGTGCAAATGCCATTGCCCAAGCATATCAATCCGCACAAGGTGATCGAGGCGATTTCCACCACCAAGGATGTCGATGGCTACTCGGTGCTGAGCGCAGGCGAACTGATGACGGGCCTGGAAGGCTTCCGTCCGTGCACGCCGTACGGCTGCATGAAGCTGATCGAAAGCACCGGCGTCGATTTGAAGGGCAAGCATGCCGTGGTCATCGGCCGCAGCAACACCGTCGGCAAACCGATGGGCCTGCTGCTCTTGCAAGCGAACGCCACCGTCACCATCTGCCATAGTGGCACCCCGGACCTGGGCGTCTTCACCCGCCAGGCCGACGTGGTGGTGGCAGCCGTGGGCCGCCGCAACGTGCTGACCGCCGACATGGTCAAGCCGGGCGCCATCGTGATCGACGTGGGCATGAACCGCAACGACGAAGGCAAACTGTGCGGTGACGTGGATTTTGCCGGTGTCAAGGAAGTGGCGTCGCACATTACCCCGGTGCCGGGCGGTGTGGGGCCGATGACGATTACGATGTTGTTGATGAATACTGTTGAAGCTGCCGAGCGCACCTAACTGTATGCATTGGATCCCCGCGTGCGCGAGGATGACGACTTTGCCGCCGCAGACCTAAATTCCGTCATCCTCGCGCACGCGGGGATCCATACTGAATAAACAGAACCGGGAACTGACATGACCACAGACGCAAGCAACCCTCTCCTCGACTTCTCCGGCCTGCCGCGTTTCGATGCCATCCTGGCCGAGCACGTCACGCCTGCCATCGACCACCTGCTGGCGCGCTCGCGCACCATCGTGCAGCAGCTCGAAGCGCCGCAAGATGACGTCACCTGGGACAGTTTCGTCACGCCGCTGGAAAACGCCACCGAGCTTCTGGGCCGCGCCTGGGGCATCGTCAACCACCTCAACAGCGTGGTGGACACGCCCGAGCTGCGCGCCACTTACAACGAGAACCAGCCCAAGGTCACCGAGTTCTGGACCGAGCTGTCGCAGAACGAAGCGCTGTTTGCCAAGTACAAGGCGCTGCGTGCGTCCGCCAGTTTTGCCAGCCTGTCGCCGGCGCGCCAGCGCATCATCGACAATGCCATCCGCGACTTCCGCATGGGCGGCGCCGAACTGCCGGCCGATAAAAAGGAACGCTTCGCGGCGATCCAGGAAGAGCAGGCGGCCGTTTCCACCCGCTTCTCGGAAAACGTGCTCGACGCCACCAACGATTACAAGCTGCTGGTCACCGATGAAGCCGAGCTGGCCGGCCTGCCCGACGACGTCAAGGCAGCCGCCCATGCCGCCGCGCAAAAGGATGGCAAGCAGGGCTGGCAGTTCTCGCTGCACTTCCCGTCGTACTACCCGATTTTGCAATTTGCCGACAACCGCGCGCTGCGCGAAACGGTGTACCGCGCCAACGCCACCAAGGCCTCGGACCAGGGCGAGGTATTCAGCAAGAAGGACGCGTGGGACAACACGCAAAACATCGTCACCCTGCTGCGCCTGCGCGACGAAGAAGCCAAGCTGCTCGGCTACAAGAACTTCGCCGAGGTATCGCTGGTGCCGAAGATGGCGCAATCGCCCGAGCACGTCATCGGTTTCCTCGAAGACCTGGCCAGGCGCGCGCGTCCGTTCGCACAAAAAGACCTGGAAGAACTCAAGCAGTTCGCCAACGACGAGCTGGGCATCGCCGACCTGCAAGCCTGGGACATGCCTTACGCGTCCGAAAAACTGCAGGAGCGCCGCTACGCGTTCTCGGCCCAGGAAGTCAAACAGTATTTCCCAGAACATAAAGTAATCGATGGCCTGTTCCGCCAGATCCAGAACCTGTTCGACGTCCAGATCAAGCCTGATGTCGCGCCCGTGTGGCACCAGGACGTGCGGTTCTACAGCATCGAGCGCGATGGCGTGCTGATCGGCCAGTTCTACCTCGACCTGTATGCGCGCGCCGGCAAAAGCGGCGGCGCCTGGATGGACGACGCCCGTGGCCGCCGCGCCAACGCCAACAGCGTGCAGACGCCGGTTGCCTACCTCACCTGCAATTTCACCGAACCAGCCGTGGTCGATGGAGTGGCGCAGCCGTCGCTGTTTACCCACGACGAAGTGATCACGCTGTTCCACGAATTCGGCCACGGCCTGCACCACATGCTCACCCTGGTCGATGAACTGGGCGTCTCCGGCATTTCGGGCGTGGAGTGGGACGCGGTGGAGTTGCCGTCGCAGTTCATGGAAAACTTCTGCTGGGAGTGGGACGTGCTCGAGCACATGACCGCACACGTGAGCACCGGCGAGCCGCTGCCGCGCGCGCTGTTCGACAAGATGCTTGCCGCGAAAAATTTCCAGTCCGGTTTGCAGACGCTGCGCCAGGTGGAGTTCTCGCTGCTCGATATGCACTTGCACTACGACTACGACGCGTCCACCGGACAGACCGTGCAGCAAATGATCGACAGCGTACGCGCCAAGTTTTCGCTGGTGGTGCCGCCGGCGTTCAACCGCTTCCAGAACTCGTTCGGCCACATCTTTTCCGGCGGTTACGCGGCAGGCTACTACAGCTACAAGTGGGCCGAGGTATTGTCGGCCGATGCGTACGCCGCGTTCGAGGAAGCCAAGGCGCTGGGCCAGGACGCCACCACCGAGGCGGGCCAGCGCTACCTGCGCGAAATCCTTTCGGTAGGCGGCTCGCGCCCGGCGCTCGAATCGTTCACCGCCTTCCGTGGCCGCGAACCGAGCATCGACGCCCTGCTGCGCCACAGCGGCATGGCGGCGTAATAGAACAGTTCAACCTGGTACAGCTAGCCTCAGCCACCAGCTGTCAATCCGTCATCCTCGCGAACGCGGGGATCCATACTGAGTTTGCTTATCAACCGCTCTATGGATTCCCGCCTGCGCGGCGGTCCGCCGTCGCGGAAACGACGGCTTAACAGCCAACCATCCTCATCGAACCCGCCATGACCCGCATCGACTTCCACACCAACATCCCCGACAAGGTCGCCTACGCCTGCCGCCTGGCGCGCAAGGCGTTCGGCGCCAACCATCGCATCGTGGTGCTGGCGGACGATGCGCAGCAACTGGCCGAGCTCAACACGGCCCTGTGGACCTTCTCGACTACCGACTTTTTACCGCATGTGCTGGCCGGTGATGCACTGGCCGAACACACGCCCATCATACTCACCGACAACGATGAGGCGGAATTACCACATACCGAATTATTAGTGAATCTGTCGCGCCGCGCACCCTCCCGCGTGGACCGATTCGAGCGCATGATAGAAGTGATTTCCTCGGACGAGGATGATGCGGCTGCCGGCCGCAAGCGCTATGTCGCCTACAAGCAGCAGGAGTATCCACTCACTCACTTTGTCGCAGGAAAATCATGAGCTCAACCTTTGATAATATTCCGGTCTTGACCGAAGTTCTGAAGACCGAACCGGCCGCCGAAGACCCTCTCCCCGCAGCAGCCCCAGCAGCCCCCACCAGGGCCGAGCTTGCCGCAACACTCGAAGCCGAAGCCATCGACGGCTGGACCGATGCCGAATGGGCGATAATGGAGCACCGCCTGTCCGAGCGCATCATGCACAAGCTGCAATCGCGCGTCGATTTCGTGCTCGAGCAGCGCATCAAGGACAGCATGGCCGAAGTGCTCACGCACGCGCTGCACGGCCTCACCAACGAGATCCGCATCGGCCTGCACGACACCATCGAAAAAATCGTGGCCCGCGCCGTCTCGCAAGAACTGGTGCATCTGCAGGCGCAGAAAAAATAACCGTGGAGAATGACAATGCAGTTCAAGGCTCAATGCATTCCACTTGCCATCGCCCTGGCGTTTGCCAGCGCGGGCAGCGCCAGCGCCCAGGAAATCATCAAGATCGGCCACGTCGGCCCGGTCTCGGGTCCTTCGGCCCACCTCGGCAAGGACAATGAAAACGGCGCCAACATGGCGATCGAGGATCTGAACGCCAAGGGCATCAAGATCGACGGCAAGCCGGTCAAGTTCGTGCTGATGCTGGAGGACGACGGCGCCGATCCCAAGCAGGGCACGGCGGTGGCGCAAAAGCTGGTCGATGCCAAGGTGAACGGCGTGATCGGCCACCTCAATTCCGGCACTTCGATCCCCGCGTCCAAGATTTATTACGACGCCGGCATCCCGCAAATCTCGCCTGCCACCACCCAGACCAAGTACACCCAGCAAGGCTTCAAATCGGCGTTCCGCGTGGTCGCCAATGACGCCAAGCTCGGCGGCACCCTGGGCGCTTACGCGGTAGGCAAGCTGGGCGCAAAAAAAATCGCCGTGATCGACGACCGCACGGCCTACGGCCAGGGCGTGGCCAACGAGTTCATCAAGGGCGCCAAGAAGGCCTTGCCGGGCGTGCAGATCGTCGCCAAGGAATTCACCACCGACAAGGCCACCGACTTCAACGCCATTCTCACCTCGATCCGTGGCAAGGGCCCCGACCTGGTCTTCTTCGGCGGCATGGACTCGGTGGGCGGCCCGCTGCTGCGCCAGATGAAGGCGCTGGGCATTACCGCCAAGTACATGGGCGGCGACGGCGTGTGTACCGAGGCGCTGCCCAAGCTGGCCGGTGCGGCTGCCGTCAACGGCGTGGTGTACTGCGCCGAAGCGGGCGGCGTCACGCCAGCCGAGCAAAAGAATCTCGACGACTTCGTGGCCCGCTACAAGAAAAAATACAACAGCGACGTCCAGCTGTACGCGCCGTACGTGTACGACGCCGTGATGACCATGGCAGCGGCCATGCAGGAAGCCAAATCATCGCAGCCGGCCAAGTACCTGCCATTGCTGCAGAAGATCAACTACCAGGGCGTGACGGGCCTGATTGCGTTCGACCAGTTCGGCGACATCAAGGACGGCGCGCTGACCTTGTTCACCTACAAGGATGGCAAGAAGACCAAGGTGGAAGTGGTCAAGTAAAACAAAACGCGCCCTCGGGCGCGTTTGTTATTGTTTGTTATTTGTAGAGCAGAAGCGGGCGACGCAAAAGCGCTTACTTTTGCGCCAGCACCCATTTCACCAGGGTGCGGGCTTCCGCCTCGTTCACCTGTGGATTGGCTGGCATCGGGATCGCGCCCCAGGTACCCGAACCACCCTTCATCACCTTGGTGACGAGCTTGGATTCGGCATCTTTCTGGCCCGCGTATTTGGCGGCCACATCCTTGTAGGCAGGACCGACCAGCTTGGTGGCGACCGCGTGGCAAGCCATGCAGTTTTTCGCCTTGGCCAGATCCGAACCGGCATCGGCCATCGCTACTTGCGATGCGAACGCCGAAGCGACCAGTACACCCACCATCATCAAATTGCGTTTCATAAATCTCTCCAGTTAAGCTGCGAATTCCCGTGACATTTTACAGTGTTTTTTCTCTTCAGAATTTAACGCGCAAGTTGGCGCCATGGTTGACCGAGACTAACGAGAGGATCTTCTAACCAATCAATGATCAGAGCAATAACATTCGGGTTTTGGCACTGGCTTCAATAAAACGGATTGAACAATTTGACACCGGTTGCCGAGAAGTCGCGGACATTGCGTGTGACGACCTCCAGGCCGTAGCTCAGTGCGATAGCAGCGATTTGCTTGTCGATCGGATGACTGGGGTCGGGCGACATCAAATATCCCCAGATCTGCGCGCACTCGTCATCAAAACCCAGTACTCGGTCGGCGTAATCGTGCGAGACAAGCGCCAGCCACGCGTCAAGTCGCCTTGCTTGCGGGTGAGCGCCGCGCTTGCGGATATTTTCGATACCACGCCTCAGTTCTCCCATCGTCTGCACGCTGAGATAGCAATCGAGAGACTGGTCGCCGGCGAAAAAGCTCAGAACGCCTGGATTGGCTCTGGCGCCCTTACGTGCTTCACTGATGACGTTGGTGTCGACGAGATACATCGCCAGGCCTACGCGCCGCGCACCTCGAAATCATCATCGCGACCCACATCAGGCATGCTGGCCAGTACTTCAAGAAATGGCCGGCGTCGTGGCCTTTGCAATGCGGACTTCAGGATTTCGCGGTGTTCGGCTTCGGTGCTGCGGCCGTTGGCAGCGGCCCGGCGTTTCAATCCCAGTGCGATGTTTTCATCCACATCGTGGATGATCAGTTTGGTTGTCATGGTGCCTCCCTCGTTGCGAGTGATAAGCCATCTTAGGCCTGTCACGCGGACGATGCAAGCGCGGCCAATCGAGAAACCGCCGCAGCAAGGCGCTGCGGCGGTATCGCTACGGAAGTGAGCCGGAGCGAACTTAGCGCTTCAGTTGCGACAAATCGCGCACCGCGCCGCGGTCGGCCGAGGTGGTCAGTGCGGCGTAGGCTTGCAGCGCCTGCGAGACGTAGCGCTCGCGGTCGACCGGTTGCCAGGCGGCGTCGCCTTTCGCTTCCATGGTGGCGCGGCGCGCGGCCAGCTCGGCGTCGATGATGCGCAGGTTGATGGTGCGGTTGGGGATGTCGATGTCGATCATGTCGCCCTCTTCCACCAGGCCGATGGCGCCGCCTTCAGCCGCTTCCGGCGAGGCATGGCCGATCACCAGGCCCGATGAACCACCGGAGAAGCGACCGTCGGTCAGCAGCGCACACGACTTGCCCAGGCCTTTCGACTTGATGTACGAGGTCGGGTACAACATCTCCTGCATGCCGGGGCCACCCTTCGGTCCTTCGTAGCGGATGATGACCACGTCGCCGGCGTGCACGGTGTCGCCGAGAATGGCGGCCACTGCGTCGTCCTGGCTCTCGAACACGCGCGCCTTGCCGCTGAACTTGAGGATGCTCTCATCGACGCCGGCGGTTTTGACGATGCAGCCGTTGAGCGCCAGGTTACCGTACAACACGGCCAGACCGCCGTCCTGCGAGTAAGCGTGCTCCTTGTCGCGGATGCAGCCGGTGCTGCGATCCAGGTCCAGCGAGGCGAAGCGCTCGGACTGCGAGAACGCCGTCTGCGTGGGCACGCCGCCCGGTGCGGCGCGGAACAGCTGGTGCACGGCCGGGTCGTCGCTGCGCTTGATGTCGTTGCGTTCGATGGCGTCGGCCATGGTGGGCGCGTGGATGGTCGGACGGGTGGTGTCGAGCAGGCCGCCGCGCGCCAGTTCGCCCAAAATCGAGATGATGCCGCCGGCGCGGTGCACGTCTTCGATGTGGTACTTGTCGGTCATCGGCGCGACCTTGCACAGGCAGGGCACCTTGCGCGAGATGCGGTCGATGTCGGCCATGGTGAAGTCCACGCCCGCTTCGTGCGCAGCTGCCAGCAGGTGCAGCACGGTGTTGGTGGAGCCGCCCATCGAGACGTCGAGCGCCATGGCGTTTTCGAACGTGGCCTTGTTGGCGATGGTGCGCGGCAGGATCGAGTAATCGTCCTGCTCGTAGTGGCGGCGCGCCAGGTCCACGATCAGGCGGCCGGCGCGCAGGAACAGCTGCTCGCGGTCCGAGTGCGTGGCCAGCACGGTGCCGTTACCGGGCAGGGACAGGCCCAGCGCCTCGGTCAGGCAGTTCATCGAGTTGGCGGTAAACATGCCCGAGCACGAACCGCAGGTCGGACAGGCCGAGCGTTCGATTTCGGCGACGTCGGCGTCGGAGACGGTGTCGTCGCCGGCCTTGATCATGGCGTCCACCAGGTCGAGCTTGATGATCTTCTGGCCGCCATTGACCACCTTGACCACTTTGCCGGCTTCCATCGGGCCGCCGGAGACGAACACCACGGGAATGTTGATGCGCATGGCAGCCATCAGCATGCCCGGCGTGATCTTGTCGCAGTTGGAGATGCACACCATCGCATCGGCGCAGTGGGCGTTGACCATGTACTCGACCGAGTCGGCGATCAGATCGCGCGACGGCAGCGAGTACAACATGCCGCCGTGGCCCATGGCGATGCCGTCATCGACCGCGATGGTGTTGAATTCTTTCGCAACGCCACCGGCTTTTTCGATCTCGCGCGCCACCAGCTGGCCCAGGTCCTTCAGGTGCACATGGCCGGGCACGAACTGGGTGAAGGAGTTGACGACCGCGATGATCGGCTTGTCGAAGTCGCCGTCCTTCATGCCGGTAGCGCGCCACAGGGCGCGCGCGCCGGCCATGTTGCGGCCGTGGGTGGTGGTGCGGGAACGATAGACTGGCATGATGGATCTCCAAAGATAAGGCGGCAACGTAGCACGACAGAGTGCCTTGGCCCTGCTGGCCTGTCAAATATAAGATTGTCGCTCCTGTGAGTCGTATAAACTATCACAGCCTAAAATTTGAATAGAAATACATATGAACCTGGAACTGCGTCAGTTACGCTACTTCGTCACCGTCGCCGAGGAGCTGCACTTCGGCCGCGCCGCGCTGCGCCTGCACATGACGCAGCCGCCGCTGTCGCAGACGATCCAGGCGCTGGAAGAGCTGCTGGGCGCCCCGGTATTCGAGCGTAACCGCCGCGGCGTTACGCTCACGCCAGCCGGCAGTGCGCTGCTGCCCGAGGCGCGCCGGATGCTGGCGCAAGCCCAGGAACTGCCGCAACTGGTGCAGCGCGCGGCCGCCGGCGAAGTCGGGCGCCTGGCCCTGGCCTTTGTCTCCTCGGCCGACTACAGCGTGCTGCCGCCGTTTCTGCGCGCCTATCGCGCCGCCTACCCACAGGTGCAGATCACCTTGCAGGAAGCCACGTCCGATTTGCAGCTCGACGACTTGCTGCACAACCGCATCGACGTGGGCCTCCTGATCCCGCCGCTGCCCGACAAGGCTCGCACCGAGCTCGATTATCTGCCGGTGCTGCGCGAACCGCTGGTGCTGGCCGTGCCCACCGGCCTGCCGGCAGTGAAGAAGCGCGGCAAGCCAGCCTTGAACGCGTTGCCGGCACTGCCGCTGATCATCTTCCCGCGCGCCATCTCGCCGGGCCTGTACGACGCCATCCTGTCGGTGTTTCGCGACGCCGGCGTCACGCCCGAAATCGGCCAGCAGGCGATCCAGATGCAGACCATCGTCGGCCTGGTGTCGGCCGGCATGGGCATGGCGCTGGTGCCGCAGTCGGTCTCCAACCTGATGCGTCCCGGAGTAGAATACCGTGCGCTGGCCCACACCACGCCGCTGGTCGAAACCGGACTGGCCTGGCGACGCGACAATGCCTCGCCCGTGCTGCGCGGCTTTTTGGAATTATTAAGAAAAGAAGTAAGGAAAACCGCCCTATGCTGATCCACCCGATGCCCGATCCGGTCGCCCTCCAACTGGGGCCGGTCGCGATCCACTGGTATGGCCTGATGTACGTCCTGGCGTTTGCGCTGTTCATTGCGCTCGGCCGCGTGCGCATCAGGCAGCCGCACATTGCCGCCCAGCTGTGGCGCAAGGAAGACCTCGACGACATGCTGTTCTACGGCATGCTGGGCGTGGTCATCGGCGGGCGCCTGGGCGAAGTGCTGTTCTACGAGCCGGTCAAGTATTTTTCCAATCCGATCGAGATCTTCAAGGTGTGGCACGGCGGCATGTCGTTCCACGGCGGCTTTATCGGCGTGCTGATCGCCATGTCGCTGTGGGCGCGCAAGTCGGGGCGCAACATCCTCGACGTGTACGACTTCATCGCGCCGCTGGTGCCGCTCGGCTACGCCGCCGGCCGCATGGGCAACTTCATCAACGCCGAACTGCCGGGCCGCGTCGTGGCCGACCAGTCGCTTCCATGGGCCATGCTCTGGCCTGATAATTCGTTCCCGCTGCATCCGAACCCGGTATTCCTGCAAGGCCTGCGCCATCCGTCGCCGATCTACCAGATGCTGATCGACGGCCTGCTGGTGTTCATCATCCTGTGGCTGTATGCACGCAAGGAGCGGCCGCGCCTGGCGGTGGGCGCGTTCTACACGCTGCTGTATGGCTGCGCGCGGTTTTTTACCGAGTACTTCCGCACGCCGGACTGGGAAACCACGTTCCTGGGCATGCCGATCACGTCGGGCCAGGTGCTGTCGCTGCCGATGGTGGTGGCGGCGATCGCCATGCTGGTGTGGGCCTACAAGGTACGCCAGCGTGGCACGGCACCGACGATCAACCCGCAAAGCAAACCGGGGTCGGACCCCGTACGGGGTCCGACCCCATAGGTTGTAGGGGTGGCAGGGATCAAGCCAACAATGTCACAATCGCCTTCCATTGCGCCGGCGTAACCGGCGTGATGGACAGGCGGCTGCCCTTTTGCAGCACCAGCATGTCTTCCAGCGCCGCGATGCTCCGCATCTCGGCCAATGGCAGTAGCCGCGTCTTCTGCGTGCCCTGCACATCGATCGAAATCCAGCGCGGCTGCTCCTGCGTGGCCTTGGGATCGTGATAATGGCTGTTGGGATCGAACTGCGAGGCGTCCGGGTACGGGCCGCTGGCGATCACCGCCAGGCCGGCAATGCCGGGTTGCGGGCAGCTCGAGTGATAGAACAGCACCCCATCCCCTGGCTGCATCTGGTCGCGCATGAAGTTGCGCGCCTGGTAGTTGCGCACCCCATACCAGGCGGTGGTGTGGTTCGGTGACGCCATGAGATCGTCGATGCTCACGTCGTCGGGTTCGGACTTCATCAGCCAATATTGCATACATCGTCTCCGAACGAAAAAAAGCGGCTGGACATTTTCATGCCAACCGCTTTTTAAGGAATTAAATCCTGAATGAGTACCCCGCTTGTGCCGTTATGCCGGCATCCCGAACCTAATGGCTCAGGTGGTCACGGTTAGTTCAATTTCGGGTTCATCGAACAAGCGATGCTCACGCCCACCAAACAAAATCCCACGACCGGTGCAAACAAATGGTTCAAGGAATATATGACATTCACGAACACTGCAGGGTGACGCCAGTTTACTCTTTTGTCCGCCGCAAAGGAAGGAGTTTGATGCTTAAAAACCGGTTAAAACAGTGCTTCTTGCGGCGTGAGTGCGGTATCCAACACCTTGTGCATGGCGGCGATCTTGGTCTGCACCTCGAGGATGGACATGTCGGACAACGGGCCTTGCGGCGCCTTGATCGACAGGAATTCCGCCGCCACGCTCAGCGCTGCCATGACCGCGATACGGTCGTTGCCCTTGACCCGGCCCGACGCGCGGATGCCGGTCATTTTCTTGTCGAGCATGACAGACGCTTCGCGCAAGGCGCGCTCTTCGTCGGCCTTGCACATCAGGCGATACGATTGGCCCATGATAGTGACGTCGAGCTCGATCATCGTACTTCCTCATGTTGTGCGGCAGGTGCAATGGCGTCGCCAGCTGCCAGTTCGGTTGCTTCGGCTTCCTCGTCCTCCGGCACCGGCTCGGGCACCAGCGATGGCACGTGCACCAGCAGCGCCTGCACGCGGTCGGCGGCCTCGCTCAGGCGGCGTTGATATCCCATGTTTTCCACCACGAGGGCGGCATTGGCCTGACGCAACTGGGCGTTTTCGCGGCGCAAAGCATTGGTCATCTCGGCCAGCTGGTCGATCTTGTCGGATAGTTCTTGGAAGTCTGAAATCATCCCGCCACTATAGGCAGGGCGCGGGGTGCCGTCAACCGAATCACGTGTCCGGCCCCGAATTTTAAGTAAAACGCAAGTTAACTATTTGCGCGCCAGACATTCGGCGCGCAAATCTGTGACTTTTGTTACTTTTTGAGCTTATTTCTTCGGCTCGATGGTGACGTTGCCCGTGATGCCACTGCCCTGGGCGCCGCCCTGCCCCGGCTCGGCTTCGACGATCACGCTGATCTCGCGCTTGCCGGTCCCGGCTGGCAGTTCCAGGTCGAGCGGTGCGGCGGCAAAGCTGTCCTTCTTGCCCACCAGCTTGCCGTTGATCCAGACCTCGGCGCGGCCCTTGATGCCGGCGAATCGGATCAGGCCATTGCCGTCGGCGAGGTTCTTGCGCGGCGTGAAGCTCGACCGGTACAGGTTGAACTTGCTGCCTGCCGCGCCCCACATCGGCGGCTGGCCCCAGCCCCAGGTGTTCATGTCGAAGCTGTCGATCTTCTGGTTCGGGTTCGGCCGCGTGTCGCCCGGCGGCGCCACGCGCCAGGTGCGCACGAACGTCAGCGGCGCGTCGGCGCTGGCCACGAACGGCACCGCCGCCACAGCCTTGACGGGAATCGTCAACGTGGCCGCCTTCAGGCCCGGTGCGCTTGCTTCCACCGTGACGGGCTGCATGGCGTCGAAGCTGGTCTGCACGATCAGCTGCGCCAGGCCGTTGAACAGGCGCCGGGTGGCGCCCTTCTCGTCCTCGTGCGAGGTCGGGTCGCCATTGCCATGGCCGATCGAGCGCCCGCCTCCGGTTACCTTGAAGGTGACCACCGGATCGGCCAGCGGCACCGCGCGGCCTTGGGCATCGAGCGCGCGCACCGTGATCGGCATCGCGTCGCGGCCATCGCCGGCCAGGTCCTGGCGGTCCGGGATCAGTTCCAGCGCCACCGGCTCACCCGTAGTTTCCACCGCCGTGCGCACCACTTCCTTGCCGCCGTTGTAGCCGATGGCTTCGAGCTTGCCCGGCGCGTAGGCGACGTTGAAGTAGTTCATGCGGAACGGATCGGCCTTTTGCTCGCCGAGCTGTTTGCCGTTCAATCGCAGTTCGATGCGTTCGACATTGGCCATCACCATCAGGCGGATGTCCTTGCCTTCGCTGCCGGCCCAGTTCCAGTGCGGCGCGATGTGGATCAGCGGACGGTCCTTGATCCATTGCGCCTGGTGGATGTAGTAGGCGTTTTTCGGGAAGCCGTTCAGGTCCATGATGCCGAACACCGAGCTGACCGACGGCCACTCGTTGGGGGTCGGCTCACCGCGATAATCGAAGCCGGTCCAGACAAAACCGCCGGCCACGAACGGCCGCTTGGCGATCGCTTCCCACGCATCGCGGTGGGTATTGCCCCACTGCGCGGCGTCGGCCAGGTCGTCGTAGCTGGCGATCTGGTTCTTGTCCTTGTCGGTCTTGAACACGCCGCGCGTCATGAACGCGGACGTGTCTTCCGAGCTGGTGAACGGCACCGTCGGATACGCCTTATGGAAGCGGTCGTAGTCGGGCACCTGGTAGTTGGCGCCCACCACGTCCACCGCGTGCGCCACGTTGAGGTCGCTGAAGAAGCCGCCATTCATGGCAGCGGTGACCGGACGCGTATCGTCGAGCGATTTGACGGCGGCAGCCATGCGGCGCACCATTTCGTAACCGACTTCCGAGCCCTGCACCGGCTCTTCATTGAACACCGACCACAGGATGATGCCCGGGTGGTGGCGGTCGCGCCGCACCATCCACTCGAGCTGCTTCATGTAGTCGGGCGACGGATTGAAATTGCGGTTTTCGTCCATCACCACGAAGCCCATGCGATCGACCATGTCGAGCACTTCCGCCGCCGGTGCATTGTGCGAGAAGCGGATGGCATTGACGCCCAGTTCTTTCAGGCGGCGCAGGCGATACTCCCATACCGAGTCGGGAATCGCCACACCAACGCCGGCGTGGTCCTGGTGGATGCACACGCCTTGCAGTTTCAAATGTTCGCCGTTGAGGAAGAAGCCCTGCTGCGCATCGAAGCGGATGGTGCGAAAGCCCGTGTGCAGCGCCACTTCATCCTGCGCCTTGCCGTTTTCCAGCACGCGCGTCACCACCTTGTACAGGTTGGTCCTGGCGATCGACCACAGCGCCGGATCGTTGATCCTGAACGGCAGCTTGACGGTGGCGTCTTTGAGCACGCCCACGCTGGCCTTGGCCAACTGGCGGCCCACCTGCTTGCCGGCCGGGTCGAACACGGTCACTTCCACCGTCACGTCGGACGCTTTCTTGCCGCTGTTATTGAGCGTCACTTCCACCGGCAGGCTCCATTCCTTGCCCTTGCCGGATTTGTCAGGTCGGGGCACGGCATACACGCCATCGGTGGCCACGTGCACCGGCGCGCGCTTGACCAGCCACGCGTGGCGGTACATGCCGGCGCCCTCGTACCACCAGCCCTCCATCGCTTCCGCATCGACGCGGATCGAGATGGTGTTGAGCGCGTCACCGTAGGTCAGGTAAGGCGTG
Source organism: Duganella phyllosphaerae (assembly GCF_001758785.1). Taxonomy (GTDB): domain Bacteria; phylum Pseudomonadota; class Gammaproteobacteria; order Burkholderiales; family Burkholderiaceae_D; genus Rugamonas; species Rugamonas phyllosphaerae. The sequence goes on from NZ_LROM01000093.1 coordinate 116,534, forward strand.
ATGTCGATATTGCTGGCGTTGTAGCCGGACCAGTTGCGGTTGACCACGTTGCCGTTGACGTACACGGTGGCGTGGGTGGCGATCGCATCGAACTGCAGCTCGAAGTGGCGGCCACGGTCGGCCGGATCGACCTGCAAATAGCGCCGATACCAGCCGATACCGCGCGGCCGGTAGCCCTGCGAGATATTGGCTTTCGGGTCGAACGGGCCTTCGACGGCCCAGTCGTGCGGCAGATCGAGGCGGCGCCAGTCGGAGTCGTCGAATTCGGCGCCGGCCGCGCCAGGCGCATTGCCGGCCTTGGCGTTGCTATACGATTCCTCGTGGCCGACAATCGGCGCCTGGCGCACGTCGCCGAGGTGGAACAGCCAGCCGCGATCGAGCGACAGGCGCTCACGCCCGGCCTTGACGGTCGCGTCGGCAATATGAGGTTTGATCGGTGCGGCAGCATGCGCGGCAGTGTGCGCGGCAGCAGTGGCGGCCAGCAGCAGGACGGCAGCGCACAAGCGCCGCCAGCAAGGCATCGTGTTCAAGTCAGACTCCCTGAGAAAACTTTGGGGTCAGTGCCGACATTCGGACATCGCGGAACTTTTTCGTTGAAGCGTACTTCAAAAAATAAGTTCAAAAATGTCCGAATGTCGGCACTGACCCCGAATTGGGCTAAAAAAAACGGAGCAGCACCGTTAAGCACTGCTCCGCAAACCACGATAAAACAAAGGTACAACGGAAAATTTACAGCTTGAAGGACAGGCCCAGGTTGAAGCGGCGGCCGAACTCGGTCACTTCCTGTTGCAGCGGGTTGTTGGCGCTGGTGTAGACCGCCTTCTGGTTGGTCAGGTTGTCGATGCCGAAGCGCACCTGCACGTTGGGCGTGATCTGCTTGGCCAGGTTCAGGGTGACGAAGGTTTCCGCTTCGTTGACCAGCAACTGGCCAGCGCTCCAGCTCGGATTACGCACGAAGGAGCTGTGATGGTTGGCCGAGATGCGCGCTTCGTAGCCGGCTTTTTCGTACCACAGGGTCACGCCGCCGTTGTTACGCATCAGGCCTTCGATCGGGAACGGATTGCCAACTGGTACCTGTTCACGCACGGTGCTGGCGGTGTAAGCGTAGTTGCTGGCGATACCGAGCCCGTCGAACGGTGCTGGCAGGCCGGTGAACGCTTGCTGGTAGACCAGTTCCACGCCACGAATGTTGCCGCCTTCGCCGTTGACCGAACGGGTGATGTTGTCGCTCTGGGTGATGGCGATGTAGCGCTGCAGTTGCTTGTAGAAGCCACCGACGGAAACGAGCGAACCCTTCTGGAAGTACCACTGGTATGCCAGGTCGACCTGGTTGGCCATCATCGGTTTCAGGTCCGGGTTGCCGGCCGAACCGGTTTGCGGCTGGCTGGTGCCTGCCTGGCTCAGGTTGCGCGAGGCGCGCAGTTCATCGAGTGGCGGACGCGACATGGCACGGGCCAGGCCAAAGCGCACTTGATGTTCCTGGGCTTCGTCGAGGTTGAAGATCAGGTTCAGGCTAGGCAGGATCTCGGTGTACGACGTGCCCTGCTCGACCGCTGAAGGGGTGGAACCGTTGATCGAACCCATGCCGTAGCTGTCGGTCTTGGTGTGCACCAGGCGCACGCCCACGTTGCCGCGGTAGGTTTTGCCAAATGCTTCGCCGTCGAGATCACCCTGGACGAAGGCCGAGGTGCTGCGTTCCTTGACGCGCCATCCAGCAAGCTGGTCGTTGCGTACCTGGTCGGCAGTACCGACTTTGCCGTTCGGATTGAACGCATCCGGACCGAAGGCGTTGCCGATGGTGCCGTAGAAATCCTTGAGCACGAAGTACGACGGGAAGCCGGCGACGTTGACGGTCTCGTAGGCCGAAGCAGGAATCGCGTTCTGCTGGGCCAACTGCCAGGTGGTCTGGCGGTAGCTCTTCTCGCGGTCGGTAGCGCGCACGCCAACCTTGATGCGGCTGACGATGCTGTTTTCGATCGGACGCGCAGCGGTGACCGACGCGGCGTTCAGCAGATCCTTCACGTGGCCGTCGGTATCGACGTACAGGGTCGGCGCTTCGAAGTTGGCCGGGTTGCCGGTGTCAATGCCGCCAAAGCTGTACTGCTGACGCTCATTGCCGGTGAACGACCAGTTGACCGACACTGGAATCGAGCTCAGCGAATTCTGACGCAGGTCGCGCCACTGGCTGCTGCGCAGCGCGTGCGAGGTCGACAGGTCGGTTTCGACTTTCCACTCGCCGACGTTGACCTTGGCGTTCAGGCCGCTGGCGGACACGCTGGCGTCCTGGATCCAGTGTGCGTCGTTGTTGATGACGCGGTTCCAGTTGACGGTGCCGCCGGCCACGTAGCCGTTACGGATATCGAGGTTGCTGAAGTTGTTGGAGTTGCCGCCATCCCAGTTACCGAGGTCGCCGGTCCAGTGCTGCATCTGCGCTTCGTCGATCTTGGTACGCGCATAGTAGGTATCGGCGGTGATCAGGACGTCGCTGTTTGGCTTGTACTCTACCTTGCCCAACACGCTGCTGCGCTTGTTGCTGCCGCGACGCACGTCGTCCTGGAAGCCCCACGGGGTCTTGTCGACGTTGCCGTCGCCGTTCATGTCGACAGAATTGTTTTCGTTGAAGCCCCAGTGGCGCACGTTCTTCTGCACCGAGGGCTGGTCCTGGTAGCTGAAAGCGATGGCGGCGCCCAGGGTCTTGTCGAGGAACTGGTCAATCCAGATCCCGCCCACGCGTGGCTTGTTCTTGTCCGCGCCAGCGATGTCCTTGGCGATGTTGTAGTGCAGGACATCGGCCTTGAAGTTCAGCTGGCGACCGTTGTACTTCAACGGCGAGACGGTTTGCAGATCGATCGAGGTGGCGATGCCGCCTTCGACCAGGTCAGCGTTCTGGGTCTTGTAGACGGTGGCGCCGCTGATCGACTCCGACGGGAACTGCTCGAAGCGCACGGCACGATCCGGCTCCGACGAGGCCAGTTCGCGGCCATTCAGGGTGGCGCCGATAAAGCGCGGGCCCATGCCACGCGCAACGATCTGCGAAGCATTACCGCGATCAAGACCCGACGACAGACCTGGCAGGCGTGCCAGCGACTCGGCGATAGTGGTATCCGGCAATTTGCCGATGTCTTCCGACGCGATCACTTCCACCATGCTGTTGGAAGCCTCCTTGACGGCCAGCGCATTGCGTACCGAAGCACGGATGCCGGTCACGTTGACTTGCTGGATTTCGCCGGCGACCGGCGCTGCCGGGGTTGCTGCCTGCGCCGCCGGTGCCGCTGCTTGTGCTGCCTGTGCTTCTTGCGCGAACGCCTGTTGCGCCATCAACGGGGTGCTGAACAAGGTTGCGATCAGCAGGCTCATTTTCTTGTGTTTCATTATGTGCATCTCCAGTGTCTGTGTAGCTCCGTCTCTGATCTTTGAACCACATCGGACGGGTAAGACGGGATGCTATCGAAACCGAAGTTGGCAGGCCAATAGCTTATTGACGTTGGCCCATATCAAGTTCGTATATCAGACATACAAGAAGCGTAAACAGTATGTCTATTGTGCGTAAAAACCACAGCGTGCAAGTACGACAACTGCTCCTGGGCTCTGCTCGCGCCCACCGGTGAGTCGTCGTCAAACGCCGCTGACTTCAGGGCTTGCTGTAATGCGGATACATGGTGGCAGCAGTATCGCGCAGCGCCAGCAGCATGGCGTCGGCGCCCGGAGAGAGTTGATGGCGCTTGCGCGTGATGATGCCGAACGAATCCATGCTCACGCCGAGGTCGAACGGCAGGATTGCCATCAGCCCGGTTTGCAGGTAGGCCTGCACCGCTTCGGCCGGCAGCGCAACGATCATGTCGCTGTTCATCAAAAGGCTGGCCACCACCGGCAAGTCCTGCGTCTCGACGGTTTCGGCCGGCTGCTCGAGGCCGTGCGACAGGAACAAGGCGGTCAGGCGATCGCGCAGGATGCTGCCGGCTGGCGGCAGTACCCAGCATTGGCGCACCAGTTCTTCCAGCTGCAAGTCGTTGCGGCCCGCCAGCGGATGGTCGCTGCGCGCGATCAGCAGGTGCGGCTCGTCGGTGAGTGGTTCGAAATGCAGTTCGTCGGCGGCGGCGGTGTCGAGGATGCGGCCGACGACAAGGTCGAGCTCGCCACTGCGCAGGCGCTCCACCAGCACTTTGCTGGTGGACATCTTGACCGATACGTGCACGCGCGCATGGCGCGACTTGAGCAGGTTGATGGCCTTGGGCACCAGAGAGGTGGCCGGCGCCAGCACCGAGCCGATGCCGACCCGTCCGCGCAGGCCCGACAGCAGCTCCATCACTTCCTGGTGCGCCGCGTCCATCTCGGCCAGCGCAGCGCCGGCGCGGCGGATCAGCACCTTGCCATACCAGGTAGGCGCCACGCCGCGCGACAGGCGCTCGAACAGCTGTACCCCGAGCGCGTGCTCTAGCTCGCCCAGCAACTTGGAGGCGCCGGGCTGGGTCAGGTTGGCGGCTTGCGCCGCGTGCGCGATGGAACCGTGACGGCCGAGCTCCACCAGCAATACCAGGTGGCGGGTCTTCAGGTGGGAGCGGACAAAGCGATCGGAGCGGGAATCAGTCATATTGGCGATTATTATACTGCCCGAAAGGTAGAGCACGCGCGGCTTGCATTCTTTGCATCATAGTGGCCAGCCTGTTGCCGACGCTGGCGCAGGCCGGCCTCATGCCCTACCCGGCCACTGGCGCAGTGTCGTCGAACAGCGTCTCGGCGACACCAGCGGTGGCCGCACCGAGCGAGCCGTCAGGCAAGCCGTACAAGCCGCCGCCCTGGCCCAGCAACAGCAAGCGGTCGAGGCTGTCACAGCCGAACGCCAGCGACGCTGGCGCATCACCCGCGAGCACGATGCGGCGCAGCACGGCGCCGCCGGCATCGTAATGCACCAGCTCGCTGCCCTGGAGGCTCCACAGGCAATTGGCGCTGTCGATCACGATCGCCCCCACGTCGAGGTCAGCCTCGGCCAGCGTGGCGACCTTGCCCACCCTGGCGCCGCCGGCATCATAGGTACAGTGCAGGATGCGGCGACCATCGGCAAACACCATGCGGGCGCCGTCGGCACTGAAAGCGATGCCGGCCGCGCGCACCACCGCCGGCAGCGCCAGCCGGCGCAGGCCGTGGCGCTGCGAATACTGGTAAAAGCTGCCGATCGGGCGCTGGTCGCTGGCGGTGTTGGCGGTGCCGAAGACAAAATTGCCGGCACGGTCCGTGCAGCCGTCGCTGATTGCCGTGCGCGGCTCGGCCGCGTCCACCGTCAACAGCACTTGCGCCTGCAGCGGCCGGGTCACGCTGCCGGCCGGCGGCAACTCGATCAGCCCCAGCCACTTGCCCTGACCCAGCAGCCAGCGCCCGGACCTGCAGGCGGCCAGCGTGCACGCGCCTTCGGACAGGCGCACGGTGCAGGCTGTGGCGGCGGTGGTGGATGCAGCAGCAGCAGCAGCAGCAGCGGCCGGCCACGCGTACAGCTGGCCGGCCAGCGGATCGGACCAGCGCCAGCACTGGCCGGCGGCGTCCCAGCACAGCGCACGGCCGGCGCGGCCACCGCGCTGCAACAGGATGGCAGCGGTCGTGGCGTTGGCAGGCGTGGAGATGTCTAGCATGACGCCGAGTGTAAGCGCGGCCGGCGCGCAATAGATATAAAAAAATAACTATCAGCTATCTTGATATCAGATAGCAGGTTGGTTTATTTCTGGTATTCGATAATGATATGGTTTGTGGCGAATTAATCATATTTGTGCAGCGGGGCGTCGTTTTAGACTGTGTGCTGTTCATTGAACTTACTCTCATTCCTCACCCCTATGAAAATCACCAAACTGACGACCTACCGTGTTCCACCGCGCTGGATGCTGCTGAAAATCGAAACCGATGAAGGTGTCGTCGGCTGGGGCGAACCGGTCATCGAAGGCCGCGCCCGCACCGTGGAGACGGCCGTCCAGGAAATGGAACCGTATTTGATCGGCCAGGACCCGTCGCGCATCAACGACCTGTGGCAAACCATGTACCGCGCCGGCTTCTACCGTGGCGGCGCCATCCTGATGAGCGCGATCGCCGGTATCGACCAGGCGCTGTGGGACATCAAGGGCAAGGTCCTGGGCCAGCCCGTGTACGAACTGCTGGGCGGCCTGGTGCGCGACCGCATGAAAATGTACAGCTGGGTGGGCGGCGACCGTCCTGCCGACATCATCGAACAGATCAGCAAACTGAAAGAAGGCGGCTTCGACACCTTCAAGATGAACGGCACCGAAGAGCTGGGCCTGCTCGACACCTCGGCTGCGGTCGATGAAGCGGTGCGCCGCGTGGCGGAAATCCGCGAAGCGTTCGGCAATACCATCGAATTCGGCCTGGACTTCCACGGCCGCGTGGCCGCGCCAATGGCCAAGACCCTGCTGCGCGAACTGGAACAGTTCCGTCCGCTGTTCGTGGAAGAGCCGGTCCTGGCCGAGCAAGCCGAGTACTACCCGCGCCTGGCCGAGATGACCTCGATCCCGCTGGCAGCCGGCGAGCGCATGTACTCGCGCTTCGAGTTCAAGAACGTGTTCGCGGCCGGTGGCCTGTCCATCGTGCAGCCAGACCTGTCGCACGCCGGCGGCATTACCGAGTGCCTGAAGATCGCCTCGATGGCCGAAGCCTACGACATCACGCTGGCGCCGCACTGCCCGCTCGGTCCGGTCGCCCTGGCGTCGTGCCTGGCGGTGGACTTCGTGTCGTACAACGCCGTGCTGCAAGAGCAAAGCATGGGCATCCACTACAACAAGGGTGGCGAGCTGCTCGACTACGTGATCAACAAGGACGACTTCAAGATCGTCGACGGCTACTGCGCCCCGCTGCGCAAACCTGGCCTGGGCGTGGAAGTGGACGAAGAACGCGTGATCGCCGCCAGCAAGAACGCCGGCGACTGGCGCAACCCGGTCTGGCGCCACAAGGATGGCAGCGTCGCCGAATGGTGATGCATTAACCGAAGCCGGCGTGATCGCCGGCTTTTTTTATACCGGACCGCGCCAACTGCCCGGTATCATGGCCGCATGGATTTCATCAAGCTCACCGCCCTCTTCTTCGTCACCGCCATCGCCGAAATCGTCGGCTGCTACCTGCCCTGGCTGGTCCTGCGCCAGGACAAGTCGCCTTGGCTGCTGTTGCCGGCGGCACTGTCGCTGGCCCTGTTCGCCTGGCTGCTGACCCTGCATCCCACCGGGGCCGCCCGCACCTACGCAGCTTACGGCGGCGCCTACATCGCCGTGGCGCTGCTGTGGCTCAGATTGGTGGACGGCGTGGCGCTCACCCGCTACGACATGGCAGGCGCCGGCCTGGCCCTGGCCGGCATGGCCGTGATCGCCTTACAGCCATCGACTTAGCCGATATCGCCGGATTCTGTTGCCTCTTTCCCATCAGAACACTGCTTTTTTGCGTTTTCACAAACCTTGTGCCTTGAAATACAGGGATGTCGTCCCTATAATTGGCACTCGTTATGAGAGAGTGCTAACAAGCGCTCTCATCCAACTTTCCGCTGCGGCAATCACCTTACGTGGTTGAAACGGCAACCAACTGTACCATTGTTAATTAAGGAGTTTTGTATGAACCTTCGCCCTTTGAACGATCGCGTTATCGTCAAACGTCTCGACCAGGAAACCAAGACTGCATCCGGCCTGATCATCCCTGATGCGGCTGCTGAAAAACCGGATCAAGGCGAAGTCCTCGCCGTTGGCAATGGCAAGATCCTGGAAGACGGCAAAGTCCGTCCTCTAGATGTCAAAGTAGGCGACCGCGTCCTGTTCGGCAAATATGCCGGCCAGACCGTCAAGATCGACGGCCAGGAACTGATGGTCATGCGCGAAGAAGACATCATGGCGATCGTCACCAAGTAATTTGCAATTTTGCAATCACTGGTCCACGACTCGCAACTTAACACCTCACAGGAGTAATAAACATGGCAGCTAAAGAAGTTATCTTCGGCGACGCAGCGCGCGCCAAAATGGTAGAAGGCGTCAACATTCTGGCCAACGCCGTTAAAGTCACCCTGGGCCCTAAAGGCCGCAACGTGGTACTGGAGCGCTCGTTCGGCGCCCCAACCGTCACCAAGGACGGCGTATCGGTAGCAAAAGAAGTTGAACTGAAAGACAAGCTGCAAAACATGGGCGCGCAAATGGTCAAGGAAGTTGCTTCCCGCACCAGCGACAACGCCGGCGACGGTACCACCACCGCTACCGTTCTGGCCCAGGCTATCGTGCGCGAAGGCATGAAGTTCGTTGCCGCCGGCATGAACCCGATGGACCTGAAGCGCGGCATCGACAAAGCAGTCGCTGCCACCGTCGAAGAACTGAAAAAAATCGCCAAGCCAACCACCACCACCAAAGAAATCGCCCAGGTTGGCGCGATCTCGGCCAACTCGGATTCGTCGATCGGCGAGCGCATCGCTGAAGCGATGGAAAAAGTCGGCAAAGAAGGCGTGATCACCGTGGAAGACGGCAAGTCGCTGAACGACGAGCTCGACATCGTTGAAGGTATGCAGTTCGACCGCGGCTACCTGTCGCCATACTTCATCAACAACCAGGAAAAGCAAGTCGCTGCCCTGGAAAGCCCGTTCGTGCTGCTGTGCGACAAAAAAATCTCGAACATCCGTGACCTGCTGCCCGTACTGGAACAAGTTGCAAAAGCCGGCCGTCCACTGCTGATCATCGCAGAAGACATCGAAGGCGAAGCACTGGCGACCCTGGTGGTCAACAACATCCGCGGCATCCTGAAAACCGTTGCTGTAAAAGCTCCAGGCTTCGGCGACCGTCGTAAAGCCATGCTGGAAGACATCGCCATCCTGACCGGCGGCCAGGTTGTAGCTGAAGAAGTCGGCCTGACCCTGGAAAAGATCACCCTGGAAGAGCTGGGCCAGGCCAAGCGCATCGAAGTGGGCAAAGAAAACACCATCGTCATCGACGGTGCTGGTCAAGCCGCTGCGATCGAAGGCCGCGTCAAGCAAATCCGCGTGCAGATCGAAGAAGCGACCTCGGACTACGACCGTGAAAAACTGCAAGAGCGCGTGGCCAAGCTGGCTGGCGGTGTTGCCGTGATCAAGGTTGGCGCTGCCACCGAAGTCGAAATGAAAGAGAAAAAAGCCCGCGTTGAAGATGCACTGCACGCTACCCGCGCTGCCGTGGAAGAAGGCATCGTTGCCGGCGGTGGCGTGGCCCTGCTGCGCGCCCGCGCCATGGTTGCCGGCCTGAAAGGCGACAACCCTGACCAGGACGCAGGTATCAAGATCGTGCTGCGCGCGATGGAAGAGCCACTGCGCATGATCGTGCAAAACGCCGGCGAAGAAGCTTCGGTCGTTGTTGCAGCAGTTCTGGCCGGCACCGGCAACTACGGCTACAACGCCGCCAACGGCACCTACGGCGACATGGTCGAAATGGGTGTTCTGGATCCAGCAAAAGTAACCCGTTCGGCACTGCAAAATGCAGCCTCGATCGCCGGCCTGATGCTGACCACCGACTGCATGATCGCTGAATCGGCTGACGACAAATCGGCTGCCGGCATGGGCGGTATGGGTGGCATGGGCGGTATGGGCGGCATGGACGGCATGATGTAATGTGCCGGCCGGTCAGGCTCTGTGGAGCCTGACTCGCCAATAAAAAAGCCCGCGCAGGCATCGAGCTTGCGCGGGCTTTTTCGCGTCTGCCGCAAAAGTTTATGCGTCGTGGAACTCGTCCTCGATTTCCTCGCGGCGCGGGGCCTCGGCGATGTGGACGATCAGGGTGTCGTGCAGTTCGTGGGCGGGGTGGCTGGCGCGATGCTGGGCGAACCAGAAGGCTTCGGACAGGTCGTCGTCTTCGTGCGAGGTGGTGATCAGCACGTCGGCGTCGTCCAGGTCTTCGTAGTTGGTCGCCTCCAGGTGGGCGTCGTCGATCGACTCGTGCCATTGTTCGGCGTCTTTGCCCCACACCATCACGTACTTGCTGCCCGACTCGACCAGCCAGCGGCTGATGTCCCAGCGCACCGTTTCCAGCACATCGACATCGACCACCAGCACGGCCTTGAAGTTTTCCAGCGCGTCGAGCACCGGCAGTTCGGCTTCGGGCGCCAGGTGCAGGTAGCGGGGAGGATTTTTTTTCATGCTGCGTCCAGGAGATTCAAACGACGCATTGTCCGCTGATTTTCACCGCCCCGCAATCCAGCCTTAAAACGGATCGAGCGCGATCGTGAATTTGCCGCTGCCGTCCAGGGCGCCAAACGTGTAGTTCTGCCAGCCCGGATACGCCTGCGGCTCCCAATAGAACACACCGAGGCCGTTCGAACCGAGCGCCTTGGTCTTGGTCAGCAGGTCGGCCACCATGGCCTTGGATGTGGCCGCTTGCGTCCAGTCCATGCCCACCTCGGTCACCATCACCGGCTTGGCGTAACGCGCGACCATGTCCTTCATGTTGATCGAGATTTTATTGTTGTAGTTGGTCCAGTCCGCTGGTGGCGGGTAGTGCGACATGCCGATCACGTCCCACTTGGCGCCCGCACCTTTGACGCCATCGAAGAACCAGCGGAATACCGCGTTGTCGTAGCCGTTGGCCAGGTGCAGGATCACCTTGGCGTTCGGGTACACGGACTTGGAGGCGTTGTAACCGCTGTTGATCAGGCCGGCCAGGTTGGCGAAACTGGTGGTCTTCCCTTCCGGCCACAACATGCCGCTGTTGATCTCGTTACCGACCTGTACCCACTCGACGTTGATGCCGTTCGACTTGAGGTAGTTGAGGGTGTCGCGGGTGTGGGTGTAGACGTCGGTATTGAGTTGCGCCAGCGAGTGGTTGGCCCAGGCGGCCGGCTTGGTTTGCTGGCCCGGATCGGCCCAGCTGTCGCTGTAGTGGAAGTCGATCATGATGCGCTGGCCCTGGGCGGCAGCGCGCTTGGCCTTGTACAGCACGTCTGCGCCGTCGTTCCAGCCCGGCTTGGCCCACACGCGCAGGCGAATCGCGTTGATGTTGAGGTTTTTCAGCAGCACGAACGGATCGGTCTTGACGCCGCTGCTGTTGTAGAACGAGTAGCCGGCCGATTCCTGCTGGCTGACCCAGCCCACGTCGGCGCCGTTGGCGAAGCTTTGTGCCACGCTGGTCGAGGCGGCAAAGGTCAGCGCCATGCCGCAGAATGCGGCAAGCATTTTCTTGAATGTCATGTTGTCTCCAGTGTCTTTTTTAGGTTACGCCCTGCCCCCAACCGCTCGTCGACGGTTTGTGTGGGGTACGGCTGTGCGGGTTGGTCTGCGGCTAGCCGAAGCGTGCCGCCGGAATGCCGGCCACGTCCACGCGCACCGAGAACAAACCACCGGTCAGCGGGAATTCCTTCAGTTGCTCGGGCGTGTTGTCTTCGCTGGCGGTGGTGATGAACAGGGTCTTGAAGTCCGGGCCGCCAAAGGTGCACGACGCCGGATTGCGCACCGGCACGCGGATGGTGTCGAGCAGGTCGCCATCGGGCGAGTAGCGGCATACGCGGCCGCCGCCCCACTGCGCCACCCACACGCAGCCTTCGCTATCGACCGTCATGCCGTCGGGAGAACCTTCGCCTTCGGCAAACTGGCGCCACACGCGCGGCTCGCCCAAGGTGGCGTCGGCCGCCAGCGGGTAGGCGTAGATACGGCCTTCGAAACTGTCGGTGTGGAACATGGTGGCGCCGTCGAGGCTGAAGGTCGGGCCGTTGCAGATGTGGTAGCCGGCATCGGCCACCGTCAGCGACAGGTCCTTGTCGAGCAGGAACAGCGCGCCGACCGCTTGCGCGTAGTCGGTGTTGTGCATGGAGCCGGCCCAGATGCGACCAGCGCTGTCGACCTTGGCGTCGTTCAGGCGCAGGTCGCTGCCGGGGGCGAACGGATGGGCGATGTAGTCGATGCGCAATTCAGGCTCGAGCCACACGCGGGCGATGCCATGGCGCAGGCCGGCCATGAAGCCGTCGCCGTCGGCGCGCGCGATGAGCCAGCAGACGTAGTCCGGCATTTCCCAGGCGTGGCGCTGGCCGGTCTCGGTGTCGAACGCGTGCAAGGTCTTGCTTTTGAGGTCGACGAAATACAGGCGTTGTTGTTCGGCTACCCACAGCGGGCCTTCGCCCAGTTGCGCACCCAGGTCCCACAGGCATTGCACGTCATACTTGCTCATCGTTTTGTCTCCGTATTGGGAACCTCGAAAACCTACTGCGCGATTCGCTATCGCCGCTCCGTTGCTCAGCGTACCTCCGTACGCTTCCGCTACTCGCGACGATAACGAATCGCTCGCTACGGTTTAAGAGGTCCCCTTGATTTTAAAAAATCAGGCCGCCAGTGCGCGCCAGGCATTGACGAACGCTGCTGCGCGTTCGCCCAGTTCTTCCAGCGATACGCCCGGCGTAAACAACGCGCCGCCGATACCGAAACCGGTGGCGCCGGCTTTTTTCCAGCCGGCCATGGTCTCGGGCGTGACGCCGCCCACCGGCCACATCGGGGTGCCGGCCGGCACCACGCTGAGCATGGCCTTCAGGCCGCCGTGGCCGACCATCTCTGCCGGGAACAGTTTCAGCGCATGGGCGCCGGCGTCGAGCGCGGCGAACGCTTCGGTCGGGGTGGCCACGCCGGGCGCGCAGTACATGCCCAGTTCGGCAGCGCGACGGATCGCGGCCGGATTGCAGTTAGGGGAAACCAGCAGGCGACCGCCCGCTTCGTACACGGCTTCCACGTGCGCCACGCTGAGCATGGTGCCGCCGCCGACCAGGGTATCCGGCAGGTTGAGCTTGACGATGGCAGCGATGCACTCGAGCGCGCCCGGACGGTTCAGCGGCACTTCCAGCGCGCGGAAACCGGCGTTGTACAGCACCTTGGCGACATCGACCGCCTCGGCAGGTTGCAGGCCGCGCAGGATGGCGACCAGTGGCGTGGTTGGATGAGAAATAGTCATGTTCAGCCCTTGATGAATTGGGAAATCGCGGTGCAATACACGCGGTGGGGATCGAGCACCTGGCATTGCAAGCCAAAGTGCTGGGCGGCGACGGCGTAGCGCCTGGCCAGCGCCGGTGAGCCGATCACGGTAATGGTGCCGCCGGCAGGCAGGCTGCGGGCGGCGGCGGCAAATTCGGCGCCGATCAGCAAGCCGCTGACAAACGCGGCGGCCTGCTCGGCCGGGGCGCTGCGCGAGACCACGCCGGCCCGTACGCGGAACAGGGTGTTGGACAACGGCTCGCCCACGCCAGCCTGGTCGAGGCCGGCCGCGAAACCGGCAGCGTCGCTGGTGTCGCCGCCCATCATCGACGACAAGGTGCCGCCCTTGGACAGCATGGCGAACAATTCGCCGGTCATGTACGTGGACAGCGACTGGATCACGCCGTCCTGCAGCAGCACCCACTTGCTGTGGGTGCCGGGCAGTACCAGCCAGCCATCGCGCTGGCCCAGCACCACGGCGCCGAGCAACTGGGTTTCTTCACCGCGCATGACGTCGGCAGAGGGGCCGCGCCGGTAAGCGTAGCCGGGCACGATGTGGCAGTTGGCCGACCACGGCGCTTCGGCCACCGGCGCCAGGTGCGCCGGCAGTTCGGTCAGTGGTACTGCGGCGTCGAGGTAGTTCACTTCCTGCCAGCCCGAGGCGCTGCCGACCATGCCGGACATGATCACCGGCATGGTGGCGTCGATGCCCATGGCGGTGCGCAGGCCGTCGAGCGAGGCGCCGAAGCGCTCGCGCCCGCCCACGGCCAGCATGCCCTGGTCATCCTCGTACTCGGCCAGGCAGTTGGCTTGTTGATCGATCAGGTAGGCGCGCCGGTTGCTGGTACCCCAGTCAACGCCGAGTATGGTCTTGTCCACGATGAAATCCTTTTCTATGCTGCCAAGATGTTACGGAATCGACAGGGATGCCGCCAATGAATTATCAGATAGGAGTAATACCAAAATTGTATAGGCTTATGCGGTACTCTGTAGCCTTGTCCAGTCGCAAACGTTGCCCGATGGTTGCCTTTGGTTTAGTATGTCCATCTATAAAATAGTTTTGTCGATTCCATATGGCTTCTCCGTCTTTCCCGCCCCGCCTGTTGCTCGCTGCCGGTGCTGTCATCGCAGTGCTGGTCGGCGTCGGCGTGTACGTTAGCAATTCGACACCTGAGCCCGCTCCTGCCGTCCCTGTGCAACCTGCGCCCGTCAAGCCCGCTCCCACGCCACCAGTAGCGCCGCCCGCCGCCAAGCCGGCGCCACGCCCACCGGTCGCGGTCGAACCGGCCGCGCCAGCCGAACCGAAAGTCACGCGCACCAAGGACCAGGCCTCGGCCGCCTTGCTGGCGTTGCCGGAACTGCGCGCCTGGTCCACCATGCTGGAAAAAACCTCGAACGGCAAAGTCAAAGGCGCGCTGATCGAATACGATCCGGCGCCGCGCAAGTACCGGGGCAAAACCTATTACCAGTTCAGCTTTGTGGAAAACAGCGCCGACGCGGCGCTGCGGTGGGAAAGTTTCCTGGTCTCGGCCAATGACGACGAAATCCTGGTGGAAGACGCCACCAACGATGAAATAATCAGTTTGGCGCGCTGGCGCCGTGAAAAGCACCCGGAGAAGCGCACCAGCGTTGACGGTTAAGCTGCGTTAAACCCGCACGGCCAGGCCGGGGTCGGACCCCGCAGGGGGTCCGACCGCAAACGTAGACGGCTGCGTTATCTTTACGCGACTGCGGGTTTCAGGTCTGCCGCCCGCCTTACCTTCCCCACCCACAGCACTGACAGCACGGTCAATCCCGCCGCCAGCCAGCCATTGAGGCCGTAGCCGATAATGTGCCCGGCCGCGTCGGTGTGCAGGGTCATGCCACCGAGCAGTGCGCCGGTGCCGCTGCCGATCGACTGGATCGCCGAGTTCGCGCTTAAGAATCCGCCACGCCGCGACGGCTCCGGCACCGTGGTCATCAAGGCCTGCAACGGAATCGTTCGCCCCGACACCGCCGTCATGAAGAACGGGAAGAACAGGATCACCGCCACGAGCGGCATGGCCGGCATGTGGGTGACGAACAGCATCGGCACCGCCGAGGCCAGCGCCATGTAGCGGTACACCTTGTGCGCACCTAGCCGGTCCGACCAGCGGCCGATGCGGCGCGCGGTAAACAGCGTGGCCACGCCGCCGGCCAGGTACACATAGGTCACCTCCGCCGGCGCGATGCCGAGATTGCTCACCATTACTGGCGAGATGAACGGAATCACCAGCATGCCGGTGGCCATGTTCATGAACGAAAGCACGAACGCCGCCAGGTGATTCGGTACCTTGTACAGCGCCAGCAAATTGGGCAGCACCGCCTTGAGCGGCACCGGGTGTCCCAAATGACCATCAATGGCCGGCAACGCCCGCGCCGCCAGCACCCAGACCAGCACCGACAACACCACCAGCAGGTAGAACGGCGACGCCCAGCCGAAGTGCGCGGCCAGCATCACGCCGGTAGGCACGCCAGCGACGGCCGCCATGCTGAACGACGTCATCACCACGCCGGTGGCGGCGCCGCGCCGCTCGGCCGGGATCAGGTCGCCGATGATGGCCATGATGATGGCGCCCAATACGCCGCCGGTCACGCCGGCAAACGCGCGCGAGGCGATCAGCACCTCGAAGGTGGGCGCCAGCGCGCACGCCAGGTTGGACAGGGTAAACAGCGCAAACATCCACAGCAGCAGCTGCTTGCGGTCGAAGCGGTCGATATACATCACCGCCAGCAGGCCGGACAGGCCAGCGCACCAGGCGTATGCGGACACCGCGCCCGAGACTGCGGCCGGGGTGATGGAAAACGCCGACATCAGCTGCGGCGCGAGCGGCATCATGACCATGAAATCCATGATCACGGTGAACTGCGTGAGCGCCAGCAGCCACAGCACCAGGCGCTCGCGCGCCGGGGTCAGTGCAGGCGCGGGGACCGGCATCGATAAGCCAGGCCCGGTCATGCCAGCGCCGTGATGTCGGCCGTGGCCTGGCGCAGGATGGCGCGGATCTGCTCGAGCTTTTCAGGCGCTGGATGATTTTCCTGGCCCTGGGCGATCACCGCGTGCTTGAGCTCATGCATGATGGTGCGCAGGTCGTCGCGCGCTTCGGCCGGGTCGCTCATGCGCGCCACGATGGCGTCGACGAACTGGCGGTTTTCGGCCAGGAAGGCCTCGCCTTCCGGCGTGATGGTGTGCAGCTTCTTGTTGCCGTCGGGCGAAGCCGAAACGTGGCCCATGTCGAGCAGCATCGACAGCAGCGGATAGATGGCGCCCGGGCTCGGCGTGTAGCCGCCGCCGGAACGCTGTTCGAGTTCCTTGATGATCTCGTAGCCGTGGCGCGGCTTTTCGGCGATCAGTTGCAGCACGATGTAGCGCATGGCGCCGGCGTCGAACATCTTGGGACCACGGGCGCGGCCGCCGCCACCGTGACCGGGATGACCGTGGGCGGCGTGGTGGCGATGAGGATGATGAAATTTAAACATAGCAGCTCTTTCTTTACGATATAACGGTTTAAGATATAACTTAGTAAGACATATCTTATCCTGTTGTCGTAAGAATTCAAGCAGCAATTTGTAACAGGCGAAAAAAAGGCAGACCGCGTGGGTCTGCCTTGTTCCGGGACTGAAAGGACTCAGCCGTCCAGGTGCGAGATCAGCAATCTGCGGCCATCTGTTTCGCCCTTGGCCTTGTGCTCCACCACCAGCTGCCCATGCTGCGCATCGAGCGAAATACCCACCGACAGGATGTCGATCAGCAGCAGCTGCAAGATGCGCGAAATCATCGACAGGAACGTCGTGCTGTCCTCGGAGTGATCCACGGCCAGGCACACGCTGGCTTTTTTCGCCAGCGGCGAATTGCTCGATGTGATGGCGATGACATCGGCGCCGGCTGCGCGCGCCACGTCCACCGCCTCGAGCAGATCGGGCAGCTTGCCCGAGTTGGAAATGGCGATCACCACGTCGCCCGGCTTGAGCAGCTCGGCGGCCAGGTTGAGCAAGTGCGAGTCGCCGTAGGCCGACGTCGGGATGCGGAAGCGGAAGAACTTGTGCTGGCCGTCGAGCGCCACCACGCGCGAGTTGCCCATCGCGTAAAACTCCACGCGCCTGGCCTTGGCCACCAGCGCAATGGCCTTGTCGATCGAGCGCACGTCGAGCTGGTCGCGAAATTTCAAAATCGCGGAAACCGTATTATCGATCACCTTGGCGCTGAGGTCATGGGTGCTGTCGCTCACCCGCACCTGGCTGTGGCGCACGGGAATCGCGCCCGTCAGGCTGCTGGCAAATTTCAGTTTGAAGTCGGCCAGGCCGAGGAAACCGAGCGAGCGGCAGAAGCGGATCACGGTCGGCTGGCTCACTTCGGCCAGCCGTGCGATATCGGCAATCGGCTCGTTGAGCACCAGGCGCGGTTGCTCGAGCACCAGCTGCGCCACGCGCTGCTCGGCTGGCGTCAATTCGTGCTGCAAGTGGCGCACGCGCTCCATCAGGGTGTTGGCGCCGCTGCGCCCGCGCAGGTGTTCGGACAAGATGGTGGCCACGCCGTAGAACGCCGGGTTGGGCGTGGTGATCACGTAGGTCGGGATCTCGGACAGGTAACTGGTGAAACGGCCCTTGGCTTCAAAGCGCGACCGGAACGGCGACTGGGCAAACCACTCGCCCATGCGCGGCACGATGCCGCCGCCGATGAACATGCCGCCGAACGCGCCCAGCGTAACCGCCAGGTTAGCGGTGGCGCCGCCCAGCATGGCGCAGAAGCATTCGAGCACTTCCAGGCACAGCGGATCTTTATCGGTCAGCGCGCCGGCCATGATCTCCTGCGAGCTCAGGTCGCGCACCTGGCGGCCGTTGCGCTTGGCAATCGCCCGGTAAATGATCTCCATGCCGGGGCCGGAAATCAACCGCTCGGTCGAGACGTGCGACCAGGTTTGCCACGCGTACTGCAGGATCGAATATTCGCGCTCGTCGGCCGGCGCGAAGTTGGTGTGGCCGCCCTCGGAGCCCAGCGTGACAAAGCCGTCCACGGTGGGAATCACGCCCGAGACGCCCAGGCCGGTGCCCGGTCCCAGCACGCCGATCACGGAGTTCGAGGCCGGCTTGCCGCCACCTACCTGCATCAAATCGGCAGGTTTGAGGCCCGGCAGCGACATGGCCAGCGCGGTGAAGTCGTTCACCACCAATAACGTGTGCAGGCCCAGGGCGCGGCGCACTTCGTCGGTGGAGAATTCCCAGTCGCGGTTGGTCATGCGGATGTAGTCGCCGCTGACCGGGTTGGCCACGGCCAGCGCCGCGTGGTTGAGCGTGATGTCGGCGTGGTCGGCCAGGTACGAGCGCAGCATGGCGACGATGTCGGCATAGTCATCGCACTTGAGCACGCGCACGGCGCGGAACTCGCCCGGCGCCGTCTGCAAGGCGAAGCGCGCATGCGTGGCGCCGATGTCGGCCAGCAGGCGCGGACCGTCGGCAAAGGCGCTGCGGTTGAGTTTTTGATCCACTTCGGAATGTTTCATGTTGGTTCAGTCAAAGCAGTTGCGGAAGCATACCCGAAATAGTGTGTATCAAGAAGTCAACCTGTGGAGTTACAGTGAGCGCTCGAGCCGTCATCCTCGCGTATGCGAGGATGACGGCTCTCAAGCTAGCGTCATATTCAAGCTGCGTAGCCGAACCACGCGCCGTAGGCCGGCAATGACACCTGGCCGTCCGCCACCGTCCCCGGCAAACCATACCCGTCGAGCTGCTGCGCGCCGCTGACCTGCGGCAGGTCGAAACTGACCGCCTCCGCACCGAGGTTAAACACCGCAATCACACCGCGCTCGCCTTCGAGATCGCGGCGCAGCGCCAGCACTGGCTCGGGCGCATCGTAGAAGCTGATCGCGCCGCGTGTGAGCTGCGGCAGCGTGCGGCGCCAGGCGATGAAGGCGCGGGTAAAGGCGAGCGTAGACGCGGGATCATTCTCCTGCACTGCCGCCGCGCGGTCGCGGTGCTGCGGCGAGACCGGCAGCCACGGCTGGCCGGTGGTGAAGCCGCCGTGGTCGTCGCCAGTCCACGCCATCGGCGTGCGGCAGCCGTCGCGCCCCTTGAACTCGGGCCAGAACGTGATGCCGTACGGGTCTTGCAGCAGCTCGAACGGCACGTCCGCTTCGGCAAACGCCAGCTCGTCGCCTTGGTACAGGCACGGCGTGCCCTTGAGCGACAGTTGCATCGCCAGCGCCAGCTTGGCAAACGCCGGCGGCGCGTCAGGCCCGCCCCAGCGCGAAGCCACGCGCGGCACGTCGTGGTTACCGACCGACCACGAGGCCCAGCCGCCCTTCACCCGTTCCTCGAACTGCTCGACCTGCTGGCGGATGTAGTGCGACGACAGGTGGTTGACCAGCAAATTGAAGCTGTAGGCCATGTGCAGCTTGTCGCCGCCGGCCGTGTACTCGGCCATGGTGGCGAGCGAATCGTCGGAGCCCACTTCGCCGATCGAGATGGCCTTGTATTCGTCGAGCAGCGCGCGCAGCTTTTGCAGGAATGGCAGATTTTCCGGGCGGGTCTTGTCGTAGTCGTGCGCCTGCATGCCGTAAGGGTTGACGTCGGTGACCGTGATCGAGTCGCGGTTGGTGGCCGGCGGATTGCTGCGCAGCTGCTGGTCGTGGAAGTGGTAGTTGCACGCGTCGAGACGGATGCCATCGACGCCGCGCTCGAGCCAGAAACGCAGCGCGTCCAGGTGCGCCTGCTGCACGTCCGGGTTGTGGAAGTTGAGCTGCGGCTGGCTGGCCAGGAAATTATGCATATAGTACTGGCGCCGGCGCGTGTCCCACTGCCACGACGAGCCGCCGAACACCGACAGCCAGTTGTTGGGCGGATTGCCGTCGTCCTTGGGATTGCTCCACACGTACCAGTCGGCCTTGGGATTGTCGCGGCTGGCGCGGCTTTCCTTGAACCACGCGTGGTCTTCGGCGGTGTGCGCCATCACCTGGTCGATCATGATTTTCAGGCCCAGGCTGTGGGCCTTGGCGACCAGCGCGTCGAAATCGGCCAGCGTGCCGAACATCGGATCGACGTCGCAGTAGTCGGCGATGTCGTAGCCGAAATCCTTCATCGGCGAGGTGAAAAAAGGTGAAATCCACACGATGTCCACGCCCAGCGATGCGATATAGTCCAACTTTGCCGTAATCCCCGGCAGGTCGCCGATGCCGTCGCCATTGGTGTCGTAGTAGCTGCGTGGATACACCTGGTAGATGATGGACTCGCGATACCAGTCCTGGGCATGCGGCGACACTTGAGTTAGTTGTTGAGTCATAAGAAAATCCGGGGTTGGCTGGGCAAAGAAAAAATAATCTGTACAGAATATACATGACCAACCTATTTTTTTCAATGTGCTTGCCAGTGGGGAATTATCACATTTAATTCTTCAAAATCAAATACTTATGGATTTCAACAGGAATTCTAAAGGTATAAAACAGTAGTCAAACTACAGAAAATCAGGAGAAAGTACAGTGAGCAGCAACGCCAGCAGCGTCGATATCAAGGACGGCAACGGTCCTTTGCCCCGGCAAATTCCCTACATCATTGCCAACGAAGGGTGCGAGCGCTTCAGTTTTTACGGCATGCGCAACATCCTCACGCCGTTCCTGCTCAGCACCCTGCTGCTGTTCATTCCGGCCGAGCACCGCACCAGCGAAGCCAAGCACGTGTTCCACACCTTCGTCATCGGCGTGTATTTCTTCCCGCTCTTGGGCGGCTGGCTGGCCGACCGCTACTTCGGCAAGTACAACACGGTGTTCTGGTTCTCGCTGATCTACGTGGCCGGCCACGCGTGCCTGGCGATTTTCGAGCACAACATCAACGGCTTTTACTTCGGGCTGGGGCTGATCGCGTTCGGCTCGGGCGGCATCAAGCCGCTGGTGGTGGCGTTCGTGGGCGACCAGTTCGACCAGACCAACAAGAACCGCGCGCGCCTGGTGTTCGACGCGTTTTACTGGATTATCAATTTCGGCTCGTTCTTCGCGTCGCTGTTGATGCCGGTACTGCTGCGCGACTACGGTCCGTCGGTGGCCTTCGGCGTGCCCGGCATCCTGATGGCGATTGCCACGCTGGTGTTCTGGATGGGCCGCCGCAAGTACGTGCACGTGCCGCCGGCCGCACCGAACCCCGATTCGTTCAGCAGCGTGGCGCGCACCGCGCTGCTGGCGCACAAGGCTGGCCAGTCGCGCCCTGGCCTGATGGTCGCTGGCGTGGGCGCGCTGGCGGCACTGATCTCGCTGTGCATGGCGCCGCAGTGGGGCTTCGTGATTGCCTTCTGTACTGCGCTGGTGCTGCTGCTGGCGTTCGGCTGCTTTGGCGTATCGATGCAACTGGACCGCGCGCGCGGGATGCACACGGCCGAAGCGGTGGAAGGCGTGCGCGCGGTGCTGCGCATCCTGATCGTGTTCGCGCTGATCACGCCGTTCTGGTCGCTGTTCGACCAGAAGGCTTCCACCTGGATCGTCCAGGCCAACGCCATGAATAGCCCGCAGCTGTCGCTGTTCGGCTGGGACTTCACCTTGCTGCCAGCGCAAATGCAGGCGATCAATCCGATCCTGGTGATGCTGCTGATTCCCTTGAATAACGTGGTGCTGTATCCGCTCATGCGCGCGATCGGCATCAACCCCACGCCGCTGCGCCGCATGGGCGCCGGCATCGCCCTCTCGGGCCTGTCGTGGATCGCCGTGGGCGCCATCCAGCTGAATATGGACGCCGGCGACCGGGTCTCCATTTTCTGGCAACTGCTGCCGTACGCGCTGCTCACGCTGGGCGAGGTGCTGGTCTCGGCCACCGGCCTGGAGTTCGCCTACAGCCAGGCGCCCAAGCCGATGAAGGGCATCATCCTCAGTTTCTGGTACCTGGGCACCACCATCGGCAACCTGTGGGTGCTGATCGTCAATGCCGGGGTGAAGAACGATACCGTCAGCGGCCATATCGCCAGCACGGGCTTGAGCGAGAGCGCATTCCAGATGTTCTTCTTTGCCGGCTTTGCGCTGGTGTGCGCGGGCTTGTTTGCGCTGTACGCCACGCGGTACAAGATGGTCGACAACTACCGGAAAGCGTAGAACGGATACCGGTCGCGTACCAAAACTACAGGTTTTCGATTACCATAAGCCGGCCAATTCCTACAGAATTGCCGGCTTTTTTGTAACAGCACTACTAAATCTATAGTTTGGAGACGAGATTGGCCAAGATTCTTACCGGCGTACTGAACGGCGCCCTCGTGGCGCTTACGTGCGCGGCAGCAACCGCCGCCCCCACCATCGCCGACTGCGACGGCGCCTTCGCCACCGTGCTGCAGGCTGGCGCCGTGCCGGCAGCAGCTACAGCCATGGATGCGCGCGCCTACTGGCTCGACCGCCAGTTGATCCAGTGGCCGGGCGCCGACAGCGCCGGCAACGTCAAACTGTATTACTCGGCCACCGCGCAGCTGCGCGCAACGCCCGGCCAGCGCGTGCAAGGCGCGGACGGCGCCCTGCTGCTGTCGCCTTCTAACGCGCCCGCCCCGGCCGCATTGGCGCAGCGCTTCAAGTTCATCGGCAAGGGACCGCTGCTGGCCGTCGCGCCCGAGGACGTGGCCCGCATGCCGGCGCTGCTCACCGGTCAACTGCTGCTGGTGCGCGAAGCGCCAGACGGCACGGTGCTCGACGCCACCACCGCCCAACTGCCGGGCGCCCTGGACGACCTGTACGCCAGCGCCGCCAATACGCCCGACCTGGGCGTGACCGTGGGAGCGAACAACACCGGCTTCAGGCTGTGGGCGCCCACCGCGCAAAACGTCGCCGTGTGCACCTACGCCAGCGGGTCGTCGAAGGCCAGCGCGCTGACCGCCATGCGCCGCGACGACGCCACCGGCACCTGGTCCGCGCAACTGGCCGGCAAGCACTCTGGCCAGTACTACCAGTACCTGGTGGACGTGGTGGCGCCAAACGCCGGACTGGTGCGCAACCTGGTCACCGATCCCTATTCCGTCAGCCTCACCACCGATTCGAAGCGCAGCTATATCGCCGACCTCGGTGCCGCCAGCCTCAAACCGGCAGGGTGGGACCGCACGCCGATACCGAAGCGCGTGAGCGCCCAGCCGGACATGGCGATCTACGAGCTGCACGTGCGCGACTTTTCAATCAACGACGCCACGGTGAGCGCCGCCAACCGCGGCAAGTACGCGGCCTTTACCGAGACCGGCTCGAACGGCATGCGCCACCTGGCTGCGCTCAGCAAAGCCGGCATGACCGACATCCACCTGCTGCCCGTGTACGACATCGCCACCGTGCCGGAAAAGGGCTGCGTGTCTCCGGATATAGCTTCGCTGCCCGGCTTGACACCCGACGGCCTCGAGCAGCAGGCTGCAGTTACCGCCGTCAAGTTCACCGACTGCTACAACTGGGGCTACGACCCGTACCACTACAGCGCGCCGGAAGGCAGTTATGCCACCGACGCCGCCGACGGCGCAAAGCGCATCGTCGAGTTCCGCCGCATGGTGCAATCTCTGCACCAGATCGGCCTGCGCGTGGGCATGGACGTGGTGTACAACCACACCTTCAGCACCGGGCAGGATCAGCGATCGGTGCTCGACCGCGTGGTGCCCGGCTACTACCACCGGCTCGATGCCAAAGGCGTGATCGAACGTTCCACCTGCTGCGACAACACCGCCACCGAAAACCTGATGATGGCCAAGCTGATGATCGATTCGGCCGAACTGTGGGCGGTGCAGTACAAGATCGATTCGTTCCGCTTCGACCTGATGGGCCACCAGCCGCGCGCGGCGATGGAAGCACTGCAGGCGCGCGTGAACCGGGCCACCGGCCGCCACATCAACCTGATCGGCGAAGGCTGGAACTTCGGTGAAGTGGCCGATGGCGCGCGTTTCGTGCAGGCCTCGCAGCTGTCATTGAATGGCAGCGGCATCGGCACCTTCAGCGACCGCGCGCGCGACGCCATGCGCGGCGGCGGCGCGGCCGACGGCAGCGCGCAGATCGCCAGCCAGCAGGGCTGGATCAACGGCCTGGTCTACGACGCCAATGCCGCCGCTGCCCCGCGCACCAAACAGGACTTGATGGACGCGGCCGACATGGTCAAGGTGGGCCTGGCCGGCTCGCTGCGTGGCTTTACCATGCAAACCCGCCACGGCGACAGCAAACGGCTCGAAAATATCGCCTACGGCGGCACCCAGCCGGCCGGCTACGCCAGCGCACCGGGCGAGACCGTCAACTACGTGGAAAACCACGACAACCAGACCCTGTTCGACATCAACGTGTTCAAGCTGCCGATCGGTACCACCACCGCCGAACGGGCGCAGGTGCAGATACTGGGCGCAGCCATCAACGCCTTCAGCCAGGGCGTGCCCTACTTCCACGCCGGCTTCGACATCCTGCGCTCCAAGTCGCTCGACCGCAACAGCTTCGAGTCCGGCGACTGGTTCAACCGCCTCGACTGGACCTACCGCGACAATTACTTCGGCACCGGCCTGCCGCGTGAAGAAGACAACGGCAAGGACTACGCGCTGATGCGCCCCCTGCTGGCGCGCGCGGCCGAGATCAGGCCCACGCCGCAGGACATCGCCTGGTCGCGCGACGCCTTCCGCGACCTGCTGGCGATCCGCGCCAGCAGCACCCTGTTCCGCCTGCGCACCGCGCACGATGTCGAACAGCGCCTGCGCTTTTACAACACCGGCGCGCAGCAGGTACCGTCCGTAATCGTGGGACGCCTCGACGGCGCCGGCTACCCGGGCGCGCGCTTCAAGGCCATCACCTACGTGATCAATGCCGACAAGGTGGCGCAGCAAGTGGCCATCAAGGAAGAACAGGGGCGCCGTTACCGGCTGCACCCGGTACACCTGCGCGCTGGCGCCGCCGACCGGCGCATTGCCGCCGGCGCAAAATACGACACCGCCACCGGTGCTTTTTCGGTGCCGGCACGTAGCGCCGTGGTGTTCGTGGAAGAGTAAAATCGGTGTTGCCGTTGCGCACGATTGGAGACGTACGCAACGGCAGAAACTTAAATCATGGTACTATTAATTTCACGAGCGCAATAACATTTCTATTGATGCAATCGATTGTAGCTTCGCTGTCCCGCATTGAATAGCTCGTTGTCAAGCACGTCCCACAGTGGGCAGGACATCGCCCTCTGGCACCACCAAAACGAAAACGACCATGACTATTTCTTGCCACACCACGGAAGCACAGCGCCTCGACGCGCTCCACAAGCTCAATATCCTCGACACGCCGCCAAGCGAAGCGTTCGACCGCATCACGCGCATGGCCGCGCGGCTGTTCAACCTGCCGATTGCCGCCGTCTCGCTGACCGACACCGACCGCCAGTGGTTCAAGTCGCGCGTGGGTGTCGACCACTGGTCGATCCCGCGCGTGAAGGCCCCGTGCGGCAATGTCGCCGACAATAGCGACCTGCTGATCATCCCCGACCTGCACGACGACGCCTATTTCCGCGACAGCCCGCTGGCCGCCGGCGGCATCCGCTACTACGCCGGCGCGCCGCTGGTCACTGCCGACGGCCACTGCCTGGGCGCCATGTGCGTGCTGGGTACCGAGCCGCGCGACACCACGCCGGAAGAGCTGACCATGTTGTGCGACCTGGCCGCGATGGTGATGTCGCAGATCGAGATCATGCATGCGCTGGGCCGCGTCGATGCGATCAGCGGCCTGCCCAACCGTAACCAGTTCATCGAAGACTTCCAGGACTTGCAGCGCGACAGCGCCGAGGGCGCCGAGCGCGTGGCGGTGCTGATCAACCTGGCCACGCCTGCCCAGCTGGCGCACGCGGTGCGCGCCATGAATCCGCGCTATCTCGACGAACTGGTAGCCGATGCCGCCGCCTGGATCCGCGCCGAACTGGGCGCCGGCCGCAAGGTGTACCACGTGGCCACTACCCAGTTCGCGATCCTGACCACGCCCGGCATGAGCATCGACCGGTATCCGCCGCTGCTCGAAGCCAAGCTCGAGCACGCCATCGCCACCGTCAAGACGCGCTTTGTCGCCACGCCCACCATTGGCGTGGTGCCTTTCGATATCAGCAATACCGACGCCCTGAGCGTGCTGCGGCGCGGCCAGAGCGCGGTGCAGGACGCCATCGAATCGGGCCGCAGCGTGGCCATGTACTCGGCCGGCGAAGACCAGGTCTATCGCCGCCGCTTCAGCCTGCTCAACGACTTCGGCGAGGCGCTCGAGAGCCGCAACCAGTTGCGCCTGGTGTTCCAGCCACGGATCGACATCGCCAGCGGCGACTGCGTGGGCGCGGAAGCGCTGCTGCGCTGGAACCATCCCACGCTCGGCGCCATCGGCCCCGGCGAGTTCATGCCCATCGTCGAGCGCTCGCGCCTGGCGCAGGCAGCCACCACCTGGGTGCTGAACACCGCACTCGATCAGCAACTGGCCTGGCGCCATGCCGGCCTGGTACTGCAACTGTCGATCAACGTTTCGGCGCTCAACCTGCTGGAAGCCGACTTTGCCGACCGCGTGGTGGCGGGCCTGAAACGGCGCGGCCTCCCGCACCACTGCCTGGAACTGGAGATTACCGAGAGCGCCATCATGGAGCACCCGGCCAAGGCGCATGCCACGCTCGATGCGCTGGCGCAGGCCGGCATCCACCTGGCGATCGACGATTTCGGCACCGGCTACAGCAGCCTGGCCTACCTGCAGCGGATGCCGGCCGACGTGGTCAAGATCGACCAGTCGTTCGTGCGCGATATCGAACACGACCAGCGCCAGCAAGGGCTGGTGCGCGCCATGATTTCGCTGTCGCAGGAACTGGGCCACCGGGTGGTGGCAGAAGGCGTGGAGAACGGCGCG
The DNA here is from genome assembly GCF_001758785.1 of Duganella phyllosphaerae. GTDB lineage: Bacteria > Pseudomonadota > Gammaproteobacteria > Burkholderiales > Burkholderiaceae_D > Rugamonas > Rugamonas phyllosphaerae. Next base: position 143,291 of record NZ_LROM01000093.1, read on the forward strand.
GCGCTCGCCTTCCTGCGCTCGGCCGGCTGCGACGAGGCGCAAGGCTACCTGTTCGCGCGGCCGCTGGAAGTGGCCGATTTCGGTCGCTGGCACCAGCGCCAGGCCATGCAGGATGCGGCGCCGGTGCTCGATGTGGACACCGCACTGGAAGCGGTGGAACGCGCATTTGCCATGCGCGTGCCGCGCGTACCGTGCACGGTACCCTCCCCGCGCACGCTGCTGGCCGCTACGCGCCGCCGGCCGCTGGTGCGCTAAAGGCTGGTTAAAGGCTAGTCCTGGCCGATCAGCACGATCGGATTGCGGGTACCGAAATTGACACTGCCGCCGCGCACCACGGCAGTCTTGCCCGAGTAGTAGTCGCGCACCTTCTGGCCGTTGGCAAACACCCCGTGCAGCTTGATGGTGCTGGCCTTGTCGGTCGGCAGGTCGAGCGCCACCACCACCCGGTCGCGCAGGCCGTTCTGGTCGTATGTGCGCTTGAAGATATATGGCTTCGCTTGCAGCTGCTGGTGCACGCCCGCCCCCACCGCCACGTGGGCGCGGCGGAACTGGCCCAGGCGGCTCCAGTGCGCGTACACGTCGCCGACCTTGTAGCCGTCGCGCTGCGTATTTTGCGCCAACTCGTCCCAGTTCATGAAGGACCGTAATTTGGCGTCGCCGGTGGCCTCAAGCATATCGAGCTTGCGCGCGGTTTCGTCGCCGTAGTAGATCTGCGCGACGCCGGGCGCCAGCAGCAGCTTGGTCGCGCTCTCGAACGGGCGCTTGCGCGCGGCGTCGAACGGCGGCTCGTAGTCGTGCGAATCGATGTAGTTCAAGACCGAATAGCCTTGCAGCGCGCCGCCGTGCAGCATGTTCGAGTAGCTCGAAAACAGCGCTTCGTAATCCTTGTTGGCGTCGCGCACCAGGCCGAAGTTGATCAGGCTGTCGAAGCCCTGCTGGTAGTAGTTGGCAACGGTGCCGCCGCCCAGGTCGTGGGTCTGGCCGTGGGCGATATCGTAGTTATAGACTTCGGCGGTCATGTAGAACTTGTCGCCGAGCTTCTTGTCCGGGTTGGCTTTTTTCCAGTCTTCGTACGCCGCATCGGCCACCGTGCGCAGCTCTTTCCACACCTGCGGTTCCACGTGCTTGACGGTGTCGGCGCGGAAGCCGTCGACGCCAAATTTGCGGATCCAGTCGGCGTGCCACTTCATCAGGTAGTAGCGCGGTGCGCGCGGATAACCGGTCCTGGCAAAAAACTCGTCGAGCTCTTTGACCTGCTGGGTATAGCGTCCTTCGCGGCGCCATTTTTCCACCAGTTGCGGCGGCAGTTCCACCTCGGCGTCGCTGTCGGTGCGGATGTCCGGCAGGTTGTTGACCAGGGTGCAGGAGATGGTGGTTTTCGCGTCCTTGTAGGTGCAGGTAGGATCGGTACGCACCCAGTCCTGCGGCCATGCCGGATCGATCGGCGTGACCGGACCGGTGTGATTCATCACGACGTCGAGGATCACGCGGATGCCGCGCGCGTGCGCCGCGTCGACGAAATTACGGAAATCGTTCTCGGTGCCCAGGTTGGCGTCCACCGCCGTAAAATCCTTGGCCCAGTAGCCGTGGAAGCCGTACGACTTGCCGGTGCCTTCGTCGGTGCCGGCGTGGATCTGTTCAACCGGCGGCGTGAGCCAGATGGCGTTCACGCCCAGCGCATCGAAGTAGCCGTCGTTGATCTTGTTGATCAGGCCAGCGAGGTCGCCGCCCATGTAGCCGCGCAGCGGTGCCGCATCCTTCTGGCGGCCGTACGCCAGGTCGTTGCCGGTAAAGGCGTTATTGAAACGATCGGTCAGCACGAAATACACGGTGGCGTTTTCCCACAAGAAGGGCTGGGCCGCCTTGGGCGCCTCGATCGGCGGCGGGCCTTTCTTCTTGACGCCAGTGGCCTGCGCCGCGGCGTTGCCGCCGGTTGCGGCCAAAGCCAATGTCATCACTGCCAGGGAAATCGTGCTCCACCGTGTCAATCTCATGCTGTTTTCCTTATAGTTACGTGGTGACGGTCGGACGCGCGCGTCCGGTCCAGCCCTCGATGCCGGCAACCTGTTCGGCGATCAGGATCAGGGCCGAGAGGGCCTGCTGGGTTGGTAAATGGTGCAGCTCGGGATCGGCCTCGTAGCGCTCCAGGTACACGCGCAGGGTGGCGCCTTCGGTGCCGGTGCCCGACAGGCGGAACACGATGCGCGAGCCATTGGTCATCACAATGCGAATGCCCTGCTTTTTCGAGACCGAGCCGTCGATCGGATCGGTGTATTCGAAGTCGTCGGCGAAATCGACCACGTACGCGCCCAGGTCGGCGCCCTGCAGGGTGGCCAGCTTGATGCGCAGAGAGTCCATCAATTCGTTGGCGCCCTTGGTTTCCACTGCCTCGTAGTCGTGGCGCGAGTAGTAGTTGCGGCCGAAGCGCGCCCAGTGCTCGCCCACCAGTTCCTGCACCGACTTGCCGGTGGCGGCCAGCAGGTTGAGCCAGAACAGCACGGCCCACAGGCCGTCCTTTTCGCGGATATGGTCGGAGCCGGTGCCGTAGCTCTCTTCGCCGCACAGGGTGGCCTGGCCGGCGTCAAGCAGGTTGCCGAAGAATTTCCAGCCGGTTGGCGTCTCGAAGCTCGGGATGCCCAGCGCTGCTGCCACGCGGTCCGACGCCTGCGAGGTGGGCATGGAACGGGCGATGCCTTTCAGGCCGGCGCGGTAGCCTGGCGCCACGGTGGCGTTGGCGGCCAGCACGGCCAGGCTGTCCGATGGGGTGACGTCGAACTTGCGGCCGACGATCATGTTGCGGTCGCCGTCACCGTCGGAGGCGGCGCCAAAATCGGGCGCGTCGTCGGCCGCCATGATCTCGATCAGTTGCGCGGCGTTGACCGGGTTAGGGTCCGGGTGCAGGCCGCCGAAGTCTTCCAGTGGTTCGCCGTTGATGACGGTGCCGCTTGGTGCGCCCAGCATGCCTTCGATGATGGCCTTGGCGTACGGGCCGGAGACGGCGGACATGCCGTCAAAGCACATGCGGAAGCCACCGCCGAACAGCTTGCGGATGGCGTCGAAATCGAACAGTTCCTGCATCAGCTCCGCGTAGTCGGCCACCGAGTCGATGACGACGATTTCGGTCTGCTCGATGGTCGACGTGCCGAGCAGGTTCAGGTCCACGGCTGCGGCATCGCTGATGCGGTACTCGGTAAGCGCTTCGGTGCGGGCGTAGATCGCCTCGGTGATCGACTCCGGGGCCGGGCCGCCGTTGGCGATGTTGTACTTGATGCCGAAGTCGCCGTCCGGGCCGCCCGGATTGTGGCTGGCCGAAAGCACGATGCCGCCGGCCGCGCCATGCTTGCGGATCACGCAGCTCACCGCCGGCGTGGACAGCACGCCGCCCTGGCCGACCAGCACTTTGGCATAACCGTGGGCCGCTGCCATGCGCAGGATGACCTGGATCGCTTCGCGGTTGTGGTAGCGGCCATCGCCGCCGACCACCAGGGTTTTGCCGGCGACGTCGCCGAGCGTGTCGAACACGCTTTGCACGAAATTTTCCAGGTAGTGCGCCTGCTGGAAGACGGTGACCTTCTTGCGCAAGCCGGACGTGCCGGGACGCTGGCCGGAAATCGGTTGGGTGGTGATGGTTTGAATGCTCATAGTCGCTCCGCGTGAATGAAAGGCAGCGCGTTGATGCGCCGCCGTAATTGCCATTATCTCACGGGCAATATTACATTATTAACGTTCGGGGGCTGCGTTATCTTGAACGGCCAGCGTCAGGATGGCCGCCACCAGCATGCACACGCCGCCGAGCATCAAGGTCTTGACCGCCTCGCCCATGAACAGGTACTTGGTCACAAAGCCCAGCAGCAGGCTGCTCATAATTTGCGGAATCACGATGAAGAAGTTGAACACGCCCATGTAGTAGCCCATGCGCTTGGGCGGCAAGGCGCCGGCCAGGATCGCGTACGGCATGGTCAGAATGCTGGCCCAGGCAATGCCCACGCCCACCATTGGCAGGTACGACATGCGCACATCGTGCACGGCGAACAGGCTGATCAGGCTGACGCCGCCGATGGCCAGGCACAGCGTGTGGGCGAACTTGCGGCTCGTATGGCGCGCCAGCACCGGCAGCACGAACGCCGCCAGCGCGGCCACGCCGCTATACACCGCAAACATCACGCCCACGTGGCTGCCGGCGGCCTGGAACGCGGCCGACTGCGCGTCGGTGGTGCCGAACACGTTTTTGCCGATGGCGACGTTGGTGTAGATCCACATCGCAAAAAGGCCGATCCAGGTGAAGAACTGCACCGCTGCCAGTTGCACCATGGTCTTGGGCATGCCGGCAAAACCGGCCAGGATTTCCTTGATTGCGTGCAGCAGGCCCTGGTTGCGGCGCTGCTCGGCACGAAACGCTTCCATGTCCTCGGGCGGCAGTTCCTGGGCGGTCAGCACGGTCCACAATACGGCGCTCATGTAGATGGCGCCGCCGGCGTAGAACGAGTAGCGCACGGTGTCGGGAATGGCGCCGGCCACCGATTCGTTGGAGACGCCCATGTAGTCGGCAAAGATGGTGGGCAGCAGCGAAGCGATCACCGCGCCCCAGCCGATAAAGAAGGTCTGCATGGCAAAGCCGGCGGTCTGCTGCGATGGTCCCAGCTTGTCGCCGACGAAGGCGCGGAACGGTTCCATCGAGACGTTGATGGCGCCATCGAGCATCCACAGCACCGCCACGGCCATCCACAGCGCCGACGAGTGCGGCATCAGGAACAGCGCGATCGAGGCGAACAGCGCGCCCAGGAAGAAGAACGGCCGACGGCGGCCCCAGGTCGGGTGCCAGGTGTTGTCGCTCAGGTAGCCGATGATGGGCTGCACCAGCAGGCCCGTGACCGGGGCGGCGAGCCAGTACAGCGACAGGTTGTCGGGATCGGCGCCCAGGGTGGAGAAAATCCGGCTGGTGTTGGCGTTTTGCAGCGCGAAGCCGAATTGAATGCCGAAAAAGCCGAAGCTCATATTCCACAGCTGCCAGAACGACAGTATGGGCTTCCTGAGGTGTGAGTGCATGCTGCGCGTCCCGAGTATTTTGAATTTGTAGCAAAATAACATGCAGACACGGGTGTGTCAAATGAACTTTTCCCTAGTAAAATAACGAGAAACAGCGGGTTGACCACCTATTTTTGACGCCAAATGTAGCCAAACAACACAACGACGAGACTCCACACTGACATGATACGCAATTCCTTCGTTCAACTCTCCGCCGGCCTGCCCCTGATGGTGCTGGCGCTGGCGCTGGCCCCGGCAGCGGCTGCTGCTACTGCCGAGCGCACCTTCGAGTCGATGGTCGCCGCCAGCGGCCAGCTCGACATCCGCACCAGCGACGGCCGCTACGTGATCAAGCCCTACTCCGCCGCCATCCTGGAAACCACCTTCATTCCTGCCGGCGAAGGCTACGATCCTGCCTCGCACGCGGTGGTGCTCGCCCCCGCAGCAGTCAAGGCCACCGCACAGGACAAGGGGGATCGCATCGAATACGCCACGTCCGGCATTGCCGCCACCATCACCAAGTCGCCGTTCCGCATCAGCTACACCTACAAGGGCAAGCCGCTGGTGGCGGAAAAGCGCGGATTTCTGAAGGTGCGCGACGACGTCGCCACCGGCAGCAAGGATATCAACAAGGGCGAAGCGCGCGAGCTCGACGCCATCGAATTCGCACTCGACGCCGACGAGGCGTTATATGGCGCCGGTGCGCGCGCCGTGGGCATGAACCGGCGCGGCAACCGCTTTACCCTGTACAACAAGGCCGATTACGGCTACGGCGCCACGTCGAAGCAGCTCAACTACGGCATGCCGATCGCCATGTCGTCGAAACTGTACGCGCTCCACTTCGACAACGCCCAAACCGGCTACCTCGATTTCGACAGCAAGAAGGACAACACCCTGACCTGGGAAACCATCGGCGGGCGCAAGACCTACCAGGTGGTGGCCGGCGACACTTGGCAGGACGTGGTGGGCAACTACACCAGCCTGACCGGCAAGCAGCCGTTGCCGCCGCGCTGGGCCTTCGGCAACTTCGCCATGCGCTTCGGTTATCACACCGAGGCGGAGGCGCGTAAAACAGTGCACCAGTTTGCGCTCGACGACATCCCGCTCGACGCCATCGTGATGGACCTGTACTGGTTCGGCAAGGACGTCAAAGGCACCATGGGCAACCTGGCCTGGGACAAGGACAACTTCCCCAACCCTACCGGCATGATTGCCGATTTTCAAAAACAAGGCGTGCAGACGGTGGTGATCTCGGAACCGTTCATCGTCAATACGTCGAGCCGCTGGCAGGAGGCCGTCGATAAAAAAATCCTCGGTACCGGGCCGGACGGCAAGCCGCTGTCGTACGATTTCTTCTTCGGCCACACCGGCCTGATCGACATCTTCGGCGCCCCGGGCCGCGACTGGCTATGGGACATCTACAAGGGCCTGCGCCAGCAAGGCGTCAAGGGCGTATGGGGCGATCTGGGCGAGCCCGAACTGCACCCCACCGCCATGCGCCACGCCACCGGCAGCGCCGACGAAGTCCACAACATCTACGGCCACCAATGGGCGCGCCTGGTGGCCGAGGGCTATCAGAAGGACTTCCCGACCGAGCGGCCGTTCATCCTGATGCGCGCCGGCTACTCGGGCACGCAGCGCTACGGCATCATCCCGTGGTCGGGCGATGTCGATCGCAGCTGGGGCGGTTTGCAGTCGCAGCCCGAGATCGCGCTGCAGATGGGCATGCAGGGCGCCGGCTATATGCACTCGGACCTGGGCGGCTTTGCCAACCCGGTCGAGGACGACGAACTGTATGCGCGCTGGCTGCAGTACGGCGTATTCCAGCCGGTGTTCCGCCCGCACGCGCAGGAGGAAGTGCCATCGGAACCGGTGTACCGCAATGCGGCGACGAAAGCGCTGGCGCGCCAGGCGATCCGCCTGCGCTACGCGCTGCTGCCGTATAACTACACGCTCGGCTTCGAGAACAACCAGCGCGGCCTGCCGCTGATGCGGCCGATGGTGTACGAAGAACCGGGCAATCCGAAAGCGCAGTCGATGTCATCGACTTACCTGTGGGGCAAGGACTTCCTGGTCACGCCGGTGATGACCAAGGGGGCGCAGACGGCCGACGTGTACTTCCCGGCCACCAGCGCCTGGTTCGATTTTTATACCGGCGAACGCCATGCCGGCGGCACCACTAAAACCGTGGCTTTGAAGGCCGACCACATTCCGGTGTACGTGCGCGCCGGCGCCTTCATCCCGATGACGGCCGTGGTGCAAACCACGCGCGACTACAGCACCCGTCGTATCGCCCTTCACTACTACCACGATGCGGCGGCAACCGCCGGCAGCGGCCAGCTGTACGACGACGACGGCGCCACCGCGCAGGCCTACGAGCATGGCAAGTACGAGCTGCTGCGTTTCGCCAGCGTGTTCAAAGGCCGCACCTTGAGCTTGAGCGTGGCGTCGGAACTGGGCAAGCAGCAGGCCCGCCAGCCGCGCGCCTTCGACGTCAGCGTGCATAACGTGGCAAACAGGCCTGCCGCCGTCAAGGTCGATGGCAAGGCCGCCGCCTTTGGCTGGGATGCCCAGGCCAGGCTGCTGACGGTGACCTTGCCCGCCAATGCGGCAGCGGCACGCAGCGTGGTGGTGACCTTGTGACGTTGTAAACGCATCGAGCGCTTCACACCCAAAGAAGTGTGAAGCGCTCGATGCTGCCGAACTACAGCTCTACAACTGTCAGCAATCAGCGATCAGGCGCGCTGGTAGACGTCCTCGAAACGCACGATGTCGTCTTCACCGAGGTAGCTACCGGACTGCACTTCGATCAGGTGCAGCGGCAATTTGCCCGGATTTTCCAGGCGGTGATTCATGCCGATAGGAATATACGTCGACTGGTTTTCCGACAACAGCGTGACATTTTCGCCGCACGTCACGCGCGCGGTGCCGCTGACCACGATCCAGTGCTCGGCGCGGTGATGGTGCATTTGCAGCGACAGCTTGCCCCCCGGATTGACCGTGATGCGCTTGACCTGGAAACGTTCACCAATGTCGATGCCTTCGTACGAGCCCCATGGACGATACACCTTGGTGTGGTGCAGGTGCTCGGTGCGGTCGTCGGCGTTGAGGTGTTCGACCACTTTCTTGACGCGCTGTACGTGATCGCGATGCGTGACCAGTACCGCGTCGGCGGTTTCCACCACCACCAGGTCCTGCACGCCGATGACGGCCACTATGCGGCTTTCCGCACGCACCAGGCTGTTTGTCACGCCGTCCAGGTACACGTCGCCACGGCTGGCGTTACCGTCGGCGTCGTGTTTTTCCACGTCCCACAGCGCCGACCAGGAACCGACGTCATTCCAGCCGATGTCGGCAGCCACCACCACCGCGCGGCGGGTGTGCTCCATCACAGCGTAGTCGATCGATTCGGACGGCGACGCGGCAAACGACGCTTCGTCCAGGCGGCAGAAGTCGAGGTCGCGGTAGGCCAGGCGCACGGCGTCTGCGGCAGACGCTTCCATGGCCGGCTGCAAGGCACGCAGTTCGTTCAGATACGTCTGTGCCTGGAACAGGAACATGCCGCTGTTCCAGTAATACGCGCCGTCGGCCAGGAAGCCCTGCGCCGTGGCGAGGTCCGGCTTTTCGACGAAGCGGTCGACCTTGTAGCTGCCGGAATCGGCTACCACAGCGTCTCCGCGACGGATATAGCCATAACCGGTCTCGGGGCCGGTCGGCACGATGCCGAAGGTGGCCAGCGCGCCATCGTTGACCAACTCGGCCGCGTGGGCGATGGCGGCATGGAAACCGGCGCGGTCATTGATGACGTGGTCGGCCGGCAGGACCAACATGACTGCATCGGGATCCTGGGTCAGCAGGAAATGGGCTGCGGCGGCCACCGCCGGCGCGGTGTTGCGGCCGACGCACTCGAGCATGATGCCCAGCGGCGTAACACCGATCTCGCGCATTTGCTCGGCGACCATGAAGCGGTGTTCGTTGCCGCAAACGATCAGCGGCGCGGCCATCGTGGCGCCCTCGGGCAAGCGCAATACCGTCTCCTGCAGCATGGAACGATCCGATACCAGCGGCAACAGCTGCTTGGGCATCATCGCGCGCGACAGCGGCCATAGACGGGTACCGGCGCCGCCGGACAAAATGACTGGATAAATTTTCAAGTGATAATCTCTTTCTGAGCTACGAACACCGCGTCGACACCCTGCTTGCTGCGGCCCGTACCATGGTTAATTCAATAATCTTGCAATGTTGCTTTCGAGTCTTACTCAATGCCGCACTATTATATAGCCTGCAACCGCCAGCATTGACCCAGTGCCATCCCGCAAGCGCGAAGAACGGAAAAAACCTCCGCCGGTTTCCCGGCGGAGGCCCACATACTGCGGAGACAGCAGTGTAAAACTTAGAACTTGTAATTCATACCCGCGATGACGGTACGGCCGTATTTCGCATATTCCAGCTGCTGGGCGCGGTCGCCGTTGTAGGTTTCGTACGCGGCGTTGCGCAGGTTGTTCACTTGCAGCACCAGCCCCACGCCCTTCATCGCACCGCTATTGAAGGTGTAGCCGATCTGGAAGTCGACAATGTTTTCACCGACGACATAACGCAGCGCGCGGTCGTTGGAGAAGTTGCCGATCTCGCCGACGAAGTCGGAACGGCGACGCTGGCTGACGCGAGTTTCGAAACCATCCTTCTCGTAGTAAGCGGTCAGGTTGGTCGTGCGCTTGGACAGACCCGGCAGCGGGATGTTGTTGCCGATGCTGCCGCTCGGATCTTCGATCGTGATCTTGCTGTCCGTGTAGGTGGCGCTAGCCGAAACACCGAAGCCGTCCAGGGTCTTGGTCAGCATGTTCAGCGGCATCGAGCCCGACAGTTCCACGCCTTTCAGGATACCGCCGTTGCCGTTGTAGGCAGCGCTGTAGTCACCGATGCGCGAACGCAGGGGCAGGCCATTGGTCATCACGAAATCTGCGGGGAAGTAGTTCGAGAAATCGGTACGACGGGTCTGGGTAAAAATGTACGTGTCGAGTTTTTTGAAGAACGCCGCTGCAGCAAAATAGGCCTTCTTGTCGAAGTACTTCTCGTACGAAATGTCGAACGCCTTGGCGCGCCATGGATCGAGCTGAGCATTGCCGCCGCTGGCGTTCGGTTCGCCCTTGGTGGTGTCGACGTTGATTTCCAGCGCCGAGCGCAACTGGTCCACGCGCGGACGCGCCAGTTGCTTGGCCAGGGCCACGCGCACGGTTTGCTGACCCTCGAAGCCGAACGCCAGATTCATGCTCGGCAGGATGTCGGTGTAGCTCTTGCCATCGTGGATAGGCTGGATCTGGTTGGCGCCGGTCTTGGTGTTGTCCAGGTAGCGCGAGTCCGACGACTGCTTGGTGTTTTGCATCTGCACGCCGATGTTACCGCGCAGGCTGACCGCTGGCGACAGTTCCGCCTCGATATTGGCCTTGGCGAAGGTCGTGATGACCTTTTCGTTGACGGTCCACGCTTTCGGGATCAGGTAGGTCAGGTCTTCGCTCGGCAGGAACGACATGTACTGGCTGACGAAGCCCGGCACGTTCCAGGTCGGGATCGAACCGGCGCCGGCAAAGCCCAGGTCGACCGAACCATATTGCAGGTTGCCCGGCACGACCACCGGACCGCCGACCAGGTTGATGGCGCCTTCGGCCTGGCGCTTGCTCTTGCTGCGGTCGGCGTAGTTGACGCCGAAATCAAAGCTCGAGAATGCTTTTTCCAGGTCGCCCGAGGCACGCACATTGGCGGTCAGCTTGGCGCCTTTCAGTTCGTCTTCCACGCTCGGCACCTTGCCGTAACCGGAGCCGTAGATGGTGTTACCCACGTACAGGTTGTTCGAGTTGCTGTAGTCGAGGCCAGGCGTCAGCTGCGAGTAGCCACCGTTACCGTATCCAAGGTTGACCTTGTCCAGGATGGCCGATGCGCCGCCATTGCTGTACTGCAGATTGTTTTCCAGGCCGGTCTCGTTGCGCTTGGCCTTGGAGTAGTTGACGTCGCCGAAGATGGTCCAGTCACTCGACTTGTACTCGTTGCTCCAGCCGAAGGCGCGGATATCGTCCTTGCGCTTGTTGTACATGCCGCGCACCAGCGGACGCACGTTGTTGAGCGTGCCGCCAGCGATGGTGCCGTTGTTGACAGTGACCGGGTTGTAGTTGGACTCGGACTGCTCGAGCGAGATTTCCAGCTGGTTGGCGGTCTCTTCAGCCTTGAAGCGCGACGCGTACACGTCGACGATGCTGGTCCATTGCTTGTTCGGACGGTACTGCAACACGCCCATCAGGCCGTCGCGTTCGTTACGGCCGCTGCGGGCCACCGCCTTGATGCCGTTCGAGGCAAACGTGCCCGCTGGCAGGCCATTGCGCGCATCGCGCTTCCATGGCTCGTACAGGCCGGTCTCGTTGGACAGGATCGGGGTTTCCAGGCGAGCGTAGCCCAGTGCCACGCCGATGGTGCGGCCGGCAAACTGGTCAATATAGCTGGCCGAAAAGCGGGTGCCGGTGTCCTTGGCGTTACCGATCTTGCCCAGCGAATTTTTTTCGCCACGTGCATTGAGCGCCACGGTGCGACCGGAGAACGCCAGCGGACGCACGGTCTGCATGTCGATGGTGCCCGACAGACCCTGACCGACCAGGCCGGCGTCCGGAGTTTTGTACACGGTCACGCCCGACATCAGCTCCGACGGATACTGGTCGAACTCGACGCTGCGGTTGTCGCCGGTGGAGACTTGCTCGCGGCCGTTCAACAAGGTGGTTGAAAAGTCCGGCGACAGGCCGCGCACACTGATCACCTGGGCACGACCGGCCACGCGCTGGGCCGACAGGCCCGGCAAGCGCGAGATCGACTCGGCGATACTGACGTCGGGCAGCTTGCCGATGTCTTCGGCGGAGATCGCCTCGACGATGGAATTCGAATCTTTTTTGACCGAGATGGCGTCCTCGATACCGCGACGGATACCGGACACGACCACGGAGGCGATCGGCGCCTGGGCTGCGGCCGGAGCTTCCTCGGCAGGCGCGTTCTGGGCGAAAGCCGGCATGGCGAAGGCGGCGACAAACAACGCGCACCCCGCTGCGACCGGATTGAGTTGGAAGGCAGCTGCGCTGCGCTGGTTGGCGAAGATACTCATTGATGTCCCCTCTACACGACACTGATAATTTCCCTGTAGTCAGCGACTACATGAGAACCAAGAAAAATAACGTTCTAAAGACGTTCCGGAGCGAATTTTGTACTAAAACTAGATTCAATGTCAATTGAACTTCCTGCCAGCTACAGTTTAAGAGCGGCGCTACGTAAGGCCTCACTGTGCACGCAACGATTCTCGTTGTATTTCAGCTACAATGATTCGTACAGACATCTGTAGCAGAACTACATTTTTCTATAAAAAATCACATATTTCTGAAAGCAAATGTCAGAAAGCCGTGTTTCATAAAATCGCCGTGGAGCAAGACCATGAGCGGCAACGGAGAACATTGATGAACGCCAAACAATTGCAATGGGGAGCGCTTGGCGCCGCCCTGTCCCTGGCCCTGCCCGCCTTGGCGCAGACCCCCGCCAGCGGCGCCGCCACCTACCCCGCCTGGGACGGCCACCACAACACCGTGCGCTACGCGACGCCCGACGCCGACGCCGCGCTGCGCAGTTACACGCAAACCACCACCCAGCGGGTGCGCCAGGGCGAGACTCTCGACGGCAAGCAGAAGACCACTTATGCTGAAACAGCGCAGATGCCTACCGTACGCAGCGGCAATCTGGCCTTCGACGCGCTGTTCGCGCTGGCGGGCACGGAAATGCAGCGTAACGCGGTGAGCCAGATCCAGGATGGCAGCTACAACGGCGGCCAGCCGATCGCTTGCAACTGCTTCAAGACCGGCGAGCTGTGGCACTACGTGTGGACCCGCGATCTGTCGTACGCGGCCGCGCTGTCGCTCGCCATGCTCGACCCGCAACGCGTGCGCAATTCGCTGGAATTCAAACTGGCCGGCTACCGCGAAGGGGTGACGCCCGGCCCCGACGTGGCCGGCACGGCCGACGGCCTGCAAATCGTCCAGGATACGGGCAGCGGCGGCAGCTGGCCGGTCAGCACCGACCGCATGAGCTGGGCATTCGGCGCCGACGAGGCCCTGAAGGCGCTGGCACCGGCCGAGCGCCAGGACTTCGCCGTCACGGCCCTGAAAGCCTTGCGTAACACGCTCGAGAACGACCGCTTGGCCGCTTTCGACCAGGCCGACGGGCTGTACACCGGCGAACAATCGTTCCTCGACTGGCGCGAGCAGAGCTATGCCGCCTGGATTCCCACAGACCTCGCCAGCATGGCTACGTCCAAAGCACTGTCCACCAACGTTGCCCATTACCAGGCGCTCACCCTGGCTGCCAAACTCGCGCGCGAACAAGGCGTGCCGGCAGTGGCCACGCGCTACCAGGGGTGGTCTGCCGACCTCAAGGCTGCCATCAACCGCCGCTTCTGGCAGGCCGACGCCGGCATGTACAGCAGCCTGACCGCCGGCCATTTCGACGGCGCGGCGCTCTACAAGTACGACTGGCTGGGACAGTCGCTGGCCATCATCCACGGCATCGCCGACACCGCACAGGCGCAAAGCATCCTGGCCCACTACCCGCACGGGCCGATGGGGGCGCCGGTGATTTTCCCGCAACAGCAGGGCGTGTCGATATACCACAACCGCGCCATGTGGCCTTTCGTCACCGCGCACGGCCTGCGCGCGGCCGCCATGACCGGCAACGTGGCCGTGGCCGACGCCGCCTACGACACGCTGCTGCGCGGCGCCGCGCTCAACCTGTCTAACATGGAAAACTTCGAATGGCTGTCCGGCGAGCCGCTGCTGGCCGACAAGCAGGCGCAAGCGGACCTGAGCGGGCCGGTCGTCAATTCACGCCAGATGCTGTGGTCGATCGGGGGCTACCTCGGCATGGTGGTCGGTGAGATCTTCGGCGTGCGCACCACCGATACCGGCATCGTCCTGCATCCGTTCGTGACCGCCAAGCTGCGCCGCGTAGCATTGGGCGCCACCGACACGGCTACCCTGAACAACCTGCAACTGCGCGGCAAGCGCCTGCAGGTTCGGCTGCTGCTGCCACCTGTCGCCACCGCCCCGGCCGGCCGCCAGGGTTATTACGCCATTGACGGCGTCACGGTGAACGGCCAGCCTGCCGGCACTGCGCTGGACTGGTCGGCGCTGGCGGATGACAACCTGATCGAGATCCGCCTGGGCCAGCTGTTGCCGGGCCAGCAAGTCATCCGCCGCGTGGACGGCAAGCCGAACCAGGCCGATCCCGCGCTGTACGCGCCGTTCGAGCCGGCCGCCACCATGAGCACCAGCCATGCCAACGGAACCCCGACAGTACGCATTACCTACCCCGGTGACAGCACAGGCGTGGTGTACAACATTTACCGCGACGGCCAACCGGTGGCGCAGGGCCTGACCGCCAGCACCTGGACCGACCGCGTACCGGTCAAAGGCGGCAACGCGTGCTACGCGGTGGAAGCCGTGTACACCAGCTCAGGCAACCGCAGTCACCACAGCGCGCCGATGTGTGCTCAAGCCGGCCAGACCATCGGCGCCGCCGTGCACAACATTCGCATCACCCGCGGCGGTGCATATGTACTGCAACTGCTATATCGCAATACCGCGCACCAGATCAACCTTGGCATCACCGGCAGCGTCAAATGGCTGGCACTCAAGGATCGCACCGGGCGGGAGGTGACTGGAGGTGTAGTACAAATGCCACACTCACCGGAACGCGCCGGATCGTCGTATTCGACACCATTGCGCGTCAGCCTGAAGGCCGGAAACTATCAATTCGAACTGCGTGACTTCTATAACATGAGCTATTTGCAGAGCAATGCCACATATGGAGACGCTGGCGGCATCAGAGGACCGTTGAACCGCGCCGATCTCCAGGGGGTGCACATCATGCCAGCGCCGTCGCTGCCTGGCGCACGCACCGCGGTGCAATCTCACGGCAAAACCGCCAATGTGTTGCAAAAAAATAAGTAATAGCGTAAAAACCACATCGAGTTATCAATAATCACTTGCAATTTGGAAATTATTCTTCAGTTCCAATTGATTGATGAATAAAAGCCGGTACAATGTTTATCGTAGTCGAGATGTCTCTTTACTCACCTTCAAGGACCAACATGAAAAAAATCGCTATCACCGCCGCAGTTCTGGCATTCGCCGCTGGCCAAGCTTTCGCTCAAACCGCACCTGCGACCACCCCAACCCCAGCACCAGCTCCAGCAGCAGCTGGCGTTGGCGCTGCCGGCACCGCTGGCCTGAGCACCGGCGCTCTGGTTGCTATCGGCGCAGCCGTAGCAGCTGTTGGCGCTGCTGCTTCGGATTCGAACTCCGGCACCACCCACCACGCTACCAGCCACCACGCTCGTTAATTACTGCGGTTGTTACCGTGCCACGTTGTACGGTAATAATCCGTTTCTGCGGCCGGCCCTTTGGGCCGGCCGCTGTTTTCTTGTTTTCCCCATGAAAAACCAGCCCTTCTACAGGCGCCTCGGGTTTGCGTGGCATGGCATCATAAGTGCATGGCGCACCGAAATGAGTATGCGCCAGCAGTCTGTCGCCGCCGTGGGTGTCGTCATCACCCTGCTATGGCTGCGCCCCGCCCCCATTTGGTGGGCCCTGCTGTTGCTCAATTGCGGCCTGGTACTCGCCGCCGAGTTGTTCAATAGCGCGCTCGAACATGCGCTCGACCATTTGCATCCCGGCCCCCACCCCGCCATCGGTTTGGCGAAAGACTGTGCAGCAGGCGCTGTACTGCTACTAAGCATCACCGGCGTTATTTTATTCACATGCTTTTTGTGCGAAATATTTGCTATTTGACACAGACGTGTTGCGCCGCAACATCGCTCGCTTAACAAATAAAGAATGTTACATGAGCGAAATTGCGGACGCTGCCCACGACAAGTACAATGCCTTAACGTTTAAATTTCTTTTTTCAACAACAAACTGAAGCGGTCACATGATCGTATTTGATACCGTGATTCCACACACCAGCGGCGTAGGCCGTCGTAGCCAGCAACATGCAACGCGCGCACAAGCCGCCAATTCCGGCGTAAATTTCTTTTTTGCCGGGGGTAGCAACGCATGAAGCCCATAGACGCATTCCTTTTGCCGAGCAAGGCATGGCATGCCAGTAAGGTTGCCGAGCGAAATTTGCTTCTTGGCAGCGACCTGCTGGCGATGGCGCTGACCACCGCGCTTACCCATGCCTTGATGCTGCTTATGGACATCTCGGCCGCTGCCAGCATCAATGGCGCATTGGCATCGTTATACCTCTCGCCGCTGGCACTGGTGATTTTCTGGACCCAGGGTCATTACAGCAAACGCAAGCCTTATGCCCGCGAAGTGCGCGAATTGCTGCACGCGTGTGCCGGCTTGCTGCTGGCCCAAGTGGCGCTGGCATTTTTCAGCGGATTGGAAACGCCCCGCCTGTTGCCATTGTTGCAGTGGACCTTGGCACCTATTATTCTGCTGAGCCTGCGCGCAATCCTGAAATTCACCTTGTTGCGGAACGGTAGCTGGAGCCGTCCGATGGTTATCGTCGGCACCGGCGCCAACGCACGCGAAACCGCGCGCGTGTTCGAAGCCGAACGCCTGATGGGCTACCACCTGATCGCGTTCCTGGACCTGCCAGGCAGCGCTCCTACAGCGGCCCAATATCACGATCGCCGCGGTCGCTCGGTGCCATGCCTGCACCTTGGTTCACAAACCGGCATCACCCTTAAACAGCTCGGCTCTCCGCACGTGGTGCTGGCGCTCGATCAGGGCGGGATGGAATCTTCGCAAACATTGATCCAGCAATTGAATCGCGACTGTCCAAACCTGCAAATCGTGCCGTCGTTGCGCGGCTTGCCGCTACACGGCATGTCGATCAACCATTTTTTTGCGCACGACATTATGGTGCTGGGCATGCGCAATAACTTGGCTCAGCGCGGTCCGCAAATGCTCAAGCGCGCATTTGATGTGTTCTGCTCCGCCATTCTGTTGGCCATGACGTCACCGTTGTTCCTGTGGGTGGCGATCCAGGTCAAGCTGGGTGGCGGGGGCGGCGTGTTCTTCGGCCACATGCGCGTCGGCCAGAACGGCGTGCCTTTCCCTTGCTATAAGTTCCGCACCATGGCAGTGAACGCCGATGTGCTGCTGAAGGAATTGCTGGCAAACGACCCTGCGGCCCGCGAAGAATGGGAGCGTGATTTCAAGCTTAAAAACGATCCGCGCGTGACGAAGATCGGCCGCTTCCTGCGCAAGACCAGTCTCGATGAACTGCCACAGCTGTGGAATGTGCTCAAAGGTCAGATGAGCCTGGTAGGCCCACGCCCGGTGATCCAGGCCGAGCTTGAACGCTACGGCGATCAGGTCGAGTATTATCTGGAAGCACGCCCAGGCATTACGGGCCTGTGGCAAACCAGCGGTCGCAACGACGTCAGCTATGAAACCCGCGTCAATCTTGATGTCTGGTACGTGAAGAACTGGTCGATATTCACAGATCTGGTGATCCTGATCAGGACCTTCAAAGTACTGGTGGTTAAGGAAGGCGCTTACTAGCCAGCCAATCTAGCCAGGAATGGCCCACTTTGCGCCTGTAGTCGGGCGCTTTGTCATTATTAATCGTATGGAATACTATGAACAGAACAGAAATTGCGGACATCATTGTTCAAAAGCTTGAGGCTAATTTGACATCGATGAAGAAAATGTACGATCAGTCCGAGCCTGCGATTGGCTACTTCTATATCGACGACTTGCTGCCCGAAGAGGTAGCACGCACTATCTACGAATGCTTCCCGGATGGCAGCAATATGCGCCTGAAGAAGAGCCTCAAAGAGTACAAGTATATTGCCGCCCAGATGAACAACTACAACCCGATTCTGGAGGAAACGATTTATGCGTTCCAGGATCCGCGGGTGGTAGAACTGGTATCGAAGATTACGAGCATCAAGAGCCTGAACCCGGACGAACACCTGTATGCGGGCGGTATCTCCCTGATGGGCAATAAGCACTACTTGAACCCGCATCTGGATAATTCGCACGACAAGGACCGCGATCAATGGCGCGTTCTGAATCTGTTGTACTACGTTACACCGCAATGGGAAGAGAACTTCGGTGGCAACCTCGAGCTGTGGCCGAACGGACTTGACTCCGCCCAAACCACCATCCACAGCAAATTCAACCGCTTGGCGGTGATGGCGACCCATGACGGCTCATGGCATTCGGTAAGCCCGATCGATGCTGAAGGAAAGGCGCGTTGCTGCGTGTCGAACTACTATTTCTCAAAAACCGCACTGAAGTCCACCGACCGCTTCCACATCACGTCGTTCCGCGGTCGCCCGGAACAGAAAGTACGCGACGCTGTGCTCAAGGTAGATATCAAGCTGCGAATGGCAGTGCGTAAAGTGTTCAAAAAAGGCATCGTCGAAAACAAACACGTGTACAAGAAGTGAGGTGGATACTCACCGCATCAGGCCACCCCAGGATGGCCTGATGGGATCTGCAGCTGCAATCGGTTAGAACCAGCCGAGCAACGCAAACAGGCTGAGCACACAACGATCACTCAAACGTCGGCGGCCATGGCAAACGACCAGCCATGCCAATCGCACCCGGCGCGAACGCGACGGCGCTGCCTGCAGCGTGGCTTCCAGCACTTGGGCGTGAAGATTCTTGCCGCCTGCCATTTGAAACACTTTCAATGCCAGCGTTAGTTGCTGGGTATACCATCCTTGCTTGATCAGCGCAACCCGCCGATGCAACCCGCTGAGGCCACCGCGTGCCCCCATATCGTTATTCTCGTGCTGACGGTAACGCATCGCCGGCACCGGATCGAAATACCAGCGACCACCAGCTGTGCGGACCAGGATATAGATCAGCCAATCATGGAAATGGAAGCCTGTCAGCTGCGCGCCATATTGCTGGCAGAACTGCTGGGCCTGGCGGAATGTCGCCACTGGCAAGACAAACGTGCACCCCTGCCCCGCTCCCTCAAAGATGAAATCGAGTGTGCGCGTATGGGGCGATTGCGGCAAGATGCTCTCCCGGCCATCGGGCCAGAATGCCTGCACTGCAGCAGAATAACCGTGGCTACCGGACTGTTCGAGGGCGGCAATCGCACGCGCCATCTTGTCCAGGTTCCAGATATCGTCCTGGTCGGCCAGCGCGACATAATCACAGTCCGCCACCCCGGCCCTGGCAATGAGCTTCCTGAAATTGGCGCCGGCGGAACCGGTGCCCACTTCGTTCAAGAACACCTGGATCCTGCGCGGATGTGCGTCGGCATATTCCGCAATAATTTTTTTGGTATCATCGGACGAATTATCGTCCTGGATCAGCAACGACAGGTTGACTTCCCGCTGCGCGAGTATGGAGTCGAGCTGCTCCCTGATCCAGCTTTGGCCGTTGCGGCATGCCAATAGAACAACTACTTTTTTTTGATTCAACATAGCAACTGATATTATTAAAATATTAAAATACAATAACGCACATTGCCCCGCGCATGTCAGCATCGTCATCTGTCCGCACAATTAGGCGATGCAAGGGCGACCTACGCTACTACCAGGGTGACGCAATTCACTATGATGGCACACTCCCACCATCCTGCGGCAAAATTCGCTGCACCCTGCAGAAGCGGCACACGCCTGTCGCTTTTACTACGACGGTTGAGGGCTGCAGCGGACCTCACCGCACGATTCGAATCAAATATTGCGTTGGTCGCGGATAGTTCCTCAATTGCACGACTTAAAGCTTGGGTACTACTCTTTACTTCAGTAAAATGGGCGCTACAAAAACGCCGGAATTCTTGCCAGATCCTGAGCCATCCTGGCAGCCGGCTGCAGTGTTAAACGCCTACTCTCACGCCACTGCCGACGTAATTGACGGAATCATAACAGTTGCAGACCTCCATACCGGGTGCCGAGAAAGCTGTTGCGAGAGGAAGAAAACGCGTTTTAATAGACCCGACCCTCACACTCATTAGTGCAGTTGCTTCAAAACATTCTTTTATATAATGACCAATTATTCAAGTCCTATTGCCAATTCTTTGCAGAAGCATCATAAAAAATATCGCCCCGACATTGATGGACTTCGTGCGGTGGCCGTATTGTGTGTAGTTATATTTCACGGCTTTCCTTCCTTGCTACCAGGGGGATTTGTTGGCGTAGACATATTTTTTGTCATGTCCGGCTTTTTGATTTCCACCATACTGTTTGAATCCTTGATCGCCAATAAGTTCAGTTTTTTTGGATTTTATTTGCGTCGTGCGAAACGAATTTTCCCCTCGCTCATCGTAATACTCGTGGTTTGCTACATCGTTGGATGGAATGTCCTGTTCCCCAGTGAACTGCGCGGTTTGAGCAAACACATTTTTGGCGGAGCGATCTTTCTGTCGAACTTTGTCTCCTTCCTGGAAAATGGTTACTTTGATATATCTGCCGATTTCAAGCCGCTGCTGCACCTCTGGTCGCTGGGCATCGAAGAACAGTTTTATATCATCTGGCCACTCGTTCTCTGGCTTGCATGGAAGAAAAAATCAATCATCAAGATAGTGATCATCGCAGCAATTGTCATTTCATTTGCGCTGAACATTATTACAGTGAATACCAATTCGAATGCCGCTTTCTACCTGCCGCACATGCGTTTCTGGGAATTGTTGATAGGTTCGCTGTTAGCCTATCTGACAATTTTTGAAAAAGAACAGACTGCCAGGTTTACTGCTAAATACGCTCACCAGTTATCGGTAGCGGGCGCCGCTTTGCTGATTGCGGCACTGTTGCTCATTTCCAAAGACGATGCATTTCCCGGCTGGTGGGCATTGTTACCTACCCTTGCCACCGCAGCGCTAATCATGGCTGGTCCGCGAGCCTGGGTTAACCAGCACATTTTGTCCCGCTCCCTCATGATCTGGTTTGGACTGATCAGTTTCCCGTTGTACTTGTGGCACTGGCCCCTGCTGTCCTTTGCTCGCATATTATTTGGCGATCATGTGACGCCACAAATAATTGGCACCATGATGGTGTTGTCGGTAGCGCTGGCATGGTTGACCTACAGGTTTGTGGAAACGCCTATCCGGTTCGGCAAATCCGAACACAAATCTTATTATTCGCTGACGGCCATCCTCGCTGTCATTGGCGTCGTTGGACTGTTTTCCTTCAAACAGGAAGGTAAAAGCGGCTTACCCAGGGAATTCCTGAAAAGCAACCAAGTAAGTATTTCTGCGTACGATGGCGGCGACTTGGGGAATACTACGGCCGGCTGCGGTCCCAATAAAAAAGAGCTCGACGCGACATTCTCCGTCTGTACCAAAGACAAGCGCGCAGAGCCGAAGTATGTACTGCTTGGCGACAGCAAGGCACTCGCGTTATTCCCCGGACTGGTCAGAACCTCCGGTGCAAACGGCCGTTGGGCGCTGGTAGGCGGCAATGGCATACAAGGCCCGGTAGCGCCGATTTTATCTGACGAAAAAATGTTTGCGGTCTATCAAAAAAGCGCCCGGGCAGCGATCGATAAAGTATTGGCCAATCCCGGTTTCGAAAAAATCGTTATTGTCGCCGCGACTCGCGGAATTTTCTCGTTGAACAACGTATATTCCATCGAAGACCTCGAATCAAACAAAAACTACGACGTGGCACTGGCTGGAGTGAAGAATTTTACAAAACAGCTGCTACGTGCTGGCAAGCCGGTGATTTTCGTAATCGATAATCCTACCTTCAAGGATCCCGACCAATGCATGCCTAGAAAACTGCGCCCGGAAATGCTGGATCAATTGGTGAATGGCGCACACCGGCAGGAGTGTCGCATCAAGATTACCGACCAGTTGAGATTATCGAAGAAATACCGTGACTTACTGGAACAGGTCAGGTTGCTGGATCCGGCACTGATCAGCGTCCTGGATACGACCGATACGCTTTGCGATACCGCAACCGGATATTGCTCAATGACGAAGAATGGTCGACTGGTGTATGGCTACACCGACCATGTGTCGGATTTTGGTGCAGGATTGGTAGGGAAAACGCTCAATGCCTATGTGAAAAGGCATTAGCGTTGATGGAGAGGTTGCCGCCAGTGCGGCAACCTGCGGGGAACACGTCAGACTGGCGCCGGATCGGCCAGCATCCAGGCCAGCGTATCGCGCAATGCGATGTCGTCGGCTTGCCCCACGGCGGCGATCAGCTTAGCACGGTCGCCCAGCAGGGTCTTGACTTCGTTGGCACGTACAAAAGCAGGATTGACCCGCACCTCGAACGGATGGCCACTCAACTCGCGTACCATGCCGAGCACTTCATCGAGGGTGTACGCCAGGCCGGAACAAACGTTAAATGTCGCGCCGCGTGCCGACGGTTGGTCCAGCAGGCGCCGGTAATATTGGACCACCATGCGCACGTCGGAAAAATCGCGTGCTACATGCAAATTGCCCAGCTCGATCAACGGGGCGCCACGCCTGACATGGTTGACAATCTTGGGCAATAAAAAGCTCTCGGCCTGCCCCCGGCCCGTGTAATTGAACGGCCGCACAATCGTCAAAGGCAGACGCTGCTGGTACAAGCTGGCCATGTATTCCATGCTCAGCTTGCTGACAGCGTAATCGTTGGCGGGTGCGCCCGGTGCCGTTTCGGCCAGCATGCCGCCGGCCGCGTTACCGTACACGTTGGCGCTACTGGCCAGCAGCACGGCGCCCGGCGGCGTCGCGGTGCGGCTCAATGCCTCGAGCAGATTACGCGAACCGATCAGATTGGTGCGATAGATGGCGTCAACATCGCCATGCCCCACAAAGGCAATAGCTGCCAGGTGGGCGACCATGTCGGGCCGCACCACGTCGACGACCTGCGCCAGCCCGGCAGCATCGTTCAGGTCGCAGGCATGCACAGCCACCACACCGGGAATCGGCTCGGCTTGCGGCATGTGCGCCAGGCCGAATACCTCGTAACCTGCAGCGGCAAGTTCGGCCGCCAGATAGCGGCCGGTGAATCCCTGCACGCCGGTGATCAAAACGCGCCTCGCCATGATCAGAACGAGAAGCCGGCCTGGTTACGACAGATATCTGCTTCGACCATCATCTGGCACAATTGCTCTAGCGTGGTTTTCGGCTCCCAGCTCAGTTCCTTGCGCGCCTTTTCAGGATTGCCAATCAACAGCTCAACTTCTGCGGGACGGTAGAATTTAGGATTCACGCGTACCAGGGTTTTACCGCTCTTGGCATCGACGGCGATTTCATTTTCCGCTGCGCCGCTCCAGACCAGCTCGAAACCGGCAGCCTTGCCCGCCATGGTGACAAAGTCGCGCACGGTTTCGGTACGGTTGGTGGCCAGCACGTAGGTGTCGGGTTTGTCAGCTTGCAGCATGCGCCACATGCCCTCAACGTACTCCTTGGCAAAACCCCAGTCACGTTTTGCATCCATATTGCCGAGTTCCAGCACATCGAGCAGGCCCAGCTTGATCTTCGCCATGCTGTCGGTAATCTTACGCGTCACAAACTCGCGTCCGCGGAGTGGCGACTCGTGGTTGAACAAAATTCCGCTGGCCCCAAAAATATTGTACGACTCGCGGTAGTTGATGGTCATCCAGTGGGCATACAGCTTGGCAACACCGTACGGGCTGCGCGGGTAGAACGGCGTATCTTCGATTTGCGGAATAGCTTGCACCTTGCCGAACATTTCCGACGTGCTGGCCTGGTAGAAACGCACTGCCGGGTTGACGATACGAATCGCCTCGAGCAGGTTGACCGGGCCCAGGCCGGTAATTTCAGCGGTAGTTACGGGCTGGTCGAAGGACACGCCCACGAAGCTTTGCGCCGCGAGGTTGTACACCTCCGTCGCACCGGTGGTTTGCAACAACCGGATACTGGCGCTCAGGTCGGTCAGATCATACTCGACCAACTCCAGATTTGGATGATGGGCGATCCCCAACTCTTCAATACGCCAGAAGTTGACGGAACTGGTGCGGCGATAGGTGCCAAAGACTTTGTAGCCTTTTTCCAGTAGTAACTCCGCCAGATAGGCGCCATCTTGTCCAGTAATACCAGTGATAATTGCAATTTTCATACCGTAAAATCCGAAATGGTTAACTAAAAAAATATTGATAAACGTAATATATCATTTTTTTTGGCTCTTCACACAGGTCATGACCCATAGCCAAACTGCTGTGCATGCTTCACTTTATTCAAGAATACCGGATTTTATTTAGCTCCCGCCTGCCTCGGCATTATTAATAAAGCGGCAGGCACATTACTCGAAACTTTCAATCAGCGCTCTTTAACTGGCAACTCGATATCTTCCGGGACCGCAGCAGGTAAAATCGGCGCATTAGCGGGCGGTGCTAACATGAAACGCCATTTTTCGTCCTGAATAAATATTGACAAGGTATAAACACACCAATATACCGGCCAAAACAAAACATTCGAATTAAAACATAACAAGTTGAACGAACTCATGTAAATGAGCGATGTCTTGGACTTTCTAAGCAGCAACCATTGGAAGAAGATGAACGCCAGGAAGCCAACTACGCCAAAATGCAGTAGCAAGTAAGCCAGGAAACTTCTAGGGTCCTCATCGACTTTTTCCGAAACCAGCACCTCGCTGAAACGCGCCAGATAGTTATTCTGAACGATAGCATCCGTATAGGACGGGACGCCGAACGCTGCCGCCCAGAGATCGCCCGTTATATTTTCTGCCACCACTTTGTAGGGTAGTGCACGTGCCAGCACGGATACATCGAAATCTCCCGCCTCCAGATCGACAAACACGAACAGGAAAATTGGAAGGAGAAACGAAAAAAAGTAAATCACTCCAAACATGAATCCGTTCATGTATTTTTTTATGGCCATCAGGCCAAAAAACACGAACAGGAAAACAAACGTATTGCGTGATCCCGTAGCAAGCAGGCCCAAGCAAATAGCAATCAGCCAGCGTTTTTTAACCTTGAAACTCGTCGCGCATAACAGCGAGAAACCGAGGAAAATCGCCAGATAGGCCGGTTCATAAGCGAACGACTGAACCCGTATCAATCCATCACGGATGATACTTAGATGCCAGGCACTTTCATTCCATAAATTAACCGGAAGGTTCACGCCGGTACTATCGCGCGGAAGCCCGGAAAAAACAATCAAATACTGATAAAGGCCATAAATCAGAAGCAAGCCGGTGGCAATAAAATACCAGCGAAAAAAGATTTTCGCTTCATATTTAAGGATAAAATAAATTGAAACCACCATCATGCCGGTGGCGATCAATTTCGCCGAGTCGATGATACCATCCGACTCAAAAAAAAGAGCATATTTAAAAACAGAAATCAGCAGCAAACTGATGATCGGTCCTAGGTATAAGAAACTCGGGATCGATTTATATTTATAACCAACGCAATAGATAAAATAGGCATTTAACAGAATTGTCATTATTGGTATGAAAACAGACCCAATATTAACCGTATTCAGTATCATCAACGGCAAAAACAATGCTATTAATTTAACCATCATGGAAATATTTCCGTATGCGCGTTCGCAGCATCGTTCGTCAATTGGCGATAGGCTGACGTAACATCGAGCGACATTTTTTTAAATGTCGCCATGTCGCCCATCATCTGGTCCAGATGATTGTAAATGACTTCCTTACTTTGTTTGTCGATATTCATGACCACACTTTCCAGTCCCGAGCCATCACATGCATTGTTGTTCGCCAAAATTGGCAGCCCGGCGGATGCCCCCTCCAGGGTCTTTAATTTGACCCCCGCAGGATTCATCGAAAATGAGCAAAATACTTTTGCATCCTCGATCAACTGCTCTTTTTGCTCGTGCGGGATATTAAACAGCACCTCGACATTCTTTGCATCAAAAGCCGAAAACGGATTCACACCGGATTTGTTTTTACCCGCAATCAGCAGCTTGCAATCAGGATGCAAGGCTAACCACTCTTTCAAATAGGCATACAGCTTTTCAACCGCAGCGACATTATCAGAGAGTTCGAGATTACCGATGAACAGAAGAAGATTTTTCCTGGTAGCGAAATTGACTTCCTTTTCTGTCGCACTCAAAAATACCGGCAAAACCACCGACTTTTGAACTCGAGTACCGTAAAATTTCATGTCGCGCTCGGAAATAAACAGCAAACCGTCTACCGCCTCGTCAGTTGCCAGCTTCTTCTCGAATAATTTGAACTTTATCGATTCAGTGATAAAAAACAGCTTTTTCCACAATTTTGTTTCCGCGCTTGCCATGTAGTCATAATATTCCCACTCGCAGTTTTGCATGCGTATATAGACTTTTCCGCACTGCATACCCACGTAATTCTTTATATCATTGAACGCCAGCATATTTTTGCTGTTTTCCACCAGCGCATAATCATACCGCGCGAGAAGCTGGCGTTTGAAAACCTCAAGGTCACTCAGTGCGATAGATCTGATGGTCATCGCAACCGGATACCATATCATCTTGAACGAAAGCTGAGGGCGATATTTAACCGCCACATGGACATCGACCAGTTTGAACTGCTCCGATGCTTCAAACTCCCTCAGGCGCGAATCGTCACGGTACAGGCTAACCAAATGTACCACGAAGCCCATGCTTTTCAGATAAACTACACGCTTCCAGATATCGAGCGCGCCTCCATAATTATCAGGAAACGGTACATCGGGACTGATTACCAATACGCTTTTACTGTTTTTCATACATCTTTACATTTCTCAAGTGCCAAAATTTGGCGCATCCCGGCTTCGTAAGATTCACGACCAGCAATGCATACAGGCCCTCAATACGCCACCTCCTGGCCACGCCAGCATTGCGCCGGGACAAATTTTTGAGCCGATTACTTCAATGGCATTTTCAGGCCAGCCAGCATGGCTTTCTTAAAATTCGCGCTTTTGCTCGTGTTCGAATATTTCATATATTTGAAAAGGCGGGTAATGAGCGTGAACGCCACAGCAAAGTATTTCACGAGTGGGCTATAATTTTTTCGAATGAAATATAACCTGTTGCGGTTGCTGTAAAAAATGCTGAATGGCGAGTCGTCACCACCGGTACTACTGCTGACCTTGTGCGAAATTTTCCCTTCAGCCCAATACAGCAATTTATATCCAGCCTGGTTCGAACGCCAGACAAAATCCACGTCGTCGTAGTAAACGAAATATTTTTCATCCATCACGCCAATACGCTCAAAAACCTCTTTATGCACCAGCATAAAACAGGTTGGCGCATATTCGGTATAACCGGTCCTGCTGTTTTCTGGAAGATCCCCCTGCATTTCACCGAAATGATGCACCGTACCACGCCATTTCCGGATCTCACCACCTGCGCACCAGATTAATCCATTGTCATGGAAATACATTTTGGGGGTAATTAACTTGTCGCCGCGCTGTTCGGCCAGCGACACCATATTCCCAAACAAGTTTACATCTTCAAATTCGATGTCATTATTCAGAATAAGTATATATTCACAACCTGCTTGCAATCCGAGTTCGATACCCTGATTGTTTGCTGCCGCCACGCCTACATTTTCCGTGTTCCTGATCAGCGTGACGTTGGTCATCGCGTACTTGGCGATCTCGGCTTGGGCTGCCTCGAAAGAAAGAGTGTCGAGACTATTATCAAGTATATACAACCAGTAATCGTCGAAAGTCTGCCGAGACAAGCTCTCGAAAAACCCCGGCAATACATCGGCGCTGTTGAATAGTACGGTAACCAAGCCCACTCTATTTTTCATGAAATCCAACCTCTAATTATTGAAACCACTACGCAGTAATTTTTTCAGCGGGAGACGCCAGGCTCGGCGGACCTGCTATCACGAGCTGCATGCCGCGCGCACGTCCCTGCAGCCTTCCGCGATCCGGTGTCACAGTTTCCGCTTGTTACTTGTATAGGCCACGCTTTTTCATCTCAGCGATACTGCTGTCATAGCTATCCGTCTGAACTTCTTGTTGTTCAACCCACGTAGTAAACAACTTGATACCCTGATCGAATGTTACCTTCGGGCTGAAATCAAGCAGGCGCTTGGCTTTACTTAAATCGGCATAATTATGGCGAATGTCGCCCAGGCGATAGGCGCCGGTCACCTTGATCTCCACTTCCTTGCCATAGCGCTCAGCCAGGGTATGGGCCACGGTCAGGACGTCGGTTGCCACGCCGGCGCCGATGCCGAATACCTGATTATTGGCCTCGTCCTTGATCAGGGCGGCAGTAGTAGCTTCAACGATGTCGCTGACAAACACAAAATCGCGGCTTTCCTTGCCATCTTCAAAGATGTTCAACCCATTGCCATTCTTGATGCGGGTCGAGAAAATCGAGAGTATGCCCGTATAGGGATTGCTCAACGACTGGCCGGGACCGTACACGTTTTGATAACGCAGTGCGGTCGCACCGATTCCCAGCGAAGCGCACACCGTCATGACCATCTGCTCTTGATTTTGCTTGGTAATGCCATAAACCGACGATGGATGGATTTTCGAATCTTCATCGGTAGCAAGCAAGGTCAGCGGTTCGCCAGTCTGCGGGCACAACGGCTCGAACCGACCGGCCTGCATGTCTTCATCCTTGCGTGCACCCGGGTAAATGATACCCAGGGCCTGCGAGTGATATTTGCCCTCGCCGTAGATCGAACGGGATGATGCCACTACCACTTTTTTCACCTGATAGCTACCGTTCGCCAACAGATCCAGCATGAGGGCAGTGCCGCCAATATTGACGTCGACATAGCGCTTGATTTCATACATCGACTGACCAGTGCCGGTCTCTGCCGCCAAGTGAACAATCGCGTCCTGACCTGGCAATACTTTTTCCCATGCCGCGCTGTCGGTAACCGATCCCAAAACGAAGTTGGTCACATCTTTGATACTGCGGTATAGCGGCGAAGTTTCCGCTGGATTTTCGCCATGAATCTGCTGCGATAAATTATCGAGAATCGTCACTTCATGACCGATTTTCTGTAAATGCAGTGCCAGGTTAGAACCGATAAATCCCGCACCGCCAGTAATCAATACTTTCATAATTTTTTCCAATCTTTTAATTCGAAACAATATTTTTTCAAAACTTTTGCCGGAGTTCCTGCTGCCACCGAGAACTCGGGAATATCATGGTTCACAACTGAATGTGCGCCGATGACAGAATTTCTGCCTATTTTCACGTTCGGCATAATAATGGCGCCGAAGCCAATGAACACGTTATCGCCAATTTCAACATAATTTCCATCACATTGAATTCTGGATCCAATTTTACTTTTATCATCAACATCTTCATGTGGATGATTAACATCAACTATTGCTACGCCACCTGTAATCGAAACATTATCGCCTATCGTTACTCTGGAGCCGCAAATGATATGTACATTTTGTTCGATATTGACATTGTGCCCTATCGTCAGCCGCGGCACCGACTTCGAATGGCCGGTTATTACTTCGAGACGCACACCGTTACGAATTGAGACGAAATCTTTAACAAAAATATGCTGAGGATGGGATATGAACAACGGCTTATAAATTGCAGACTTTTTCCCCATCGAACCAAAGAATAGCCCATAAAAAAACCTAGCTTTCAGCCTGACCAGATACGAACCGATAGAGTTAAAAATATCGTACAGCGATTTATTTTTTATTTTTATTAAAATTCTCATAAAACCCCATTCAAACGAAGCTCGTTAGTTGTCC
Source organism: Duganella phyllosphaerae (assembly GCF_001758785.1). GTDB lineage: Bacteria > Pseudomonadota > Gammaproteobacteria > Burkholderiales > Burkholderiaceae_D > Rugamonas > Rugamonas phyllosphaerae. Next base: position 172,969 of record NZ_LROM01000093.1, read on the forward strand.
GATCATATTACTCAGTATTACCACGTCTGCCTGCTCTCCTGCAGACTGCGGTGTGAAATATGCGACTACCGCTGAACTCTGATCCAGTCTTTTCGTTCCTCGCAGTATGTCTTAATCAACTTCGCCGGGCTACCTGCAATCATCGAAAAATCCGGGAAAGATCGCGTTACTACGGAATTTATTCCTACTACACAATTCTTTCCCAGAGAAATTCCGGGCATTATTGACACGCCGTATCCTATGAATGTATTCTTACCAATATGTATAGGACCTTTTGACTCCAGATCCTGTTCCATGATAAAACCTGCATCCGGGGCAAAGCCATGCGCTGAATCCGACATGTAGATGTACTCGCTCAGGACACAACCGTTCTCAATCGTTATCGCATCAACGCAAAAAATCTGGCAGTATCTGCCGATGTACACATTATTTCCGACACTGATGCGGGGTGTAAATTTTTGCTTCCCATGCGACGTGATTGGTTCCATCACCAGCGATTTTCCGATGTGACAATCGTTACCAATCTCAATTAAATGTGCATTCTTTATTTCTCTAGGCAGCAATACATAGCTGTCCGCCCCCAGCTTACCCAAACGCGGGCGATACAACATTGTTTTGATAATTTTTTTTATTAGTTTCATCATCTGATATTACCCGTGAAAAATCCAAAACAATGCTGCCAGAACAATTACAGGAACAAAAATTATTCTATTGAAAAAGTAAGCCCTGGAAACTGACAACGCTGGAGTTTTACCTGCCACAAAAATCACGACACTGAGAACACCTGCTATCGACCCAATCAATGTGCCATAAATGACACCAATCACGCCGAATTTCGGCGCCAGTATCAGACTGAATGTCAGGTTGAATGCCCCTTCAATGATCGCCGGCATGAAGGCTTTTTTATGCTCTGAAATCGACACAAGCAGCAGGGAAAAAGGCATTAATAAATTTCTCAACGCATGCGCAAACAACATTACTGCAAGTAATTCGTACACACCGTCCACATAGCTGGCATCGAGCCATAAAGCCAGCAGCGGTTTGCCTAAAAATAAAAAGATAACAAGGGTGACGATCAAAAACGCCGCGCATCCGGCGCTCGACAATGTAAGCAATTTCGGTAACTGCGCTCTTTTATCTATGTTGGCATACGAAGCGGACCCGATCGCCACCAGCGGGCTGAGAACTGCCTGCGTTACCCCCACCAGGATGGCTATCGCAGTAATCGCCAGCGAATATGAGGCGACTTTATCAAAATCATAGTGCCCCGCAATCACGAGGTCGATGCCATTTACGAACAGCATTGCGACGCTCCATATCGCAAGGCTTGCGCAATAACGGAATAATTCCCGGCATCTGGCCCAATCGATCGGTCCCAGATGCGAGATAAAAGGGCCGGCCCAACGCTTGGTATAAAAATAGCTAATGGGCAAAATCATCAGGCCGCATCCGGCAAGAACTATGGACAAGTTGACCAGCGAACCGCCATTACTCAGCACCAGCCAGATGCCTATCAAACTTGAAATTCGAACAAACAGCAGTCCGGAAACCGGGATAATGTTTTTTTGCAGACCAAGAAAAACACCGGAGGGCACCAGCGCAAATAATTGCAAGGAAGCCGAGATACCCAGTATGACGATGCATAACCGAAACTCACCCATCAGCTCGGCAGGAACATCATTGAAAAACAGCGGGTAAAACAGCGCCAGCAACCCAACAGCTACCAGGGCCATCGCGGTAAAGCTACTGACCAGAACCAATCCGGCCTTGATCGTTTTACGCTGGTCGCCCTTATCCTGCAGTTCGTTACCATGTGCTATGTATTTTGTCATGGCTGTTTGCAATCCAAAACCAAATAATTGCAAATAAATCAGAACCTGGAGCGCGAGGCTCCACACCGAAAATTCCAGCTTCCCTAAATGCCTTACGACCAAAGCGGGCAACAACAGGTTAAACAGCGCTGTTCCGGCACCCCCCAATACGTTTGCGACCGCATTCTTTATAAATAAGTTACGTATTGAGCTAATTGCCATAAAAACCAGATATTTAAACGATGAGGAAAGCGGCGTGTCGTGTCACTTGCATAAGAGGCAGGGTCAATGCGTGCCCATAGCTTGCGCATTGATTCTGCTGGCGGCGATAACGCTAGCGCTTCCACGCACTTTTCAGGCGATTCCAGCGCGCGCGGCTCGCCGGATCGTCCGCCGGATGCAGATATGCATCGCGCGCCATGGCACCAAGAACGCCAAGAAGTCCCCCAGCAAGGAAGCCAATCATGACAAAGACCGACAGTTTCGGCTTCATTTTCTTTTCAGCCGGAACTGCCCGATCAAGTGACTGGATCGTGGATGAATCCCGGGCCTCATCGATTTTTGCAAGTTCAAATTGCTTTGCAAGTAACTCGAAAATCGTTTCGTAATATTTGACGTCGCGCACGCTACGAATATATTCCAGGCCGACTTCCGGAAGCTTTCCGGTAGGCACCATCAAATCACCTTCACGCGTTTTACCCTGTTGCAGCTTGCTGAGTTGCCCGTTCAGGGCGCGTACCTCGTCCTGCAGGCGAACATATTCCGGGTTGCTTGACGTAGAAAAGCTACGCATCGATTGCAACTGCACTTCCTTTGCCGCGATCAGGCCTTGCAGTTGGGCCTCATTGGCGATTATGCCCTTGACCTGTCCTTCGAGTTGCAACAACCCGGTGGTTTGCTGCATCTTTTTCATCGCCACTTCGGCGTTCGCCAAATCATCTTTGGCAGTCAACAACTGCTTTTCAAAGAAAAGACGGCGCCGCGATGCTTCGGTAATTGCCAACCCCTTGGTCAGTTGCGCTAACTCTTCAACGTAGGCATTGGCGAGATCGGCCGCAAACTTGGGGTCATTGTCTTCGACAACAATGGAGATCAAGCCATCCTTGCCATTGAGAAATTCGCGAGCTTTTTGCAGCTTGACTCGTGCTTCATCCAAAGATTTTGCTTCGTAGCGTTCCTTGAGTTTGAAACGCGTGATCAAATTGTCAGCGATAGTACGGCTCTGCAACATACCGACGTACAAATCGTTAGGGTTTTTCAACGCACTGCTGAGACCACCTGCTGCACCTGCCAAACCACCGAGTTGGCCCAGCATGGAGGCCACGCTCGATGTCTGTTGCTGAGGTGGCAATATCGCCGCGCTGCTTTGAAAAGTCGGCTTGATCAACAGACCTACACCCAGGGCAAGACAGGCCGCCACTACAGGCGCAGCAATCACCAGCTTTTTTTGACGCGCCAGGGGAATCAGAATATCGGTGATGTGGGTGTCACCGGCGCCGCTGACTGCAGCGTATTGCGTCGTTTTATTTTCCAATTGCTCGGACATTATTTGCTTTCAAATTTATGTACTTGCCTGCCAGATTGCAAGCTGACGATAGTCAGCGCGCAACGTCCGCCTGATGACGGAATTGCGCGCTACACTCCGTTTTAATCTTTTAATACTTTCAGACCAGCAGCGCCCAAGCCAAATTGGTAGAAAATCGATGTCCACTCTTTCAGGCTTTGGGTCCATGAGGTATGCGGGATTTCCTCCGGAACGACGATGGTGTCGCCGGGATTGATCCTGGCGCTATCCACGCCGGAGAACCAGCCGGAGGTGTTATTGCTTTGGGTGGTGCCATCGGCGCGGATGACATACATCTGCGAGCGATCGGCGGTTTGGTTAGCGCCACCGGCCAGTTTCAGGTAATCTCCAACGCTACGGCTTGGACGATAGATGAACGAGTTTTGCTGGAACACGGCGCCGAGCACATCCACCGTATCAGGTTTGCGTGGAATGTAGATGCTGTCGCCATCGCGCAGCACTAACTCGGGCAGGTTCTTCACTTGCGCATCGCCGTCCTGCAACTCCAGCACGATCCGGCCTTTCGCCTTGATGTTGGCCATTCGCTGGGCTAACAGGCGCTGGCGATCGACGGCGGCGCTGATCACAGCGATCGCATCCTTGTCCGAAGTAGCAGCCATTTGCTGCGAAGCGCCAACTTCGAGATCGCGCATGTAGCGCTGTGCGACTTCATCGAGTTTTTCCTGCTGTGCTTGGCGGACAGATTCCCGCGATAACTCGGCTGCAAATACATAAGCTTTGTCGGTAACACCCAGGCGGGCCAACAATGAACGCAAGGTCTCGCCCTGCTGCAACTGGAACGCGCCAGTTTGCTTAAGTTCGCCAGAAACGCGTACGTATTCATTGCTAATCGCCGCCGTCACCGGCACGGCCGAAGGCGAAAACACGCGGATGATGTCGGTAGGATTCAGCGGCAATGCAGCCAGACCCGGATCTTGCGCTGCCTGCGCTGCACTGACTGTGGCGATCATCTTGAAGTCGTTATTGACATTTTTTTCAACGATGACTTGCTTGGTGTCGGCGGCCGAGGCAAAACCGCCGGCCCACGTGACGGCATCGGCGACCGACGCCTGGCCTTTCATTTCAAAAATGGCAGGACGCTTGACGTTACCGACCACGGCGACCAGCGGACCGACTTGCGGCACGTACACCACGTCACCATCCTGCAACGAGATATCCCGGGTTTTATCGCCTTTGAGCAGCATGTCGTACATGTCGAACGTGGTGACCACTTTGCCACCACGCTTGACTTCGATATTCCGCATCGAACCTGTGGTGTCCGGTCCGCCCGAGGTGAACAGGGCATTGAGCAAGGTGCTCATTGCGTTCAGGGTGTAGGTACCGGGACGGGTAGCATGGCCGACCACGTAAATTTGCACCGGACGCACTTGCGAAATGCTGACAGCGAGATCGAAGTTGCTGAAGTTTTTGCCCACTGCCTGTTTCAGGTAGGCCTGCAGATCACCATACTTCACGCCTGCCACGTTGACCGCACCCACGCGCGGAATATACACGGCACCGCTGCGATCAACCTTGGCGGTGACTTCGATGTTGACCATGCCCCAACCACGAATTTGCAATTCATCACCTGTGCCGATCAGGTAATTCTGATTGACCTGGTTTGCGGTCAGTGGCGCGAACGTGGATGGCACGCCTTCGAACAATTCCGAGCCATAAATGGCCAGATTCTCGCGATTGGCCGCGTTATTATTGGTAACGGTTGCGACAAAATTTTCAAATTCACCTGCTTTGCGCGCCTGGCGCGGCTGCGGGTTGCGCTGGTTCTGAGACTCCTGTTGCACTGGCGCTTGTGGTGACGCCGAAGTTGACGGGCGGCCGCTGCTAATCGATGGCAATGCCGACCCGGTCATCGCAGGCGACCCGGTCATCGCAGGCGAGGCGGTAAACGGAGACGCCAGCTCGCGCTCTTGGGTGGCACTCTGCGCCAGCGCGGAAGTCGTCATCACACTCAACATGCATGCTGAAACGATAACTTGTTTCAACATCGGCTTGGCTTTCAGAATTGGCTTTTTCATGCTGGTCTTTTGTAAAGATAAATAGTGTTTTTCGGTCGCGACTTGCGCCACGATTAATAGGATTTTTGCCAGGAAACGGCAACCGACTTCGGTCCCGGCACAATCGACAAGCCACCGCCGTGTTGTTCGCGTTGTGCCTGCCAGAGCCAGCTGCCGATCGCATAACCGATCACGCTGCCTGCCACGGTGTCGGACACCCAATGCTTGCGACCGGCCACGCGACCAGCCGAACCCAGTGCGGCCACTCCGTACAGCCAGGGAGCGTTGTATTCCTTGGCAAACGGCGTAATGGCGGCAAACGATACAGCCGCATGGCCGGAGGGAAACGCTGCATCGGAACGGGAATACCCTTCGCCAACGCGCGACCAAGGGCCGCGCTCTTCTTCCGGCCGCGCGCGGCCGACTGCATACTTGCCAACCAGCGAGACACCGGTAGCGGCGGCAATCGACTGCATGGCGATCAAGCCGGTGTTGCTCAGGCGTTCGTCGCCGAGGGCAAAAGCAGCGCCAGCAGCGCCGACCAGTGCGTACGGCAACGCGTTGCCGTAGGTGTTCAACCCGCGCAGCGCCTTTTTATCCTGGTATTTTTTCATCTGCCGGTCCACAGGCTTGTCGGCCAGGGCCGATACCAGGATCGCACCGACAGTCATGGTGACCGGGCGCACCCATTCCCGCGGCGCCGGTATGACTTCCAGCGACTGGTTGATACGCTCGCGCACCACGGGGACAGGGTTTTCAAACGGCACGTCCGGGGGATTGACGGCCGGCAGTTGCTGTTCATCCGGACGCTCGGCGAAATTGCCCAAGCCGTCGTAGGAATTCATGTCACGGCGCGGTTTTTCAACCATGTCGTACAAGTCGCCTGGCGAGGCTACCATCTGGCCAACATCTCGGGTCCACGGCGAGAGCGAGAAGCCCATGGTGTTCTGCGAATCGAGCGGCAACATGGTGCGCAGCGGGATCGACAGAAACACGCCACGGTCCTGGTAAGGCTTGCTCGGCGTACCCGGGGTGGTGATATCGTTGCCATTGGTGTGGGTGTACCATGCCCCCACTTCGATGCCGGAGTCGAAGCGCCGCTTGAATTCCATGCGCACGCCGTTATCCTTGGCCAGGAAACGACCGGCACGTGCCGTCACCGTAATACCATGAGGCATCTTGTAGTGCAGCGACGCGATGGCGGTCACGGTCTTGTAGTCGAGGCTGTCAAACAGGCGTTTGTAGCCGCGCTGTTGCAAAGCATCCACCGACAGGTCGACCGCCCACTGGCTGTTCTTGGGAAGGTAAAGCACCTGACCACCAGCGCCACGAAACATGTCTTCGTACAGGCCGACGGAACCGCGCACATACCAACGCTCGGCTGGTGTGGCGTATTTATTGAGCAGTACCCGGCTCAGGGCAAAACGGCTTTCGCCCAGATATTTTGCAACATCGGTACGCACGTGCGGCAGGTTGCTGTTCGATGGCTGCTTGACGCCGGAGACGGTTTCGATCAGCGAGACACTGGCGGCGGTGTTCAGGTACAGGCCATCGCTGAGGCGGCGATCGTAATTGGCCGCCGCCGACAACGAGTAGCGGAAAGCGCCGCTTGGATCGTTGAAGAAAAAGCCCAGCTTGGGCGCGACCTTGAAGCGGTTGCTTTCGCGGTCCACGGAAGTCAGTTGCACCACGTCGCCTTCGTGACCCATGGCCACACGGAGCTTACCGTCGGCTTCCACACCGGTCACGGTTGCCACGCCGCTTGCAGCGCGCGGCGGTACCGGGAGCGCACCAGCGACAGCCGTCGCCGCTGGAGTTGGCGCCGATGGCGGAGAAACGGTGGTGTGCACCGGCGCTTCGGTGGCCGACAGCGTCGCCGGCCCAGGTGCTACGGCTGCCATTGCTACAGTGGGTGCCTGTGCCGGCGCAGCGTTGGCAACGACGGCAGGACCGGACTCGTCGAGCAGGCCCGCCAGCCAGCCTTGCTGGTCGTCGGCGATCACGTCATCCTTGTTAGGATAACGGACCAGGACCACTTCGTTGAATGCCTTGCGATCGATTTTTCCCGCCAAGTAATCCTGCAACTTGGGCAGATCGAAGAATTCGTAGGTGGTCAGCGGCTGGTCGAGCTTGGTGTAAGTGACCTTGATCGTCGTCACGCCCGCCGGAGTGAATGCCAGTGCGGTGCGCATCGCGCGGCCAATCGACCGTCCCATATCGTAGATGCGGTTGTTGGTCAGCGTAAGGTTGAGCGTGTTACCGGTCAGCGTGACGCGAATGTTCTGGTAATCCTGAGCGGCCAGCGCCTTGATCAGGTCGGCTCCATAGCCGGCATCCTGGCGCCACTCAGTGATCGATGGTGGCGTAATCGGATGCTTGTCCTCGAAAAACGGCGGCTCGTAGATTTTGGGTACGTATTCACGCTCACCGAACGGAATGCTCACGAAGGCGTTGACGCTGAAATTGTCGCGACCGCGCGCAGCCTGCAATCCCAGCCAGCCCCAGCGATATTCGAGCCCGACGGCCGGCCCCTTGCGACGGTTGATCGCACCGGAAAGATCAGCCCGGAAGTCCTGCTTGTAATCGACCGAGTTGTACTCGGCTACGACCGACCAGTTAGGGAGCTTGACCGGGGTCCAGCGCATACCGGCGAAAGCGCCGTCCATGCGCTTGGTGCCATAGCCAACGCTCACCTCGATATTGCGGGCCGCGCCGATGGTCTTGGAGGCAACGCCGTAGTAGCTTTTGAATAGTTGCGTACCGAACACGTCACTGCTACCGATCGCGACTGCCGGCATCCAGTCACTCTCGTTCCAGAGCCGGACCTTGCCATCAATAACCTTGTCCTTGTAACGACCATAGTTCTTGCCGTAGTCCAGTTCCGATGGGGAGAAACCGAAGGGCGGAATGCCAGTGATCGACACATAACGACCAGTTACTTGCACAAACGGCAGGATGGTGGTTGTCGCCCACAATTGGCCGTAAGGACTGTCGTAACTATAACCAACACTGAAAGTCCCGTCCGCTTCTACTGCTGCGCTGGGCGTGTTGATGTAACCCGACTGACCATTGAGGCTCGGCGTGGCAGCGAGGCTGTCGTGACCCAATAGGATCAGGTATCCACACCAAGTATATTTAACAGATTTTCGTAGCGCGCTTAGCAAATCCAACTACCCAAAAAAATACGCCTAATTCGCTACTTCCCTGAGCATCAGGAGTAGAGCAAGCCAGAGGTGGAATTTAAACTGAAACAGGGACATTGCGCCCCTTTGTTTGTATGATCCAGCGACGCCGCTCCTTCGGATGACTGCGCCGTCGGCATGATACCGCACTGCGCAACTGTCATCGTGGCCGGCCTTAATTATTTACAATTTACGCAGCCAATCAGCGTGATTTTACCATCGTTAGCAAAAAGTACGCCAATTTATTGCCTTAAAGCTCTGTTTTATTGTGGAAACAGACAAACACGCCACAGTCACAATGATGTCAATTAGGTAGAGAAATCAATCGCATAAATATTCGTCATCCGCTCACCCGGCGGCAACAACTTTATTTCCTGAAACCGCAGTCCGAGCTTGTGCAGCAGCCGGATCGAGTTGGCGTTACCCGGGTCGGTAATGCCCAGCACCCGGCCGATGCCCAGCGGCCCCCGCGCCAGTTCCAGCACCGCCTGCGCTGCCTCGTAGGTATAACCGCGGCCGAAGTGCTCCGGGCGGATGGCGTAGCCGATATCGACGTCGGGCAGGAAATCGCGCCGGATCAGGCCGCACATCCCCAGCGCCCTCCCATCTTCCTTGCGCTCCATCACGTACAGAGAATGACCATGGCGCTGCTGCATCGCCATCGGCCCCTCGATGATGGCGGCGCGGGCCTGCTCGACGCTGCGGATGCCCTTGTCGCCGATGAATTGCAGCCAGGTGGGGTCGTTGACCAGTTCGAAATAGAACTTGGCATCATCGGTGTCGATGGTGCGCAGGCGCAGGCGCGCGGTGTCCAGGATGATCATGCGTCGGGCCAGTGGGATGGATCTGCCAGCAGCTGGTACATGACGTACACATCGACATAGCCGAGGTAGCGGTGGTGATAGGCGCGCGGCAGCGTGCCGATGATGGAAAAGCCCAGCTTTTTCCACAGCAGCACGGCGGCGACGTTGGAGCTGACCACGTAGTTGAACTGCATCGCCAGGTAGCCCTGGCGGTGTGCGCGGGCCAGGCAGTCGCGCCCCAGCATGGCGCCCACCCCCACGCCCTGCGCCGCAGGACCCACCATGAACGAGGCGTTGGCCACGTGGGCGCCACGGTCGCGCTGGTTGGCGGTGAGGCGATACATGCCCAGCAGGCGGTCGCCGTTGAGTTCGGCCACAAAACTCTCGATGCCGGGGCCGAACCAGTAGGCGTGGCAATCATCGCGGCTGGTGTCGGCAGCGAAATAGTAGGTGTCGCCGGTGGCGATAAGTTCCTGGAAGATGGTCCACATGGCGCCGAAGTCGGCTGCCGTGGCGGGGCGGATCGCGATTTCTTTCAAGACGACTCCATGCGGTGGCGACAGTGTTTTATTGTCATGGATTTCCGCCGGCAAGTCCAGCGCGCCGCCACCGCGTCCGACTTAGCGACCGAGGCGGAAATCGACGCCGTCCGGCCGCCCCGGCAAATTCAACCTGGCCCGGGCGCGCGGCGACTCGGCCACGATCACGCCGCGCCGCATCACCAGCCGGCGCGCCGCACGCAGGCGGATCGCCTCCACCGGGTCGGCAGCATCGAGCAGTACCAGGTCGGCATGGCAGCCGACCGCCACGCCGTACCCGTCCAGGCCGAGGATGCGCGCCGGGGTGTCGGTCACGGCGGTGAAGCAGGCGCGCATGGCGTCCTGCCCGGTCATCTGCGCCACGTGCAAGCCCATGTGCGCCACTTCCAGCATGTCGCCCGAACCCAGGCTGTACCACGGGTCCATCACGCAATCGTGGCCGAAGGCGACATCGATGCCGGCGGCCAGCATTTCCGGCACCCGCGTCATGCCGCGCCGCTTGGGGTAGCTGTCGTGGCGGCCTTGCAAGGTGATGTTGATGAGCGGATTGGCGATCGCCGCCACCCCGCCTTCGCGGATCAGCGGCAGCAGCTTGCTCACATAATAGTTGTCCATCGAATGCATGGACGTCAGGTGCGAGCCGGTCACGCGGCCGTGCAGGCCCAGCCGGTTGCTGTGGTAAGCCAGGGTTTCGATATGGCGCGACATGGGGTCATCCGACTCGTCGCAATGCATGTCCACCCGCAAGCCCTGATCGGCGGCAAACTCGCACAGCAGGCGCACCGACTCGGCGCCATCGGCCATGGTGCGCTCGAAGTGCGGAATGCCGCCCACCACGTTCACGCCCATGGCGATCGCGCGCTTGAGATTGGCGAACGCGGTGGGACTGCGCAGCACGCCGTCCTGCGGAAACGCCACCAGTTGCAGGTCGAGGTAAGGCGCCACCCGGCGCTTGACGTCAAGCAGCGCCTCCACCGCCAGCAGCCGGTCGTCGCACACGTCCACGTGCGAGCGGATCGCCAGCAGGCCGCGCGCCACCGCCCAGTCGCAATATTGCAAGGCGCGCTCGACCAGCGCCTGCTGCGTCAGCTGCGGCTTGAGCTCGCCCCAAAGGGCAATGCCCTCGAGCAGCGTGCCGGACGCGTTGACGCGCGGCAGGCCGTAGCTGAGCGTGGCGTCCATGTGAAAGTGGGCGTCGACGAACGGCGCACTGACCAGGTCGCCGCCGGCGTCGATCTCGCGCCCGGCCATGACGGCCAGTGCCGGGCCGATGGCGGCAATCCGGCCATGCTCGATGGCGATATCGACGCCGGTCTGGCCGTCGGCAAGGTTGGCGTTGCGTATGACCACATCCATGAACATCCCCTCAGTAGTGATGGCGTCGATTGTAGACAGTTTCGATGGTTTCTACTAATTGTTGCATTGCGGTATCGCTCGGCGATTTTTTTCCTTTGATTTTGCGCTAGATCAAATGTGCGAGAATAAGTGTGGACACAGCATTTTTCCGTGTGGCACTCTTCTGCCCACATAGCACAAAAAATAACTATTCAAGCCCGGTGTTCGTGGCTAGAATGTTCCCATATTGCAGCGCAACAGACCCGTCGCCAGGAGAAACCATGTCTTCGATTACCGAACAGTTTTCCGCCGTTACCAAATCGCAACTGGAAGCCCAGTTCCAGATCTTCAACAGCCTGGCCCACACCGCCGTCGAGAGCGCGGAAAAGCTGATTGCGCTCAATCTCAGCACGACCAAGGCCTCGATGGAGCAGTCGTCGGCTGCCGCGAAAAAGCTGCTGGAAGTCAAGGACGCCAGGGAATTGTTCAGCGCCAGCCGCGAGACCCCGACCGGCATCGACAGCCTGCTGGCCTATAGCCGCCAACTGTTCGCCATCGCCAGCGGCGCCCAGGCCGAGCTGATCAAGAGCACGCGCGGCGCAGCCTTGCCGCAGTTGGCTGCGCCGTTGGCGACGCCGGTCGCCGAGACGGTGAAGGCCGTAGCGCCGGCAGCCGAGGTGCTCCAGGCGGCAACGCCTGCCGTGTCGGCGGCAGCTACACAGCCATCCGCGCCGCCGGCAGCCGCAGCACCAGTGTCGGCGCCTGTGGCAGTCCCGACCGCCACCGTTGCCGAACCGGCGCCGCCTGCCACCACGATCAAGGCCGCTGTCTCGGCAGCGGTGCACGCTGACGAACCGCCTGCGGTGGACAACCCTGCCAAGGTCGCGCCGGCGCCGCTGGCCGCTGCCGTGGCACCGACCGCGCCGGAAGCGATCAAGCCGGCACTCAAAACTACTGCCGACACCACGCCGCCGGCAGCAGCCAAGCCGGCCTTCCCGGCCGCCAAGCCGATCGCGCTGGCCGCCGACACCAAAACTGCCAAGCTGAAAGCAGTTGCGCCGAAAGCCAGGACCGCCGACGCGCCTGCCGGCAAGCACAAGAAGTAATCCTTTCCAGTGATCAATTGTGTACCCGCCTGCGCGGGTACGACGGTGCTTATGCATACCGCCTGTTCGGTGCTTCACCGGACAGCGCCGCGCCACCTGATTGTTTGCCTTGCTGTATCCTAACGGACTACGCGCTGGCAGTACGCTGCCAGCCCAACGCTACTCCGAGGCTACATGTTGACTCTTTCCGCGCTGCTGGGCGGCTTCGTCCGCCAGCACAAGCGCGCCTATGCCCTGTCCGGCCTGATGCTGGCGGGGGTGGCCGCGCTCAGTATCTGGGTGCCGCGCAAGGTCGGCGCCATGATCGACGGGCTGGCTGCCCACACCCTGTCCGGCAACGCCCTGCTGCTGGAAATCGGTTCGCTGCTGCTGATCGGCCTGGCGATTTATTTCCTGCGCGTGGCGTGGCGCCAGCTGCTGTTCGGCGCCGCCTATAAACTCGGCGTGTCGCTGCGCACGCGCCTGTACGCGCGCCTGTCCGAGCAAGGCTCCGCCTTCTACCAGCGCCAGCGCACCGGCGACCTGATGGCCCTGGCCACCAACGATATCGACGCCATCGAAATGGTGGCCGGCGAGGCGATGCTGGCCGGTTTCGACGGCGCCATTACACTGGTGATGGTGCTGGGCGTGATGCTGCTCGGCGTGGACTGGCGCCTGGCCTGCATTGCGCTGCTGCCGTTCCCGCTGATGGCGTGGGCGTTCTGGTATATCTCGGGCCACATCCACACCGCCTCCACCGATTCGCTCAAGCGTTTTTCGGACCTGAACGACCATGTGCAGGAAACCCTGTCGGGCGTGCGCACGCTGCGCGCGCTGGGCCTGGAACAGCGCAGCGCCAAGCAGTTTTCCGAGCTGGCGCAGCATGCGTCCAACGCCAGCCTGCGCGCGCAGGTATGGGAAGCGGCGTACGAGCCGGCCGTGGGCCTCACGCTGGCCGCCGCCAGCACGCTCACGCTGGGCCTGGGCGGCTACCTGGTATGGCACGACCAGCTCACCATCGGCTCGCTCACCGCGTTCACCATGTACCTGGGGCAGTTGATCTGGCCGATGTTTGCCGCCGGCTGGGTGCTGTCGCTGATCGAACGCGGACGCGCCGCCTGGCAGCGCCTGCAGCCGATGCTGGCCGCGCCGCTGGCCATCGACGACCACGGCACGCTCACCGCCATCGCGCCCGGCGCGCTGGTGCTCGACCATGTGCGTTACGCCTATGCCGACCAGTCGGCGCCGGCGTTGCAGGACATCTCGCTCACCCTGGCGCCGGGCCAGACGCTGGGCCTGGTGGGGCCGACCGGCAGCGGCAAGTCCACCCTGCTGCGGGTGCTGATGCGTCAGATCACGCCGCAGGCGGGCACCGTCACCTGGAGCGGCCACGCGCTCGACGCATACGCCTTGCACACGCTGCGCGCCGGCATCAGCTGGGTGCCGCAGGAGTCGTTCCTGTTCTCGGCCTCGATTGCCGACAATATCGCGCTGGCGCGGCCTGAGGCCACCCGCGCGCAGGTGGAACACGCAGCCAACCTGGCGGCGGTGCACGACGACATCCTGAAATTCGCGCAGGGGTACGAAACCGAGGTGGGCGAAAAAGGCATTACCCTGTCCGGCGGCCAGCGCCAGCGCGTGGCGATCGCCCGCGCGCTGCTGGCCGATAATGACCTGCTGCTGCTCGACGACGCCTTGTCGGCGGTCGATACCGGCACCGAGACGCGCATCCTCGAACACCTGGAAGAACTGCGCCAGGCGCGCGCGGGCCGCAGCGCGGTAATCGCCAGCCACCGCCTGAGCGCAGTGGTCAACGCCGACCTGATCCTGGTGCTGCGCGACGGCCGCATCAGCGAGTCGGGCAGCCACGAACAACTGCTGGCGCAAGATGGCTGGTACGCCAGCCAGTGGCGCTACCAACAACTGGAGGCCAGCCTCGATGCCGCCTGATACCACGTCGCCCGAAGCGAAGCTGACCAATCCCGACACCACCTCGATCGGCGCCCAGACGCGCCAGGCCTTTGCGCTGCTGCGCCGCGCCGCCCGTCCCGACCAGCACCACCTGGGCTGGGCCGTGCTGTGGCTGATGCTCGCTGCCCTGTTCGAAGTGATGGGCCCCATCATGGGCAAGGCGCTGATCGACGAACACCTGCTGCCGCACCACCTGGACTGGCCGCGCATGGCCATGCTGCTGGCCGGCCTGCTGCTGTCGGGCTGGATCGCCAGCGGCCTGCGTTACCTGCAACTGGTGCGCCTGTCCGGCCTGGCCATGCGCTCGGTGATGCGGCTGCGCGAAATGGTGTACACCCACGTGCTGCTGCTGCCGATGTCGTTTTTCGACCGCGCCATCACCGGACAGCTGGTCTCGCGCGTGACCAACGACACCGAGGCGGTCAAGAATCTGTACATCCAGGTGCTGTTCGTGATCCTCGACAGCACCATCGTGCTGGTGGGGACCATGGCCGCCATGGCGTGGCTCGACATCCGCCTGATGGGCATGGTGCTGGCGCTGCTGCCGGCGGTGCTGGTGATCGTGTTCCTGTACCAGCGCTGGAGCGCGCCGGCCGTCACCCGCGCACGCGCCCTGCGCAGCGACATCAACGGCCAGATGGCCGAGTCGATCGGCGGCATGAGCGTGCTGCAGGCGAACAATGCGCAAGAGCGTTTCGGCGCCCGCTTTGCCGCCACCAACCAGGCCCACTACACGGCGCGCCAGGCCGAGCTGCGCGCCAATGCCTGGCTGCTGCGTCCCGCGCTCGACCTGTTCAACGTGATCCTGCTGGCGGTGGTCATCTACGTGTTCGGCCAGCGCCAGATGACCGCCACCGAGGTGGGCGTGCTGTATGCGTTCATCAGCTACCTGGCGCGCGTGATCGAGCCGCTGATCCAGATCACCATGCAGTTCAGCCAGCTGCAGCAGGCCGTGGTGGCCAGCGCCCGCGTGGCCACGCTGCTTAATGAAGCGGAAGCGAAGGAACACACGGCCGCCGCCAGCGGCCAGGCGGCGGCCGCCGATCAACACTCGGCAGGGCCGCAGCCGGCGGTGGCGATCCGCCACCTGGACTTCGCCTACAACCCGGGCCAGCCGGTGCTGCACGACCTGTCGCTGGAGATACCTGCCGGCGCCTTCATCGGCATCGTCGGCCATACCGGCAGCGGCAAGTCCACCCTGCTCTCGCTGCTGCTGCGCTTTTATCCGGCGCCGCACGGCAGCATCACGCTGCACGGCGTGGCGCTCGACGATATCGACAACGAACGCTTCCGCGCCGATGTGGGCCTGGTGCCGCAAGACCCGTTCCTGCTGGCGGCGTCCGCGCGCGAGAACATCGACATGGGCCGTGGCCTGACGCAGGCGCAGATCGAGACCGCCGCGCGCGCGGCGCACGCGCACGACTTCATCATGGCGCTCGAGCGCGGCTACGACACCGAACTGGGCGAAGGCGGCTCGCGCCTGGCCGTGGGCCAGAAACAGCTGATCGCGATCGCCCGCGCGCTGGCCGGCCAGCCGCGCATCCTGCTGCTCGACGAAGCGACGTCGCACATCGATTCGCAGACCGAGCAGGTGGTGCAGGTGGCGCTCGACGAGTTGCGCGGCAAGGTGACGGTGATCGCGATTGCCCACCGCCTGTCCACCATCCGCGACGCCGACCGCATCATCGTGCTCAACCACGGCCGCATCACCGAGACCGGCCCGCACGAGGAACTGATGCAGATCGAGGGCGGCTTGTACCAGCGCCTGTACCTGTTGCAGCAACTAAGCACCAGCTGAGCCGGCGAATCTGTTGCGCGCTGCTGCCATAGTGTGGGTTTACGCGCACAATTGCACGGCGCGTGCCCATTTCTCGGTTGCAATACCCCTATAATTGACTGCGCTAAAACAGGACAAAAGCGAAGGGGTGGCGTTGGCGGGATCGGGATATCGCGGAACAAGCGGCAAGGTGCGCAGGCGCGCCCTGGCGCTAGCATTGGCAACCGCGTTGGCAACCGCCCTGGCGCTCACCGCCGGTCCGGCTGGCGCGCAAACGCCGGCACCAACTCAAACCTCCACCCAGGCAGAGAACGAGGCGCTGCGCGCGCGCCTGATCGAGATCCGTGAACAATGCCGCTTCCTGCCCGAAAAGGCGCTGGCCGCGCTCGCGCAGATCGCGCCCGAGCTGGCCGGCCGGCCGGGCGCCTTGCAGGCCGACCTGCTGACCATCGAAGCGGACGGCCGCATGCGCCAGGGCCGCTACGACGACGCCATGGCCTCTGCCGAAAAAGCCATCGCGCTGGGCCGAGAACTGCATGACGACGCCATCGTCGCCAAGGCCCAGCTGACCAAGGTCTACGTGCTGTTTGCGCGCGCCGATGTCGAGGCCGCTCACCAGCTGGCGTTCGAGGCCGAGAAGCTGGCCATGCGCACCAATAACGCCGCCGTGCGCGCCCAGGCGACCATTACCGCCGGCCAGACCCACGCCGAACAGGGCAACTTCCCGGCCGCCCTGGTCAAGTTGCAGCAGGCGGTGGAAATTGCGCGCGACGTCACCAGCGATCCGCCGACGCTGGCGGCGGCGCTCAATGCGCTGACCCGGCTGCTGGTGCAGATGAAGGAGTTCGACCAGGCCGCCGCCAGCCTCGACGAACTGCTGGCCGAATCGGCAAAACTCAATTCGCCGGGCCGCATGTCGATCGCCAAAAACGCCGAATACTGGCTGACCAGCGACACCGGGCAAATGCAGCGCGCCATGCGGGCACTGCGCGCAGAGCTGGAGCTCGAGCGCAAGATGGGCGCCGAGCGCATGGCCACCACCACGCTGGTCAACCTGGCCGACCTGCACCTCAAGCTGCGCGACTACCCGCGCGCCGCCCAGTATGCGCAGGAAGCGCTGCAGGTCACGCAGCGCAACAACGATCAATCGACCGAGGCTACCGCGCGCGTCAACCTGGGCAACGCACTGCTGGCCATGGGCCGCATCGCCGAGGGCAAGCGCCAGTTCGAAGCGGGCATGGCGCGCTACGAAAAGGAAAACAACAAGCCGGAGCTGCAACTGGTCATGCGCGAGTACGGCGTGGCGCTGGAAAACGCCGGCGACCTCGCTGGCGCCCTGGCGGCCTACCACCGCGAACGCGCGCTCTCGGACGAGCTGTTCGAACGCCAGCGCCAGAAGTCGATGCTGGAACTGCAGGAAAAATACGAGACCGACAAGAAGGAACGCCAGATCGAACTGCTCAGCCGCGAGAACCAGCTGCAAACGGCGGAACTGGACAACCGCGCGCTGCAGCAGCGCCTGTGGTGGCTGCTGGCGCTGGTATTCGCGCTGGCGGCCGTGGTGGTGGGACTGTTGTACCGCAAGGTGCGTCACAGCTACGCCCGGCTCGAAGAAAAGAACCTGGAACTGAAAGCCCAGTCCACCCTCGATCCACTGACGTCGCTCTACAACCGCCGCCACTTCCAGGACTATATGCGCACGCTGGCGCCGGTGCCGTCAGATCGGCGCGGGCAGCGCGGCGACGACGTGGTGGGCGCACTGTTCCTGCTCGACGTCGATCACTTCAAGCATATCAACGACAGCTACGGCCACGCCGCCGGCGACGCCGTGCTCACGGCGATCGCCGACAACCTGCGGATCGTATTGCGCGAAACCGACATGATCGTGCGCTGGGGCGGCGAGGAGTTCCTGGCCTTCCTGCCGGCCGTGGCGCGCGACGACCTCGACGACATCGCGCGGCGCATCCTGCACGGCATCTCGGCGCAGCGCGTGTCCTACCAGGAGCAGGAGATCGCGGTCAATGTGTCGGTGGGGTTTGCGCCGTATCCGCTGGCGCCGGGCGCCACGCCGCTGCCATGGGAGCGGGCGGTGAACCTGGTGGACATGGCGCTGTACCTGGCCAAGGCCCACGGCCGCAACCGCGCTTACGGCGTGCGCGGCTTCGCCCTTTTCGAGCGGACCTCGATGGAGGCGATCGAACAGGACCTGGAACGCGCCTGGCGCGATGGCTACGTGGATTTGAGCGTGGTGCTCAGTGGCGCACCGGAGGCGCCGCCGCCGTCGCAAGACAACGTGGTGCGGCTCCAGCGCGCGGGTACTTGATTACTTGCCGGCTTCGCGTTCTGCAGCCTTTTGCTGCATGTTTTCGCCGGCCTGCTCCAGTTTGCGGCCTGCAGCATCGGTGGCCTGATTGAGCTTGGCGCCGGCGGTGTCCGCTGCGCGGTCGAGCTTGGCGCCAGTTTCCTTGGCAGCCTGGTCCATCTTGTGGCCCGCTTCGGTCATTTTCTGGTCCGCTTCGCGCGACGCCTGTTTCATCTCGGCGCCGGCGCGCTCGCTGGCCTGGTCGATCTGGCGGCCCGCGGTTTCCGCCGGACCGGCGCCGACCGTGTCTTCCTTCTTCTGGCAACCGCCCAGCAGTGCGGCCATGACCAGTACCGCAGCTGCAGTTTTGCCCAATGTCGTGATCGTCGTCATGTGTATCTCCTCAAGGAATGGTGTTGCCATTAGCATACAAGGAGTTGCGCAGATGCAGCGCACGCTTCAACGAGTTTCAGGTATTGATTTTCTTCGGCGGCGGCGGCGGCGCGAAAACGATGTTTTCCGACTCGGGCGCCGTCGCCAGCGCGTCCGAGGTTTCCAGCCAATGCATCAGTTTTTCCATGCGGCGGATCAGGATGCCCTTGCTGTTGATGTAGCCGACCTGCTCGAAGTTTTCCGGCTTGCTGATCATCTTGGAGACAGTGGGCAGGTTTTCGGCCAGGCGGTCGAACGCCTTGCGCGCCTTTTGCTCCCACTTGACCAGGTTCGGTTCGTTGAAGCGGTTGCTCTCGTAATAAATCGTGAGCGTACGGTCATGGTTGCCATAACCGACAATCGCCGCACCCCGGCGCACGGTGTCCAGCACATCTTCCTTGATGTTGGCCGTAGGCACGAACAAGGCGGCACGCGCGGTGGCGCTGTCGGGTCGTTCCAGCGGCAAATCCTGTCCCATTAATACGGTCATACGCATCCTGTTGTGGTCGCCATGGAGTTGCTGCTAGGCTATATTCTGGATTTTATATCGCGGTCATGGCGCAAGACAAGAAGAAAGGCAGCACAGCGCCCGCTAAAGCCGATAGAACGTCCTGCAGCGTGGCGCGCACGCGAATCTGCGCGGCGGGGGTGCCCCCGTATTGGCCCTGTATTGGCCCTGTATTGACCCTGTATTGGCCCTGTCTTGGCTCGGTCATGGCCTGACGGTGTCCTATAATGCCGGCTCCAGCGACCATTTCAGCCCCGTCACGATGTCCTCCCCCGCTTTGAACACTCCTTTGGCCGCTGCCGCCGTCGATGCCGCCGAGCGCCACCTGCGCGACACCCTGGCGATCGCCATCGGCCACGCACCGCCGCACGCGGCGCTGATCGTCCACGACACCCGCACCGAGCTCAACCTGGCGCTGACCGAAGCCTACCGCCGCGTGGTGCCCGATGCGCGTTTCATCGACTTCGACGCGGTGTCCCCCGACGATGTGCTGGCCGCCTTTGCGCAGCTGGCCGCCGGCGACCTGGTGGTGCTGGTGCAATCGACCAGCTTCCGGCTCGAGGCCTTCCGCATCCGCATCGAGCTGTTCAAGCGCGGCCTGAAAGTGATCGAACATGTGCACCTGGCACGCATGCCTGGCGTGCAGGGGCTGCACTACATCGAATCGCTGGCCTACGACCCCGCCTATTATCGCGGCGTGGGCCACGCCCTGAAGGCGCGCATCGATGGCGCCAGCCATGGCATGGTGGACAGCGGCGACGGCGCGCAACTGGTGTTCGGCTCAAAGTTCGAAGCGGCCAAACTCAATATCGGCGACTACACCGGCATGAACAATATCGGCGGCCAGTTCCCGCTCGGTGAAGTGTTTACCGAGGCGCGCGACCTGGAAGCGGTCAACGGCCGCGCGCGCATCTTCGTGTTCGGCGACACCTCGTTCCACGTCAACCAGCCGGCGGTGCCGGTCACGATCGTCGTCGAAAAAGGCCGCGTGGTGGGCGCCGAGAACAGCACGCCGGAATTCGACAACATGCTGGCCATCATCCGCGCCCACGAAGGCGACGTGTGGTTGCGCGAACTGGGCTTCGGCATGAACCGCGCCTTCTCGCGCACGCGCCTGGTGGACGATATCGGCACCTACGAGCGCATGTGCGGCATCCACCTGTCGCTGGGCGCCAAGCATGGCGTGTACACCAAGCCGCAATTCAAGCGCAAGGATGCGCGCTACCACGTCGACGTGTTCGCGGTGACCGACGGCGTGTACCTGGACGGCCAGCAGGTGTACGCGGACGGCGCCTGGCAGCCCTGACTCACACTTCGCCCTGTTCGTGCAACACGCGGTCCCACGGCGGCACCGGCTGGTACTCGGCCACCAGGTGATCGATCAGCGCGCGCACCTTGGGCGACGGCTGGCGGCTGGCCGGGTACAGCGCCGACAGGTGGTTGAGCGGCAGTTCCCAGTCGGTCAGCACCGGCGCCAGCGTGCCCTCGCGCAGCGCGCGCCAGGCCAGGAAGGTGGTGTGGTACACGATGCCCAGCCCCTGCTGCGCCGCCTGGTGCAGCACCAGGCCGTTGTTGGCGGTGAACGCCGCCTGCACCCGCACCGTCTGGCGCTGCGCCCCTTTTGAAAAATGCCACGCCGTGCCGGCCGTCAGGTGGCTGAAGTGCAGGCAGCGGTGATCGTGCAGGTCTTGCGGCGTGCGCGGCGTGCCGTGGCGCGCCAGGTAGGCCGGGCTGGCGCACAGCACCGCGCGGCACGGCGCCAGCGGCCGCATGGCCAGCGCGTGCACGTCCGGGATGCCGCCCACCCGGATGGTCAGATCGAAACCGTGCTCGATCGGGTCGAGCAGCGCATCGTCGACGTGCAGCGACGGCGCCAGCTGCGGGTGCAGCAGATTGAAACGGGCCACCGAGCCGGCCAGCCACTCGCTGCCAAAGCTCGACGGCGCCTGGATGCGCAGCGGTCCGGCCAGTTCGGCGCCGGCGGCGGCGCTGACCACCGCGCGCGCGGCCTCGTGCGCCTGCGCCACGGCTGCCGCGCACGGCGCCAGGTAGGCCTGACCGGCATCGGTCAGGCTCACTTCGCGGGTGGAGCGGTGCAGCAGGCGCGCCTGCAGGCGCTCTTCCAGTTGCAGCACGTGCTTGCTGACCATGGCGCGCGTGAGCCCCAGCCGCCGGCCGGCCTCGCTAAAGCTGCGCTGGCGCGCCACCTCGACAAAAATCTCCATTGCGCGTAATTGGTCCATCAACGATTGTCGCCAGTTTGACGACAATGTGTCAATGCTTTGTGGATTGTTGTGGCACGCGGCCGCGCTTACAATCGGCTTTTACTTATTCAGCCTGGAGCCGCAACATGTTGACAGACGCGCAAAAACAGCAATACCAACGCGATGGTTACCTGGTGGTGCCGGACTTTAAAAGCGCCGCCGAGATCGCCGTGCTGCGCGAGCGCGCGGCGCAGATTGTCAACCAGTTCGATCCGGGCGCGCAGTCGGGCATCTTCAGCACCATCGAGCAGGAAAAGACCACCGACGACTACTTCCTCGGCTCCGACAACACCGTGCGCTGCTTCTTCGAGGAAGAAGCGTTTGGCGCCGACGGCCAGCTCAAGCAGGACAAGTCGCTGTCGATCAACAAGATCGGCCACGCCATGCACGATCTCGATCCCACCTTCCGCGCGTTTACCGCCGACGAGCGCCTCAATGCGGTGGCCCGCGACGTCGGCCTGATGGACCCGAAAGTGTGGCAATCGATGTACATCTTCAAGCAGCCCGGTATCGGCGGCGAAGTGCGCTGGCACCAGGACGCCACCTATTTCGACACCGACCCGGTGAGCGTGACCACGTTCTGGTTCGCGCTGGAAGACGCCACCCTCGACAACGGCTGCATGTGGGCCGAACCGGGCGGCCATCGCGGCCCGATGCGCGAGCGCTTTTTGCGCAATGGCGACCAGGTCCGCATGGAAAAGCTGAGCGACCTGCCCTGGCCCGATAACAGCACCGCGGTGCCGCTGCCGTGCAAGGCCGGCAGCCTGGTGGTATTCCACGGCCTGCTGCCGCACTACAGCGCACCGAACCGTTCGGCCGTCTCGCGCCACGCCTACACGCTGCACGTGACCGATGGCGCGACCGCCTACTCGCCGCAAAACTGGATCCAGCGCGACGAACGCCTGCCGGTGCGGGGCTTCATTTAATGAAAGTCGAGATTTTTGCCGCCCACTGGGGCAACAACGAACTGCCGCCCGACGTCTTCATCGAACACGTCAAAGCGGCCGGCTTCGACGGCATCGAGTTGTCCTTGCCGCTGGACGCGGCCGCGCGCGAAGACTGGACCGGGCGCATTGCCGATGCCGGCCTGGCGCTGATCGTGGGCCAGTGGGAGACCGCGCTGGTGCCCGAGTTCACCGCCCACCGCGCGGCGCTGGCCGAGCTGCTGCACAACGCCTGCGCGGCGCGCCCGCTGCACGTCAATTCGCAGACCGGCAAGGACTACTTCACGTTCGAGCAAAACCGCGAACTGCTGGACATGGCGGCGGCCATCGCGCGCGAGTACGGCGTGCCGATTTATCACGAGACCCACCGCAGCCGCTGGAGCGCGCACCCGGCGCTGGCCCTGCCCTACCTGCGCCAGCTGCCCGACCTGCAGCTGACAGCCGATTTGTCGCACTGGTGCTGCGCGTGCGAGTCGCTGCTGGGCGACCAACCGCAGCTGCTGGCCGAAACGCTGCCGCGCGTGCGCCACATCCACGCCCGCGTGGGCCACGAGCAGGGCCCGCAGGTGGCCGACTTCCGCGCGCCGGAGTCGCAGGCGGCACTGGCTGCACACCTGGCATGGTGGGACGAAGTGGTGCGGCTGCGCCGCGCGGCCGGCGCCGAGCGTTTGACCATCACGCCGGAATTCGGCCCGGTACCGTACACGCAGACCTTGCCGTACACGGGGGCTGCGGTATCGAATGCGTGGCAATTGAACGTGGCGATGCTGGGCGTGCTGCGCCAGCGTTATGGCTGAACCGCGCCCGGCTTTGCTGGGCGCAGCATCAGGATCCCGGCCGCCAGCACGCTGATGATGGCGCCGGCCAGCGCCACCGCCAGCACCGCTGCCGACGCGCCGCCGTAGCGCGCACCGGGCTTGCCCTCGAAGCGCAGCAGCCAGCGCCGCTGGCCCACTTCCAGCACTTTTTCCGCCACCAGCCCCACATTGTCTGCACGCTGCGGCGCCAGCTTACCGGCGCTGTCGTACAGAAGACTGCCCGAGTTGCCGCCTGCGGCGCGCGGCGTCATCGCGCCGTTGACGTAGCCGCCGTCCTCGATGCGCACGTGCAGGTGCTCGAGCAGTGCGCCATCGATCACTTCGCGCATCAGCGCATTGACCCGGAATACGAGGGCGACGAAACCGACCAGCGCGTCACGCCGCTGCGCTTCGCTGCCGACCGGCGCGCCATTGCGGTACACCGGCGCGCGGGCGATAAAACCCGGCTCGCCCGTTACATCCTGCACTAGCGTGATCGGTTCGGTGGAGACGATCTCGCCGCTGTCGCGCGCCAGCATCGCCGCTCGCAGGTGCGGCGGCAGCGCGGCCAGGTCCAGGCCGAAAGCGTTCTCGTTACCCTTGTCCGGCGCCGTGTATTCGATCACGTAATGGACCGGTGCGTGGGTAACCGGATGCACGCGGAAATTCGGATACCCGCCCGCGTCCACGCTGGTGTCGGCGCGCACGGCGGCGACAAAGGCGTCGAGCCGGTCCTCGGGCACGGCGCGCACGAACTGCACCGCCTGGAAGCCGGGATAGCGGCGTTCGAGCTTGAGCTCCGCGCTGAAACGGTGAAAGCGTGCGCGGTCGATGCGGTCGTCGAGCGCATAGATGCCCTTGTAGCCCAGCAGGACATCGAAACAGGTTTGCAGGCGCGCCGCGGTATCGCGCGCGACCTTGTCGGTGTCGCGCTGGAAGCGCGTCTCCATCTGCGCGCGCTGGTCGGCGTGCACCAGGTAGCAGAGCGTTCCGGTCAGGGTCAGGCCGACGGCCAGGGCAGCGAGACCGCGCGTGCGCATCGGTGACATGGCCTACACGTGCAGCGACAACAGCGGGCCGATGCCGTGCTCGAGATCCTGCACATTGTCGGCGTAACGCTCGGCGATGTCGCGGAACTCTTCTTCAGCCACCAGCATGGCGTCGACCACGTCCGGGTCGAAATGCTCGCCGCTGGCCTGGCGCACCATTTCCATCGCGGTTTCGTGGGTGAAGGCAGGCTTGTACACGCGCTTGGAAATGAGCGCGTCGTACACGTCGGCCACCGCCATCAGGCGCGCCGCCAGGGGAATGGCGTCGCCCTTGAGGCCTTCCGGGTAGCCGGTGCCGTCGTATTTTTCCTGGTGCGAGTAGGTGATCTCGCGCGCGTAGCGCAGGAAGGTGTTGGTGTAGCCCAGGTGGTTTTCCACGTTGACGATGGCATCGCGGCCGTACACGGTATGCATCTTCATCACCGAAAACTCGGCCGGCGTGAGTGCGCCCGGCTTGAGCAGGATGGCGTCGGGAATCGACACC
This sequence comes from Duganella phyllosphaerae, assembly GCF_001758785.1. Taxonomy (GTDB): domain Bacteria; phylum Pseudomonadota; class Gammaproteobacteria; order Burkholderiales; family Burkholderiaceae_D; genus Rugamonas; species Rugamonas phyllosphaerae. The sequence goes on from NZ_LROM01000093.1 coordinate 197,831, forward strand.
TTGCCGATATCGTGCAGCGGCGCAGCCTTGTACAGCGACTTGATGTTGGCGTCGCTGAGCTCTTCGGCAAAGCGCGGATTGCCCTGCAGCCGGCGCGCCAGGGCCACGACGTAGTGCTGCACGCGGCGCAAGTGGTTGGCGGTTTCGTATTCGCGCGTCTCGGCCAGCGAAGCCAGCGCCCAGATCATGGCGTCGAGCATCTGGCTCAGTTCCGCGGTCACTTCTTCCACCACGTGTTCGAGCAGGTTGCGCTGCTGCTTGAGCAGTTCACGCGCGTGGCGCAGCTGCAAATGGGTGTCCACGCGTGCGCGCAGCACCTCGTGCGCGAAGGGCCGGGCAATCACGTCCACCGCCCCCGCAGCGAGGGCGCGCGCCTCGTCGGGCTCGGCCTGCAGGAATATCAGCGGGATATCGGCCGTGTCGGGACTGGACTTGAGCTGCTGGCACACGCGGTAGCCGTCGATATCGGGCAGCGCGGCGTCGAGCACCACCAGGTCGGGCCGGGGCACGTGCTCCATCACCATCAGCGCGGCACGGCCGCTGTTGGCCAGGCGGACCTCGTAGCGGTCCTGGAGCAGGCTGTTCATCTGGATCAGATTCTCCGAAGCCTCGTCGACGATCAGCACGATGGCTCTTTTGGCATTCATCTACCGCACTCCCTGAAAATTAGCTATTGGCAACATATGACCACATCATACCCTGTCAAGGCAGACAATTTGCAGGTCATCGCTTGCAATTGTATAGCGCGCTACCCATAATAAGACCATGAACACCAAAACTTCCCCCGCTAACATCGACGCCACTGCGGATGCGGCCGCAGTCGCCCAGGCGCCGCAACTGGACCAGCAGCTGTGCTTTGCGCTGTATTCGACGTCGCTGGCGATGAGCAAAATCTATCGCAAGCTGTTGCGCGGCCTGGGCCTCACCTACTCGCAATACCTGGTCATGATGGTGTTGTGGGAAAAGGACGAGCAGACCGTCTCCGAAGTGGGCGAGCGGCTATTTCTCGATTCGGCCACGCTCACGCCGCTGCTCAAGCGCATGGAGGCAGCCGAACTGCTTACCCGCACCCGCGCCGCCGTCGACGAACGCCAAGTGATCATCAAGCTCACCGCGCGCGGCGACGCCCTGCGCGAGCAGGCGGCCAAGCTGCCGCCGTCCATCCTGCAAGCCACGCGCTGCACGATCGGGCAGGTGGTGGACATGAAACAGCAACTCGACTCCCTGCGCGCCAGCCTGATGGACGCCGGCTAAACATACTGATACCTACCGCCATACCACTATCGTCATGAAGCCATTCAACCCGATCTACACGCCGCGCGCGCAGGCGGCCGAAGCACTGCGTACCCAGGGCTACGCGCTGCTGTCGCCGCAGGACGTGGCCGCGCTGGCAGGTGTACCCCGCGATAGTCTCGACGCCCTGGCCCCGAGCTGGAACGAACTGTCTCCCGACCAGTATCTCAAGGATGGCGGCCGATACCGGCGCCGGCGCCACTCCTGCTTCGTGCAGCAAGGGGCGCGCCTCACGCAAACCGCGCACCGCGCGCACTGGCAGCCGCTCGAATACAACGCCCTGCACGGCGGCATGCACCGGTTGTTCGAGCCGGTGATGCCGGCCACCGTGGCGCAGCCGGCATGGCCGGCCCTGATTACCGCCATCGGCCAGCTATGCAGCGCCGCCCGGGACGTCAGCGCGCCGTGGTACGTGGAAGCGCACCAGTTCCGCATCGACACCGCCGACGGCATCGGCCGCCCTACCCCGGAAGGCGCGCACCGCGACGGCGTCGATTTCGTCGCCGTGATCCTGGTGGCGCGCGACCAGGTCAAGGGCGGCGAAACCCGGGTATTCGAGGCCGATGGCCCCAACGGCAAACGCTTCACCATGACCGAACCCTGGACCTTGCTGCTGCTCGACGACGCCACCGTGATCCACGAATCGACGCCGATCCAGCCGCTGCACGTCTACGGGCACCGCGACACGCTGGTGCTCACCTGGCGCGCCGGCGCGTTCCAGGGCGAGGAAAAACCCCTGTAGCGGATTAAATCCGCTATAGTCATCACACAAAATTCCAGCATTCAGGAGGGTGGTCAGTGGACGCCAGCTATGAGATACAGCCCGATGAAATCGAAATACTGATCGTCGAAGATAGTCCTACCCAGGCCGAGCGTTTGCGCCGGCTGATCCAGTCGATGCGCTACCGCGCCCGCGTGGCCGGCAACGGCCGCCTGGCGCTCGAAGCCATCCGCGACAGCAAGCCGCACCTGGTCCTGTCCGACATCGTCATGCCCGAAATGGACGGCTACACGCTGTGCCGCGCCATCAAGTCCGACCCCGAACTGCGCGACATCCCGGTCATCCTGGTGACGTCGCTGATGGACCCCAAGGACATCATTCGCGGCATCGAATGCGGCGCAGATAATTTCATCCGCAAGCCGTACGCGGAAGACTACCTGCTCAACCGCATCGGCCACATGCTGATGAACCAGAAGCTGCGCCGCAACCAGAACATGGAAATCGGCATTGCCCTGTACCTGGGCGAGCAAAAGCATTTCATCAACGCCGAGCGCCAGCAAATCCTCGACCTGCTGATCTCCACCTACGAGCAGGCGGTGCAGGTCAATGGCGAACTGCAGGCGCGCGAACGCCAGGTGATCGAGCTCAATATGCGCCTGGCCAACCACGCCGGCGAGCTGGAAACCATCAACCGCGAAATCGCCCTGAAAAACCTCGAACTGGCCGAGGCGAGCCGCATGAAGTCGGCCTTCATCGCCAATATGTCGCACGAGCTGCGCACGCCGCTCAACGCCATCATCGGCTTTACCGGCGCGCTGCTGATGAAGCTCCCCGGCCCGCTGACCGGGGAACAGGACAAGCAGCTCAACACCATCCGCACCAGCGCGCGCCACCTGCTCTCCCTGATCAACGACATCCTCGACGTCGCCAAGATCGAGGCCGGCAAGGTCACGCTCGAAGTGCAGAAGGTGCAGTGCCAGAACCTGGTGCGCGACGTGGTCGATACGCTGCGCCCGCTGGCGCTGCAAAAAGGCTTATCGCTGGAGATCGACCTGGCCGACGAAGCGATCGTGCTCGAAACCGACCAGCGCGCACTGACGCAAATCCTGCTCAACCTTGGCAATAACGCCATCAAGTTCACCGAGACCGGCTCGGTGCGTGTCTCGCTGGCGCAACGCGCCGGCGAAGGCCAGCAGATGGTCGAATTCTCGGTGGCCGACAGCGGCGCCGGCATCCGCGAAGAAGACCAGAACAAGCTGTTCCAGGCGTTCTCGCAGCTCGACTCCACGTCCACCCGTCATGCCGAAGGCGCCGGCCTGGGACTGTACCTGTGCCAGAACCTCGCCAACCTGATCGGCGGCTCGCTGTTCTTCAAGAGCGATTTCGGCCAGGGCAGCACGTTTACGCTGGCGCTGCCGCGCCGCACCTGAAAATAGTTGAACATCGTAGTTCTACGGTATTGCAGCGCAACATAAAAGAGGATATATTGGAACTGTCTCCTCCAACCGTTCGCTGAACATTGGAATTAAGCCCGCCACCTTAACCGGTCGCGGGCATTTTTTTTGCCCGTACGGCGACGCTGAAATAATCACGGATTTGATTGTGCCGTGCAGCACAGATCCCCGGATTAAACTAAACGCCTGATTTAGTTATATCAATCGTTTGAATTATGTGCTGTAATCGCAGCATGAACGCCAAAGCCACCACCCCCTCCCCTGACGACGCCCGCAAGCCGCGCTCGGACGGCGAGCAGTCGCGCGAGCGGCTGCTGCACGCGGCCATGCGCCTGTTCGGCCAGCAGGGCTATTCCAAGACCTCCACCCGCGAGATCGCCAACGCGGCCGGCGCCAATGTCGCTGCCATCAGCTACTACTTCGGCGACAAGTCCGGGCTGTACCAGGCCTGTTTCGGCTTCATGTGCGCCACGCCCGGCGGCAACGTCGCCGCGTTCGAGCAGCCGCACTACTCGCTGCGCGAGTCGCTGCAGGGCTATTACCGGCAAATGCTGGCGCCCCTGTTGCAGCACGAGGACGCCGAGATTCTGCTGCGCCTGTTTTACCGCGAAATGCTCGAACCCACCGGCCTGTGGCAGCGCGAGATCGAGGACAACATCAAGCCCGAACACGCAGCGCTGCTGCGGGTGCTGTGCCGCCACCTGGGCACGCAAGACGTCACCGACGACCTGCAACGCCTGGCCCACGCGATTCCGAGCCTGGCGGTCACGCTGATGATCGGGCGCGACGTGATTGCGGCCGTCTCGCCGCAGCTGGTGGCGTCGCCCGCCGCCTTTGCCGCATGGGCCGAACAGCTGGTCGCATATGCCGAGGCGCTGGTGCAGGTCGAACAAATCAAACTTCAACAAAGGACAGCATGAACAGGACTTTACGGGTTGCCGTGGCGTGCGCCATGGCTGCGGGCTTGGGTGCGTGTGCGGTCAAGGCGCCGGCGCCGCAGGTCGCTGCGCAAGCGCCCGCGCAGTGGCAGGCGCCCCTGCCCCACAACGGCAGCCGCGCCAACCTCGCCACCTGGTGGCGCGAGCAGACCGACACCCTGCTGGCCGACCTGATCGACGCTGCGCAGACGGTGAGCCCCACCGTGTCGTCGGCCGCCTCGCGCATTGCCCAGTCGCGCGCCGACCAGGTGGCGGCCGGCGCCGCGCTGGTGCCCAACCTGGACGGCACCGGCAGCGTCAGCCGCGCCAACCAGCAGTCGCTGACGCCGATGGGCACCACCTCGCAGGTGGCGCTGCAGGCGTCGTGGGAGGTGGACCTGTTTGGCGCCAACCGCGCCGCGCGCGATGCCGCGCAAGCGCGCTACGAGAGCGCGCAGGCGGGCTGGCACGACGCCCGCGTGTCGGTGGCGGCGGAAACCGCCAACCAGTATTTTGCCCTGCGCGCCTGCGAGCAGTTGATGGAGGTGGCACGGCAGGATGCCGCCTCGCGCGCCGACACCGCGCGCCTGACCGAACTGTCGGCCGGCGCCGGCTTCGAGTCGCCCGCCAACCTGGCGCTGGCGCGCGCCAGCGCCGCCGACGGCAACAGCCGCTACCTGGCCCAGCGCGCCAGCTGCGACGTCAACGTCAAGGCGCTGGTGGCGTTGACTGCGATGGCGGAGCCGGAGCTGCGGCGGCGGTTGGCAGGCAATGCAAATGCGGGGGCCAGTGCCTCTATCGGTAACGCCGCTGCCGGTGACGGTGCCGGTGCCGGTGCCGGCGCCAGCATCACGTCAGCGGCGACGATGCCAGCGTTCAGCGTGACCGAACTGCCGGCGCAAACACTGGCCCAGCGCCCCGACGTGTTCACCGCCGAGCGCGAAGTGGCTGCCGCCAGCGCGGAAGTGGGCAGCGCCAGGGCGCAACGGTATCCGCGCCTGACCATTTCCGGCGCGGTCGGCATCGCCAATTTCCACAGCGGCGGCGTCAACACCAAGACCGACACCTGGAATATCGGCCCGGTCTCGGTCTCGGTGCCGATCTTCGATGCCGGCCGCCGCCGCGCCAACGAAGATGCGGCCAGCGCCCGCTACGACGCCGCCGTGGTCAGCTACCGCGCCACCGTGCGCCAGGCCGTAAGCGACGTCGAGCAGGCGATGGTCAACCTCGACAGCACCGCACAGCGCGCGATCGACGCCAGCACCGCCACGCAAGGCTACCGCGCCAATTTCAACGCCGTCGAGCAGCGCTACCAGAACGGCATGGCCAGCCTGTTCGAGCTGGAAGACGCGCGCCGCACCCGGCTGGCCGCAGAACAGAACCAAGTCACGCTGGCGCGCGAGCGCAATGCCGCCTGGGTGGCGCTGTACCGCGCTGCCGGTGGCGGCTGGACCGCGCCTGCGACGAATAACTGATACCTGATACCTGATCCCGGACTTATGAAAACTCTGAAATCGAATCTGAAGCCTGTCGCCCTGGCCCTGTTGGCGGTATTGGTCATCGGCGGCGTCGCCTGGTACGCCACGTCCCACAAAGCGGTCGACGACAAGAAGACCGCCGCCCCCAAGCCGGCGCTGACCGTCACCGTGGTCAAGCCCTCCACCGCCAGCCTGCCGCTCACGCTCACCGCCAACGGTAACGTGGCGGCCTGGCAGGAGGCCAGCGTGAGCAGCGAATCGAACGGCTTGCGCCTGACCGAAGTGCGCGTCAACGTCGGCGACACCGTCAAGGCCGGCGACGTGCTGGCGGTGTTCTCGGCCGATACCGTCAACGCCGACGTGGCGCAAGCCAGGGCCGCCCTGCTCGAAGCGCAAGCCACCGCCGCCGACGCGGTAGCCAACGCCGCGCGCGCGCGTACGCTCAAGGACTCGGGAGCGCTGAGCGCCCAGCAGATCAGCCAGTACAACACCGCCGAGCAGACCGCCAATGCCCGCATTGCCTCGGCCCAGGCAGCGCTGGCCACCCAGCAGCTGCGCCTGAAGTACACCAAAGTGGTGGCGCCCGACAGCGGCGTGATCTCGGCGCGCACGGCCACCGTGGGCGCGGTATCGGCGCCCGGCACGGAGCTGTTCCGCATGATCCGCCAGGGCCGCCTGGAATGGCGCGCCGAAGTGGTAGCGCAGGACCTGCGCAGCATCGTGCCCGGCGCCACCGCGCTGGTGAAAGCGGCCAACGGCAGCGAGACCACCGGCAAGGTGCGCATGATCGCGCCGACCGTGGACCAGCAAACCCGCTCGGCGCTGGTGTACGTGGACCTGCCGCAGAACGCCGGCTCGAAAGAGGCGCCGTTCAAGGCCGGCATGTTCGCCAGCGGCAAATTCGAACTCGGTGCGTCGCAGGCCTTGACCGTGCCGCAGCAGTCGATCGTGGTGCGCGACGGCTTCAGCTTCGTGTTCCGCCTCACGCCAGACAACCACGTGGCGCAAGTCAAGGTGCAGCCGGGCCGGCGCGCGGGCGACCGCATCGAAGTGGTGGGCGGCCTGCAGGCCGACACGCCGGTGGTGCTGCGCGGCGCCGGCTTCCTCAATGACGGCGACCTGGTGCACGTGGTGGCCGAGCAGCCCGCCGCTGCCGCTGTGGCTGTGGCTGTAGCTGCGGCCAAGTAAGGGAACGCCATGAATTTTTCCGCGTTATCGATCAAGAACCCGATCCCGGCGATCATGCTGTTCGTGCTGCTCACGCTGGCCGGCCTGATGGCCTATAAAGCCAACCCGGTGCAGGACTTCCCCGACATCGAGCTGCCCATCGTCACCGTCACCGCCACGCTCGAAGGCACGGCGCCGGCGCAGCTGGAAACCGAAGTCACGCGCAAGATCGAGGATTCGGTCGCCACGCTGCAGGGCGTGAAAAACATCTACTCGACGGTGCTCGACGGCGTCTCGACCACCACCGTCGAATTCATCCTGGAAAAGCCGCTCTCGGACGCCGTCAACGACGTGCGCGATGCGGTCGCGCGGGTGAAAGCCGACATGCCGGCCGAGCTGCGCGATCCGTCGGTGACCAAGGCCGCCACCGCCGGGCGGGTGGTGCAGACCTTCACCGCGACGGCAGCCAATGTCCCCGGCGAGAAGATGGACAAACAGGAGCTGAGCTGGTTCGTCGACAACACCGTGGCCAAGCGCCTGCTGGCGGTGCCGGGCCTCGGTGCGGTCAAGCGCGTGGGCGGCGTGTACCGCGAGATCCGGGTGGAGCTCGACGATGCGCGCATGGCGGCGTTGCGGGTTTCGGCGCTCGACGTCTCGCGCCAGCTGCGGCTGGTGC
>NZ_LROM01000094.1 GCF_001758785.1 Duganella phyllosphaerae
TTGGCGATCCAGGCGGCCAGGTTGGCGCGGTTGTTGGACTGGGCGCCAGCGCCCAGGTACAGGCGGCTGCCGAAGTGCGTGAGGTCGGGTGCATTGATACCCGCAGCCTGCACCGTGGGCGCGGCAACTGCCGGATCGTCCACGCCGCGCACCGTGTGACAGGCGCTGCACCGTTGTTCGACAAAGGCGCGGCGGCCGCGTTCCACTTCGGCGCTGTTCGATTTCACCGCCGGCCCGGACTGCGCCGCCAGCCACGCCTTGAACTCGGCGGGCGGCTGCGCCACGATGTGCAGCGCCATGCGTGCATGCTGCTCGCCGCAGTATTCGGCGCACTGGGCGCGGTACACGCCGGCGCGGTCGGCCTGCAAGGTCATGCCGTGCACCCGGCCCGGAATCATGTCCACCTTGCCCGCCAGCGCAGGCGCCCAGAAGCTGTGGATCACGTCCGCGCTACTGAGGCCCAGGTACACGGGCTGGCCCACCGGCAGGCGGATCTCGTTGGCCAGCACCACATCGTCACGGCCATCGGGATGGCTGTAGCGGATCTCCCACCACCACATGTGGCCGATCACGGCGATCTTGACCGCGTGCTGCGACGAGGGCTGCGTCAGTTGCACCGAGCGCCAGGTGCCGAACACCAGCAGTGCCGAGAGCAGCACCAGCGGCAGCAGCACGCCGCCACCGAGTAGCCAGACCATCGGGCGCACCTTCTGCCCGCGCCGCAGGCTCAGGGCGCACAGCACCATCACGCCGACGAACAGCACCGTGCCGCCGATGAACAGGATCCAGGCCAGCTGGGTGATGATGGCGGCATCGGGGCCGGCCGGATGCAGCACCGATTGTTGTGCGATATTGGTCATCGCAACTCCGTCAGGTAGGCAGCCATGTGCCGCGCGTCGTCGAGCGAGACGCCCATGGCCGGCATGGTGGTGCCGGGTTTCATGGCGGCCGGATCGACGATCCAGCGCGCCAGTGCTTCAGGGGCATTCGGCACGTGGCCGGCGATATAGCTGCGCCGCCCGTAGCCATCGAGCGAAGGTGCGATCCCGCCGCGCGCAGCCGGCACCTCGGGAATCGCGTGGCACGAACCACAATGATATTGGGCCAGCAGCAGCTTGCCGCGCGCGGGGTCGCCGGTGGCCGGTGCGAGCGGCGCCTTGCCACCGTTGTCGCAGCCGGCCAGCAAAGCGGCGCACAAAAACGGCAGGGAATGAAGAGACATGCGCACGATAGCAATCCGGTGTTAGTCATCGAATAGCTATAATACAAGAAAGATATTGATTTATTAATGGCAACAGAACCATACTGGAACATCCGATGATCAACACCCGCCGTCGACTGGTTATCACCACCGTTGCCGCCACGTTGGCGACAGTTGGCGTGGTGGGCGGCGCCATCGGGTTGACGGTGCTGTATGGCGGTTTCTATCATATCGGCGCCACCAAGTCGCACTTCCCGCAGGTGTACCACGTGCTGGAACGGGGCTTGCTGGAATCGGTGCGCTTTCATGCACGCGACGTGGCAGTGCCGCCAGCGATCGCGCGCGAGGCCGATACGCCGCCCGGCGCACCGTCGGCCACCTATCGGGCATCGAGCCAGGTGGTGCGCGGCGCCGGCCTGTATCGCGACAATTGTGTCACCTGCCATGGCGCGCCCGGCGTAGCGCAGGACGATATCGGCAAGAGCATGCAGCCGGTACCCGGGCCGTTGTCGGATGCGGCACGGCGCTGGCGCCCGAATGAGCTGTACTGGATCACGCGCCACGGCATCAAGATGAGCGGCATGCCGGCCTGGCAGTACCACCTGGCGGAAGAGGACATCTGGGCGGTGGTGGGCTTCCTGGTCGCCCTGCCCTCGATGACGCCCAGGGATTACGCCGACATCACCGCGCAGTCAGGTGCGCAACAGCGCGCGCCACGGCAGTCGTTCGCCCAGGCCGACGTGGGGCGTGGAAAGCTGGCCTTTACCCAGTATGCATGCCATGCCTGCCACATGATCCCCGGCGTGGTCGGTTCCGACACTTCGGTGGGCCCGGCGCTGGCAAACCTCAGGTCGCGCAAGTTCATCGCCGACGACCTGCCCAATAACGCCGCCAACCTGGCGCGCTTCATCCGCGATCCGCAAGCCATCAGTCCCCACAGCGCCATGCCGGCCATGGGCGTGACCGAATCGGATGCGCGCGACATGGCCGCCTACCTGCTCGAGCAGTGAGTTAAACCGCCAGGTGGCGCTTGACCTCGGGGTCGCCCATCTGCGCCTGCACGCCGGCCGCCACCACTTCGCCGCGCGAGAGCACCATGAACTGGTCGGCCAGCTCGTGGGCGAAGTCGAAGTACTGCTCGCACAGCAAAATCGCCATGTCGCCGCGTTCGCGCAGCAGCCGGATAACGTTGCCGATATCCTTGATGATCGACGGCTGGATGCCCTCGGTCGGCTCATCGAGAATGATCAGTTTCGGTTCGGCCAGCAAGGCGCGGGCGATTGCCAGCTGCTGCTGCTGGCCGCCGGACAAATCGCCCCCGCGCCGATGCAGCATCGACTTCAACACCGGGAACAGTTCGTACACCTCGCCCTTGATGGTGCTGGCCTTCTTGCCGCTGTGCGTGGCAAGGCCCATCAGCAGGTTTTCCTCCACCGTCAGCCGGGCGAAAATCTCGCGGCCCTGCGGCACGTAGGCGATGCCGGCCCGCGCCCTCTGGTGCGGCGCCAGGCGCGTGATGTCGCGCCCTTCCAGCTTGACCGAACCGCTGGACGCCGGCAGTACGCCCATCAGGCATTTCAATAGCGTGGTCTTGCCCACGCCATTGCGGCCCAGCAGCGCCATGCACTTGCCCCGCTCGAGTTCCAGCGACACGCCACGCAGCGTGTGGGCGGCGCCGTAGTACTGGTTGATATTTTCCACTTGCAGCATCGTTATTCCCTTCAGCGTCCGAGATAGACTTCGATCACCCGTTCATCGGACTGCACTTGCGCCATCGTGCCCTGCGCCAGTACCGAGCCTTCATGCAGCACCGTCACCACGCCCTGCCGGGCGATCTCGGTGACAAAACCCATATCGTGTTCAACCACCATGATCGAATGCTTGCCGCGCAATTCGTTCAGCAGTTCGGCCGTGCGCGCGGTTTCGGCGTCGGACATGCCGGCCACCGGTTCGTCGAGCAGGATCAGTTGCGGCTCCTGCATCAGGAGCATGCCGATTTCCAGCCACTGCTTCTGGCCGTGGGACAGCAGGCCGGCCAACCGGGTTTCGCTGCCGTTCAGGCGTATCAGGTGCAGGATTTCGTCGATCTTGCCCTTCTGCTCCGACGTCAGGCGCGCAAACAGCGTGGGGCGCACGCGCTTGTCGGCCTTCATCGCCAGCTCGAGATTTTCGAACACCGTGTGGTGCTCGAACACGGTAGGCCGCTGGAATTTGCGGCCGATACCGGCGTGGGCGATTTCGTGCTCCGCCATGCGCGACAGGTCCATGGTCTGGCCGAAGAACGCGGTGCCAGTCGTGGGCCGGGTCTTGCCAGTGATGACGTCCATCATCGTGGTCTTGCCAGCGCCATTGGGGCCGATGATGCAGCGCAGTTCTCCCACCGAGATATCGAGCGACAGTTTATTGAGGGCGCGGAAGCCGTCGAACATCACCGTGATCTCTTCCAGGTACAGGATGGCGCCGTGGCTGGTATCGACGCCGTGGCCGGCCACGCGGCCGTACGACGGACCCTGGGCGCCGATTACGTCCGGCGCGGTGTCAACGATGCTCATGCTTGCTCCTTGCGCCAGCGCGCGGTCAGTCCCGCCAGTCCCTGCGGCAGGTAGATGGTCACCAGGATGAAGATCAGGCCCAGGGCGAACAGCCACAGGTCCGGGAAGGCGCCGGTGAACCAGCTTTTCAGGCCGTTGACGGAGAACGCACCGACGATGGGTCCGAGCAGCGTGCCACGGCCACCGACAGCGGCCCAGATCACCATTTCGATCGAATTGGCCGGCGACATTTCGGACGGATTGATGATGCCCACCTGCGGCACGTACAGCGCACCGGCGATCCCGCACAGCACTGCCGACAAGGTCCAGACGAACAGCTTGAACCACAGCGGGTTGTAACCGATGAACATCAGGCGCGACTCCGCATCGCGCACGCCCTGCAGTACCCGGCCCAGGCGCGACTTGACGATGGCGCGGCACAGCAGCAAGGCGCCCAGCAGCGCGGCCAGCGTGACCAGGTACAGCACCGCCTTGGTGCCGGGCGCGCTGATGGAATAGCCGAGGATGCGCTTGAAGTCGGTGAAACCGTTGTTGCCGCCAAAGCCGGTGTTATTACGGAAGAACAGCAGCATGAACGCATACGTCATGGCCTGCGTGATGATGGAAAAATACACGCCCTTGATGCGCGAGCGGAAGGCGAAGTAGCCGAACACGAAGGCCAGCACGCCCGGCACCAGCACCACCAGCGCCAGGCAGTACCAGAAGCTGTCGGTACCGGCCCAGAACCACGGGTAGGTTTTCCAGTCGAGGAAGACCATGAAGTCCGGCAGGTCGCTGGCGTAACTGCCTTCGCGGCCGATGGCGCGCATCAAGTACATGCCGTGGGCGTAGGCGCCCAGCGCGAAGAACACGCCGTGGCCCAGCGACAGGATGCCGGCGTAACCCCACACCATGTCCAGCGCCAGTGCGGCCAGCGCGTAGCACATGAATTTGCCGATCAGGCTCACCATGTAGCTCGGCACATGCAGCGGGTGGCCGTCGGCAAAGAAGAGATTCAACAGCGGCAGCGCCGCCAGCACCACGCAGCACACGACGATGCCGACCCAGGCCTGCCTGGAAAAAAGAGATGGGGATGTCATTCTACGCTCCTGCCTTTCAGGGCAAACAGGCCTTGAGGGCGCTTCTGGATAAAGACGATGATGAAGACCAGGATGCCGATCTTGGCCAGCACGGCGCCGGCAAACGGTTCGAGGAACTTGTTCGCTTCACCGAGGCCGAAGGCTGCGATGATGGTGCCGGCCAGCTGGCCCACGCCGCCCAGCACCACCACCATGAACGAATCGACGATGTACGCCTGCCCCAGGTCGGGACCGACGTTGCCAAGCTGCGACAGCGCCACGCCACCGAGACCGGCGATGCCGGAGCCGAGGCCGAAGGTCATCATGTCGATCCTGGCGGTGGACACGCCCACGCAGCCGGCCATGCGACGGTTCTGCATCACGGCACGCACGAACAGGCCGAGCCGGGTTTTATTGAGGATCAGCCAGACACCGGCCACCACCACCAGAGAGAAGCCGATGATGACGATGCGGTTGTACGCGAGCACCAGGTTGCCCAGCACGGTCACGCCGCCGGTCATCCAGGCGGGGTTGGCCACTTCGACGTTTTGCGCCCCGAAGATGGTGCGCACGGCCTGCATCAGGATCAGGCTGATGCCCCAGGTGGCCAGCAGGGTTTCCAGCGGCCGGCCGTACAGCCAGCGGATCACGGTGCGTTCCATCGCCACGCCCACGGCCGCCGTCACCAGGAAAGCGGCCGGCAGCGCGGCGAACAGATAGGCGTCCACCGCCGATGGGAAGTAGTGGCGAAACGCCATCTGGCACAGGTAGGTGGTGTAGGCGCCGATCATCAGCAGCTCGCCGTGCGCCATGTTGATGATGCCCATCAGGCCGAAGGTAATCGCCAGGCCCAGGGCGGCGAGCAGCAGCACGCTGCCGAGCGATATGCCGTAGAAGACATTGCCGAGGAATTCGGTGCGGGCCAGGCGGCTGTCGATCGCCGCCAGGGTTTTGGCGGCGGCAACGCGCACGGCTTCGTCGGGTTCCACCGGAGTACCGTCGTCGTTCTTGCCCTGCATCGCCTCCAGGGCCGGGCGCAGGCTGGCGTTGCTGCTGCCGGCCAGCGCTTCCACCGCAGCCTTGCGGCGCGCGGCGTCGGGCGACTGCAGGTTGGCGGTGGCGGCGACCAGTTGCAGCTGCTCGCGGATGGCGGAATCCTGTTCGGCGGCCAGCGCCTTGTCGATCAGCGGGGCCTGGGCGTAGGTCACGCTTTTTAGCAGCTCGCCCACGGCGGCGGCGCGTTCGGCGCGGTCTTTCGAAAACAGCTTGAGCGCGGACAGCGCCTCTTCCACCGCGCCGCGCAGGCGGTTGTTGAGCATCACGCCGTCCAGGCCCTCGGGCATGGGGCCGGTCTTGTCGGTGGCGGGGTCGTAGGCCTGGTCATCGGTGACGATCAGCAGGCGGCCGTCCGCAGTCTTGTAGAGTGCGTCGTTGTTCAATGCGGTGAGCAGGCGGGTGGCGTCGTCGTTGGCGAGCGCGCCGATCTTGGCGAGGGCGTCGAGCTTGGGGTCGAAGTCGTCGCCGGCCAGGGGGGCCAGCAGCGCGGGGGCAATGGCTGCCTGTACCGCGCCGCACAACAGCAGACAGGCGATGAATAGGAGTTTTTTCACTTGGTGCTTCCTGGTGGGGGAAATCATGCTCGGCATGGATCCCCGCGTGCGCGGGGATGACGGAGCGCGCAGCCATGATGCTGCGTGCTCCGTTGGTTTGGGCAGAGCCGCAGCAGTTGACATTGCCCACTCCGCCAGTTACAGCGCCTTACAGTTTTTGCTTGGCCTCGTTACCCTTGATGTAAGGGCTCCACGGTTGCGCGCGTACCGGGCCCGGGGTTTTCCACACCACGTTGAACTGGCCGTCACCGCGAATCTCGCCGATGAACACCGGCTTGTGCAGGTGGTGGTTGGTCGCATCCATGGTCAGGGTCATGCCCGACGGCGCTTTGAAGGTCTGGCCGGCCATCGCCGCGATCACCTTGTCGGTGTCGGTCGATTTGGCTTTTTCTACCGCCTGGGCCCACATGTGGATGCCGACGTACGTCGCTTCCATCGGGTCGTTGGTGACCACGGTTTTCGCGTTCGGCAGCTTCTTGGCCACAGCGTACGCTTTCCATTTCTTGATAAAGTCGGCGTTGACCGGGTTCTTGATCGACTCGAAATAGTTCCAGGCCGCCAGGTGGCCGACCAGCGGCTTGGTATCGACGCCGCGCAGTTCTTCCTCGCCCACCGAGAACGCCACTACCGGCACGTCGGTGGCCTTGATGCCGGCGTTGCCCAGCTCTTTGTAGAACGGCACGTTGGAGTCGCCGTTGATGGTGGAGATGACCGCCGTCTTGCCGCCGGCCGAGAACTTCTTGATGTTGGCGACGATGGTCTGGTAGTCGGAGTGGCCGAACGGGGTGTACACCTCGTCGATGTCGCTGTCCTTCACGCCCTTCGACTTAAGATAGGCGCGCAGGATTTTATTGGTCGTGCGCGGGTACACGTAGTCGGTGCCCAGCAGGACGAAGCGCTTGGCGCTGCCGCCCTCCTTGCTCATCAGGTAGGCCACGGCGGGAATCGCCTGCTGGTTCGGCGCCGCGCCGGTGTAGAACACGTTCTTTTCCAGTTCTTCGCCCTCGTACTGCACCGGGTAGAACAGCAGGCTATTGAGTTCCTTGAATACCGGCAGCACCGACTTGCGCGAGACCGACGTCCAGCAGCCGAAGACGGCAGCCACCTTGTCCTGGGCGATCAGGCCGCGCGCCTTTTCGGCGAACAACGGCCAGTTCGAGGCCGGATCGACGACGACCGCTTCGAGCTTCTTGCCCATCACGCCGCCGTTGGCGTTGATCTCGTCGATGGTCATCAGGGCCACGTCCTTGAGCGACGTTTCCGAGATGGCCATGGTGCCGGACAGCGAGTGCAGGATGCCGATCTTGATGGTGTCCGCGGCCTGGGCCAGTCCTGGCAACAGGCTGCCGGCGGCCACCAGCGAGGTGGCGGCGGCGATGCGGGTCATGGCGCCGATGAAAGTGCGGCGGGTGCGAAGGTGGTTTTGCATGGTCGGGCTCCGAAAATGAGGGATTAGTATTGGAGTTGAAGGGTGACGGCAAACTTGTCGGCGTCGCCGGCACGGGTAATTTTGGTCTTGGAGTACACCGCGCTCACCTGGGCGTTGTAGCCGTCGATGATGTAGTTCACGCCCGCGTCGACCTGTTTGGTGTCGATGTTGGTGTCGGCGTTGAATTTCTGAAAGCGGGCGAACGGCTGCAGCTTGCCCCAGCCGGCTTTCTGCTCGAAGATGTACGAGGCGCCGGCCGAATAGGCCGTGCCCTGCTCGGAGAGCACGATGTTGTCGGTATCGTAGTCGTAGTAGGCGGCTTCGATAGCGACCGCGCCCGAACCCTTGAAGCGCTTCTCCATCAGGAAGTCGATGTTGTACGAGCTGTACTTGCCGCTGCGCGCCACGGTCAGGATGCCGTCCTTCTGGTAGCGGCCCGCCACGCCGATCGACAGGATGTCGGCATTGCCCAGGTAGTTGCCGGTGCCGTAGTAGCCTGGCTCCGCGTCCCAGAAGTCGTACTGCACGCGGCCCGCGTACATCAGGGCGTCGTCGGCCTTGACGCCGGCAGCGTTGGCCTGCGACTGGGTCAGCGTGCCGATGCCCAGCGTGTGGCCCTCGAAGGCGCCGAACGAGTAACCGAGCTTGCCATCGGCGACATTGCCCCAGACGACCACGCCGTCGTCGCGGCCACGGAAGATGCCGCCGTTGTAACCGTAGCGAGAAGCCACGCCGGCCCAGTAACCGCCGCCCAGCGAGTAGTACGGACCGGCCATGTTGGCGCGGTCGGACGGCGACAGCAGACGGCCGGCCCAGATATTCAGTTCGGGAGAAATGGCGAACTGGCCGGCGGCATCGAGCACGCGGATCTTGTCGCCGTCCCACTCGGTGTTGAACATGCCCTTGATGTTCTTGTTGAGGGTGGCGCCGAAGTACAGGCGGCCGCTGTCGAGATTGAAATCGCTGGAGCGCTTGCCGCCGCCAGGCGCGCCGTCGTCAAGCGAGGTGTAGCTCTCGCGCAGGCCGAAGCCCACGGAGACCGACTTTTCGTCGTCGATCTTGATGGTGGCGCCGGCGTGGGCCTGGCCCACGGCGCAAGCGCCGGCCACCAGGGTGGCCACTGCCCACAAGCTGCTACCGCTGCTGCGGCTATTCTTCGCTACACGACCCATTCGATTCCCCTTGTTTTGGCTAGTCTTGAACTGCTTGCTCGTTCATCAAAGGGTTTGCGCCTTTGACATGTTGCAAGATTAGCCAGCGGGGTCAGGTCGGGGAATACGTCAATTAACGTAGTGGTGGTGACGCAACCTCGCCGCCGCGCGCCGATGGGTGGCGCAGTACGGCGGCAGCGCGTTCGAGCGCCAGGTCGCGCCCCGCGCGCAGGTCTGCCACGGTTTGCGGCGCCTCCAGGTCGGGAGCGATGCCTTTACCGACAAAGGTGGAGCCGTCGGGATACACGTCGCGCTTGACGCAGATCCGTGCCCAGCCGCCGCCGGGCAGGGAGAGCGAGAGCGGCTGACCGGTGCTGCCGCCGGTGGTTTCGCCCACGACGATGCCGCGCTTCATGATCCTGAACATGGCAGTGAAGTCTTCGGCGGCGGACAGCGTGTCCACGCCGGTGAGCACGGCCACGCGACCGTCGAACACCTGTTGTTGCGGCTGCCGGGATTCGTAGCTGCGGCGGCTCCAGTCGATCATGGGGTTGCCCTGCGCGCGCTCGATGACGTTGTCGTTGCGGGTCATGCTGTCCATGAACTTGATCGGTGAGCGGGTCAGATGCGAAAGCACCTGCACGGCGTACGCGCCATTGCCGCCGCCATTGCGGCGCACATCGATGATCAGCCCCTGCGCGGCCAGAATTTGTGGCAGCGCCGCCTCGAACGCTTTCATGTCGCCATCGTCTGCAAACTGGTCGAGCGCGATGTAGGCGATGCCGCCGTCGAGCATTTTGAAACCGCCGCCGGGCGGCACGCTGCCGAAGCCTGAGCGGGCCACCGTTTCGGTGCGCTCGGCGCCATCGGGCGCACGCAGCCCGATCACGACCGGCCGCCCAGCGTCGCCGGCGAACAACTGGTAGTTGAACGTGCGCGCGTCGCGGTAGCGCTGCGTGTTGCCGCCTATCGTGGGCGCGATGCGCTCGCGCCCGTACTGGCGCACCGGCACGCCGTCGATGGACACGACTTCGTCGCCACGGTGGATGCGCGCCGCCACGCGGGCGTCGCCCACGTGCAGCACGATGACCTTGTCCTCGATCAGCGCCGTATTCAACGGCGCCGGCGCGTACAGCACCGACGCCAGTTGCTCCGGCGCGCGGATGTCGGTATGGGCGTCCTGCAGCAGCGGCGCCAGCGTGAGCATCACGCGGTAGTAATCCTCGGTGGTGGGCGCGGCGATCACCTTGGCCAGGTAGTCCATATAGACTTGGTCCCATTGCAGTTGCGGCACATGGTCGAAATAGACGAAATTGCGCCGGGCCTCGGCCCAGAACAGCGACAGGCCCGCCACTTTTTCTGCCGTGGTGAGCACCGGCTCCCAGGGTGTGGCAATGGCCGGCGTATTGTAGATTTGTCCGGGCAGCTTCATGGTCGCCTGCAGCGCCTTGAAACGCGGCTCGTCATGCAGTGCGTTGAAGTCCTCGTGCGCCAGCGCGCGTTCGATGGCTGGCGCCCACGCCAGGTTGGCCAGCCGAGCCAGCACCGCCAGCGCTTGCTGCTGTTGACCGAGCTTCGCGTACGCCATCGCCTGCGAGAGCTCGAGATTGAGCTGTTCGTAGATCAGCGACCGGTTGCCGTCGGCACGTTCCCTGACCGCCGCCCCGGCCACGTAATCGAGCGCCTGCTGGTACAGCGCCACCGCACGCCGTACGTCGTCCGGCGGCGCTTCGGGCCCGGCCAGCTGTTGCGCCTGCCGGCGCAACCCTTTGGCAAACTCGACACTGGCGTCGGCGCTGGCTGTCGCCGGCGGGGTGGCGGCAGCATGGCCGAGCGAGGTAGCAACGGCAAGTGCGATGGCAATCAGGGGTCGGTACATGAGGAGGGTCCGGTGGCAAGGTGGCGGATGTTGCCATAAATACATACTTGTCGCAACCATGGCATTGGCGATGGCGGCCCTGGCGTGGCAAAATACCGCCTTCACTTTGAAGGAACCGCCATGACCATATTTGCCGCCTCCGTGTTTGACGCCACCGTGATCTACGAGGGCAATGAACTGTTCAAGGGCCAGGGCGCCGCGCGCGGCTGGGCCGAGAAGCTGGCCAAGGAACTCGAGTGCCCGATCGACGTGGTCAAGATCGGCACCGGCTGGGCGCTGGTGGGCACCGTGGACGGCGAGCCGCGCAAGTGGGGCATCATGGGCCAACGTTTAAAAAGCCTCGAGTAGCGTCAAACGAAGCCTCCAGCGCTTCGTTGCAGCTCCTCGCCGTACTATTCGTACTGTCTTCGTCGCTGCGCCTTGCGCTGAAAGCTTTGTCTGGCGCTACATACTCTGGGTGGGGTCGGTGCGTTCGCGCACAACACGCCGCCAGCGCCGGGAGTAGCATCGTTCCGATACTGCTAAACGACGCCAGAGGACAGCAATGAAGCGCGACGAACTACCTGAAGTACCGGGCGGCGTGGCCGATGCGCCGGCCGCCGCCAAATCGGCCGGCCTGCGCTACGTGCACGACGACCAGCCCGGCATCACCCGCAAGCAGCGCGGCAAAACTTTTTATTACGTCGATGCGGACGGCGCCACCGTCAAGGACGAAGACACGCTGGCGCGCATCAAGTCGCTCGTGATTCCTCCGGCCTACCAGGACGTCTGGATCTGCAAGCACGCCAACGGCCACCTGCAAGCCACGGGCCGCGACGCGCGCGGGCGCAAGCAGTATCGCTACCATCCCAAGTGGCGCGCCGTGCGCGACGAGTCGAAGTACGAACGCATGCTCAGCTTCGGCAAGGCCCTGCCGAAAATCCGCCGCGCCGTCGACGAGTCGCTCAAGCTGCCGGGTCTGCCGCGCGAGAAAGTCCTGGCCACCATCGTCTATTTGCTCGAAGCGACCATGATGCGGATCGGCAACGAGGAGTATGCGCGCGAGAACAAGTCGTTCGGCCTCACCACCCTGCGCGAACGCCACGTGCGGCTCGACGGCACCAAAGTGGAGTTCCGCTTCCGCGGCAAGAGCGGCGTCAATCACTCGGTGCAGGTGCAGGACCGGCGCCTGGCCAACATCATCCGCCGCACGCTCGACCTGCCAGGCCAGGACCTGTTCCAGTACGTCGATGACGATGGCAACCCGCACACGGTCGGCTCGGCCGATGTGAACGAATACCTGCAATCGATCGCCGGCGAAGACTACACCGCCAAGGATTTTCGCACCTGGTCGGGGACGGTGCTGGCGGCGGTGGCGTTGCTCGAATACGAAAAGTTCGATTCCGAGGTGCAGGCCAAGAAGAACGTGGTAGCCGCGATCGAAGCGGTGGCAAAAAAGCTCGGCAACACGCCAACCATTTGCCGCAAGTGCTATGTGCACCCGGCCGTCATCGAGACCTACCTCAGTGGTGCCATGAAGACCGCGCTGCGCAAGCGCGCGCAGCAGCAGTTGCAGGACGACGTGCACGCGCTGCGGCCAGAAGAAGCTGCCGTGCTGGCGCTGTTGCAGCGGCGCTTGCAGTCGTAGCGCATGATTGCATGGGGCTGTGCGCGGATCGGGCGATGCGCGTTCGGGCGGCCCACGTTCGGGCGGCCCACGTTCGGGCGGCCCGCGTTCGGGTTAGAATCGGCTTTTCGATCGCCGCGCGCTGCCGACCATGCCCCCAGCCCTGCCCTTCCCGATCCGCAAGGAATGCCCGCCCGGCGCATGTGAATGCCGCCAGGGCGAGCTGCTGGACGCTTGGGAGCGTGACCCGGCCACCGATATCCGCATCCTGCGCCTGACGCGCGAAGAGGAAAAAGCGCTGGTCGCGCGCATCGAAGCCATCGACAGCTACGAGGCGCTGAACCGTCTCGAGCAGCGCCTGTACGACCTGCTGGGCATCCGGCTCACCATCACACCCAGCGCCAACGGCGTGCGCACCGTTCGGGGCCTGAACATCAAGCTGGCCGAGCAGCAAGGCCTGTGCCGCCGCACCCGCGAGATATTGCCGGCGGCAGTGCGGCGCTGCCTCGCCGAACATCCCGAGATTGTTTATGCGCTGCTGAATGCCCGCGACCTGCTCGCGGATATCCCGGATCAGCCTTAGCTTACCTGGTTTTAAGGTGGGAAAGTGTGCTCTGGTCTTTCTCTCAAGCAGTTGATCGGCTGCGCATTGCCGAAAGGATATTTCTCGCTTACAGTCTGAGAGACCCCACTCACAGGAATTCGCATGACCAAACATTTGCGCTTGTCCGCCCTGCTCGCCGGCCTGCTGCTGGCCATGACGGCGCTGGCAGTTGCGGCGCCGGTCCTCACCGACCGGCTGCCGCTCGACCCCAGCGTCAAGATCGGCAAGCTCGATAATGGTCTGACTTACTACATCCAGAAAAACGCCAAGCCGGCCCAGCGCGTGGAACTGCGGCTGGTGGTCAACGCCGGCTCGGTGCAGGAAGACGATGACCAGCGCGGCATGGCTCACCTGCTCGAGCACATGGCCTTCAACGGCAGCACCCATTTTAAAAAGCACGAGCTGATCGCCTACCTGCGCTCGATCGGCGTGCGCTTCGGGGCCGACCTGAACGCTACCACCGGCTTCGACATGACCATGTACATGTTGCCGATTCCGACCGACAAGCCGGAAAACCTCGAGCAAGGCATGACGGTGCTGGAAGATTGGGCCCATGGCCTGACCCTCACCGACCAGGATATCGACGACGAGCGCCAGATCGTGCTCGAAGAAAAGCGCCTGCGCAGCGGCTACGCCCGGCGCAGCCTGGCCGCCGTGCTGCCGAAACTGGCCAACAGTTCGCGCTACCAGGACCGGCTGCCGATCGGTACCGAGGACTCGATCCTGCACGCCAGGGCAGATGCCGTGCGCCGCTTCTACGCCGACTGGTATCGCCCCGACCTGATGGCGGTGATCATGGTCGGCGATCTCGACCCGGCCGAGGCCGAGCAGATGGTCAAGCGCCATTTCAGCGGTTTGACCATGCCGGACAAGCCGCGTCCGCATGTGGCTTACCCGGTGCCGCCGCTCGGTGCGCCGGAGGCGCTGGTCTTCCTCGACCAGGAAGCGCCCGCCAATAACGTCCAGCTGATCTACTCCACCTATACCCGCACACCGGGCCAAACGGTCGGCGACTTGCGCGACGCCCTGGTGCGGCGCCTGTTCAGCCAGCTGATGGCGATGCGCCTGGGCCGCCTGACGCAGACGGCCAGGCCGGCGTTTGTCGGCGGCGTTTCCGGCGAGACCGCGTTGCCGTTCGGCGTGAACCACTACAGTTACTCGGCCAGCGCCATGGTGGGCAAGGCAGGCGTGCATGCCTCGATCGACACGCTGGTGCGGGAAAACGCCAGAGTGCGGCAGTTCGGCTTTTCTGCGGACAACCTCGATGCGGCCAAGCGCACCATGCTGGGCAGTTATGACTCCGCGGTGAAGACGCGCACAACCCGCAATTCGGCCGCCATCCCGGGTGAATTGATACGCCACTTCCGCACCGGCGGTCCGCTGCCCGGGGTAGAAAAGGAGGCGGAATATGCGCACGAACTGCTGCCCACCATTACCATCGAGGAAATCAACGCCTACGCCCAAAGCGTCATCCCGGCCACGGCGCCCAAGCTGGTGCTGTACACCGCGAACACCAACAGTGTGACCGACGGCCAGCCGGCTCCCACCAGCGCCGACCTGCTGGCGCGTGCCGATGCGGCCAGCAAGCTGCCGGTCGTAAGGCTGGTGGAGAAGGCGCTGCCGACCGACCTGATGAGCAGCAAACCCGCGCCGGGCAGCATTACCGCCCAGTTCGATGACAAGGCCACCGGCGTGACCACCCTGACGCTGTCGAATGGCGTGAAGGTCCTGCTCAAACCCACCGACTTCAGCAAGAACATGGTGCAGATGCTGGCAGTGCGCCCCGGTGGCCGCACGGCCTACAACGACGCCGACAAGCCTGCCGTGCGCTTTGCCAGCGACGTCCAGAAAGCGATGGGGGTTGCCGCGTACAGCCCGTCCGACCTGCAGACCGTACTGGCCGGCAAAGGCCTGGCGTACAGCGCGACCATGGGCTTGTACGCCGACCAGTTGAGCGGTGGCAGCCGCAGCGGCGACCTCGAAGCGGTGCTGCAAATGAATTATCTGACCATTACCCAACCGCGCCGCGACGAAAAGCTGTTCCGGTCCTACGTTGTGCGCGGCGCCGAAGCCGTGCGTAACCGCTCGGCCGCGCCGGAAGCGCGCTTTGCCGAGGCGCGGGCCAGGACCGTGTACGGCAACCATCCGCTGCTGGAACTGCCGCCGACACCGGAAGACTTCGAGAAGATCGACCTCGACCGCAGTTTCGACCTGCTGCGCGCGCGCCAGTCCAGCGTCAAGGGCATGACCTTCATCTTCGTCGGCGACTTCGAGATCGAGGCGATCAAGCCGCTGCTGGCGACGTACGTGGCGACGCTGCCGGTGGGCGACGTGCCGCTCACGTACCGCGACCCCGGCATCCGCCAGGTGCCGGGCGTGGTACGGCGCGAGGTGAAAGCCGGCCTGGAACAGAAGAGCACCGTGATCGTCGATTTCGGCGGCGACACCACGTATTCCTACGCCGACTCCTGGTCACTCGGCCTGCTGAACGAAGTGCTCAATATCCGCATCAACGACGAGCTGCGCGAACAGCAAAAGCTGATCTACTCGGGCGGCTCGAGCGTGCGGTACGACAAGATCCCGCGCGGCCAGTATGGCGCCACCATCGTGTTGCCGACCACCCCGGACAAGGTGCCCAAGGTGGAAGCGGCGTTGTGGGGCGAGATCGAGAAACTGCAGGCAGACGGCCCGCAAGCCGGCGACCTGGACAAGGTCAAACAG
Source organism: Duganella phyllosphaerae (assembly GCF_001758785.1). Taxonomy (GTDB): domain Bacteria; phylum Pseudomonadota; class Gammaproteobacteria; order Burkholderiales; family Burkholderiaceae_D; genus Rugamonas; species Rugamonas phyllosphaerae. Next base: position 15,812 of record NZ_LROM01000094.1, read on the forward strand.
GCCAGGCTGCAGACCTACCGCCGCGCGCTGCGTGAAAACGGCTACTGGATGAATTACCTGCGTTTGAACGTGCTGGAAGGGCTGGACCCGCACGAGATCCTCAACATCGACCAGCGCATCAACGCGGTGACTGCCGACGATATCAAGGCAGCGGCGCGGCGCTACCTTGATCGCAAGAATTACGTGGAGATGGTGTTGATGCCGGAGGATGGGGCCGTGGCGGCAGTGGCCAAGCCCCAGTAATTCAATCGTCGTCGTTGGGATCGAGTTCCGGGAACATCACCGACGTGAAGCCGAATTTGGAAAAATCAGTGATACGCGCCGGGTACAGTATGCCCAGCAAATGATCGACCTCGTGCTGCACCACGCGCGCATGAAAACCGTCCACCTCGCGCCGGATCGGCTGGCGGCGCTGGTCCACGCCTTCGTAGCGCAGGCGCGTGTAGCGCGGCACGCTGCCGCGCAGGCCCGGCACCGACAGGCAGCCTTCGAAGCCCTCTTCCATCTGGTCGGACAAAGGCGTGAGCACGGGATTGATCAATACCGTTTCCGGCACCTGCGGCGCGTCCGGGTAGCGCAGGTTCTGCTTGAAGCCGAAGATCACCAGTTGCAGGTTGACGCCGATCTGCGGCGCGGCCAGGCCGGCGCCATTGGCATCATGCATGGTGTCGAACATGTCGGCGATCAGCTCGCGCATGGCCGGCGTGTCGAACTCGGTGACCGGTTCGGCCACGCGCAGCAGGCGCGGATCGCCCATCTTCAAAATTTCACGAACTGCCATCACGCTTCCTTTATTTTGCCGCCAGCAGCGCCAGCAGGCCTGCTTCGTCGAGGATGGTCACTTCCAGCTCCTGGGCCTTGGCCAGCTTGCTGCCGGCATCCGCTCCGGCGACCAGGTAGTGGGTTTTTTTCGAGACCGAACCGGAGACCTTGCCGCCTTCGGCTTCGATCAACTCTGCCGCCTGGTCGCGGCCCATGGTGGGCAAGGTACCGGTCAGGACGAAGGTCTTGCCGGTCAAATGGCCCTCGCTGGCCACCGTGGCCGGCAATTGCGCCAGCAAGTCCTCGCGCAATGCGGCCAGCGCTTTCACTTGCTGGCGGTTGGCGGCAACGTCCATCCAGGCTTGCAGCGCGTCGGACACCGTGGCCGGCAGGCCGAACACGTTGTAGATGGTCAGGTGCGCCAGCACGTCGAGCGAGACTTCCTGTTCGACCAGCTGCTTGCTGCGCGGTTCCGTCAACTTGGGGATGCCCAGCGCGGCCATCAGCTTGACCGGCTCGAGCTTTTCGCGCAGCTTGGCGCTCGGTGCGTGTTCGCCCTTGGGCGCAACGCCCGCAGCGAGCAGCGCATCGATCGCTTCCTGGTTCTTGGGTTCGGCAAAGAACTCGGCAATCGAAATGGCGACGATGCCGCCGATATCGGGCAGCACGCGCAGCAGCGCGGCCGGCACCCGGCGTACCAGCTCGAAGCGGCCGAGCCACTCGGCCAGGGTCTTGGCGGTTGACTCGCCCACGTGGCGGATACCGAGCGCGAACAGCAGCCGCTCCAGCGGCGGGTTCTTGCTCGCTTCGATCGCTTCGAGCAGGTTCTCGGCCCACTTGGTGGCGACCTTGCCGTTGGCCACTGTCTCCGGAGTAGTGCCGTCGCGTTCATCGGCCAGGCGCTTCATTTCCAGCAGGTCGTCGAGCGTGAGCGCGTACAGGTCGGCCACGCGCTGGACCTTGCCGTGTTCGACCAGGTTGTCGATGTAGCGGTCGCCGAGGCCTTCGATGTCCATCATGCGGCGGCCGGCGAAGTGGCGGATCGCTTCCTTGCGCTGCGCCGCGCAAGTGAGGCCGCCAGAGCAGCGGGCAATCGCCTCGCCCTCTTCGCGCACCACGTGCGAGCCGCAGACCGGGCAGGTCTTGGGCAGTACGTACATGGGAGGCTCGGGTTGCGGGCGGCGCTCCAGCACCACCGACAGCACCTCCGGAATCACGTCGCCGGCGCGGCGCACGATCACGGTGTCGCCCACCCGCACGTCCTTGCGGCGCACTTCGTCTTCGTTGTGCAGGGTGGCGTTGGTGACGTTGACGCCGCCGACGAACACCGAGGCCAGGCGCGCCACCGGCGTGATGGCGCCGGTGCGGCCGACCTGCACTTCGATGGCCTGCACGGTGGTCAGCGCTTCTTCGGCCGGGAATTTATGGGCCAGCGCAAAGCGCGGCGCGCGCGAGACGAAACCGAGCGTCCGCTGGTCTTCCAGGCGGTTGGCCTTGTACACCACGCCGTCGATTTCGTAGGGCATGGTCGGACGGGCAGCGCCGATAGTCTTGTAATACTCCATCAAGCCGTCGTAACCGCGCACCACGGCCGCTTCCTTGGCCACCGGCAGGCCCATGGTCTGGTACCACTCGAGCAGCGCGCTGTGCGAGGCCGGCATGTCGGCGCCTTCCAGCAAACCGACGCCGTAGGCGAAGAAGCGCAGCTTGCGCTGGCGCGTGATGCGCGAGTCGAGCTGGCGTAGGCTGCCTGCCGCCGCGTTGCGCGGGTTGACGAATTCCTTCTGGCCGGCCTCGCGCTGGCGCGTGTTCAGGGCGGCGAAATCGCCCTTGAACATCAGCACTTCGCCACGCACGTCCAGCACGGCCGGCGGCTTGTCGGTACCCAGGCGCAGCGGGATCACGGTGATGGTGCGAATGTTGGCGGTGACGTCTTCGCCGGTGTAGCCGTCGCCACGCGTGGCAGCCTGCACCAGCAGGCCATTCTCGTAGCGCAGGTTGATGGCCAGACCGTCGTACTTGACTTCAGCTGCGTATTCCACTTCGGCCGACGTATCGAGGCCGTCGCGCACGCGGCGATCGAAGTTCTCGATGTCCTCGTCGGTGAAACCGTTATTCAGCGACAGCATCGGCACCGAGTGCGTCACCTGGTCAAACTGCGGCAGCGGCGCCGCGCCCACGCGCCGGGTGGGCGAATCGGGCTGCACCAATTCAGGGTGATCCTGCTCGAGCTGCTGCAGCTCGAGGAACAGCTTGTCGTACTCCGCGTCCGGGATGGTGGGCGCGTCCTGCACGTGGTAGGCGTGCAGGTGGCGGTTGAGCTCCGCGCTCAGTGCGGCGATGCGTGCTTGGTAATCCACTTCAGTCATTGCAGTTACTCGGCTCAGCTAAACAGGCGCATGGCGCGGGTGGAACCGGCCGGGATGTCGGCGTCATTCATTTCGGTGTAGAAGTCCTGCACCTGCTTGGCGATTTCGGCGAGCGCAGCGTCGGACAGCGGCTGGTTGTAGTCGTCCACGATGGTGGCGTCCAGGCGGCCCATCAGCGACTTGGCGCAGGCGATCATGGCGCCGAAGCCGTCGCGCGCGGGCGCCACGCAGGGCACGTCGAGCAGCAGGGTCAGGCGCGACGTGGTTTCCTCGGCCAGCGTGACGTTGGTGGACAGCGAGAAAAGGAAGCCGCCGTCGCCGTCGGGCATCACGTAGCGGCCGTCCGGGCGCAGATCGAAGCCCTGCTTTTCCAGTGCGCCGATCAAGGTGTTGATCGCCCATGGTGCGCCATTGGTGTGCAGGTTGACGCCCAGCTGGGCGTCGTGGCTGGCGACGAAGCGGTGCAGGTTGCGCGCTTCGGCCATTACTTCGATCATGTCCGGCACTTCCGGTTCGGCGCCGATTTCGTCGGACATGGCGCGCAGGCGCGTGACCAGCTCCGAGTATTCGAGTTCGTTCAGCGCAGTGCTGCGGCTGGCCAGCTGGATGCCGCCTTGCAGCCTGGTGTACACGCCACCGTAGGCGATCGGTTCCCAGTCGCCGGAGACGGCCAGGCCGATGTAGTTGAGCGGCTTGTTGCCGACCATGCGCAGGGTTTGCAGCACCGGCAGCAGCTTGTCGCCGCGCAGCGGGGCTTCCAGCGCCAGCGGCAGCAGGCAGTCGATCAACGGATCGACCAGCGCGGTGGCCTGCTCGGCCGCCGCTGCGGCAGCGGCGTTGGCGCGGGCGGCCAGTTCGTCCTCGTCCGGCTCGGGTGCACCGGGCGCGACCGGGTCGATGGTAAATTCAGGGATCGGCGGCAAAGCCGGCCCTGCTGGACTAACCGGGCTCAGTACGGCGCCCAGGGCGGCAGCCGACGCAGTGGCTTCGGCGCCTGCCACGCCAGGGGAATCGGACACCGGCTCGTCGAGCGAGAAGCTTGGTTCCTGGCGCACGGCGGGATCGAGTCCTGGCGCAGTGACCGGAGCGGCAGCGCGCACCGGGGCTGGCGCGACCGGCGCGGCAGGCACCGGGTTCTGCGCATAGGACGGCGCCGACGATGCATTGGGCGCATTTGGATCGCGCATCAGCACGTCGTCGTGATCGGTGCCGAACGCGCGTTCCACGCTTTTCTTGGCCTTGTATTCTTGGATCTTGTTATAGGTGAAAACGCCGGCGACGAACACGCCCGCGAGCCCGATCAAACTCAGTTGGAGATCTGTCATGCTGCTTGTACCTCAGTTGCAAAGTTGGCGGCGGACTCCATGTCCACCGCCACGATGCGCGACACGCCCTGCTCCTGCATCGTCACACCGATTAGTTGATTGGCCATCTCCATCGCAATCTTGTTGTGCGAGATGAAGAGGAATTGGGTATGTTCCGACATGCGCTTGACCATGCGGCAAAAGCGCTCGGTGTTGGCGTCGTCCAGCGGCGCATCGACCTCGTCGAGCAGGCAGAATGGCGCGGGATTCAAGCGGAACATGGAGAACACCAGCGCGGTTGCCGTCAGCGCTTTTTCGCCACCGGACAACAGGTGGATGGTGGCGTTCTTTTTGCCCGGCGGCTGCGCCATGACCTGCACGCCGGAGTCGAGGATCTCGTCGCCGGTCATGATCAGTTTGGCCTGGCCGCCGCCGAACAGGATGGGGAACAATTCGGAAAAATGACCGTTGACGCGGTCGAACGTATCTAGCAGCAGGTCGCGGGTTTCCTTGTCGATGTGGGTGATCGCATTTTCCAGCGTGGCGATCGCTTCCATCAGGTCGGCAGTCTGCGCGTCGAGGAAATTCTTGCGCTCCGAGGCGGTGGCCAGCTCGTCGAGCGCCGCCAGGTTCACCGCGCCCAGCAGCGATATGGCGTTGGTCAGGCGCGTGACCTCGCCTTGCAGGTACGAGGCCTTCATGTCCGGATGCAGTTTTTGGGACAGCGCCGCTTCGTCCGCCTGCGCTTCGGCCAGCTGGGCGGCGAACTGCTCCTGGTTCAGGCGCGCGGCCTGCTCTTTCAGTTGCAGCTCGGTGATCTTGTCGCGCTGCGGCTGCAGCGCGCGCTCGGTGGACATGCGCCCTTCCTCGAAGGCACGCATCTGCTGCGCCACCTGGTCCAATTCGTGGCGCGCGTCCGACAAGGCTTTTTCCTGGTCGGTGCGGCGATCGAGCAGGTCCTGCAAGCCGTCGTTGGCAGCCCCCGAATCGAGGTTGGCCAGTTCCATGTGGCCGGCCTCCATGCTGTCGGTCACCTGCACCACCTGGGCGGTGGCGGTGGCAATCGCGCGGCGCAGTTCCTCGATCTTGTTGCGGTGGGTTTTCTCGGCAAAGGCGATTTCCTGGGCGGCGCGTTCGAGATCGCGCGCGGCGTCGCGGGCGTCGGCCAGGCGCTGCTCCTGTTCCAGGAACACGGTCTGACCGTCTTCGTGCTCGCCTTGCAGGTTACCGAGTTCCATGTCGAGCTGCTCGAACTTTTCTTCCGACTCGAGCTTGATCTGGGTTTGCTCTTCTTCCTGCGCGACGATCTCGGCCAGGTCGGCGGCGATCTGCGTGCTGCGCTGGTTGAAGCGCGCTTCGATCTCGGACAGTTTGACCACTTCGATTTGCAGCTTGTGCACCGACTGTTGCAGGCTTTGCAGCTTGACGCGGGCGTCACCGAGCGCGCGCGTGTGGGCGCTGAGCGCTGCTTCGGCGCGCACGGCGCGCGCACGCGCCTCGTCGGCCAGCATTTGCTGGGCGCGCAGCTGGCGCGTGAGGTTCTCGATTTCCTGCTGCCGCCCCAGCATGCCGTCCTGCTCGGAATCGGCCGCGTAAAAGCGCACGCTGGCCGCGTTGATCACGTGGCCCTGCGGCGTGACGAAGCTGCCGCCCAGCGGCAGTTTGACCCGCTCGGCAAACGCGGTAGCCACATCGGGCGCCTGGTAGACATTGTGCAGCCAGTCTTGCAGCAGGCCGCGCAGGCCGGGATCGTTCAGTTTCAATAAGTCGATGAACGGCGCCAGGCCCGAAGCGTCCACCGGTGCTGGCGGCGCACTGGACGACGGCGCATACAGCGCCAGCCTGGCCGGCGGCGCATCGGCAAAGAAGGCCTTGGCCCAGTCGATATTGGACAGTTGCAGCGCCGACGTGCGCTCGCGCAGCACCGCTTCCAGCGCGGTCTCCCAGCCGGCTTCGATATGCAGCTTTTGCCACAGGCGCGGCAAGGTATCGAGTTCGTGTTTTTGCAGCCACGGCGTGACCTTGCCCTCGGTCTGCACCCGTTCCTGCAACTGGCGCAGCGCATTCAGGCGCGCTTCCAGCTGGGCGTTGGCGGCGGCCTCGGCGTTGACTTGCTGCTGGGCGTCGCGGCGTTCCTGTTCCAGCGCCGGTTGCTGCGCGGTCAGTTCTTCGAGCAAGCCGGTCTGTTCTTCGAGCTGATATTGCTGCTCTTCCTGCTGCTCGCGCAGGTTGCTCAGATGGGCGCTGTCGGGCAGGCTCAGGCCGTGCTTTTCCTGTTGCAGCCGTTCGCGCCGCACGGCCAGGCTCCCCAGGATATTGCTGGCGTTGCGCTGGTGCGCCGACTCCAGTTCCAGCTGCTGCTGCGCCTGCATGATGCGGGCGCGCGACTGCGTGCTTTTTTCCTGCGCGGCGCGCCACGCCTGCTCCAGCAGCGGCAGCGATTCGGCCTTCTGTTCGGCGCGCATCTGCGCCTCTTCCACCTTGGCGCCCAGCTCTTCGAGCGTGAATTCCGCTTCCTCGATCTGGCCGCCATATTCGGTGGCTTGCTGCTGCCACTGGTCCCGCTGGGCGGTGAGCGTGGCCAGCTGCGATTGCAGCCGGCTGCGCGATTCGATCACGAACTTGATCTGCGCTTCCAGGCTGCCGATTTCGGCATTGGTCTGGTACAGCGCGCCCTGTGCCGTGTGCAGGCGGTCGCCGGCGGCAAAGTGCGACTGGCGCAGGTGTTCGAGCGACAGCTCGACGTTGCGCAGCTTGGCGGTTTGTTCTTCGAGGTCGTTCTGGGCCTGCTCCATCTCGCGGAATACGCGCTTTTGCTCGCTTTCCGCCTCGACCTTGCGCAGCAGCCAGAGCAGCTTCTGCTTCTCTTCCTGGTCCGCTTGCAGCTGGTGGAACCTGGTGGCGACGGCGGCCTGGCCTTCGAGCTTCTCCAGGTTGCTGTTCAGTTCGCGCAAGATGTCTTCCACGCGCAGCAGATTCTCGCGCGTGTCGTGCAGGCGGTTTTCGGTTTCGCGGCGGCGTTCCTTGTACTTGGAGACGCCGGCCGCCTCTTCCAGGAACACCCGCAGTTCTTCAGGACGCGACTCGATGATGCGGCTGATCATGCCCTGGCCGATGATGGCGTAGGCGCGCGGCCCGAGGCCGGTGCCGAGGAAAATGTCCTGGATATCGCGCCGGCGCACCGGCTGGCCATTGATGTAATAGGTGGACGTGCCGTCGCGCGTGAGGGTGCGCTTGACGGCGATCTCGGCATACTGGCCCCACTGCCCCGCGGCCTTGCCGTCGGCGTTGTCGAACACCAGTTCCACCGACGAGCGCCCGGCCGGCTTGCGGTGGGTGGAGCCGTTGAAAATCACGTCCTGCATCGACTCGCCGCGCAGCTCGGACGCCTTCGATTCGCCCAGCACCCAGCGCACGGCGTCGATGATGTTGGACTTGCCGCAGCCGTTCGGTCCCACCACGCCAACCAGCTGCCCCGGCACCTGGAAATTGGTGGGATCAACGAAAGACTTAAATCCCGACAATTTGATGGAAGATAGACGCACGTTGGTTTACTTGGAATATGGGCTATAAAGGTTCGCAATAATACCATTTAGCTTATCGACCAAGGCCAAAAACCACGACCGCAAGCGTGCGGCCCGACGCGAGAGCTAGTGGGCCACGTTGGAGTTATTGTGGCGCCACATCTCGCGGGTATAAGGATGATCGCGGCCCGAAAGTTTGAGCGCCACTTGCGTGATCCAGTCTTCTGCAGGAATCGGCTCGACATTGGGCGCCACCAGCACGATCGGCAGGCACAGCACGGCCAACATGCGGCTCAGTGCCCAGCGGTGCTCGCGGCTGGCAAAATAGATGAAGCCGCCCGCCACCGCCAGGCCGAGGATGGCGCCGGTGACCACTTCCGACACCGAATGGGCCAGCGTGGGCACGCGCGAGATGGAAATCAGCACAGCCAGGATCACACCGGCGGCTGCACCAACGTAGCGCGCATACGGACCGCTGGAACGCAGCACCAGGTAGCCGGCCACCGGGTACACCGCCGCCGCGCGCATGGCGTGGCCGCTGAAACCGGCAAACTCGACGGACTCCACGCCCAATCCCCATCCCATGAACATCATCTTGGTGATCACCACCAGCGCCATGCCGATGCCGAACAACATGGCCCAGGCCAGCGTCAGCCGCCATTGCTTGCCTGCGATCAGGTAGATGGCGATGGCTGCGCCGATGGGGCCGGTGACAGCCAGGCTGCCGATCATGCTCAAGAGGTGCCAAAAATACATCATCCGTAAAGCCTTTCATTTATTGCATTGCACCATGCTATTTAAACACAGCAGCAGCATTGTAGCCAATTAATGCAGTGCGGCAATTATGAATGTAGTGCAAGGAAAGGATACAAGCGTGCGGATGGGAGACCGGAAGGCGCCGGGATCGGCGCCTGGGGGATCAGATGTTGGCAACGCGCTGGCCGCGCGGGGGAATGAAGTCCTTGATGTCGTTGATCATGCCGACGTCGCGGGCGTCCGATGCGGTCAGGTGCAGGTCGGAATACGCATGGGTGCGCCAGTGTTCTTCGGACAGTTGCACGTGTTCGCGCAGGATTTGCTCGGTGCGCGCGTCGTCGGCCTGCAAGCCTTCGACGATGATGCGCAGCGCATCGGGGCGGGCGCCGTGCGGGGCGCTGGCGTGCGACTTGTGCACCATGAAGCGCGAGGTCTCGCTGGCGTAGCGCTCTTCCCCGGCCAGGAACAGGATCACGGCGATCGACGCTACCGCGCCGGCGTTGTAGGTGACGATCTTGATCGGCAGCTTGCTCAGGTAGTTGTACAGGCATATGCCATCGCTGACATAGCCGCCGTTGGACTGGATCAGGATGTGGGCGGTGGTGATGCGGTCTTCGGTCATGTCGGCAACGGCGTCGAACATGCGGCGTACCATATCGCTGTTGACGTCGCCGGACAGCGTAAACCACGCCTGGCCAGCGTACTCGTCTAAGGATTGTGGGTCTTGGCTCATGGCTGGGCTCTCAAAATTGTGTGATTTATTCTAGCAAAAAGTTGTCTTTTGGGCTTTTTACTTGCGCGCCATTCGTGCGGTGCTCTGCGAACTCGTCTGTGCGCTGGTTCACGGCCCCGCAAGATTGACATGGTGAGCCTTCTGACTTATATTCCCGAGTCTTGATCGGGAGAGGGCAATCCAGCGTTGCCGCCGAAGGGGCACTACCCAAAAACTCTCAGGCAAAAGGACCGGTCAAGGGGCGCCGCATGGCAACATGCGCTGCTCAAACTCTGGAGAGCGATTGCCTCAGCAATCCACCGAAGGGGCGCACGGGGTCATTCCCGTTATCTCTCAGGTACCAAGGACAGAGGGGTCTGCAACATTGCGGAACAGCTTAGCTGTTCCTTGTATGCTCTGTTAACCCTCTTGATCCTGGACCGCCATGACGCTCAAAGCCACACCCCTCAATAACGCACACCGCGCAGCCGGCGCCCGCATGGTCGATTTCGGCGGCTGGGACATGCCGGTGAACTACGGTTCGCAGATCGAGGAACACCATGCCGTGCGCACCGACGTCGGCATGTTCGACGTGGCGCACATGTGCGTCGTGGACATCCGTGGCGACAACGCGCGCGCTTTCCTGCGCGGTCTGCTGGCCAACAACGTCGACAAGCTGCAAGTGTCGGGCAAGGCACTGTACTCGTGCATGCTCAACCCGCAAGGCTTCGTGATCGACGACCTGATCGTCTATTTCATCAACGAGAGCTGGTTCCGCCTGGTGGTCAACGCCGGCACCGCCGAAAAAGACGTGGCATGGATGCAGGCGCAGAACGACGCGACCAACAGCGGCCTGACCATCACCCAACGCAGGGATGGTGCCGACGCCATGGCACTGATCGCCGTGCAGGGCCCGAACGCCCGCGCCAAGGTGTGGCAAGTGATCCCTGAAGCGCAGGCCGGCACTGCCGACATGAAGCCATTCAACGTGGCCTTTGCCCAGAGCGCGCAATTTGGTGAAGCGATGATCGCCCGCACCGGTTACACCGGCGAAGACGGCTTCGAGATCGGCGTGGCGGCAACCCAGGCCGAAGCGCTGTGGAACGCGCTGGTGGCCGCAGGTGTGAAACCGGCAGGCCTGGGCGCGCGCGACACGCTGCGCCTGGAAGCCGGCATGAACCTGTACGGCCAGGACATGGACGAAACCGTCAACCCGCTCGACGCCGGCCTGGCCTGGACCATCGACCTGGTGTCGGAACGCGACTTCATCGGCAAGGCCGCGCTGCAAGCGCTGGGCCAGAACAGCCAGTTCGTGGGCCTGATCCTGCGCGAAAAAGGCGGCGTACTGCGCGCCCACCAAAAAGTGATCGTGGCCGGCAGCGATGCGGTCGGCGAAATCACCAGCGGCACCTTCAGCCCGACCATGCAGCAGGCCATCGCGCTGGCGCGGGTACCGAACGGCGTGGCCGTCGGCGACACCGTGCACGTCGAAATCCGCGACAAGAAACTGGCTGCCTCGGTCGTCAAGCTGCCGTTCGTGCGCAACGGCAAAATCCTGGCCGTTTAATTTTTTCGATTTTTCTCACCATACACCACCCCACCCCACTGGAGCTTTACATGAACATTCCTGCCGACCTGAAGTACACCGAATCCCACGAATGGGTACGCACTGAAGCCGACGGCACCGTTACCGTCGGCATCACCGAGTTCGCGCAAGATGCGCTCGGCGACATCGTCTTCGTCGAACTGCCAAAAGTGGGCACGACCTACGGCGCCGGCGACGACGCCGCCGTGGTGGAATCGGTGAAGGCCGCCAGCGACATCTACGCGCCAGTGGCTGGCGAAGTGGTGGCGGTGAACGACGACGTGGTCAACGCGCCAGAGTCGATCAACAGCGACGCTTACGCCAACTGGCTGTTCAAGATCAAGCCGAGCGACGCCGCAGCCGTTGACGGCCTGCTCGACGCTGCCGCTTACGGCAGCGCCACCGCTTCCTGATTCGCCAGTAACGCTTCCACCGTCATTCCCGCGAATGCGGGAATCCATAGAACCGGCGAGTCGTTCAACCGTTCCTTGGATCCCCGCTTTCGCGAGGATGACGGCTCAGAGTTCCCGTCTCATTATTAAAGCTCCCCGCCCTCCTATGACCCGCACCAGCCTGACCCAACTCGAAGCCCGCGACGCCTTCATCGCGCGCCACATCGGCCCGGACGCCGCCGAACAGCAAGCCATGCTGGCGACGCTCGGCTACCCCACCCGCGCCGCCCTGATCGACGCCATCGTTCCGGCCAACATCCGCAACAAGGCCGCCCTGCCGCTGGGCGTCTACTCCGCGCCGCTGCCGGAAAGCGAAGCGCTGGCCAAGCTCAAGAAAATCGCCTCGAAAAACAAGGTGCTCAAGTCGCTGATCGGCCAGGGCTACTACAACACCACCACGCCAGGCGTGGTACTGCGTAACATCTTCGAAAACCCGGCCTGGTACACCGCGTACACGCCGTACCAGCCAGAGATTTCGCAAGGCCGCCTGGAAGCGATCCTGAACTTCCAGCAAACCATCACCGACCTGACCGGCATGGGCATCGCCAATGCGTCGATGCTCGACGAAGGCACCGCCGCCGCCGAAGCGATGACGCTGATCCAGCGCGTGGGCAAGTCGAAGTCGAACACGTTCTATGTCGCTGACGACGTGCTGCCGCAAACGCGCGAAGTGCTGGAAACCCGCGCCAAGCCGCTGGGCATCATCATCAAGCCGTTCCACCCGGCCGAACTCTCCAGCATCACCGACGCTTTCGGCGTGCTGCTGCAATACCCCGGCGTCAATGGCGTGGTGCGCGATTACAAGGCCGGCGTGGAAGCGGTGAAAGCCGCCGGTGCGATGGTCGTCGTCGCTGCCGACCTGCTCGCGCTGACCATGCTCACGCCGCCGGGCGAATGGGGCGCGGACGTGGTTGTCGGTAACAGCCAGCGCTTCGGCGTTCCGCTGGGCTTTGGCGGCCCGCACGCCGGCTACCTGTCCACCCGCGACGAATTCAAGCGCAGCATGTCGGGCCGCCTGGTTGGCGTGACCATCGACGCGCAAGGCAACAAAGCCTACCGCCTGGCGCTGCAAACCCGCGAGCAGCACATCCGCCGCGAAAAAGCCACGTCCAACATCTGCACCGCGCAAGTGCTGCTGGCCGTGATCGCCTCGATGTACGCCGTGTACCACGGCCCGAAAGGCCTGCAGCAGATCGCCCAGCGCGTGCACCGCTACACCGGCATCGTTGCCGCCAACCTGAAAACGCTCGGCTACACGGTCACCAACGAGACCTATTTCGATACCCTGACGGTAGCCACCGCCAACGCCGAACAGCTGCACGCCTCGGCCCACTCGCACGGCGTGAACCTGCGCGTGATCGACGCGTCGCACGTCGGCATTTCGCTCGACGAAACCACCACCCGCGAAGACATCGCCCTGCTGTGGACCGTGTTCGCCCATCCGGTCGGTGGCCCGGCCCATGGCCCGGACCTCGACACCGTCGAAGCCGGCGTCACCGAAGCGTTCCCGGCCACCTTGGCCCGTACCAGCGCCTACCTGACGCACCCGGTATTCAACCGCTACCATTCGGAGACCGAAATGCTGCGCTACCTGCGCAGCCTGGCGGACAAGGACCTGGCGCTGGACCGCACCATGATCCCGCTCGGCTCGTGCACCATGAAGCTCAACGCCACGTCCGAAATGATCCCGGTCACCTGGCCCGAGTTCTCGAACATCCACCCGTTCGCACCGGACAGCCAGACCGTGGGCTACCGCGAAATGATCGCCCAGCTCGAAGAAATGCTGTGCGCCGTCACCGGCTACGCCGCCATCTCGCTGCAGCCTAACGCCGGCTCGCAGGGCGAATACGCCGGTTTGCTGGTGATCCAGGCTTACCACCAGTCGCGCAACGAAGGCCATCGCAACATCTGCCTGATTCCATCGTCGGCGCACGGCACCAACCCGGCATCGGCCAGCATGGTCGGCATGCAGGTGGTGGTCACCGCCTGCGATGCCAACGGCAACGTCGACCTGGCCGACCTGAAGGCCAAGGCCGAGCTGCACTCGAAGAACCTGGCCTGCGCCATGGTCACCTACCCGTCCACGCACGGCGTGTTCGAAGAAGGCATCCAGGAACTGTGCGAGATCGTCCACGGCCACGGCGGCCAGGTGTACATCGACGGCGCCAACATGAATGCACTGGTGGGCGTTGCTGCTCCCGGCGCGTTCGGCGGCGACGTTTCGCACCTGAACCTGCACAAGACCTTCTGCATTCCGCACGGTGGTGGCGGTCCTGGCGTGGGTCCGATCGGCGTGGGTGCGCACCTGGCCAAGTTCCTGCCGAACCAGCGTTCGAACGGCTACATTCGCGACAACGCCGGCATCGGCGCGGTCAGCGCGGCGCCGTACGGCTCGGCCAGCATTTTGCCGATTTCGTGGATGTACATCGCCATGATGGGCGCAGAAGGCCTGACGGCTGCGACCGAAAACGCCATCCTGGGCGCCAACTACATCGCCCGCCGCCTGGCGCCGCACTACCCGGTGCTGTACACGGGCCATGATGGCCTGGTGGCGCACGAGTGCATCATCGACCTGCGTCCGCTACAGGATGCCACGGGCATCACCAACGAGGACGTGGCCAAGCGCCTGATGGACTTCGGCTTCCACGCCCCGACCATGAGCTTCCCGGTACCGGGCACCCTGATGATCGAGCCGACCGAAAGCGAATCGAAGGTCGAGATGGACCGCTTCATCGACGCCATGATCGCCATCCGCAACGAGATCGCCAAGGTCGAAAGCGGCGAGTTCGACAAGCTGGACAACCCGCTCAAGCACGCCCCGCACACGGCCGAAGTGCTGACCGCCGACAAGTGGGAACGCAAGTACTCGCGCGAAGTGGCAGCCTACCCGGTGCCATCGCTGCGCAAGCAGAAGTACTGGCCGCCGGTAGGCCGCGCCGACAACGTCTACGGCGACCGTAACCTGTTCTGCGGCTGCGCGCCGATGAGCGACTACGAGTAATCCGTCGTTAAGCGGCATCCGCTTCGGGGGCAGTTCCGGTATTCGGAACTGCCCCCGAATTTATTTCAGGGCACGATGACGGTGATCGCGCCTTTTTCCGGATGCTCTGCCAGTTGCCGGCCGATGGCCGCCTGCATCTGGACGATGTCGGCCGTGGCGCTGTCGCTGCGGCGGGTCATCTCGAGCGTGGCGCCGCGCGGGTCGTGGCATACCAGGGATGCCTGCGCTACCTTGCAGCTCAACGTCATGTCCTCTGGCCGCTGCGGTGGCCGGATGTCGGCAGGTAATGCGCGCGCCTGCAGCTGGTTGCCGTCGAGCGTGGTCCGCATCGGCATGCCGATGCGCAGCGGCAGCTGTTGCATCCTTCCTGCATGCCGCCTGGCGCCGACCATCACCGCCGTGCCGCCTGGCTCCAGGTACAGGTCGATCTGGCGGGTGCCGCCTTCAAACGGTGTCTCGCCCGTGCTCCAGGTGCCGGTGAGGCTGGCGGGCAGTGGTTGGGCCGCCAGCGCGCCGTTGTGGCAAGCCAGCAGCGCGATGCCGACGAGTAGGAGTTTGACGGGGTTCATGGCAGCAGTTCCAGGTGGGGAGAATGACAACATATTACCTGAAGCGCAACACCGACAACTGTCGTCCCTGCAAGTGTTCAGGTTCACACCGACAGGCATGTCCTACAAGTGCGCAGCATGGCGCCTGATGGCGAGCACGACGGACAGGGCCTAAGATGAATTCACCCCAAGCACGGGGCCACAACCGGAGACGATCATGGCTAACCAGAACAATCAGCAAGGCAATCCGCTCAACCCAGATCAACGCAATCCCGACCAGCGCAATCCCATGCAAGATTCCTCGCAAGACCGCAGCCAGCGCAGTGACCAAGGCAACCAGCAAAGTGACCGTCCGCTCAGCGAAGATGACGAACTGGACAGCGATTACGGCTCCGAAAGCGGTTCGCGCAGCGGCACTCGGGAACAAGGCCAGGAGCAGGGTCAGCAGCCGGGGCGGCAGAATCAGCGCACTGACCGCTAACTGTCGTTAGCCAATAAGCAGCGGCCTTCGGGCCGCTATTTTCGCCGGCTTGCCTCTTGCACGAAATGTTGATCAAGGGTAAATTGTCATTTTAAAAACATGAGCTGGCGAAATGACGAGCAGATTTCTGCAGCAGGTGGCGGCCCTGGGGCTGGGTGCGGATCCTACCGATCAACAACTAGGCGAAGTCGGACGGCTGATGCAGGACTGGATGCGCTTGCCGCGCGCCCTGCCCGACGACGTGATGGCACTGCCCAAGGCCGACGGACAGCAGGAACTGCTCTATCCGTTGCACGTCGCCCACGGCAAGCCGGCACTGTACCTGGTCTCGGACGGGCCCGGGGTGGCCAGTCCGCCGCACGAGCACACCACCTGGGCGGTCATCATCGGCCTGTCCGGCAACGAGCGCAACGTGCTTTATCAGCGCGACACCGCTGCCGCGACCTTGCACGCACTGTGCACGATCGACGTCAAGGAAAACGACGTGATCCACCTGCGCGCCGATGCGATCCATGCCACCGTTGCAGCAGACGACCTGCCCACCTTCCACCTCCACCTCTATGGCAAGCCGCTGGCCGAGCTGGCGCCGTACGCTTCGCGCTGCTACCCGGCGGCGTCCGCTCCTTGATACTGCCCTCGTTCACCAGCAGTCTCACTGCAACGGGATACTGACAATGCGGTCGTCGCCGGGGCGCGGCTCGCCGCGGCTGTCGGTGTTGTTGGTCATCATCCACAGCAGGCCTTCGGGCGACACCACCACGTCGCGCAGGCGGCCGTATTCACCGGGATAGCGGTCAACAGAAGTCGATGGCTTGGCCAGCGGGATTTGCCGCAGCCGTTCGCCGCGCAGGTTGGCGATATAGATCGAACTGCCGCGTATCGCCATGCCGCTCGGGCTGGCGGTGGACGTGCTCCACTGCTGCAGCGGATTGGTGTAGCGGCTGTCGGTGGCGATGCCCTCCACCACCGGCCAGCCATAGTTGGCGCCGGCCGTGATGCGGTTCAGTTCATCCCAGGTATTCTGGCCGAATTCCGAGGCATACATGGCGCCGTCGGCGGCCCAGGCAATGCCTTGCGGGTTGCGGTGACCGAGGCTGTAGACATACGATCCGGGGAACGGGTTGTCGCGCGGGACCGCGCCTTCCGGCGTCATGCGCAGGATCTTGCCGCCCAGCGAGGCCATGTCCTGGGCGCGCGCGGTGTTGGCGGCGTCGCCGGCGGTGGCGTACAGCATACCGTCCGGACCAAAGGCGATGCGGCCGCCATTATGGGTGGAGGCGGCCGGGATGCCGTTCAGGACCGACTGCACGGCGCCCAGCCGGATGCCGGCGCCGTCGCCCGACAGCGGATACCGCACGATGCGGTTCTGGCTGCCGGCGGTGAAATACACGTACAGGTAATCGTCGCGCACGGCGATGCCCAGCAGGCCGCCTTCCCCGCTGCCATTGACGCCGGCGATCACCGCCACCTCGCTTACAGCGCCGTTGCTGCCCACGGCCACGATGCGGTCGGTATCGCGCTCGCTCACCAAGGGCGTGCCCTTGTAGAACGCGATCGACCACGGCGCGCGCAGGCCGCTCGCCACCACGGTCGGCGCGGTCGGCGCGGTGGGTGTGCCGGGATTGCCGGGATTGCCGGGGTTGGCCGGAGGGTTGACGACCACCACGGTATCGTCGCTGGAGCCGCCGCAGGCGGCCAGGCCCAGCGCGACGGCAAGCGTGAAGGCCAACTTGCCCCCGTGAGCGGCCAGGCTGGCCGGACGTACTGCAGCAGTGGTGCGGGTCATGGCGGTCTCCTTGGTCTGGTCGCGGCCGGGGTCGCGGTGAGAAATGCCAAACTACATGTTTTCCGCGACCGCCGGCGCACCGCTCGCGTCTCGTTCTGCTAACCGGACGCGCATGACAGTCTGCGGCAGGTAAGATAGCTTGCTCCAGGCTGCCGAGTTGCGCCAACAATATCTCCGCACGAAAAATTTACGACAGGATGACGTCCGCATGAAAGCGAAAACCAAGGCAGTTCTCATCTCGGCGCTGCTGTTCCCCGGCCTCGGTCATTTCGTGCTCAAGCGCGCCATGCGCGGCTGCCTGTTCATCGTGCCCACCTTGCTGGCGATCGGCGTACTGCTGCGTACCACGCTCACGCTGGCTGACCAGTTGGTGGCCGAAATCCAGAGCGGTGCCCTGCCCCTCGATGTGCCGGTCATCATGGCGCGCATCAGCGCCTCCGGCGGCGACGATGCCAGCACCAACCTGGCGTCGCTGGTACTGGTGGCGTGCTGGCTCGGTGCGATACTCGATGCGTGGTGGCTGGCGCGCAACCAATAATCGATTCACGACGCGATATCCAGGATGCCAATCGCCCGGACGGAAACGCAGGCGCCATGACGCGCAAGCAGCGCCAGCAGCCGTCAATTCATTTCCTTCATTTTTTGGAATCATCGTCGTTCTTGACCGCACCGCGCAGATTGGTCACCACCAGGCACAGCTGAAGGATGATCAACGCCCAGGCCTGGTCGTGCAGGCCCCACGCCACCCACAGGGCATTACTTCCCAGAAAACACCAGAAGCCGAGCTTGCGGCGCCGGTGGTGCCCGGAACCCACCAGCCAGGCGGCCAGCAGGGTGATGGCCATCGCGGGCCATTGTAGCAAATTGATCAAGTCGTCCATGGGCACAGCGTAGCGACCACAAGGCGCGCGCACTGTTAGCGAACCCACCTTCATGGTCACAAAACGATGACTATAATGCATGACATTGCAAGGAGGCCCCATGTTCGAACTGGACTTGCCCTGGTGGGAGCTGGTGCTGCGCGCCAGCCTCATCTACATCGCCCTGCTGGTCATGATGCGCTTCACCGGCAAGCGCACCGTGGGACAGTTCACGCCGTTCGACCTGCTGGTCGTGATGCTGCTGTCCGAAGCGGTGTCGAACGGGCTGTCGGCCGGTGAAGACTCGGTGTCCGGCGCGCTGATCTCGGCCGGCACCCTCATCGTGCTCAACGTCGGCATCGCGATTGCCACTTCGCGTAGCGAAAAGATGGCCAAGCTGGTCGATGGCGAAGCGGTGCTGCTGGGCCGCGACGGCCAGGTGTTCAAGGACGCCATGAAGCGCGAACACGTGGCCAAGGGCGACGTCGACCAGGCGCTGCGCGAAGCGGACTGCCCGCTTGATAAAATGAAGTATGTCTTCCTCGAAGCGAACGGCATGATCACCGTGCTCAAGGAAGAGTCATCATCAACTTAAGGAATTCCATGCGCATCGCCACCTTCAACATCAACGGCATCGGCGCCCGCCTGCCGGCCCTGCTGCAATGGCTGCAAGAAACCCAGCCCGACGTGGTCTGCCTGCAGGAACTCAAAGCGCCGCAGGAAAAGTTTCCCGAGGCGGCACTCCAGGAAATCGGCTACGAGGCGATCTGGCACGGCCAGAAAAGCTGGAACGGCGTGGCGATCCTGGCCCGTGGCGTCAAGCCGATCGAAGTCGGACGCGGTCTGCCCGGCGATCCTGAAGACGAACAGAGCCGCTACATCGAAGCAGTGGTCAACGGCGTGCTCATTTGCGGCCTGTACCTGCCCAACGGCAACCCGGCGCCCGGCCCCAAGTTCGACTACAAGCTCGCATGGTTCGAGCGCCTGATCACCCATGCGGCCGGCCTGATGGAAGCCGGGACGCCCACCGTGATCGCCGGCGACTTCAACGTCATGCCGACCGACCTCGACGTGTACAAGCCCGAGCGTTGGGTCGATGACGCCCTGTTCCGCCCCGAAACGCGCGAGGCCTTTCACCGCCTGCTGGCGCAAGGCTGGACCGACGCCCTGCGCACCATGCACCCGGGCGAGACCATCTACACGTTCTGGGATTATTTCCGCAACGCTTACGGGCGCAATGCCGGCATTCGCATCGACCATTTATTGCTTTCCCCCGACTTGGCGCCACACCTGAAAAAGGCCGAGGTGGATCGCGACGTGCGTGGCCGCGAAAAGCCCAGCGACCACGCGCCGGTATGGATAGAACTCGACCTCGACGGAGACCATTGATGGGCATACTGACAGATCAACCGGGCGACGACGTCGCCGATATTTTTACCGACACGGCCAGCGGAGCCAGCGGAGCCAACCAAAAGTGGCCGCAAAAAATCTGGCTGGTGCGCCACGGCCAGAGCGCAGGCAACGTCGCGCGCGATGCGGCCGAGGCGGCCCC
>NZ_LROM01000095.1 GCF_001758785.1 Duganella phyllosphaerae
GCTGCAATGCCCGAGACCGCCAGGTTGGCCTTGTTGATGGTTGCGCTCAGGCCGGTCGGTTGCAGCACTACGTAGTTGCCGGCATCGGCGCCGGACAAGGTATAGCCGGTCACGCTCACGGCCTTGTTGGCGCCGGCATCCTTGCTGGCAAAGCTGCCCACGCCGGTACCGGTCACCAACACGCTGTCGCTGCCCAGTGCTGCCACGGCAGCAGTGCCGGTCAAGGTCGCGGCGGTGGTGGCGTCATAGGTTTTATCCAGGGCTGCAATGCCCGAGACCGCCAGGTTGGCCTTGTTGATGGTTGCGCTCAGGCCGGTCGGTTGCAGCACCACGTAGTTGCCGGCGTCGGCGCCCGACAGCGTGTAGCCGCTCACGCTCACGGCCTTGTTGGCGCCGGCATCCTTGCTGGCAAAGCTGCCCACGCCGGTACCGGTCACCAACACGCTGTCGCTGCCCAGTGCTGCCACGGCAGCAGTGCCGGTCAAGGTCGCGGCGGTGGTGGCGTCATAGGTTTTATCCAGGGCTGCAATGCCCGAGACCGCCAGGTTGGCCTTGTTGATGGTTGCGCTCAGGCCGGTCGGTTGCAGCACTACGTAGTTGCCGGCGTCGGCGCCCGACAGCGTGTAGCCGCTCACGGTCACGGCCTTGCCGGCGCCGGCGTCCTTGCTGGCAAAGCTGCCCACT
>NZ_LROM01000096.1 GCF_001758785.1 Duganella phyllosphaerae
GAGTGCGCCGCCGAGGCCGCTGGTGACGGTGGACATGGCGTTGCCGCCGGCGGCATCGGGGGCAGCGGCGCTGGCAACCCGTTCACCGACCCGCTGTCGGGCACGCCGGGCGCGGGCGGCAATGCCGCCAGCACCATCTCGCTTACCGGCGCCGCGCCGGCGGCCGGCAGCTGGAATGCGGTGATCGCCGCCGTAGGCGCCGGCGGCGACCAGGGCGGAGCCGCCAACGCGCGCGCCACGGTCACTTCCAACTACGGCGCGGTCGCTGCCGCCACCGCCAACGGGGGCGGCGCCTTCTTCAACCCTGGCGCGCCGGCAATCGCGCGCGCCGACGCCACATCAGCCTGGCACGCCAGCGCGGATGCAGTCGCCATGTCCGGCAGCGGCCGCTTTGGCAATACCGAACCGGCATCGGCCATCGCCCAGGCCTCGGTCAACCGCGCAGCCAGCCGGCCACCACTGCCGCCTGCCTCGCTGCTGGCGCCAGAGGCGCGCGCGCACGCGCTGGCCAGTTTCCGCGGCGGCGACGTGCTGGCGCGCAGCAGCTACAGCGACGCCAGCCTGGGCGCCGTGGTGGTGGCAACCGCCAGCTCGGCACAGCCCGCCGAGTTCTACCAGCCCGAGGCTTACAGCGCTGCCAACGTGGGCGGCAACGCCTACGGCCCGTGGACGCCCGATGCCGCCACCGGCATGGTCGCCTCGTACGCCAGCGCCTTGCCCGATCCGGCCTCGCTGGCGCCGCTGATGGCGGCCTCGCCCAGCATTGCGGCGGCGTTCGACGATGCACAGGTGCTGGGCGCAGGCACCATGGGGGCGATGTTCTTCCCGTTTACCGCCACGGCGCAATACAGCGTACCGTTTGCCGCCGGCAGCCATTTACTGCTGGGCCTGGGACTGCCGTATAACTCGGACTTCGACACCGCCAACTTCGAGTTTTCGGTCAGCAATGGCGCGACCGAACTGTACGCGGGCAGCTTCAACAACCCGGACCAGGCCGCACTGTTCTTCTCCGATAACGTGCTCGACCTGGGTGTATTCAACACCAGCACGCTCGATTTGCTGGTGCGCTTCTCGTTCAACGGTGGCATCTATGGCTTCAGCTATGTGCTGGGCGCTGGCAATGCGCTCACGCCGGTGCCGGAACCGGGTTCCTGGCTGATGCTGGTGCTGGGACTGGCGCTACTGGCCTGGCGCGGGGGCGTATTGCGACGGCTACCCGCACGCGTTTGATCTGGCGCAAACACCGGGCAGCGGGGTAGCCTGCAACACCCTGCTTGAAAATGCTTGCCACAAATCACGGCCCCATGACATGATCAATGTCAGACTTTTGCTTCCGGCTTCTCCGGAATGGGGCTGCAATGGATCGTGTGGTTGGCTTGTCCGCGCAACACCAGCGGCGCGCCCCGGCGCCGCGCCACACAACGCCCCCGATTACTCCTTGCATGCCGCTAGCTGTGCGCTGCATTAGCTGTACCAGCGGTCATTCCCTCTTCTTTTCCCCCTGCATGCCGTCGCCCTCAGGTTGGCAGGCATGCGCATATCCGTTTCAGGAGCGACTATGTTTGCAAACATGAAGGTAGCGGTACGTCTGGCGATCGGTTTCGGCGCGGTGGTGGTGTTGCTGCTGGTGCTGTCGGCGGTGAGCCTGACGCGCATGGCGGCCATGGACCATGACATGGACTTGCTGATGGAAGACCGCTACCCGAAGGTGATGATGGCCAACGAGGCCGCCACCCGCACCATCGACAACGGCCGCCAGGTACGCAGCATGATGCTGGCCACCAGCGACGCCGAGCGCGACAAGTACAAGGCAGCGGCCGAGGCCAACCGGGTCAAGGTGGCGGAGGCGGTGTCCAGGCTGGACAAGCTGATCAACAGCGACAAGGGCCGCGCGCTGTACCAGGACATCGTCGAAAAGAACAATGTGCTCAACCCGGCCTACAACCAGCTCTATGCGCTGATCAAGGAAGACCCCAAGCGTGCGCTCGAGTTTATGAAGGAAGAGTTCGTGACGATCAACAGCGCCTACCTCGCTGCGCTGGAGAACCTGGTCAAGTACCAGGTCGCGCTGATGGACGAGGAGCGCCGCATTGCCAACGACAATTTCGAGAGCACGCGCAACCTGGTGATCGCATTATCGGCTGGCGCGGTACTCATCGCGGTGGTGCTGGCGTGGGCCATCACGGCCAGCCTGGTGCGCAGCCTCGGCGGTGAGCCTGCCTATGCGGCGCAGGTAATGCAGCGCATTTCCGATGGCGACCTGTCGAGCGAGGTCGTCACCCGGCCCGGCGACAAGGGCAGCCTGCTGTTGACGGTCAAGCAGATGGTGGCCAAGCTCAAGCAGGTGATCGACGGCCAGCGCACCGTGGTGGAAGCGGCCAATCGTGGCAACTTTGGCGCCCGCGTCGAGCTGGCCGGTTTGCAGGGCTTCCAGCGTGACATGGGCGAAGGCTTGAACCAGCTGGCCACCACCACCGGCGCCAGTATCGACGACGTGGTGCGGGTGATGGGCGCCATGTCCGACGGCGACCTCACGCAAACCATCGACAAGCCGTACGAAGGCGCGTTCGGCGAACTGAAAAAATACGCCAACACCACCGTGGCCAAGCTGGCGCAGGTGGTGTCGGAAGTAAACGCCAATGCCGAAGGACTGGCGGCCGCTTCCGAGCAAGTCAGTGCGACGGCCAACTCGCTGGCGCAGGCCGCCAGCGAACAGGCGGCCGGGGTGGAAGAGACGTCGGCCTCGGTGGAACAGATGACCGCGTCGGTGGCGCAAAACACCGACAACGCCAAGGTCACCGACGCCATGGCCAGCCGCGCAGCCGTTGAAGCGACCGAAGGGGGCGAAGCGGTGCGTTCGACGGTGTCGGCCATGAAGCAGATCGCCGCCAAGGTCCTGATCATCGACGACATCGCCTATCAGACCAATTTGCTGGCCTTGAACGCCGCCATCGAAGCGGCGCGCGCGGGCGAACACGGCAAGGGTTTTGCGGTGGTGGCGGCCGAAGTGCGCAAGCTGGCCGAGCGTAGCCAGGTCGCCGCCCAGGAAATCGGCGAAGTGGCCACCAGCAGCGTGAGCCTGGCCGAGCAGGCCGGCCAGATGCTGGGCGCGATGGTGCCCAATATCCGCAAGACGTCCGACCTGGTGCAGGAAATTACGTCGGCCTCCGAAGAGCAGTCGGCCGGCCTGGCGCAAATCAATTCCGCCATCGCCCAGCTGAGCCAGACCACCCAGCAAAACGCCGCCGGCTCCGAACAACTGGCGTCCACCGCAGAACAGATGAGCAGCCAGGCCGAGGAGTTGCAGCAGGCGATGAGTTTCTTCCGGGTCGCCGGCAGCGTAAGAAGCCCCGGCGCCGCATCGGGCAATCCCGGCGCCAGTAGACACCAGGCACGCCCGGCTGCGGCTGCACGCAACATCGCAGCGCCACGCCAACAGGAGTTCGCCTCGACCGGGCCGGATGAATCGAAGTTCGTGCGGTACTAATTCAGCCCCCCACCTACCCGGATGGTTACACTTTAATAGCATAGACGTAGTCACAATTCCTGATTATAATTGCGAGTGATTATCATTTAGATTGCTCACCATTCAGGAGTTGTGATGTTCCACCGCGCAGGCAAACCATTTTCATCCATGCCAGCCATGCGCCCCGTGCGCCTGGCGGCCCGACTGGCACT
This sequence comes from Duganella phyllosphaerae, assembly GCF_001758785.1. Classification (GTDB taxonomy): domain Bacteria; phylum Pseudomonadota; class Gammaproteobacteria; order Burkholderiales; family Burkholderiaceae_D; genus Rugamonas; species Rugamonas phyllosphaerae. Next base: position 3,679 of record NZ_LROM01000096.1, read on the forward strand.
GCTCTGCGCGAGCGCGGCCATCACGTTCCCGCTCGCCCACGCTGCCGATGCTGCCGATGCTGCCGATGCCGTGGCGCCAGCGCGTGCCGATGGCGACCGCGACGCGCTGCTGCCCACCGTGACCGTCACCGGTACCAGCGACCGTGTCACCACCGAGAACTCTGGCTCGTTCGGCAGCCGCAAGACGTCGATCGTCAAGGGCCTGGAGTCGGTACGCGAGATTGCGCAGCCGGTCACCGTGCTCACGCGCCAGTTCATCGAAGACCGCGCGCTGCTCAACCTGACCGACCTGATGCTGGCCACGCCCGGCATCGCGGTCGATTACACCGACAGCGAACGCATCACCTATCACTCGCGCGGCTACCAGATCGACGCCATGCAGATCGACGGCCTGACCATCACCCAGGGCGGCTCGGCCTTTGCCCAGCCCGATGCGGCCGTGCTCGACCGCGTGGAAGTGCTGCGCGGCGCGTCGGGCATGTTGCGCGGCTCGGGCAATCCGTCGGCTACCGTCAACCTGATGCGCAAGCGCCCCACGCGCGACTTCCAGGCGTCCGCCACGGCCGTGCTCGGCTCGTGGGACCGGCGCCGTGCCGAAGGCGATATCGCGGGCGCCCTCAACGATGCCGGCACCGTGCGCGCGCGCCTGGTAGCGGTCAGGGAGAAGAAGGACTCGTTCCAGAAGGCGATGCAGGAAGACCGCCAGGTGCTGTACGGCGTGGTGGAAGCGGACCTGTCGTCCGACACCCTGCTCACGGCCAGCCTGCAGCGCACCGAGCTGGATGCCACCGGCGCGTGGGGCGGCATGCCGGCCAAGCTGGACGGCTCGTCGATGAACCTGCCGCGCGACACCTTTCTCGGCGCCTCGTGGAACCGCTGGAACCGCGCCAACGAGCAGGCTTTCGTGGAACTCGAGCACCGCTTCGACAATGGCTGGAGCGCCAAGGCCAGCGCCGGCTACCTGCACCTGAAAATGGATCCGAACGGCTTCAAGCAGTCGTACATCGCCCGTCCCACCGGCAGCAAGGACGATTACCTGTTCGGCGTGACCACGTCGCAATACACGGGCGACGACAGCCAGCAGGACAATTACTCGCTCAGCGCCAACGGCCCGTTCACGCTGCTGGGCCGCCAGCACAAGCTGGTAGTGGGCGCGGAAACGCTGCGCACGCGCACGGTCGCCACGGCCGGGCTGGGCAACCAGTTCCCGCTCAATAACATCGACATCCGCAACTGGGATCCGTACAGCACCTACCCGGAAAACGACCTGGTCACGGTCAACACCTTGCAGCCGACCTTTGTCCAGCAGCAGGGCGTGTATGCCACCACCAGCCTGTCGCTGATGGACTCGCTCACGGCGCTGGCCGGCGTGCGCCTGAGCTGGTACGAGTACCGCGCCCCGGCGGCCCCTGCCACCAGCTACAAGGTGGAGCGCCAGACCACGCCGTTCGTGGGCCTGGTGTACGACATCACGAAAAAGCTCAACGCCTACGTCAGTTATACCGAAATCTTCACGCCGCAGAACGTCAAGGACGTCAACAACAATATGCTCAAGCCGATCACCGGCGAAGACTACGAGGCGGGCCTGAAAGGCGAATTCTTCGGCGGCAAGCTCAACGCATCGGCCGGCATCTTCCGCATCAACAACGTCGGTCGCGCCGTGGAAGACTCGACCGGACCGGCCACCTGCGCGCCGTCGAACCCGACGGGCCGCTGCCGCATTGCCGGCGGCAAGACCGAGAGCCAAGGCTGGGAAGCGGAGCTGTCGGGCGAGCTGATGCCCGGCTGGAGCATCCAGGGCGGCTACACCAACACCCGCACCAAGTACGTGGTCGATACCGCCGCCAACACCAACCAGCCGCTGCGCGCGATCGATCCGCGCCACCAGTTGCGCTTCTTCAGCAACTACCGCCTGGCCGGCCTGCTCAAGGGCTGGACCGTGGGCGGCGGCGCCAACATCCAGAGCGACGCCACCGTCACCGGCAGCGGCCTGTCCGCGCGCCAGGGTGGCTACTCGGTGCTCAACGCCATGGCCGGCTACCGCTTCAACGACCGCTACTCGGTGCAAATCAACGTCAACAATCTCGCCGACAAGACTTACTACAAGCGCTTTGCCCCGACCGGCCTGGCCTATTACTACGGCGATCCGCGCAACGTGGTGGTGACCTTGCGCGCGGCGTTGTAAGCGCTGGCCTGGAACGCAGCGCCTGCCTGGCGCTGACGGCTGGCCGGGTTGCTCTATAATCGGGCCATGTTTTACTCCCTCGCCCGCCGCCGTCTGACGCTCTGGATCGCCATGCTGGCCATCCTGTTCAGTGCGCTCGCGCCGGCGGTATCGCAGGCACTGGCCGTCAACCGGGCCAGCGCCGGCTGGGCAGAAATCTGTACCGCTGCCGGCAGCAAGCTGGTCCAGCTCGGTGTCGAACAGCCCGGCGGCCAGCCGCAGCCGGCCTCCGATCCGCTTTCTCACCACCTGAAAAACTGCCCGTACTGCGCCGCCCATGCCGGCGGTCCGGCGCTGGCGCCACCGCCGGCCATCGTGTTTGCCGTGCTCGGTGGCCACGACGTTTTCCCGCTGCTGTTCTACACCGCCCCGAGCGTGCAGTTCGCGTGGTCACCGGCCGCCCCGCGCGGTCCACCCGCCCTCGTGTAGTGCTTCTTCGCGCATCCCGCCTGGCCGGGATGCTATGCCAGACTACACAGGAACAATCATGCACAAGGTAATTATGAAGCACGCGCTCGTCTGCGCGGTGCTGGGTTCGGCCGTCGCCACGGTACAGGCGCAGGAAGAGTCGACGCTCATGCTCGGCAAGATGGAACGAGTGGAAATCAGCGCCCAGCGCACCGGGCCGCTGTCGGCGCGCAACGTCCTCAGTTCGGTCGATGTGCTGGGACCACAGCTGTTGCAAGACCAGCAGGTGCAGCACGCATGGGAATTGTTTGCGCGCGCACCGGGCGTGATGCTCACCCAATTCCGGCAAGGTAACGAATCGGGCAAGCTGTCGTTTCGCGGCTTTAACGGCGAGGGCGAGGTCAACGCGGTCAAGCTACTGATCGATGGCATTCCGGCCAACGACAACGCCGGCGGCATGCCGTTCCTCGACATGCTGTTCCCGCTCGAGATCACCGGCATCGAGATCGTGCGCGGCACCAACGACCCGCGCTACGGGTTGCACAATATCGCCGGCAACGCCAACGTCACCACGCGCAGCGGCGGCAACGAGGGGCAGGCGCGGATCAGCTATGGCAGCTTCGGCACGCGCGAGGTGCAGGTGGCGCAAGGCATCGAGCACGGCAACTGGTCGCAGAACTATTTTTTGGGCTATGTCGACTCGAACGGCTACCGCGATAATTCTGCGTTCAAAAAATACACGGTCAGTGGCAAGTGGTTCTACACCAGCGACGACGGCCGCACCCGCAGCGGCCTGTCGGTCCGCCACACCGAAGGCGACGGCGACGAGGCCGGCTACCTTGAGGCGCGCGATGCGCGCAGTCATCCGACCAGCGCCTACGACTACGCCAGCTCGACCGGTGGCAACCGCGCCATGACCCAGGCCAGCGTGCAGCTCGACCACAAGGTCGATGGCGCCTGGTCGCTGGCGACCAAGGCCTATGTCAACACGGTGCGCGACCAGCGCTGGCTGCGCTACGCGGTGACGGCATCGCAGCAGGAGCGCATGATCGACGAGCGCCACGTGGGCCTGATCGCCAGCGCCACGTACCGGCCATCGGCGCTGCTGGCGCTGGAAACGGGCGTGAGCGCCGAGCACCAGAACGATCGCAGTCCGCGCTACAACACGGTGGACCAGGTGCGGGTGGCCGCCATGCGCGACCAGCGCTTCCGCTTCGACACCTATGGCGCCTACGTGCAGGCCGTGTGGCAGCCAGTGGCCGGCCTGAAGGTGATACCGGGCTACCGGGTCGATCAAGTGGATGGGTCGTTCAACGATCCGTCGAAAGGTGTGCGCTACGCCATCGAGGATTACGGCCTGATTCGCCAGCCCAAGCTCAGCGCCGTGTACGCGCTGGGCGAGGGCGCCAGCGTGTACGGCAACTGGGGCCGCACCTTCCAGGTGGGGGCAGGCGCGGCGGCCTATCGCAGCACGGCCGCTTCGCTGCGGCCATCGATCAACGAGGGTTGGGAAGGCGGGGTGAAGTTCGCCGCCAGCGAATGGCTCGATGGCCGGGTGGCGCTATGGCGGCAGGATGCATCGGGCGAGGTCAAGCGTCGGCTCAATGATCCGGCGGGCGGCTCCGACAACCTGGGCCGCACCCGGCGCCAGGGCGCCGATCTGCAACTGAACGCCCGCACCAGCGCCAGCGGCAACGCCTGGCTCAGCTACTCGCTGCAACGCTCGCGCATCATCGAACCCGACCCGGCGGCGCCAGCGACGCTGGGCAAGCAGATCGACCACGTGCCGCGCACCTTGTACTCGGCTGGTTACGACTGGCAGGTGGCTGCCGCCCTCAAGGTGTCGGCATGGGCAAGCGGGCAGGGCGGCTACTTCCTCACCACGGCCAACACCGGCAACACCTGGGGCGCCTATACGCTGCTCAACCTGGGCGCGTCGTACCGCGTCTCGCCACAAGTGACAATTGAGGTGCAAGTAAAAAACCTGGCCAACCGGTACTACGAATATGTCTGGCAAAACGACCAGACCCGCCATGCTCCGGGCGACGGCCGCGCCATCTATTTAGCGGCCGCTTTCACCCTGTAAAACCGTCAAAAACACCGCTGAGAATAAATGTTTTATATCGTTTATATAGAATAAATAGTTTATTTCGTATAAACAGTATATATAAATATTTACGGGGCGTTTTTATGGCCGTTTTTGTTGTCAATTCATGTGGTGATTTTTCCGATCGCGGTGGTGAATTTATCGAGTTCTGCGGTGGTGGTGAACAGGGCTGGCGTCACGCGCAGGCAGGCGCCGCCTGCCGGTCCCTTGCGGGGCACCGTGAAGATGCCGTACTGGTCGATCAGAATCTTTTGCAGGGCGACGTTGTCTGTAAAACTTGTCTTGCCGGCCAGGCGCAGCGAGGTGACGGCGCCGCTCATGTCGTCGGGGGCCAGGATCTGCACCTTGCTGTTGCCGCGCAGTTGCGCCACCCAGTGGTCGCGCAGATGGCGCAGGCGGGCGCCCTTGTTGCGGGTGCCCATGGCGTCGTGCTGGCGCAGCGCATCGGGGATGGTCATCAGCGCGGCGGCGTTGACGGTGCCGGCCAGTACCCGCGCGCGGATGTCGGTGGGAGCGTAGTCGGCGTTGCCCAGGTGGACGCCGATCGCACTCATTCTCTCCTTGCGGATGTAAATGAAGCCCAGGCCCAGCGGCGCGCCGATCCATTTATGCAGATTGCCACCGACGAAGTCCGCCTGCAGGTCGGGCAGCTGGTAGTCGAGCTGCCCCCATGACTGCGCCACGTCCACGATCACATCGACGCCGCGCGCCTTGGCCATCTTCACCAGTTCCGCAATCGGGTACACCAGGCCGGTGCGGTGGCTGATGTGGGTCAGCAGCAGCAACCGCGTACGCGGGTGGGCCTTGAGCGCCTGCTCGTACGCGTCCAGCACGCCCTGGCGCGTGGCCGGCTCGGGGGTGGTCACCATGGCCACCGTGGCGCCACGGCGCGCGGCCAGATCGTTCATGGCGTACTGCATCGAATCGTAGTCGAGGTCGCCATACATGATGGTGTCGCCGGCCTTGAGCAGCTGGTAGTTGCTGATCAGGTTTTGCAGCGATTCGGTGGCGCCGCGCGTGAGCGCCACCTCGTCGGTGGGCACGCCCAGGTGCTGCGCCAGCGTGGCGCGGATGGCCTCGATACCCTGGCGGTCGAACTCGCGCCGCAGGAAGTACGAGTTGTCGCGGTTGAGACGGTCGATATTGCGCTTGAAGTCGTCCGCCACCGCGCGCGTCATGATGCCGTAGTAGGCGTTTTCCAGGTTGATGAAGTCGCCACTGACGTCGTAGTGCGACCGGATCTCGCGCCAGTACGCTTCGTCGCGCACCACTTGCGCGACCGGGCCGGCTGGCGCCTTGATGAACGGCGTCTGCGCCTGCGCGTGCAGCGCAGGCGTTGCGCCAACGGTGCCGGCGGCAATCATGGAACCCTGGAGAAAGGTGCGGCGGCTGATGGTCATGGCGGTCCTTTAGGTGATGGATGATGGGTGATGAGCGAGGGACGATCAGCGCATTGTAGGCAAACGCGACCGCCGTGCTTGCTGCCCGACTTCGCAAGCTATAAACTGGGCTTATACCCTCAAGCTACCGTCGACCATGCTGCTCCGCGAAATCGAGATCTTCCGCGCCGTGATGACGGCCGGCTCCGCCAGCAAGGCGGCGCGCCTGCTCAACCTGACGCAGCCGGCCGTGAGCCTGTCGCTACGCAAGCTGGAAACCCATGCCGGTCTGGCGCTGTTCGAACGCGTACGGGGCAAGCTGGTGCCCACCCAGGAGGCGCATGCGCTGCTGGCCGAGGTGCATCGCTGTTTCGTGGGTTTGGATGCCATCGAACACCGGCTGCGCAGCCTGCGCCAGTTTGGTGTCAACCGCATCCGCATCGCCAGCCTGCCGGGCATGGGCGTGGGTTTTCTGCCGCGCGTGCTCAGCGAACTGCAACTAAGCGAGCGCATGGTGAAGGTGTCGTTGCAGATCATGTCGTCGCGCGACGTGCGCGCGCGCCTGCTGGCGGGTGAGGCCGATATCGGCCTGATGGCCGACGAGGTCAGTGCCGACGGCCTGGAGCACTCGGTGTTCGCCCGCTACAACGGCGTGGTGGCGCTGCCGTTGAAACACCCGCTAGCGCGCAAGAAGGTGATCCGCCCGGCCGACCTGGCGCGCTACCCGTTCTTGGCGCTCAATCCCGAGGACGGCACCAGCGTGCGGCTCGACGCCATCTTTCGCGCCCACGGCGTCGTACCCGAAACGGTGGTCGAAACACCGTATACGATCAGCTTATGCGAGCTGGTACGCCACAACGTCGGCATCGCCATCGTCAACCCGGTCACCGCGCTCGATTACGCAGGCCGCGACATCGTGCTGCGGCGTTTTTCGGAAACCCTCGCATACGGCTGCCAGCTGGTCATGCCGGCCGGGCGGCCACTGACACCGTTCGCCCAGCAACTGCTGGCCACCATGCGCGCGCGGCTGGCGGCCGACCTGGCCGGGCTCGATGCGTCGCTGGACGGCTGAGCCTGGCTGCTGATGTAGTAAGAACTGTGTTTTAGGCAGCATTGCCCATGATCTGCCGGCCCGCATCGATGCCCCAGCTCACCAGCTGGCGGCCATGGCGCAGCTGGTCCGGCTCCCAGCGCGCCAGCGCGCCGTCGATGTCGGCGCCGCCGTGGGCGAGGGCCAGCGCCAGCGCGTGGGCATTGGCGGCAGCCTTGGCGGCGCCGCCGGCCGTATGGGGGCGCGGGATGAAGGCGGCGTCGCCGATCAGCACCGTACGGCCGAACACCATGCGCGGGGTTTCCAGGTCGACAATGGTTTGCAGGAACGGCTGCGCGGTCGCCTCCACCAGCTGCCGCAAAGGCGGCGCCAGCATGGCGCGCGCGTCCGCAAGCAGGTCGTCGTGGTCCACCTGCTTGACCGCTCCCGGATGCAGCGAGTAGCGGCGGCGCCGGCCGCTGGTGTCGGTCATCAGGGCATCGAGCGCAGCGCCGGCGGCGACGTTGCGGTACCACACCCAATTCCAGCGCCGCGCGCCCTTGGCGACCGACTCGTCCTGGCCCGGCACCATGTACTCGAGCAGCTGGTGGCCCTGGCCCTGCTGGAAGGTAAACACCTGTTCCAGCAGGCGGAACGCGGCGCCGTCGAGGGCGTGCTCGGGCACCAGGCCGCGCCACGCCACGTAGCCGGCATACGCGGGCACCGACTGCGGCAACAGTTGCGCCCGCACCGCCGAGGAAGGGCCGTCGGCGCCGACGAGCAGGTCGCCGGTGGCCAGGTGGCCGCTGGTGAAGTGGGCGGTGACCTGGCCGTCATGCTGCTCGAAGCGGTCGAGCTGCTGGCCCGCTTCGATGATGCCATCGGGCAGGGCCCGGCGCAGCAGCGCATACAGCTTGTTCCACGACGACTGCACCTGCGGCATATGGGCGCGCTGCAGCACGTCGCCGCTGGCGGTAAGGAAAATGCGGTCGCCCGACCGCACGCCGATGCTGGCGTCATGCTGCACACCGGCATAGTCGAAGGCGGCCGTCACGTCGGGCTGCAGGACGATGCCTCCCCCGCGTCCGCTCAAGGCGTGCGGCGAGCGCTCGAACACCTGCACCTGCCAGCCGGCGGCGCGCAGGCAGGTGGCGGCCAACAGGCCGGCCAGCGAGCCGCCGATGATCAGGGCGCGGCGGGGGAGGTTGTTGTCGGTCATGGCGGGGTCCTGGCAGCGAGGTAAGAGATGATGCAATTTTGCGCCTGTTGCGGGCACCCGTAACGTCCCGGATGGGAGGGAAAACCACACATCAAAAATTCACGTGCCAATTTATATAAGTGCTTATATAATTGGCGTCATCGATGGTCAACCCAACCCCGGAGTCGCAATGGATATCGCCCACTACCCGCCCGCCACCACAGGCCTCACCCGTTTTACTGTCGTCCGCATCGTGCTTGCGCTGCTGGCGGTCTGCCTGCCGGTGGCGCTGGTGCTGATCGCCTCGAACCAGATTGCCGACAAGGCGCTGCGTGCGTACTGGCCGCCGCTGCTGGCCACCGCGCTCGGTGTCACGGGCTACCTGTACTGCGTGCGCAAGCTGGAACAACGCGTGGCCTCGGAACTTGGGGGAGCGGCATTGCGGCGCGAACTGGGCATGGGGCTGGGCCTCGGTACCCTGCTGTTCCTGGCGGTGATGGCGCTGGCCGCCACCGGCGGCATCCAGTGGCTGGGCTTCGGCGGCTGGCGCACGCTGCCCAAGTCGCTCACCGAGATGCTGTTCGTGGCGGTGATCGAGGAGATCGTGTTTCGCGGCGTACTGCTGCGCATCACCGAGCGCGCGGTGGGCAGCTGGGCGGCGCTGATCGTCTCGGCGCTGCTGTTCGGGCTGGCGCATGTGCCCAATGACGGTGTCACCGCGCTGGCCGTGATCAACACCGTGGTGGCCGGCCTGCTGTTCGGCGCCGCCTACCTGGCCACGCGCCGCCTGTGGCTCACCATCGGCATCCACTTTGCCTGGAACTTCGTCTCCAGCGGCGTGTTTTCGGTGCCCACGTCGGGCAATCCGGGGCACGGCCTGCTACAGTTGCAGTTCACCGGCCCGACCTGGCTCACCGGCGGCGCTTACGGCCTCGAGGCCTCGGCCGCCACCCTGGTCGTGCTGGCCGTTGCCACCGCGTGGCTGTTGCGCCAGGCCCGGCGCGCCCACCATCTTGCCCCGCGACGGGGCGGAAAGAACACCACATTGTGAAGCAGGGACTGGGAACACAATTGCGCCACCTGATCGAACTGCTCGACGGCGCGGTCGAGCAGTCTTACCTCGACGCGGGCCTGACCTACCGGCCGCGCTACACGCCGGTGATGAAAGCGCTGCTGCAACGCGAACCACTGACCATCGGCGAGATCGCCATCCAGGCCGGCATCACCCAGCCGGCCGCCACTCAGACCGTGGCGCTGATGGTCAAGGAAGGCTTGCTGACGGCTGCCGCCGGCAAGCTCGATGGCCGCCAGAAAGTGATCAAGCTCAGCAAGAATGGGCGCGCCCTGCTCGGGCAGATCCAGCAGTGCTGGCAGGCCACGGCGGCAGCGGCGGACAACCTCGACGCGCAATTGCCTTACCCGCTGTCCACCGCCCTGGCACAGGCCATCGCCGCACTGGAGCAGCAGCCATTCGGCGCCCGCATCCGCGCCGCACGGGCTGCGCAGTCCGATCAATAATCAAATAAATGAAGAGTTCGGTTACAAAGTGTGAATATTTAAAGTTTCCAATATGATATGTTTCGGTTTATAAAAATATTATATTTATATAAACTAAACACTAGGGAAACTTCAGTTTCAGCAGCGTATTTTTATTTTATTCCAAGGAATTATTGGAATAAGAAAATATACGTTTCCGTGACTGTTATTATTTAATCCACTGATCGGACTCTCCATGAAAAAACTCACGCTGTGCGCCCTGACCTCCCTGTTTGCCCTCTCCAACTATGCCGCTGCCGGTCCAGTGACCAGCGGTTTTAATAACCTTGGTACCGTTGAACTGTGCGACGATTGCTACACGTCGGAAGTGGCGATCGGTTTTAACGCCAACTACTTCGGCGACACCTACAATACTACCTATGTCAGCAATAACGGGTATATCACTTTCGGTACCGGCCAAGGGGATTACACGCCCACCGGTCTGACCGCTAATTACTTGGGCGCACCGATTATTGCGCCATTTTTCTCCGACGTCGATACCCGGGCGGCAGCAGGCGGCACCGTCACCTACGGCAACGGCACCTACGCGGGCGGGAACGCCTTCGGCGTGACCTGGAACCAGGTCGGCTACTTCGCCGCGCGCGACGACAAGCTCAATACCTTCCAGATGATCCTGGTGGACCGCAACGCCACCGGCGCCGGCAACTTCGACATCTACTTCAATTACAATCAGGTGCTGTGGGAAACCGGCGAGGCGGACGAAGGCGTGGACGGCCTGGGCGGTATTTCCGCATCGGTGGGCTTTGCCAACGGCAGCGGCGCGGCCGGCACCTACAACCAGCTGGCCGGTTCGCTGGTCAACGGCGCGCTGCTCGACGGCGGCGTCAACGCGCTCACCGCCAACAGCAATAACGGCGTCACTGGCCAGTACCTGTTCCAGGTGCGCAACGGCGTGATCACCGCCGTACCGGAACCGGAAACCTATGCCATGCTGCTCGCCGGCCTGGGCCTGGTGGGCGCCATGAGCCGCCGCCGCCAGCGCAAGGCTGCGGTTTGATGCGGTAGTACGTCTCGCGTACACTCCCTGGCAACGCCGCCCGCTGCGGCTTGCCATGGGAGTCCACAGTGCCACCACCGATCACCAGCGTCGCTGCCGACGACACCGCGTTCTGGGACGCTATCCGCGCACAGTACGCGCCCTCGCCCGATTTCATCAACCTGGAAAACGGCTACTTCGGCATGCCCGCCAACCCGGTGCGCGCCGCCTTGCGCCGCTACCAGGACGAAGTCGATGCCGAGAACAGTTATTTCCTGCGCCAGCGCTGGCCGCAACGCCTGGCACAGGTTCGCCAGGCGCTGGCAGCCTTCACCGGCGTCGATGCGGCGGAGCTGCTGATCACGCGCAGCGCCGTGGAGTCGCTCAACATCGTCTTGCAGGGCTACCCGTTCGCGCCCGGCGACGCGATCGTGTACGCCCACCACGACTACGACAGCGCGCTCGATATCGTCGCCGCCCTGGCTGCGCGGCGCGGCGTGGTGCCGCTGGTGGTCGACGCTCCGCGCGATCCCGTCAGCGACGCCGAGATCGTGGCGGCCTACGCGGCTGCCATCACGGCGCGCACGCGGGTGCTGCTGCTGACCCACATCGTGCACCGCACCGGCCAGATCATGCCGGTGGCGGCGATTGCGGCGATGGCGCGCGCACGCGGTATCGACGTGATCATCGACGCCGCCCATTCGCTGGCGCAGCTCGACTACCGGGTGCCGCAGCTGGGCGCGCAATTCGTCGTGTTCAACCTGCACAAGTGGGTGGGGGCGCCGCTGGGCACGGGACTGCTGTACGTCGCGCGCGAGCGCATCGCCGACCTCGCGCCGTTCTATGCGGACAGCACCCACGCCGCCGCCGATATCGACAAGCTCGGTCACTTCGGCGCGGTGCCGCCGGCGCCGATCATGGCGATCGACGATGCGCTGGCCTTCCACGCCCGGATCGGCACGGCCAACAAGGAGGCGCGCCTGCGCTGGCTGGCGCGGCGCTGGATGGACGCGGTGCGCCACGTACCTGGCGTGCGCCTGTACACGCCCACCGATCCGGCGCGCCACTGTGCTCTCGGCGCGTTCGGCATCGAGGGAATGGCAGCGGCGGATGTGGCGCAGCGATTAATGGAAGAGCACCGGATATTTACCGTGGTGCGCCAGCTGGGGACGGAATCGATCGTGCGGGTGACGCCGCACCTGTACACGCGCGTGGAAGATGTCGATGCGCTGGCGGCGGCGATTGTCAGGCTGGCTGCGGCGCGGACATGACGATCTGCCCGCTGTCGGCGCTGGCGTTGGCGCCGGCGAGCAGCATGGCCCGGAAATCTCCCACCAGCGGCCGCAGGTTGATGCGGTGCCAGGCCGCCCACAATGGCGTGCGGTAGCTGAACCACGGCAGCTCGCGCAGCACCACGCCCGGCGGCGCCTGGTGCCGCAAGCCCTGCTGCACCATGGCGATGCCCAGTCCCGCCCCCACCAGTCCCAGCGCCGTCAGCGGCTCGGTCGCCTCCATCCGTACGCGCGGGGTAAAACCAGCGCGCGCGCACTCGGCGATGAAGTTGTCGTGCTGGCGTGCGGTGTCCTTGTGGCGCACCAGGATCCAGTCTTGCGCCGCCAGGTCGGCTGGCGCCAGTGCCGGCAGCGCGGCCAGCGGGTGGCCGTCGGGCAGCGCCAGCAGCATCGGATCGCGACGTACCAGCGCACTATCGAGGTCGGCATCATCGGGCGCCGGCGGCTCGCATAACAGGGCAATATCGAGACTGCGCTGGCGCAGGCCCTCGATCTGCTCGGCCGAGTGCATGTTGTACAGCGCCACGTGCACCTGTGGGCGTTCGCCGCGCAGCGTGCGCAGGCCGTCGGGCAGCACGCCGGCGTGCATGGCGTTGTCGATGTAGCCGATGCACAGCCCGCCCTCGTCGCCCCGGCCGAGGCGGCGCGCCATCGCTTCCAGGCGCGTGGCGTGGACCAGGAAGGCGCGCGTTTCGGTAAGAAAAGTGCGGCCGTCGCGGGTAAGGCGAATGCGCTGTTGGCTGCGCTCGAACAGGGTCAGGCCGAGTTTTTCCTCGAGCTGGGCGATCTGCCGGCTCAGCGGCGATTGCGAAATGTGCAGGCGCTCGGCAGCGCGGCCCACGTGTTCTTCCTCGGCTACGGCGACGAAGTATTGCAGCTGGCGGATATCGAGCATATCAGACCTAATCGGACTTAAGATGCGCAAATTATGTCTTGGACGGTCTGTAAAAGTCAAACTACACTGGTCTCATTGATTTATCCAGCAAGGAGAACCCCATGAGCATCCGTCAACACCTGCAAGGCAAACTCGGCTTCGGCACCGCCCCGCTGGGCAATATGTACCGCGACATTCCCCCGGCCGAGGCGATCGCCACGGTCGATGCGGCCTGGGACCAGGGCATCCGTTTTTTTGACACCGCGCCGCTGTACGGCGCCGGCCTGGCCGAGATCCGCCTGGGCGAAGCGCTGGCCCGCCGCCCGCGGGACGAATACGTGTTGAGCACCAAGGTCGGCCGCGTCATCCTCGACGAACTGGAAGACCCGGCAGCGCGCGACATGGGAGAAAAGGGGGGCTTGTTCGAATTCGGCCTGAAAAACAAGATCGTCAACGACTACAGCGCCGACGCCACGCTGCGCTCAATCGAGGCGAGCCTGCTGCGCCTCAAGACCGACCGCCTCGACATCGTCTGGGTGCACGACGTGGCGCAGGATTTCTTTGGTGACGAATGGCTGGCGCAATACGAAATCGCCCGCACCGGCGCCTTCCGCGTGCTGGACCGCCTGCGCAACGAAGGCGTGATCAAAGGCTGGGGGCTGGGCGTGAACCGCGTGGAGCCGCTCGAACTCACGCTCGACCTCGACGAACCGAAGCCGGACGGCTTCCTGCTGGCCGGCCGCTACACGCTGCTCGACCACGACCGCGCGCTGCAACGGCTGATGCCGGCCGCCGCCGCGCAACAGGTGGACATCGTGGTCGGTGGTCCGTACAGCTCGGGCATCCTGGCCGGCGGCACGCATTTCGAATACGCCAAGGCGCCGCCTGCCATCGTCGAGAAAGTGGCGCGCCTGACTGCGCTGGCCACTGAGCACGGCATCGGCATCAAGGCCGCCGCCTTGCAGTTCTCACTGGCCCATCCGGCGGTAGCCAGCGTGATCCCCGGCGCCAGCCGTCCCGAGCGCCTGCTGGAAGACCAGGCGGCGCTGCGCCAGGTGGTACCGGCGGCGTTCTGGCAGGCTTTGCGGGAGCAGGGGCTGGTGTCGCCACACGCACCGCTGCCGGGCCAGTAAGTATCAATTGCGGCGCACCGTGCGAAAGCCGATGTGCGCCGCTGCCAGGTCGCGCTCCTGCGACTCGCGGGCCGAGGCGCGGTAACGCACGCAGTAATCGGGCGCGCACAGGAAGGAACCGCCCTTGATCACCATCGCGGCGTTGGCGGGGCTGGCGGGGTTGGCAGGGCGGCCAGCCGCCACGGCGGTGTCGCCATTGGCGTGCGGCTGACGGGGACCGGTATAGGGGTCCCGGGTCCACTCCCAGACATTGCCGATCATGTCGTGCAGGCCGAAGCCGTTGGGCGCGTAGCAGCCCACCGGGGCAACGCCGGCATGGCCGTCTGCGGCCACGTCGAGTTGCGGGAACGCGCCTTGCCAGTAGTTGGCGGCAGGCTTGCCTGCGGCGTCGGCGGGCGCCGTGTCGAGCTGCGCATCGCTGCGGCCGGCCTTGCCGGCGTACTCCCATTCGGCCTCGGTGGGCAGGTCGCGGCCCAGCCAGCGGGCGTAGGCCAGCGCGTCCGCCTGCGTGACCAGGGTGACCGGCAGATGGTCGCCGCTGGTGCTGACGGTTGCCGACGCGGCCGGTGCCGCCGATGCCGCCGATGCCATAGCAGCTGCTGGCGCTGGCGATGACATTGAGGCAGAAGCTGGCGCTGATGTTGACGCCGATGCGCCAGCTTGCACCGTGCGCCATTGCGCGCCTTTTTCCAGCGTCCACCACGCGTACGGGCGTTGTTGCAACTCTTCTGCCGTGGGGACGTGGAACACCACGCCGGCGCCCTGGCGCTCCGCTTGCGTCACATAGCCGGTAGCGGCCACAAAGGCGGCGAACTGCGCTTGCGTCACTTCCGTGCGGTCGATCCAGAAGCCCGCAACGCGGGTGGCGCCGGCTTGCGCAGGCCGCTCGTCCGGGTAACCGTGCTCGCTGCCGAAGATAAAACTGCCGCCGTCCACGCGCACCATGCCGGCGTGCGGATCGCTGCCCCAGCCGGCGGGCAGACCGCTGTAGGCAGCGCACGCTGGTTCGCTGCCGAGCCTGCTCGTCGATGCCGCGGCCAGCGCGTGGCCGACACCGATGGCGTCACCTTGACTGGTGCCGGCACCATCAGCGGTGCTATTGCCCGTGCTGTTGCCGGTGCCCGAGCCCGTGCTGGCGCCGGCATGCCAGTCCCGCGCCAGCAACACCGCCCCGATCGCCAGCACCAGCACCAACAACACCAGGCGCCATCCCCGCACGCGCAACGCCACGCCCATCAGTAATATCCCTGCGGCTTCAATGGTTCCACGCCGCCCACGCGCTGCATGAATTGCTGCCACTCGCCGACCATGGTGTTGGTCAGCGCCTGGTTTTGCGCGGCGACGTCGGTGGTCTCACCGCGATCGCGGGTCAGGTCGTACAGTTGCCAGCGGCCGTCGAGCGGACCCACCGGTGGTTCGTTCCACAGCGCCTTCCACTTGCCGTCGGCGCTGATCAGGTAGGCGCGGCCGTACGACTCGTGCCCCAGCGGCCCGGTGCGCACGCTGGCGGCGCCGCCTTCGAGCAGCGGCAGCAGCGACTTGCCGGTGACCGGATAGACATTGCGGCCGTTGTACACCACCTTGCCGCGGTTGCGATCGACGCCGGCCGCATCGACCGCCGGTGGCGCGGCCTGGGTGGGCGGCGTCACGCCGGCCAGCGCCAGGAAAGTGGCGGTGTTGTCGGTAACGTGGGTGAGCGCATTGAGGTTGGGCAGCCGCGCGCTCTGGCCCGGCAGGCGCACGATCAGCGGCGTGGCCACGCTGCCCTCGCCGGCATAGCCCTTGGTCAGGCGAAACGGCGTGGCGCTCACCTCGGCCCAGCGCAGGCCGTATTGCAGCCTGCGGGCGGCCTGGGCGCCGTTGTCGGTGCCCAGCGTGGCGTACACCGGTTCGGTGGCGTTGGCTTCGTCGGTGAGGCGGGGATCGGCGCCGCTGTCGATCGGCCAGCCCTCGGCGCCGTTATCGGACTGGAACATGATGTAGGTGTTGTCGTATTCGCCGATGTCCTTCAAATGCTGGATCAGCAGGCCGATATTGTGGTCGAGGTTATCGACCATGCCGGCGTAGATTTCCATGTAGCGCGCCTGCGCCTTCTTTTCCAGCGCGGTGAGGCTGGCCCACTTCTTGTTGACCTTGCCGGGGCCGTAATCGGTATAGCCCTGCGCCATGCCGTTGTTGGCGTTGATGTACTTTGCAGTGGCCGTATTGAAGCCGGCCGTGGCCGGGCTGCGCGCGGTGGTGTCCGGCGCGCCCGCGTACGGGGTGAAGTCGGCGGGGATGATACCGAGCTGTTTCTGGCGGGCGATGCGCGCGTCGCGCACGGCCTCGTAGCCGGCATCATACTTGCCCCTGTACTTCGACAGCCACGGCTCCGATACTTGCAGCGGCCAGTGCGGCGACGTGTAGGCTGCATAAGCGAAGAACGGCTTGCCGTCGGCCTTGTTGCGGTCGATATAGGAGATCAGGCGTTTGGTATAAAAGTCGGTCGAATAGAACGGCTCACCGCCCACGCCGCCGGGCTGGCCCGGTTGGCCCGGCTGGACGAACTTGCCGTCTTCGGTGTAGTTGGTCGAGCCTTCGCGCTCGTGCGCAAAGTGGTTGGCGGCGGCGCCCGCCAGCAGCGCGTAGCTGTGCTCGAAGCCCCACTGGTCGGGCGTCTTGCCGGCGGTGGTGACGGCGCCGCCGGCAATGGCGGAACCCAAGTGCCATTTGCCGGCCATATACGTGTGGTAGCCGGCGTCGCGCAGCAGCTGCACGAACGATAGCGAGCTCTCGTTGAGGAAGCCCTCGTAGCCGGGCAGGCCGCGCCGCTCGTCGTTGGGTGCGCCCATGTGGCCTTCGCCCACCAGGTGGTGGTCGGTGCCGGACACCAGCATCGCACGCGTGATGGCGCAGACGGTGCCGGTGTGATGGTTGGTGAGCAGGCGGCCTTGTTTGACCAGCGCGTCCAGGTTGGGCGTGTCGATCTCGCCGCCGAAGGCGCCGATGTCCGAATAGCCGAGGTCGTCGGCCATGATGTACAGGATGTTGGGTTTTTTGCCAGCCGCGCTTGGGGCTGCGGAGGACAAGGGTTCCTTGGCCGATTCGGCGCAGCCAGCGAGCATCACGGCGCTGGTGACGGAGACAGCGATCAGGGTTCGTTGCGCGGTGCGCAGCAGGCGGGCAGGGCGAGACATGGTATTCCTTGCGGACACGAGATCCGCAAAGAATAAATGTTATCGGCAAGGCCAGGAACGAAGCATTTCGCGTTAGGTCATGCGATTTTTGAAACGACGATCAGTCCTTCAGATCGGCCGGCACCTTGCCGCCGTTTTCGGCCAGCTTGTTCATCACCTGGCGGTGCAGCCAGATGTTCATGGCGGCCGAGTCGCCGGTGTCGCCGCTGTAATGCAGCTCCTGCGCCAGGTCCTTGCGCGCCTGCAGGCTGCTGTCGAGGTCCAGCAGCTTCAGCAGGTCGACGATCGAGGTACGCCAGTTGAGCGGCTGCCCGGCTTGCTGGGCCTTGCCGTTGAGGATGGACTCCACGTCCACCTCGGACAGGTGCACGCTAGCTGGCGCTGCGGTGGTGTCTGCCGCAGGCACGTTCGATGCTGCAGGTGCGGCCGGCACGGCGGCCGGGTTGGCGGGCGCCGGCACCGTGGTGCCTTGCGGCGCCTGGGCGATGGCCGGGTGCGAGGCCGGGAAGATTTTGTGGAAGATGTTGCTCAGCATGCCCATGTGGGATCTCCTGTGGGGTGGGTCAAAAGATTGAGCATACGGGTTTGGGGCGGGGGGGCTGTGCGCGAGCTAACGGCGTCGGCACCGCGCTGCCGCACTGCGGCTATACTCGCACCCCATGAAAAAAACCTATAACGAGACCCCCCCCCGCATCCTGCGCCGCCAGCAGCTCTCGCTGGTGCTGCTGGTCGTCTGCGGCGTGATCAACTACCTCGACCGCGCCACGCTGGCGGTCGCCAACGAATACATCCGCGCCGACCTGGGCCTGTCGCTGGGGCAGATGGGGCTGCTGCTGTCGGCGTTCTCATGGAGCTATGCGCTATGCCAGTTGCCGGTGGGCGCGCTGGTGGACAAGGTCGGGCCGCGCTGGCTGCTCGGCGGCGGCCTGGTGGTGTGGTCGCTGGCGCAGGCGGCCGGTGGATTTGCGGCCACGTTCGGCTACTTCGTGCTGGCGCGCATTGCACTCGGCATTGGCGAGGCGCCGCAGTTTCCGGCAGCGGCGCGCGTGGTGAGCAACTGGTTCCCGGCGCGCGCGCGTGGCACGCCGACGGGCATCTACAACTCGGCCTCGCCGCTGGGCGTGGCGCTGGCGCCGCTGGTGCTCGCGCCATTGATCATTGCCACCAGCTGGCACTGGGCCTTCTTCATCACCGGCGCCATGGGCCTGGTGGCGGCCGTGGTGTGGGTGGCGCTGTACCGCGACCCGGTGCGCGCGGACATGACGGCCGAGGAAAAGGCTTATCTCGAAGTGGAGGAGATAAGCACTGCGGCGCCCAAGGCCGGCTTTGCCTCGTGGCTGGCGCTGTTCCGCTACCGCGTGACCTGGGGCATGATGCTCGGCTTCTTCGGCTCGGTGTACCTGAACTGGGTCTACCTGACCTGGCTGCCCGGCTACCTGCGCACCGAGCGCCACATGGACCTGGCCTATGCGGGACTGGCAGCGTCGGTACCGTTCATGTGCGGCTTTGCCGGCGCGCTGATCGCCGGCTGGGCCTCGGACCGGGTGGCGCGCGCGGCCGCCTCGCCGGTCACGGGCCGGCGCAACGCGGTGGTGGTGGCCACCCTGGGCATGGTGGTGTTTACCATTCCGGCGGCGCTGGTGGACAGCAATGTCGTCGCGGTGGCGTGCATCTCGATCGTGATTTTCCTGGCCAACGCCTCGTCGGCGTGCGCGTGGTCGTTGGCCACCGTGGCGGCGCCACCCAGCCGAGTGGCCTCGCTCGGTGCGCTGCAAAACTTCGGCGGCTTCCTCGGCGGCGCGCTGGCGCCTATCCTCACCGGCTACATCGCGCAAACCTGGTCGTTCGTGCCGGCGCTGCTGGCGGGGGCGGGGATTGCGTTCATGGGGGCGATGTCGTATCTGTTTTTGGTGACCAAGCCGATTCCTGAGTAATTACCCACGTCGGCCGGCAGCGGCTTCAGTTTTCACCCACCGACCGCAGCGTATGCACGGGTTGGCGCATGCGACTGGACCTCGGTGCGGCGACCGCTTACTGTGTGGGGACGCATGCGGTATGCGCGCAGACTCACCGGCGAGAGTTATTTCAGGCGTGTAAGCGTCGGCTTCGATTTGAAGGCGGTGAACTTCGGTCGAATGTTCGTCACTATTCCGTTCGTGGAGTCATAGTCGTACGGGATGTGAACGTCAATGCCCTCCCACCGGAAGTCCTTTGGGTTACGCGTGACGATGGGAATTTTGTAGGCGGCGGCGGTGGCTCCTATGATCGCGTCGGGCAACTTGACTTTCGGGCCTGTGACCAGACTGCTACCGCGAATCTCGATGGCGTGCTCCATCACCATCTGGTCGATCTGGATGACCTGGAATTCTGCCAGCACCACGTCAAGAATCGGCGCCTCGTGCGGACGCAACTTCTGACCAGCGCGCAGCTCCATGTAGGTGATGGCGCTAATAGCGGGAAAATCGTAACTGGAAAGCTCAATGGTTGCCTGTTTGCAGCCACCGAGCATGTCGATAAAGATATTGGTATCGAAGAGGATCAATGCCATTCAGACCTCAGTTGTTCCTGGGCCTCAACACCATCTTTCGGTATATCGGTACGGTCTTTCCACAGCCCTTCAGCAGCCCGCAAGGCAAGAAAACGCCTTTCGCGGGCTGCAACCAAGGGGTCAGGAGAATTCAGCGTCGGCGCCGGTGCGATGGGTTCGCAGTCGTCAGCGCCCACTTCTTTCATTAACGTGCTCATTGCACACCTCCTTACTCGATGCGGTCAATACGACCAGTTTAGCGTATTCGCTTCAGACTGTCGCGACATCGACAGACGTCAGACGCTGCGAACTGTGAAAGTTCAGACAGTGTAACCATCTGCACCACCGAGGTCTCGACCAGGCGACGAACTGTCGTCATCGGGTCATGGAATGCGACCAGGATGCCGCCAACGCGGCCCCGCCCGCGAAGGGCGCCGTAGCTCGAGCCCAGTCTGCTCATGTACACTCGGCAAGTCCGCGTCGTGCCTGGCGCTCCAGTCGATCAGAATGGAATGTTATGAGACTGTCTTTTCCGTGCGCACTTGCCGTCGCCGCGCTGACCATCGGCTGCACCGCCATGGCCCGCGCCACCCCGTCCGGACCGGAAGGCGCCGCGTCCATGGCCCCGGTTGCCGCTGCGTGCGAGACGGGCATTTTCCGGAAGGACGGCGCCAGCTTCATCGCCATCACCAGGAGCAACAAAGGATACGACTACAGCTTCAGCGACGGCACCCTCGGCAATGCCAACGATGCCAGTGCTGTGGTCGCATGCGGCGCGGGCGCGGGCGCGGTGCGGGTTCGGGGGCAGGATAACTGGGCCAAGGTTGCCGTCGCCGAAACCAATACGGTGTTCGTATCGGACGGCGTGATGCTGGCTGGACGTTTGATGGCGCCGCCGGGTGCGGACGCGCACACACCCCTGGTCGTGATTGCACATGGTTCCGAAGAGGGCGGCTGGATAGACCGGGCGCGCGATCCGTATCAGATGGTGGGCCGGGGCATTGCTGTTTTCGTCTATGACAAGCGCGGCACCGGATTGTCCAAGGGCGCGTACACGCAGAATTTACCGCAACTGGGCAACGACCTGGTGGCGGCAGCGCAGGAAGCCAAGCGGCTGGCGCGAGACCAGTACGGCGGCTACGGCCGCTTCGGCCTGTTCGGCCTGAGCCAGGGAGGTTGGGTGGCGCCGCTGGCGGCGGTACGCGCCAAGGCAGAGTTCATCGGCATCGGCTATGGCCTGGCGGTCGATATCGCCGAGCAGGATGCCGCCCAGGTCAGCCTCGAGCTGCGCGAGCGCGGCTTGGGTGAGGACGTGGTCGCCAAGGGACGCATGCTGAGCGACACGACTGCCAGGCTGGTGAAATCGGGCTACAAGGATGGCGTCGATGAGCTGGCGGCAGCGCAAGCCCAGTTCGGCAAGGAGCGCTGGTTTGCGCGCATCAAGGGCGGCTACACGGGCGTGGTGCTGGGGATGTCAGTCGACGATCTGCGCAACCGGGGGATACCGCACCTCGACAAACTGGGCGTGGACTGGTCGCTCGAACCGGTGCAGATCCTGGCCGGGATCGATATTCCGCAACTGTGGGCGTTTGCCGGCGAAGACCGGCAGGCGCCGATTGCGCTGACCCTCGAGCGCCTGTCCGCATTGCGCAAACAGGGCAAAGACATCTCCATCTATATCTTCCCCGATACCGAACACGGCATGTGGAATTACGTCCAGGCGGCGGACCTGTCGCGCAAGCACACGCGCATCGCCGCCGGGTTCTACGATCTCATGGCCGATTGGGCGCGTGGTGGTGTCGAGGGGCGCTATGGCAAGGCCGAGCGCCGGTGAGTGGGGTAGCGCTTGCCGGGCATCAGGCTCGGATCGTGCTGCTGTACGAATAACCGCCCGAGTGCCCCGCCCGCTCACTCCACCGTCACCGACTTCGCCAGATTCCTCGGCTTGTCCACATCCGTCCCGCGCGCCAGCGCCGTGTGATACGCCAGCAGCTGCAGCGACACCACGTGCAGAATCGGCGACAGCAAACCGTAATGCTCGGGCAAGCGGATCACGTGTACGCCTTCGCCCGGCGTGATGCGCGAGTCGACGTCGGCGAACACGTACAGCTGGCCGCCACGGGCGCGCACTTCCTGCATATTCGATTTGAGTTTTTCGATCAGGGCATCGTTTGGTGCCACGGTGACCACCGGCATTTCCTCGGTCACCAGCGCCAGCGGGCCGTGTTTCAATTCACCGGCCGGATACGCTTCGGCGTGGATGTACGAAATCTCTTTCAGTTTCAACGCCCCTTCGAGCGCGATCGGGTAGTGCATGCCACGGCCCAGGAACAGGGCGTTTTCCTTGCGGGCGAAGTCTTCGGCCCAGGCCATGATCAAGGGTTCGAGCGCCAGCACCGAGGCGATTGCTACCGGCAGGTGGCGCATGGCTTTCAAGTGCTGCGCTTCCTGTTCGTCGGAGAGGCGGCCATTGACTTGCGCCAATGTGAGCGTGAGCAGGAACAGACCGGCCAGCTGGGTGGTGAAGGCCTTGGTGGACGCCACGCCCACTTCCACGCCAGCGCGCGTGATGTAGGCCAGTTTGCATTCGCGCACCATGGCGCTGGTGGCCACGTTGCAAATGGTGAGTGTGTGTTCCATGCCCAGGCTGCGCGCGTGCTTGAGCGCGGCCAGGGTGTCGGCAGTTTCGCCGCTTTGCGAGATGGTCACCACCAGCGTGTTCGGGTGCGGCACGCTGTCGCGGTAGCGGTATTCGCTGGCGATTTCGACGTTGACCGGGATTTTGGCGACCGATTCGATCCAGTACTTGGCGGTCAGACCCGAGTAGTAGCTGGTGCCGCAGGCCAGGATCAGCACGCGGTCGATCTGCTTGAAGACGGCGTGGGCGCCGTCGCCGAACAGCTCGGGCATCACGGCCATCACGCCTTCCAGGGTGTCGCCGATCACGCGCGGCTGCTCGAAGATTTCCTTCTGCATGTAGTGGCGATATGGTCCCAGGTCGGCCGCGCCGGTGTGGGCGTGCACGGTCTTGACGTCGCGCTGAACCGGCTTGCCGTTGACGTCGACGATCCAGGTGCGGCCCAGTTGCAGGTCGACCACATCGCCCTCTTCGAGGTAGATGATCTGGTCGGTGGTGCCGGCCAACGCCATGGCGTCGGACGCGACGAAATTCTCGCCCTGGCCCAGGCCCACGATCAGCGGCGAACCCTGGCGCGCGGCCACCACGCGGTGCGGTTCTTCGCGGGCGAACACGGCAATGGCGTAGGCGCCGGTCAGGCGCTTGACGGCTTGTTGCACGGTTTCGAACAGGTCGCCGTTGTACAGGTGATCGACCAGGTGGGCGATCACTTCGGTATCGGTCTGGCTCTGGAACACGTAGCCGAGCGCGGTCAGTTCGGCGCGCAGCTCGTCGTGGTTTTCGATGATGCCGTTGTGGACCAGCGCAATGCGCGCGACGTCGGCCGATGGCGAAAAGTGCGGGTGGGCGTTGTGCGTGGCTGGCGCGCCGTGGGTAGCCCAGCGCGTGTGGGCGATGCCGGTGAAGCCGTGCAGGTGGGTGTGCTCGATCTGCTGTTCCAGGTCGGCCACGCGCGACGTGCTGCGCGAGCGCTGCAACTGGCCATCGACGTGCAGCGCCACGCCGCAGGAATCGTAGCCACGGTATTCGAGGCGCTTCAATCCTTCGATCAGGATCGGGGTGATGTTACGTTGCGCTACCGCGCCGACGATGCCGCACATGGGGAACCTCTTCAATTAGGTGAGGGAATCATCCTAGAGGAGACTGGATGAAATATGCTTTCTCATTATGAGCTCAAACGAAATATTATTTCACCACCGTGATACCATGAAATATTATTTCATTTTATCGCCGTTAATTTTATGGATGACATCGATCGTCGCATTCTCACTGCCCTGCAACTTGATGCTGCACAGACCAATAGCGAGCTGGCGCAAGCGGTGCACGTGTCGCCGCCCACCTGTTTGCGGCGGGTCAGGCACCTGACCGACACCGGTGTCATCACGCGCCGGGTGGCGCTGGTCGATCCGGCCAAGATCGGCCCCAGCCTGACGGTCATCGTGGAAATCTCGCTCGACGTGCAAGCGGCTGAGCGCATGGCCGAGTTCGAAACCCTGGTGGCGACCGAGGCAGCGGTGCTGCAATGCTACCGGGTGGCACCGGGGCCCGATTTCGTGTTGATCGTGCAGGTGGCCGACATGCCGGCCTACCACGCGCTGGCGCACCGCCTGTTTGCTGCGCACGCCAATGTGCGCAACGTGAAGGCGTATTTCTCGACGTTTCGCAGCAAGTTCGAGACCCGGGTGGCGGTGTAATCCACAGTTTTGCACCGCTTATACAGAGGTTTTCCCTGGCTTTTCCAGCGGTTTTGCACCGGCTTATCCATGCGGTTATCCCCGTGGTTCTCACCAGCTTGTTGACAGGCTTGCCCACAGGGATATCCACAGGCTGATTAAAACTTTGCGGTCAGCGCAAGCCGCACATTGCGCGGTTCGCCCCAGAACACGCTGTCGTAAAAGCCCACGTTGCGGTAGTACTTGCGGTCGGCAAGATTCGAGATGTTCAGTTGTACGCCCAGCTGGCGGTTGATCTCGTAAGACGCCATGGCATTCACCAGCGCGTAGCCGCCCTGGCTGATGCGCGCGTTGCGGTCGCCGGTGACCGGCTGGCCGTACCAGGTCACGCCGTAGGTGGCGCTTTGCGCAGTCACGCCGCCGCCCACTTTCAAGCCCGGTAACACATCGTCGAGGCGATAGGCCGTGGACAGGCGCAGCAGGTGGCGCGGCTGGTTGGGCTCGGCGCGCGCGCCATCGACATCTTTGACACGCAGGAAGGTGTAGCCGGCGCTGACATTCCACGACTGGCTCAACTGGCCCGCCACCTCGAATTCGATGCCGCGGGCGGTGATGCCGTCGCCATTGGCAGTGTAGGCGCTGTTGCCGTTGGGGAGCTTGAAGCCGGCGGGAACGGTCGTATCGAGCACCGCCAGATTCTTCTTGAGCGTGCGGAACACGGCAGCCGAGGCATTGAGCCGCTGGTCGAAAAATTCACCTTTGATGCCAAGCTCGGCATTGGTGCCGGTCTCGGGATCGAGCAACTGGTTATTGCGGTCCCGGGCCGACTGCGGGCTGAACAGCGAGGTGTAGCTGGCATAGGCCGACAGTGCGTCGCTCAGGTCCAGCACCGCGCCCACGTAGGGCGTGAATTCATTCTTGGTCTTGCGCAGGTTGTCGTAGCCGATCAGCCGGCCTGAAGTGTCCCATGCCCCTTCCTCGGTGCGATAGTTGCTCAGGCGACCGCCGAGTACTACGGTGAACGGATCGGCCAGGCTGAAGCGTCCCGCCAGGTAGGCGCCGCCCTGGCGTACCTCGGTTTCGGTGTGCGAGCCATCGGGCGTAAAGGTGGGCATGGGGATATTGCCGGTCCAGCTGCGGTAGTCGGGAATCTGCGGCGGGTACGCGATGGTCGGCGCGCCCCCCTGGCTGTGGCTCACCGAGCGTGAGCCATTCCAGCCGGCGATCAGCACGTGGCGCCGGCCCAGCAGGCTGAACGGACCGGTGGCGTACAGGTCGAGGTTGTCGTCGATATTCTTGCCTTCACCCCACACCCCGGTCCACAGGCGCATGCCGGTGCCGGTGGCGGGATCGGGATAGCCGGCGCCGCCGTAGGCGACGGTGGTGTGGTTGCGGCTGTCGGTGCGGGTATAGCCGAGGTGTACCTTCCAGCCGTTGCCGAAGCGGTGCTCGAGCGACGTGAACGCGCTTTGCTCGCGGTTGCGCCAGGTGCTCCACGGCGTGGACAGCGAAAAATTGCGCGGCAGGTTGGCCAGGCTGCCATCGGCGTTCCAGTAGGGCACCGCGCCCCACGTGGCGCCGGTGGGATTGTTGTGCTGGAAGGTGACGCCGGCGGTCAGCAGGGTGGCGGGGCCCAGGTCCGCTTCGACGATGGCCATGCCGACAGTTTTGCGCTCGTGGTACATATCGTAATACGAGTCGCGGTCCTGGTAGGCCATGGCGGTACGGCCGCGCACGCTGCCGTCGGCGTTCAATGGTGCGCTCACGTCGATTTCGGCCCGGCGGTCGTCCCAGCGGCCCAGCACCGCCCTGGCGCTGGCTTTCAAGGTGCGGCCCGGACGCTTGCGCACCAGGTTGATGGTGGCCGACGGGTCGCCGGTGCCACCCATCAGGCCGCTGGCGCCGCGCACCACCTCGATGCGGTCGTAGAGGATGGTGTCCTGCAGCGGCGCGTTGCCGCCCATGGCCATGCCATCGACCTGGATGTTGGTGATGGAAAAGCCGCGTGCATAAAAGCTGGTGCGTTCGCTGTCCATCTGGCCGACCGTGATGCCCGGGGTCTGGGTCAGCACTTCGTCGAGGCGCACCGCGCCCAGGTCGTCGATCATGGCGCGCGTGACCACGCTGACCGACTGCGGCGTGTCGCGGATCGACATGTCCATGCGGGTGGCCGTGCGCATGGCGCCGGTGGTGTACGCATCGGAGCCATCGGTGACACTGCCGAGCGTGTCGCTCTTGACCGTCACCTGGCCCAGTTGCGCAGGCTGGTCGGCTGGGCCGGACTGGGCCGACGCTGCTTGCGCGACGGCAGCCGTGGCCATGATTACCGCCACGTGGATGGCGGTAGGGCGTAACGATAGGTACATAAGCTTCCTTGCGGTGGGGCACAAGCGTGCCCGGGCCTGGCTCGGATGTGAGCCTGGCACTGGTTTTCAAAGGACTAGCTGGCGGCTTCGCGCGGAGGGAAGGGGCTTGCTGCGCAGCCGGCAAGGACGCCGGCGAAATGGAACAATACTTCGGAACAAGACTTCGATGAGAATGATTCTCATTCTATCATAATTGCGCTATGGTGAAAACAACAATCTGGCAGTTTTCCACCGCTTGTGCACGTGCTGTACCGGACTTCTCCACAAAGTTGCCCACAGGCCGCTACACGGCAAACAATCAGGAAAGCGCGTTATTCATGGTTATCCCATGCTTATTCAATGGTTGTTCCGCAGTTTGCGCACAGGGTTATCCACAAATACCGGAAGTCACTCAAAACCTCAAAAGGTAATCGGCTCGATCTTCTGTGGTTTTTTGATAGTACGCAGATATCCACCATCTATGCACTGCTTGCGCACCAGCTGTTCACAGGGTTATCCACAATAGAGGGACCGGGCGCGCGTAGCGATCACTTCTTGATTTTCACCGGACGGGTCCAGTTTTCGATGGTCACCTGGCGCGCGCGCGAGACGGTCAGCTTGCCGGCCGGCGCGTCCTTGGTCAGCGTGGTGCCGGCGCCGATGGTGGCGCCCTGCCCCACGGTGACCGGCGCCACCAGCTGGCTGTCGCTGCCGACGAAGGCGTCGTCTTCGATCACGGTGCGGAACTTGTTGGCGCCGTCGTAGTTGCAGGTGATGACGCCGGCGCCGATGTTGACGCGCGAGCCGATGGTGGCGTCGCCGATATAGGCCAGGTGGTTGGCCTTGCTGTGCGCAGCCACCTGGCCGTTCTTGATTTCAACAAAATTGCCGACGTGGACGTCTTCGGCGAGCACGGTACCGGGGCGCAGGCGCGCGTACGGGCCGATGATCGACACTTCGCCCACCACCGCTTCCTCGATATGGCAGAACGGCTTGATCCTGGCGCCGGCCAGGATGCGGCTGTTGACAATCACGTTATGGGCGCCGATGTGGACGCCGTCGGCGATTTCCACCTTGCCTTCGAACACGCAGCCGACGTCGATGGTCACATCGCGTCCGCAAACCAGTTCGCCACGCACGTCGATGCGCTGCGGGTCCATCACGGTGACGCCTTGCTCGAGCAGGCGGGTGGCGATATTGCGCTGGTGGATGCGTTCCAGTTCGGCCAGTTGCACCTTGCTGTTGACGCCCGCCACTTCCCACTGCGCCGCCGGCTGCGCCGACACCACCGGCACGCCATCGGCCACGGCCATGGCGACGATGTCGGTCAGGTAGTACTCGCCCTGGGCGTTGTCATTCTTCAGTTGTCCCAGCCACTTTTTCAGTTGCACGGTGGGCACCACCAGGATGCCGCTGTTAATCTCCTTGATCGCGCGTTCGGCCTCGTTGGCATCTTTTTGCTCGACGATGCGCACAATCTGGCCATGGTCACGGACGATGCGGCCGAGGCCGGTCGGGTCGTCCTGCACCACGGTCAGAATGCCCAGCTTGTCGTTGCCGGCCGCATCGATCAGCGCCTGCAGCGAGGCGGTGGTGGTCAACGGCACGTCGCCGTACAGGATCACGGTAGGGGTATTGTCGTCGAGCTCGGGCAGCGCTTGCATGACGGCGTGGCCGGTGCCCAGCTGCTGTTCCTGCTGCGCGGTGGAGACTGGGTGCGGCTGCTTTGCCAGCAGCTCCAGCACGGCTGCGCCGCCATGTCCATAAATCACGCATACTCTGGACGAAGCACCTGCGGTAGCCAGGCTGCGCGCCGTGTCGAGCACATGGGCGAGCAGCGGCTTTCCAGCCAGTGGATGCAACACTTTCGGCAAGGCCGACTGCATGCGCTTGCCCATACCGGCAGCCAAAATCACGACATTCATAAGTATCACTTAGAGAGAGTAAGTTAATGCAAAAGTCTAACATGCCCTCCAGCGCCAGCCAGACGCTGCGCCGCCTTTTCCTGATCACTGTCATCGGCCTGCTGGCCGCGTGCAGCTCGCTGCGCCTGGCTTACAACAACGGCGACACCTTGCTGTACTGGTGGCTCGACGGCTATGTCGATCTCAATTCCGACCAGAAGGACTGGGTCAAGAAAGATATCGACAAACTGTTCCAGTGGCACCGCAAGACCCAGCTCGAGGACTACATCCAGATCCTGCAAACGGGCCAGCGCCAGCTGGCGGGCAATCCCACTTCGGCCGACCTGCTCGGTGATTTTGATGAAATAAAGAAACGCACCCAGCGCCTGCTGCTGCAAGCCAAGCCCGAACTGGCCGACCTGGCGCGCTCGCTGCAACCGGAACAGATCGACAAACTGGAAAAGAAATTCGCCTCCAACCTCGACGACTTCCGCAAGAAGAACATGAAGGGCGACCGCGAAGACCAGCAAAAATTCCGCTACAAGAAATCGATGGAACAGTTCGAACTGTGGTTCGGCCGTTTTAGCACCGAGCAGGAAGTGCAGCTGCGCAAGGCATCGGACGCCCGTCCGCTCGACAACACGATCTGGCTCAACGAACGCCAGCGCCGCCAGAACGCCATCCTGACACTGGTGCGCAAGGTGCAAAAGGACAAGCTGAGCAAGGAAGCCACCATGGCCCTGATCGACGCCCTGGTCAAGGACAGCTTCAACCGCCTCGACAATTCCGAGCACAAGGCATTCTTTGACGCCTCCGAAAAAGGCACGGCCGAGCTGATCCTCACTGCGATCCGCATTGCCACGCCGCAGCAAAAAGCCCACGCGCAGCAGCGCATGCAGGGCTGGATCGGCGACTTCCAGAGCCTGGCCAAATAAGCGCCATGTTATGATGTGGCCTGTTGAATCAATGACTTAGAACAGCGCCACATGCCAAAAAAGCCCGTCAAATCTGCCGCCAAGCCGGCCAAAGTCCCGGTCCACGGTCCCCAGCACAGCAACCAGGTGCGCATCATCGGCGGCCAGTGGAAACGCACACCGCTGCCGGTACTCGCCGCCCAGGGCCTGCGGCCCACGCCCGATCGTGTACGCGAGACGGTCTTCAACTGGATCAACCACCAGCGCGACGCCAACTGGGCCGATGCCCAGGTACTCGACCTGTACGCCGGCAGCGGCGCGCTTGGTTTTGAAGCAGCCAGCCGTGGCGCGCAGTCGGTCACCATGGTGGACATGGCCACCCCAGTCGTGCGCCAGCTTGAAGACATCAAGGCCAAACTGAAGGCAGATAACGTCCAGATCCTGCGCGGCGATGCGCTGGTGGTGGCGCAATCGGCCGCAGCGCGCGGCCAGAAATACGATTTGATCTTCCTCGACCCGCCCTACCAGCAGGAATTCCTCGAGCGTAATTTGCCGCTGTGCGTGCGCCTGCTCAAGGAAGGCGGCCTGGTGTACGCAGAATCGGGCGCGGCGCTGGCCTGGCCCGACGGCGACACCCCGGACTGGATGGCCGGCTGGGAAGTGATCCGCGCCGACAAGGCGGGGATGGTGTTTTACCACCTGCTGCAGGCGACAGTAACTGCTAAAATTTAAGGCACTCGCGCTTTTCGGGCATAATGCACGTTCTATAATGGTGCAGTGCAGGGAGACACAATGGTAGTAGCTGTTTATCCGGGAACGTTCGATCCGCTGACCCGTGGTCACGAAGACCTGGTGCGCCGCGCTTCGGGCCTGTTCGACACGCTGGTGGTTGGCGTGGCCGACAGCAAGAACAAGAAACCGTTCTTTTCACTGGACGAACGCCTGGCCATTGCCAACGAAGTGCTCGGGCATTACCCGAACGTCAAGGTCGAGAGTTTTTCCGGCTTGTTGAAAGATTTTGTGCGCACGCACGATGCTCGCGTGATCGTGCGCGGCCTGCGCGCCGTGTCCGACTTCGAATACGAGTTCCAGATGGCGGGCATGAACCGCTACCTGCTGCCCGACGTCGAAACCCTGTTCCTGACGCCGTCCGACCAGTACCAGTTTATCTCTGGCACCATCGTGCGCGAGATCGCGGTGCTCGGTGGCGACGTCTCCAAGTTCGTGTTCCCCTCGGTTGACCGCTGGCTGCAGAAGAAAATCGCCGCCACCAAGATCGATTAAGAAAGAAGACCTGTCATGGCCTTAATGATTACCGACGACTGTATCAATTGCGACGTGTGCGAGCCCGAGTGCCCGAACGACGCGATCTACATGGGTCCGGAAATTTACGAAATCAATCCCGACAAGTGCACCGAATGCGTTGGGCACTTCAACGAGCCACAGTGCCAGCAGGTATGCCCGGTCAGCTGCATCCCGTTCAACCCCGAGTGGCGTGAGACGGAAGAGCAGTTGCGGGCAAAATTTGAGGTATTGCAGGCGGCAAAGGCTTAAAGTTCAAGCCCGGCCCGCTTGGGCGCGAAGTACAGTCTGACCGCCAGCGCAGCAGCGCGCGCGCATCCCACCAGCAGCGGCTTGAACAGCAGCGCCAGCGCCGCAGTCACACCGATCCCCAGCGCCAGCAAGAGCGTGGCGACCAGCGAAAAACCGTGAATGAGGTCGATCAGAGTGGACATGATGGGGCGGGACATTTAGAATCAATGCCAATATAGTGCAGCGCAACATATGGCGCCAATTTAGTTCTCCGATAACAATTATGCGATTGGTGAATGGATTGGCGTATGATGGCTGCACGCCGTTCCCCTTTGTCGTTCCACCTCCCGACCCCGAGCCAACATGAGCTTTCTGACGCTGGACTTGAATTTGTTACGCGTCTTCGACGCCGTGATGACAGAACAAAATCTGACACGCGCGGCCGGCCACCTGGCCATGACCCAACCTGCGGTATCGAACGCCATCAAGCGCCTGCGCGAGAGCCTCGGCGACGAACTGCTGATTCGCACCGCCTACGGCGTGAAACCCACGCCGCGCGCCGAAGCGTTGTGGCCGTCCGTGCGTAGCGCCCTGGCCAGCCTGGAAGCGGCCGTGGCGCCCGAAACCTTCGACGTCTCGGCCGCCCACGCCACGTTCCGCTTGGCCATGGCCGATGCCACCGCCGCGATGTGGCTGCCGTCCCTGATGCGCTCGATCGAACGTGAAGCGCCCGGTGTCAACGTGCGCATGATGCCGCTGACCACGCGCGAACCACGGCCGATGCTGCTGCGTGGCGATATCGACCTGGCGGTGGGCTTCTTCCCGGGCGTGGCGGCACAACTGTCGTACGAAACCGGCTCGCCGATCCGCCACGAGCGTCTGTACTCGGGCCAGTACGTGTGCGTGATGCGGCGCGAGCATCCGCTGGCCAAGGTCGAGCTCAACCTCGACAACTACTGCAAGGCCAACCATTTGCTGGTGAGTTTTTCGGGTCGCGCCCACGGCCTGGTCGATGAAGCGCTGGCGCAGTTGCAGCGCGAGCGCCGCATTTTGCTCACCGTCAACCAGTTCTTCACGGCCGGCCGCGTGGTGGCCAACTCGGACCTGATTACGGTATTGCCGCGCCACCTGATCGCGTCCACCGGTATGACCGATGCGCTGATCTGGAAAGAATTGCCGTTCCAGCTGCCGGCGGTCCACCTCGACATGCTGTGGCACGAACGCGATGCCCGCAGCCCGGCGCACAAGTGGCTGAGGTTGCACCTGGAGGGGATGAACCAGGGCGCGGCCAGGGCGGCGACTGCGGCCAAGAAAGATGCGGCTTAAGGTCGCTATTCCACGAAGCAGACGCTCCATAGATCCCCGCGTGCGCGAGGATGACGTAGCATCCGCCTGCGACCGAAAAGTCGTCTTCCCCGCGCACGCGGGGATCCATGGACAATACGCCTAGCGCCAGCTCAGGCAGTACTCGACCGGTACCCGATCCTGAACCCACCCCAATGCTTGCCGTCCACATAAATCGGTGCCGACAAGTCATGCATCACTTCCCCCGTATCGCGCTTGTACGTCTGTAACAGGAACGGCCTGGTGTTCGCGCCGCAGCGCTTGCCGGTGCGGTCGCTGAAGATGCGCTTGGTGCGGTTGTTGACGATGTCGACGTCGTAATTGCCCGTCAGCGGCTGCGAGAATTTCTTGTTATGGGTCGGAAAATAGCCATTGTTGTCCACCGCGCCAGCATAGGCCAGCTGCGGCATGGCAGCCAGCAAGCCTTCCTGCAACCCCGGCAATACCCGGTCGGTAAAATCGTCGAAGCGGGTCTTGTGCTTCGGTGGATCGGTGTTCGGAATGGCCGTGTAGGTGCGGTCGAACAGCGCCTCCCTGGTGATCTTGCCCGCCTTGATGGCCGCCTCGAAAATCTTGCCCACTTCGTGCGCGGCGGTTTGCGCGGCGGTGCGGATGGCGTCGTGCGAGGTTTCGATCGACGATTCTCCCAGTGCGCCGTTGATCAGCTCGGCCCGTTCGGCCAGGGCCATGGCCGAGCTGGCCGCGCGCGGCAACTCCTTTTCGGTCGACAGCAGGCTGTCGCGGATACTGGCAATGGCAGCGGCGATATCGTCGGCAATGGCCACGTGCTCGCGCGACGCCCGGGCGATTTCGCCGATTTCCGCCTCCGACACGCCCGATGAACGCTCGATATTACCCAGCAGCCCATGCACGGTTTCCACGTTGCCGGCGGCCTCGCTGACCTTGGTGGCAAGCGCGTTCATGCCGGTGGCGGCGCGCTCGGCTTGCTGGTTGATCTCGCGCACCATGGTGCTGATCTCGTCGGTGGCTTCCTTGGTGCGCAGCGCCAGCTGGCGCACCTCGCTGGCGACCACGGCAAAGCCGCGCCCCTGTTCGCCGGCGCGCGCAGCCTCGATGGCGGCGTTCAGCGCCAGCAGGTTGGTGCGGGCGGAGATTTCACTGATCGCTTCGGTAAAACCGTAGATTTTGCGGGAATTGGTTTGCAGTTCGGTCATCACGGCCGACGCCGCCTGCGCGTCGTGGCGCGCGGTGCGGATCCGTTGCAGGCCGGTGTCGGCCTCGGCGCGGCCGGTGACGGTTTCGCCGCGCACCTGGGTGGCGATTTTTGCGGCCCGTTCGGCATTGGCGGCAATGCGCTCGGTGGTGGCGGCGTTTTGCGCCGAGCTGTGGGCGATGGCGCCGGCGGTGCCGACGTCGAGCTCGATCTTCTTCTTCACCGAATCGACGAAGTACGAGGTTTCCGCCGCGCCAATCATGATGGCGTCGATTTCCTCGCCCACGGTGTGGGCGAACTGGCGCACGCCGCCGTCATCGCTGTGCTGGCGCGCGGCCAACCAGGCAATCGCGGCGCCGGCCAATGCGGCCGGGGCGGCCGTATAGACCAGCGCGGCACTGTCGCCAGCAACCATGTTTGACACATACGCCAGGGCGGTACCGCCCACGGTCGCACCCAGTAACCACAATCCACGCTGCACCAACTTATGTTGCAAATGACTCATGTCGTCCCCCGCTCGGTTCTGGCCACCGGGTGCGCTGCCAACGCTGAACGCTGGCGGCGTCCGGATTTATTTATTGGTAGTACTATTTTATGGGTAACTTGGTGGTATTCTTGACTTCTTCCATGACCGCATAGGTGTGGGTTTCGCGCACGCCTTTTTGCAGCAGGGTTTTTCCGAGGAACTCGCGGTACGCTGCCATGTCCTTGACGCGGGCTTTGACCAGGTAGTCGAAGCCGCCGGCAACCATGTGGCATTCGAGCACTTCGGGGATCACCTGCACGCTGTGCTTGAAGGCGTCGAACACTTCGGGCGTGGTGCGGTCGAGCACCACTTCGATGAAGACGAGCAGGGATACGTCGAGCAACTGCGGGTTGAGTTGCGCGGTGTAACCCATGATGTAGCCCGACTCGTGCAACTTGCGCACGCGCTCGAGGCAAGCGGCCGGCGACAGGTTCACCCGCGCAGCCAGCTCCACATTGCTGATGCGGCCATCGCTCTGCAACTCCATCAAGATTTTCTTGCTGATCTTGTCTAACATTTCAGGGGACTCCCAAATAAATATTATTTGGTTAAATTGTCGCACTAAAAACAATCTATTGCTAGTCCCCTGTAATACCAGAATTAATCCGAAAGAATACACTTTACAATCGAATCATCAGCAGTTCACCGATTCGATACCCAGAATCAACCATCTTCACGCCCTCAAGCTACCCGCTTGCAGGGCGTGTTTTTGTAAGTGGACTGCGTTCATTCATACTTGAAAGTATTTTCATGCACGCAGCAGAACCGACCGTTTTCACCCCTTTCGCAGCGCTCCAGGCGGAGATCCTGCGCGACCCGATTCCCCTGCGCGCCGCAGTGACGGCAGCCTACCGGCGCGATGAAATCACTGCCGTGCAGTGGCTGCTCGGCCAGGTCGCCAACCACGACGGCGCCAGCGTAGAACAAGCGCGCCAGCTGGCCCATAAACTGGTCAGCGCGGTGCGCCAGCAGCGCACCCGCGCGTCCGGTGTCGATGCCCTGATGCACGAGTTTTCGCTGTCGTCGGAAGAGGGTGTGGCGCTGATGTGCCTGGCTGAAGCGCTGTTGCGTATTCCCGACAATGCCACCGCCGACCGCCTGATTGCCGACAAAATCAGCAAGGGCGACTGGCGCAAGCATCTCGGCGAGTCGCCGTCGCTGTTCGTCAACGCGGCCACCTGGGGTTTGCTCATCACCGGCAAGCTGGTCTCGACCAACAGCGAAACCGGCCTCGGCTCGGCCCTGACCAAGCTGATCTCGAAAGGCGGCGAACCGCTGATCCGCAAAGGCGTCGATCTGGCCATGCGCATGCTGGGCAACCAGTTCGTTACCGGTCAGACCATCGGCGAGGCGATCAAGAATGGCCAGCCCAACGAGGCGCGCGGCTACCGCTATTCGTACGACATGCTGGGCGAGGCGGCGCTGACCGAGCAGGACGCCAAGAATTACTACGCCTCGTACGAGACCGCCATCCACGCGATCGGCAAGGCCTCGAACGGGCGCGGCATCCGCAACGGCCCCGGCATTTCGGTCAAACTGTCGGCGCTGCACCCGCGCTACAGCCGCGCCCAGCGCGACCGCGTGCTGGCCGAACTGCTGCCGCGCGTGCGCGCGCTGGTGCTGCTGGCCAAGCAATATGATATCGGCCTCAATATCGATGCGGAAGAGGCCGACCGCCTGGAACTGTCGCTGGACCTGATGGAAGCGCTGGCCCACGATCCGGCGCTGGCCGGCTTCGAGGGCATCGGCTTCGTGGTGCAGGCGTATCAAAAACGCTGCCCGTTCGTGATCGACTACCTGGTGGACCTGGCCCACCGCAGCGGCCGCAAATTCATGGTCCGTTTGGTCAAAGGGGCGTACTGGGATGCGGAAATCAAGCGCGCCCAGGTCGATGGCATGCCCGGCTACCCGGTCTATACGCGCAAGGTGTACACCGACGTGTCGTACCTGGCGTGCGCCCAGCGCCTGCTGGCCGCCACCGACGTGATCTACCCGCAGTTTGCCACCCACAACGCGCAAACGCTGTCCACCATCTACACCTGGGCCCAGCGCGACGGCGTGACCGACTACGAATTCCAGTGCCTGCACGGCATGGGGGAGTCGCTGTACGACCAGGTGGTCGGCAAGGACAACCTCGACAAGCCGTGCCGCATCTACGCCCCGGTGGGCACCCACGAAACCCTGCTGGCCTACCTGGTGCGGCGCCTGCTGGAAAACGGCGCCAACTCGTCGTTCGTCAGCCAGATCGTCGATGAAGCGATTCCCGTCGAAGCCCTGATCAAGGATCCGGTCGCCCAGGCGCGCGAACAGGGCGGCTTGCCGCACCCGGCAATTGCTTTGCCGCTGGCCATGTTCGGCGCCGAGCGTCAAAACTCCGCCGGTTTCGACCTGGCCAACGAAGATGTGTTGCGCGAGATCGCCGCCGCGCTCGCAACCCCGCGCAGCTGGCATGCCATGCCGCTCTTGGCCGGTGGCGTCTCTGCCGGCCAGCCGATTCAGAACATCACCAACCCGGCCCAGCGCACGGATGTGGTGGGCCAGCTGGTGGAAGCGACCGCTGCCGACGTGGAATCGGCGCTGATCGGCGCCAGCCATTTCGCCATGGACTGGCAAACCACCGAGCCGGCCATGCGCGCGGCTGCGCTCAATCGCGCCGCCGAGCTATTCGAAGCGAACGCCATGGAACTGATGACCCTGGCCATCCGCGAAGCCGGCAAGTCCTTGCCGAACGCGATAGCCGAACTGCGCGAAGCGGTCGACTTCCTGCGTTACTACGCAGCTGAAGTGGCTGGCGCCACCAATTTGCTGGCGCTGGGCCCGGTCACCTGCATCAGCCCGTGGAACTTCCCGCTGGCGATTTTCACCGGCCAGGTCGCCGCCTCGCTGGCCGCCGGCAACGTGGTGCTGGCCAAGCCAGCCGAGCAGACCCCGCTGATTGCGTTCCGCGCGGTGGAGTTGCTGCACGAAGCGGGCATCCCGCGCGCCGCGCTGCAATTTTTGCCGGGCCGCGGCGAAGTGGTCGGTGCAGCATTGACTGCCGACGCGCGCGTAAAAGGTGTGATCTTTACCGGCTCGACCGAGGTGGCGCAGTTGATCAACCGCACGCTGGCCAAGCGCGCCGCTGCTGAACACTGCGACATTCCGCTGATCGCCGAGACCGGCGGCCAGAATGCCATGATCGTCGATTCGTCGGCCTTGCCCGAGCAAGTGGTGCAGGATGCGAT
Organism: Duganella phyllosphaerae; assembly: GCF_001758785.1. Lineage (GTDB taxonomy): Bacteria > Pseudomonadota > Gammaproteobacteria > Burkholderiales > Burkholderiaceae_D > Rugamonas > Rugamonas phyllosphaerae. Next base: position 40,835 of record NZ_LROM01000096.1, read on the forward strand.
TTCGTCGGCATTCGACAGCGCTGGCCAGCGCTGCTCGGCGCTGCGGGTGCTCTTCCTGCAGGAAGATATTGCCGAGAAAACCATCCACATGCTCAAGGGCGCGATGCAGGAGCTCAAGGTCGGCAGCCCGGACCGCCTGGTCACCGATATCGGACCGGTGATCGATGCCGAGGCGCAAGCGAACCTGCTGGCGCACATCAACAAACTGAAAAGCACGGCGGTCAACTACTTCTCGCTCGACTTGCCGTCGCACGTGATCACGGCAGGCACCTTCGTGCCGCCGACGGTGCTGGAAATCCGCTCGCTGGCCGAACTCACGCACGAAGTGTTCGGCCCGGTCTTGCACGTGATCCGCTATCGCCGCGCCGACTTGCCGAAACTCGTCGAGCAAATCAACGCGTCCGGCTTCGGTCTGACCCTGGGCGTGCATTCGCGCATCGATGAAACCATCGATTTCATCACGGCCAACGCCCATGTCGGCAATATTTATGTCAATCGCAACATCGTCGGCGCCGTGGTCGGAGTGCAGCCGTTCGGCGGCGAAGGCAAATCGGGCACCGGTCCCAAGGCTGGCGGCCCGCTGTACCTGAAACGCCTGCAGCGCAACGCGGTCGCGACCACCACCCACCAGCGCCAGCCAACGCCGGCGCTCGATGCCTTGACCGCCTGGGCCAACCTGCACGGCCAGCAGCGCCTGGCGGCACTGATCGAGCAATACAGCCGCACCAGCCTGCTGGGCACCCTGAGCACGCTGCCCGGTCCTACCGGCGAGCGCAATACCCTGGCGCTGCTGCCGCGCGGGGCAGTGCTGTGCGCAGCCACTACCCAGCCGGCGCTGCTCAATCAACTGGCAGCGGTGCTGGCCACCGGTAACACGGCGCTGGTGATGTTTGAGGCGGCAAGCCTGTTGCCAACCGACTTGCCGACGGCAGTGAAAGACCGCATAGTCCGCGCCAGCGACAGCGTCGACGGTCCATTCCAGGTGGCGCTGGTGGAATCGCAACTGGCGGCAAGCCTGCATATGCGTTTGGCGGCCCGGGAAGGGGCCCTGGCGAGCCTAATCGATACCACTGCCGAGGATGGTATCCCCCTGTGGCGTTTGCTCGCTGAGCGGGCCCTGTGCGTCAATACCACGGCGGCAGGTGGCAATGCCAGCCTGATGACGCTGTCGGTGTAGTCCGGAACCTGTTGTAGACCCTTGGGGCCGGCGTTTGCCGGCCTTTTTTTTGCTTGCATAACCTGGATACCGGCCTGCACGGGTATGACGGTTTGCCTGCAACTTCCGTCCAATCAATTTTTACAGAAGTTCTCGATCACTTCGTGGGCATAGCGCGACGCCACCGTTTGAATGAAATGCAGGAAATCGACGGCCGCCTCGTCGTTGGCATTGTCGGAAATGGTGCGGATCACGGCGAACGGGATGCCCAGCTCGAAACACACTTGCGCCACTGCAGCGCCTTCCATCTCCACTGCCAGCAAGTCGGGCAGGGCGGTTTTCAGCGCGGTGATCTGTTGCAGGCGACCGATGAACTGGTCGCCGCTGGCAATCAGGCCACGATGCACGCGCGTGGTTTTGGCAGCCGCTGCCGCCAAACGCTCGGTCAGTGCCACGTCGGTGGCAAAGCGCGTCAGGCCCGTCAATGGCACCTCGAAACGAGGAAACAGCGGCGACGCATCCATGTCGTGCTGAACCAGGCTGTCAGCCACCACGATATCGCCGACATTCACCTGCGCATCGCCGCTGCCGGCAACGCCGGTGAAGACGATGTGGGTAACTCCGAACTTTTCCACAAGGATCGCCGCTGTCATGGCAGCGGCAACCTTGCCAATTCGCGACAGGACGCACACAGCGTCGATTTCCCACAGTGTCCCTGCCGTGTACTCACGCATGCCGTGAACGCGCGTGACGGGGCTCTCAAGGGCTTCCAGTAGCCCCTGCTGTTCTTCTGCCAGCGCACTGATGATGCCAAGACGCATGTTTTTTCCCTGTTTTTGGAGGTGTACAGGCGTGTTGCCTGTGGATTGCCACGCCCTTGTCCACAGCGCAGCGTTCAAAACGGTCGATTTTAAGGCGTTTTTTACGTGCAGAACGGACTTCAGACCATGAGCAGGCGCGTGGTTTACCCGGTTTGGGGTGGTTTTTGCGGTTTTTTGGCGTTGCCGTGGCTTTTGCTGTTTACGTTGTTTACAAAGAATTTATATAAAATAATAGTAGTAGTAAACGCGTTCAAAGCTGTGGATAAGTTCTGTATACGTTTACGAATCAGCTGTTTACAACTTTTACAAGCAGGCGCATAAGCGCTGTACCAGTTGCAGGACAATTTCTGCATAAAATGGCGGTGGTGGATCGAATCGGTGCTTACTCACATCGATCCTTGTGGATATCCAGAACGTTATCCACAGAAGCGTAGTACTGGTAGCGGTTTTTACCGTTTTCCTTGGCCCCGTACATGGCCTGGTCGGCGTTTTTCATGAGTGTTTCGATATCTTTGCCGTCTTGCGGGTACAAGGCGATGCCGATGCTGCTGGAAATGTTGGCAATCTGCTGGCCGTCACCGTCCAGGTCGAACGGCGTGCTCATCTTTTTAAGGATTTCTTTTGCCGTGCGGGTCACGTCCGGCGGATTGCGCAGCTCGCCAAGCAGGGCGATGAACTCGTCACCGCCAAGCCTGGCCACCACGTCGGTGCCGCGCATCGATGCGGTCAGCCGTTCTGCCACTTGTTTGAGCAGCAGGTCGCCCTTGTCGTGGCCCATGGTGTCGTTGACCTCCTTGAAGTGGTCGAGATCGACGAACAATATCGCCATCGGCAGCCTGGCGCGGTCCGATTTTTTCATTTCCTGGCGCAAGCGCTCGTGGAACATGCGCCGGTTGGGCAACCCGGTCAGGGTATCGAAGTTGGCCTGGCGCCAGATCCGTTCTTCCGATGCCTTTTTTTCGGTCACATCGCTGAGCAGCACAACGTAACGGAACGGGTGGCCGAAGTCGTCGTGGACGGTGTCGAACCGGATTTTTGCCAGGTACTCGGTGCCGTCCTGGTGCCGGTGCCACACTTCACCGTCCCACTGGCCCGTGTCGCGAATGGTTTTTGCCATCTTCGCAAAAAATTCGACCCCTTCGCGACCGGCGGTCAACTCATAGCTGCGGCGGCCGATCACTTGCTGCTCGGTGTAACCACTGAGTAAAGAAAACGCCGGATTGACGGTGAGGATGCGGCCACCGGCGTCGGTCACCATCATCGCTTCGCCGATATTGTGGAACAGCAGCGCCGACAATTTCATCGATTCTTCGTTGGCGCGCAGCTTTTGCTCCATCTCGCGGCTCTCGCCCAGCAGTGCGCGGATGCGCAACTCGCGTGCTTCCTGGCGTGCATGGGTGCGCAGCGAGAATATTCCACCGGCCGTCATCAGGAACAACAGGCAAATCAGGCCGGCGCCGGCCACCAGGTAGCTGCGGTCGCGCTGGCGTACCGCATCGGCGTCGCTGCTTCCGACCAGCATTATCAGCGGCAACTGCTCGAACACGCGGTAACTGTAAATACGGTGCAAGCCGTCAACGATGCCGACGGCTTTATAAGTACCTGAATTGCCGTTGCGCAGTTGCCGGAACAGTTCGCCGCCAGACAGGTCGCGTCCGAACGATTGCTCGAACAGCGGCGAGCGGGCAATCACCCGGCCGTCGCGGTAGAGCAGGGTGATCGACATATCGGCGGTAAATCGCGAATTGTCGAACAGTGCCGCATAACGCCGCACGTCGAGCGGCGCCAGCAGTACCCCGATGAATTCGCCCTTGGCATTTTCCACGCGGCGGCTGACAAAAAACAGCTTGGCGCCCGTGTATTTGCCGATCACCGGCGCACCGATGAACGGGCGGTTGCCATGGCTGTTGTCGAGATGGGCCTTGAAGTAGTCGCGTTCGGCATAGTTGTGGCCCTCGATGTCGATATCGAGCGAGGTGGCAATCACGTTGCCCTTGGTATCGAGGAAAGAAAGCCAGTAATCGGCGTTGAAATTGGCTGCGCGAGCGGACAACAACTCGGAAACGGCGGCACGATTTTGCGCGTTGGGCAGCACCTTGATGGCATTGGCAAAACCGATCATGGCCAGGTCCACCGATTGCAGCGCGTGCAACACATACGCTTCCATCGCTTTGGCGTAGTGATCGGTCTGGCTTCGCATGGCCTGCTCACGTTCGACATAGGACGTGCGAACCTGGGCGATGACCACCGTGATAGCGAGCGCAGCTGTTAAACACAGGCCAGTGAGCAAGCGACGGCGAAAGCGCAGGTAGGCAGGCGATCGCGGTTGGGCAGGCAAGGATGACAATCGGTCTCCAAGGCGGTGGGTGGCAAGCCGAGTATAACGCTGGCGCTGCTGTGGTTTACTCTAAAGATGTATATAAAGAATAGTAGTAGTTGTTTACGTGGACACTTTTCTGTGGATAAGTCCTTATTTTGGATTAAAATCAGGCGTTTACGCGCTGTAGAACCGGGCGCGTAAACTGTGTATGCGGACAGGCACTGTTTTTGGATAAAAAATGGCGTCCCCAGAAAATTTTTGTTTACGCACAATTCACACCTGTGGATATCCATAAGGTTATCCACAGCGCAAAACACCCTCCAGTCATTCTCTTTTTTCCATACCGATTCGCGTGGAAAAACAGCCGTGCTCATCAAGAAACCCAATCAGCATAAGGGTGTCTGACTAGATCCAGATCAAACAATCCTCGTATTTATACCGTATTGTTGACCATTTTGTTACTGTGTATGATCTGAAAAAAAGGCAGTACCTTGCATAAAAATACAAGGAGACAGGATGTCAGGCTTTATTCTAGAAACACAGAATTTGACCAAGGAATTTCGCGGCTTCAAAGCCGTTTGCGACGTCAATCTTCGCGTACAGCGTGGCCACATCCACGCTCTCATCGGCCCCAACGGCGCCGGCAAAACCACCTGTTTTAATCTGCTCACCAAGTTTTTGGTCCCCACGTCCGGCCGCATCCTGTTCAACGACAAGGACATCACGGCGGCCAGTCCGGCGCACATTGCGCGCATGGGCGTGATCCGTTCGTTCCAGATTTCCGCCGTATTTCCGCACCTGACGGTGCTGCAAAACGTGCGCATCGGCTTGCAGCGCCAGCTCGGCACCAGCTTCCATTTCTGGCAGAGCGAACGCAAGCTCGACGCCCTCAACGACCGCGCCATGGCGCTGCTGGCCGAAGTCGACCTGGCCAGTTTCGCCGACACCATTACGGTCGACATGCCTTACGGGCGCAAGCGCGCGCTGGAAATTGCCACCACCCTGGCCATGGAACCGGCGCTGATGCTGCTCGACGAACCCACCCAGGGCATGGGCCACGAAGACGTGCACCGGGTTACCGAGCTGATCAAAAAAGTCTCCACCGGGCGCACCATCCTGATGGTCGAACACAATATGAAAGTGGTGGCTGGCATCTGCGACCGCATCTCGGTGCTGCAGCGTGGCTGCATGCTGGCCGAAGGCACGTACGCCGACGTGTCGCGCAACCCGCAGGTAATGGAAGCGTATATGGGCACAGAGGCTGGCGCCGAAGGGGCCCATGCGCAGGAACTCGAAGGAGCGCACTGATGACAGCCGCGCTCGACATCAGCAACCTGCAAACCTGGTACGGCGAATCGCACATCTTGCACAACGTCAATCTGCGCGTACAGCCGGGCGAGGTGGTCACCTTGCTCGGCCGTAACGGCGCCGGTCGCACCACCACTCTGCGCGCCATCATGGGCCTGACCGGCGCGCGCAAGGGTTCGATCAAGGTCAATGGATCGGAGGCGATCGGCCTGCCCACCCACCAGATCGCCCACCTGGGCATCGGCTATTGCCCCGAGGAGCGCGGCATTTTCGCGTCGCTCTCCACCGAGGAAAACCTGCTGTTGCCGCCGCAACTCGCTGGCGGCAAGCAGGGCATGTCGGTGGCCGATATCTACGCCATGTTTCCCAACCTCGAAGAACGCAAGCATAGCCAGGGCACCCGGCTCTCGGGTGGCGAGCAGCAAATGCTGGCCGTGGCGCGCATCCTGCGCACCGGCGCCCGGCTGCTGCTGCTCGATGAAATCTCGGAAGGGCTGGCGCCCGTGATCGTGCAAGGCCTGGCGCGCATGATCAAGACCCTCAAGGCCAACGGTTACACCATCGTCATGGTGGAACAGAATTTCCGGTTTGCCGCGCCCCTGGCGGACCGGTTCTATGTGATGGAACACGGTCAGATCGTCGAGACCTTTGTTGCATCCGAACTCAGCGCCAAGATGCCAGTGTTGACGGAGCTTCTCGGCGTGTAGCGCATTTTTGTTCGAACTACCTCGGGAGACACCATGAAACGCAAAGCAATGATTGGCGCCTGCGCGCTATGCCTGTCCTATGGCGCGCAGGCGCAAATTTCAGGCGACACCATCAAGATCGGCATGATCACCGACATGTCCGGCCTCTACACCGACATCGACGGCGCCGGCGGCGCCGAAGCGATCAAGATGGCGATCGCCGATGCCGGCGCGGTCGTCGCCGGCAAGAAGGTCGAATTCATTTCGGCCGACCACCAGAACAAGGCTGACATTGCCGCCTCCAAGGCGCGCGAATGGTTCGACCAGCAGGGCGTGGACATGCTCATCGGCGGCACCAATTCCGGCGCCAGCCTGGCCATGGCCAAGGTGGCGGCGGAAAAGAAAAAAGTGTTTATTTCGATCGGCGCCGGCTCGGCCCGGCTCACCAACGAAGAGTGTACGCCGTACACCGTGCACTACGCCTACGACACCATCGCCCTGGCGCGCGGCACGGGTGGCGCCATCGTCAAGCAGGGCGGCAAGAACTGGTACTTCCTGACCGCCGATTACGCCTTCGGCCAGTCGCTGGAAAAAGACACGGCCGACGTGGTGAAATCGGCTGGCGGCAAGGTGATGGGCGCCGTTAAACACCCGCTGTCGGCGTCGGACTTTTCGTCGTTCCTGCTGCAGGCGCAAGCGTCGGGGGCGCAAATCCTGGGACTGGCCAACGCTGGCGGCGACGCCATCAACGCCATCAAGGCTGCCAACGAGTTCGGCATTACCAAGAAAATGAAGCTGGCCGGCCTGCTGATCTTCATCAACGACGTCCATTCGCTCGGGCTCAACCTCACCCAGGGCATGTACCTGACCGACGGCTGGTACTGGGACCAGAACGACGATACCCGGGCCTGGTCCAAGAAATATTTTGCCAAGATGAAGAAATCACCGTCGATGCTGCAGGCGGCCGATTATTCTGCTGCCGCCCAGTACCTGAAAGCGGTCAAGGCCACCGGCACCGACGATGCCGACAAGGTCATGGCCTGGCTCAAGGCCAACAAGGTCAACGACATGTTCGCCAAGAACGGCGTGATCCGTCCGGACGGGCGCATGGTCCACGATATGTATTTGATGGAAGTAAAAAAACCGTCTGAATCGAAATATCCGTGGGACTACTACAAGGTGGTGGCCACCATTCCTGGCGACCAGGCCTACGCCACCAAGGCGGAAACCAAGTGCAGCCTGTGGAAATGATGTAACGAGTACTGCCGGGGCAGGCCGCCAGGTCCCCCGGTTTTTTTTACCCTCCCTCCCGACCCCCGCCTGGTGCGATACCCATGCAGCAGGCGATTTTAAGTTAGTGATCTCATGGAAATATTCGGCTACCCCTTGACCGTCTGGTTGAGCCAGCTAATGCTGGGACTCGTCAACGGTTCGTTCTACGCGATGCTATCGCTGGGCCTGGCAGTGATCTTCGGCCTGCTCAACGTGATCAATTTTTCCCATGGCGCCCTGTACATGATGGGCGCCTTCGTGGCCTGGATGGGGATGACCTATTTTGGCCTCAGCTACTGGTGTATGTTGTTGCTGGCGCCCCTGGTGGTGGGCGCGTTCGGCGTGATCGTGGAAAAAACCATGCTGCGCTGGCTCTATAAGCTCGACCACCTGTACGGCCTGCTGCTCACCTTTGGCATCACCTTGCTGGTCGAAGGCCTGTTCCGTTCGTTCTACGGCGTCTCGGGCCAGCCGTTCCAGACGCCCGATGCGCTCGCTGGCGCCAGCGACCTCGGCTTCATGGTCATGCCGCACTACCGCGCCTGGGTGGTGGTCGCCTCCGTGGTGGTGTGCCTGGCCACCTGGTACGTAATCGAAAAGACCAAGCTCGGCTCTTACCTGCGCGCCGGCACTGAAAACCCCAAGCTGGTCGAAGCGTTCGGCGTTAACGTGCCGCTGATGGTCACGCTCACCTACGGCTTCGGGGTCGCTTTGGCGGGCTTTGCCGGGGTGCTGGCGGCGCCGATCATCCAGGTCCAGCCCCTGATGGGTCAGAACCTGATTATCGTCGTGTTCGCCGTTGTGGTGATCGGTGGCATGGGTTCGATCATGGGCTCGATTCTGACCGGCCTCGGGCTCGGCGTGATCGAGGGCCTGACCAAGGTGCTGTACCCGGAGTTTTCCTCGACGGTCGTGTTCCTGGTGATGATCGTGGTGCTGTTGCTGCGTCCTGCCGGGTTGTTTGGTAAAGAAAAATAAGAGGTCCTTCATGAACAAGAAACTCGGTTATTCCCTGGCCCTGGCCGTTGCGCTGGCGGCGCCGTTTATCGGCTACCCGGTATTCCTGGCCAAGCTGCTGTGCTTTGCGCTGTTTGCCTGCGCCTTCAACCTGCTGATCGGCTTTACCGGCCTGCTGTCGTTCGGCCACGCGGCGTTCTTTGGCGGCGCCGGCTATGTGGTGGGCAACGCTCTCAAGGTGTGGGGCTGGCCGGTCGAGCTGAGCCTGGCCATGGGCCTGCTCACCGGCGCCGGCCTGGGCCTGGTAATGGGCGGCCTGGCAATTCGGCGCCAGGGCATTTACTTTTCCATGATCACGCTGGCGCTGGCGCAGATGGTGTTCTTTGTCGCCTTGCGCGCCGGCGGCTTTACCGGCGGCGAGGATGGCTTGCAGGGCGTTCCACGTGGAAGCGTGCTGGGCATGATCGATCTCGGCAGCGATCTCACGCTGTACTTCTTCGTGCTGGCGCTGGCGGTCGGCGCGTTTGCCCTGATCGTGCGCACGGTGCACTCGCCGTTCGGCCAGCTGCTGATGGCGATCAAGGAAAACGAGCCGCGCGCGGTCTCGCTCGGCTACGACGTGGACAAGTACAAGTTGCTGGCCTTTGTGCTGTCGGCCGCGCTGGCCGGCCTGGCCGGTGGCCTCAAGGTGCTGGTGCAGGGTTTCGAAACCCTGACCGACGTGCACTGGACCATGTCTGGCCTGGTAGTGCTGATGACCCTGGTGGGCGGCATGGGCACCCTGGCCGGCCCCATCCTTGGCGCGCTGATCATCATCATGCTCGAGAACAAGCTGGGCGACTGGGGCATCTACCTGTCGTCGGTCAGTGGCATCGAATGGTTCACCACGATCGGCGAGGCAGTGAACATGGTGGTGGGGCTGATCTTCATCATTTGCGTGCTGGCGTTCCGGCGCGGCATCATCGGCGAGTTCCTTGCCTGGACCCGAAAGAAGCCGGTCATCAAGACGGCATGATCGTCATTTGACTGAAACATGATGCAGCACATACGCCGGGCGATCTGCCCGGCGTTTTCCATTCGGGCGGGTTAAGTTCTGGCAGCAGGGGCTGGAGGGAGCCTTTCCGTCCGTTATTGACTAACCTGGAGGATGAACATGAAAACCACGACACTTGTGACGGCCGTCTCCGCAGCCGTCGCCACCATGGCCCTGGCTGGCTGCGGCTCGCACGGTCACCATCACCAAGGCGAACCGAACGAAGCACCGCGCTACTTGCGCGGAATCACTGTCGCCACCTACGATGGCGTCGCCGACGATTTGCTCACCGGCGGCCTGGGCGCCTCGGGTTTGAGCGCCGCCGCGCCGGCGCCCGGTTACGCCGACCCGCTCAATCCCACCCCGGCCGAGCTGCGCCGCAACGCCATCTATTTCAATTACCGGGCGATCGCCGACGTCAATCCCACCGCCGGTTACGGCCGCCTGTACGGGCCCAACGTCGATATCAACGGGGTACCGACCACGGGCGAGGGCAAGATCGCCGGCACCGAGTACATTGCCTATGCCGACGACGGCAGCGGCAAGCAGAACGTCACAGTGATGGTGCAGATACCGGACAGTTTTGACGTTACCAACCCCTGTATCATCACCGGCGCCTCGAGCGGTTCGCGCGGTGTGTACGGCGCCATCGCCACCTCGGGCGAGTGGGGACTCACGCACAAGTGTGCCGTGGCCTATACCGACAAGGGCACTGGCACCGGCCTGTACACGTTCGAAGACGACAGCGTGAACCTGCGCAATGGCGTGCGTGCGCCGCGTGCCACGGCCGCCCTCAACGCCAATTTCGCGCCGACCATTACGGACGCCGAACGCGCCGCGTTTGCTGCCGCCTACCCGGGCCGCATCGCCTCCAAGCACGCGCACTCGCAACAGAATCCTGAAAAGGACTGGGGCATGCACGTGTTGCAATCGGTGGAGTTCGCGTTTTATGCGCTCAACGAAAAGTACGGCGAAGTGAGCAAGGATGGCAAGGGCCGCCGCGTGCGCTTCACGCCGCGCAACACCATCACCATCGGCTCGAGCATTTCCAACGGCGCCGCGGCGGCGCTGCTGGCGGCCGAGCAGGATCGCAAGGGCCTGATCACCGGCCTGGCGGTGAGTGAGCCGCAGATCCAGCCCAAGGACGCCACCAGCTATTCGGTACGGCAGAACGGCGCGCCGGTGACAGGGCAGGGCAAGCTGCTGATCGACTATTCCACTTATGCCGCGTTATACCAGCCGTGCATCGCCGCCACCGCAGCCACGGCCGCGCGCTGCACGGCGCTGGCCGCCAAGGGCTTGCTGGCCGGCGCCGATCTGGCGGCGCAGCAGCTCGATGCACGGGCGCGGCTGCGTGCCTATGGCTGGCTGCCGGAGTCCGATCCTTTGCAGGCGACGTACTCGCCGACCAATGTGCTGGTCGCCGTCACCTACAGCTTTGCCTACGGCCGCTTCGCTCCCACCGACAAGGTGTGCGGCTTTACCTTCGCCCCGGTCGATGCGGCAGGCTTGCCCACCGTCTTCACGCCGGCGCAAAAGGCGGCCAGCTTCGCCACCCAGAACGGCATCATCGGCACGCCGATCTACGAGGACTCGGCCGGTGGCGCGCGGTCGTATGCGCTCGGTGTCTCGCCCAGCACCAACCTGGCCGATCAGTCGCTCGACGGTTTCCTGTGCCTGCGCGCGCTGGCCACCGGCATCGATCCGGTCAATGGCAATGCGTTGACCGGCGCCTTGGCCGAGCAGAGCCGACGGGTACGCCAGGGCGCAGCCGAGGTGGTTGCAAATGGCAAGTTGAACGGCAAGCCGGCAATCATCGTTCACGGCCGCAGCGACACCATGATGGTGGTGAATTTTACGTCGCGCGCTTACCTGGGGTTGAACGCCGCAGCGGAAGGTTCGTCGAGCAAGCTGCGCTACATCGAAGTTACTAACGGCAACCATTTCGATGTGCTCACCACGGCGCTGCCGCAATACGTGATCCCGCTCAACGTGTACCTGTTCCGCGCGCTCGACGCGATGATGGCGCACTTGCGCAGCAATGCGCAGCTGCCGCCGTCGCAGGTGGTACGCACCACTACGCGACCTGACAACACCGTGCCGCTGACGGAGGCGAACTTGCCGCCGTTCGTGGGTGCACCGGCGCCGGCCAACGCGATCACGGTGAGCGCTGCGACGGTGGATGTGCCGCAGTAAATCGGACGAGGTGGCAGCGTTTCCTGCTGCCGCTTTTCACATCACTAGTGCCAGCATCTATGCCGAATCGGCATCGCCTGCAAGTAGCGCAGGCGGCCGATTGTGATACCGCTGGCGCTGCCGGCCTGTTGCGTCTTTGCTTCCCTCACCGGGGCCATGCCATCTCGGCATCAAGCTTGAGACCGGTTGTTCCGTACAATACAGCCTTGATCAATGGACGGACGGCGGCAGTAGTGGATTACTTGATTTTGGGTGTGGCCGCATTTGGCGCGGGACTGGTCGATGCGGTGGTGGGCGGGGGCGGGCTGATCCAGATGCCGGCGATTTTCTCGGTGTTCCCCAACACCGCGCCGGCCACCTTGATCGGCACCAATAAGCTGGCGTCGATCTTCGGCACCAGCGTGGCGGCAGTCAGTTATGCGCGCCGGGTTGTGGTGGCCTGGAGCGTCGCTGCGCCGGCGGCGTTTGCGGCGCTGATCTTCTCCTTCCTTGGCGCCTACACGGTGACCAAGGTATCGCCAGACTTTCTGCGCACGGCCTTGCCGGTGGTACTGCTGCTGGTGGCGATCTATACCTTTGCCAAGAAAGACCTGGGCTCGGTGCACGCGCCGCTCCACACTGGCCGCAAGGAGCAAACGCTGGCGCTGATCATTGGTTCGGCAATCGGCTTTTATGATGGCTTCTTCGGCCCCGGCACTGGAAGCTTTTTGGTGTTCCTGTTCGTGCGCGTGTTCGGCTTCGACTTCCTCAGCGCGTCCGCCGTCAGCAAGATTGTCAACGTCGCCTGTAACTTTGCTGCCCTGGTGTGGTTTGGTTACAGCGGACACTTGCTGTGGCAACTGGGCTTGATGATGGCGGTGTGCCAGATCGCCGGTTCGGTGATTGGCACTGGCTTGGCGATGAAACACGGCAGTGGCTTCGTGCGCAAACTGTTCCTGATCGTGGTGTCGGTACTGATTGCCAAGACCGGTTACGACGCCTACCTCAGATGGTAGACATGACGTGATGTTTCACGTGGAACCAACACCCGTGTGAAAAGAAGGGCGCTGATCGACAGACCAGCGCTTTTTTTCATTGTTTCACGTGGAACAAAAGCAGAATATTTTTGCCTAAAAAAGTCGCAGCTACAAAAAGACTCTATAATTTGACCTTACTCCCTCCGCTTTAAAAAATTCCATCATGTTATTTCCAACTTCATTCGACGTCATCGTTGTCGGCGGTGGTCATGCCGGCACCGAGGCCGCACTTGCTTCCGCCCGCATGGGCCAGAAGACTTTGCTCTTGACGCACAACATCGAGACACTGGGCCAGATGTCCTGCAACCCCTCTATCGGCGGTATCGGCAAAGGCCACCTGGTCAAGGAAGTCGATGCCATGGGCGGCGCCATGGCGATCGCTACCGACGAGTCGGGCATCCAGTTCCGCATTTTGAATTCCTCGAAAGGCCCGGCAGTACGCGCCACGCGCGCCCAGGCCGACCGCATCTTGTACAAGGCAGCGATCCGTTCTCGCCTGGAAAACCAGCCCAACCTGTGGCTGTTCCAGCAGGCCGTCGATGATTTGATGGTGGAGGGCGACCGCGTGGTTGGCGCCGTCACCCAGATCGGCCTGAAGTTCTTGGCGCCTGCCGTGGTGCTCACCGCTGGTACTTTCCTCGACGGGAAGATCCATGTCGGCCTGCAAAATTACTCCGCTGGCCGCGCTGGCGACCCACCGGCGATCTCGCTGTCGGCTCGTCTGAAGGAACTGAAACTGCCGCAAGGCCGCCTGAAAACCGGCACGCCGCCGCGCCTCGACGGCCGCTCGATCGACTTCGCGCAGATGGCCGAACAGCCGGGCGACCTTGATCCGGTACCGGTGTTCTCCGTCATGGGCAACACCGCCATGCACCCGCAGCAGTTGCCATGCTGGGTCACCCACACCAATAACCAAACGCACGACATCATCCGTGCCGGCCTTGATCGCAGTCCCATGTACACGGGCGTGATCGAAGGCGTGGGCCCGCGTTATTGCCCGTCGATCGAAGACAAGATTCACCGCTTCGCCTCGAAAGAATCGCACCAGATTTTCCTGGAACCGGAAGGCCTGACCACGCACGAATTCTATCCAAACGGCATCTCTACCAGCCTGCCGTTCGACGTGCAAATCGCCCTGGTGCGCTCGATGAAGGGACTGGAAAACGCCCACATCCTGCGTCCGGGCTACGCCATCGAATACGATTATTTCGACCCGCGCGGCCTGAAAGCGTCGCTGGAAACCAAGGCCGTCGCTGGCCTGTATTTCGCTGGCCAGATCAATGGCACTACCGGCTACGAAGAGGCGGCAGCCCAAGGCATGCTGGCAGGTATCAACGCCGCGCTGCAAACCCAGGGCCGAGAAGCATGGACCCCGGCGCGCTCGGAAGCGTACCTGGGCGTGATGGTCGATGACCTGGTCACGCAAGGCGTGATGGAGCCGTACCGCATGTTTACCAGCCGCGCCGAGTACCGTTTGAGCCTGCGCGAAGATAATGCGGACATGCGCCTGACCGAAATCGGCCGCAAACTGGGCTGTGTTGGCGACGCCCAATGGGAGTCGTTCGACCGCAAACGCGAGGCTGTCGCTCTTGAACTCGAGCGGCTGCGTTCCACGTGGATCAATCCCCGCATCGTCGAAGCTGCCGAATCGGAGCGCGTGATTGGCCAGGCCATCGAGCGCGAATACTCGCTGGCCGACCTGCTGCGCCGTCCCGGCGTGGGCTACGACAAGCTGATGACACTGGCTGGCATTGATGGTCGTGACCTCGCTGGTCCGGGCGTTACCGACGACGCGGTGCGCGAACAGATCGAAATCCAGCTCAAATATTCGGGCTATATCGACCGCCAGACCAAGGAAGTCGAGCGTCACGAGCACTACGAAAACCTCAAATTGCCCGAGGGTTTCAACTACCTGGACATCACTGCGCTGTCGGTGGAAGTGCGCCAGAAGCTGCACGCCCAGCGTCCGGAAACCCTGGGCCAGGCCTCGCGCATCTCCGGTGTAACCCCGGCCGCGATCTCGCTGCTGCTGGTACACCTGAAAAAAGTGGGCTTCGGCGGCTTCCTCAACAAGGAGATGAAAGACGAGGTGGTGCAATGAAGGTGTTCGATCGCGCTGTCGTCGCTGATGTTTTACGCACCGGAATCGCCGGCCTCGCGCTCGATTTGAGCGAAGTGCAGGTCGAAAAATTGCTCGACTACCTGGCCCTGCTCAACAAGTGGAACTCGGTGTACAACCTGACGTCGGTGCGCGATCCGCTGCAGATGGTCACGCTGCACTTGCTCGATTCCCTGGCAGCCGTTTCGGCGTTCGCAGGCGCCAAAAACGTGCTGGACGTAGGCGCGGGCGGTGGTTTGCCAGGCATGGTGCTGGCCATTAGCCGGCCCGACATGAACGTGTCGATGATTGACACCGTGCACAAGAAAACTGCTTTCCTGAACCAGGTCAAAGCGGAGCTGGAACTGACCAACGTGACGGTGTACACCAAGCGCGTGGAACAGCTGGAAGTGAAAACCAAGTTCGACGTGATTACCTCGCGCGCTTTTGCCGACCTGTCGGACTTCGTCAACTGGTCGGGGCATCTGCTGGAAGAGGGCGGCCAATTCATCGCCTTGAAAGGCACGGCGCCAGCGGAAGAACGCGAACGACTGCCAGAGCCGTGGAAGGTGCAGAAACTGGAGCCTTTGCAGGTGCCGGGGCTGGAGGCGGAGCGTCATCTGGTGTTCATCAAATCAGAGCAAACCGAAACGGTGTAAATCATTTAAACGATATAAATGATTTATGCGAAATAAACAGTATAAATCGTTTAAACGGTATAAATAATTAAAGAGAAAAGACGATAACAAATACATGGCGAAAATTTTCTGCGTAGCGAATCAGAAGGGCGGGGTGGGCAAGACCACCACCACCGTCAACCTGGCGGCCGGCCTGGCAAAGCTGAACCAGCGCGTGCTGCTGGTGGACCTGGACCCGCAGGGCAACGCCACCATGGGCGCAGGCATCAACAAGGCCGGCCTGGCCGCCTCCACCTACGAGGTGATGCTGGGCGAATCCGACGTGGCCACCGCGCGCCTGCGTTCGGAGGCAGGCAGGTTCGACGTGCTGCCATCGAACCGCGAACTGGCTGGCGCCGAGGTGGAGATGGTGGTGCTCGACAACCGCGAGCGGCGCCTCAAGTTGGCATTGGCGGCAGTGGACCAGGACTACGATTTTATTTTGATCGACTGCCCGCCCGCACTGTCGATGTTGACCCTGAACGGCCTGTGCGCCGCCCACGGCGTGATCATCCCGATGCAGTGCGAGTACTACGCACTGGAAGGCTTGTCCGACCTGGTCAACACCATCAAGAAGGTGCACGCCAACCTGAACCAGGACTTGAAAATCATCGGCTTGCTGCGCGTGATGTTCGATCCGCGCATGACGCTGTCGCAGCAGGTGTCCGCCCAGCTCGAACAGCACTTCGGCGACAAGGTCTTCAAAACCATCATCCCGCGCAACGTGCGTCTGGCTGAAGCGCCGTCGTATGGCATGCCCGGCGTCACGTTCGATCCATCGTCCAAGGGCGCGCAGGCGTATATCGCCTTTGGCGCCGAGATGGTCGAACGCATCAAGAAAATGTAACGCATTCTTCATACATATATATGGCAACCAAAAAACTCAAAGGCCTGGGGCGCGGCCTCGACGCGCTGCTCGGCGGCGACGACAAGGCGCCTGACGCCAACACGCCGTCCGAATTGCCGGTCACGCAAATGCAGGCCGGCAAATACCAGCCGCGCACGCGCATGGACGAGGGCGGCCTGCAGGAACTGGCCGCGTCGATCAAAACCCAGGGCATCATGCAACCGATCCTGGTGCGCCCGGTCGGCAGCGACCCGCTGACCGGCGCGGTCACCTACGAGATCATCGCCGGCGAACGGCGTTTCCGCGCGGCGCAACTGGCCGGGCTGGAAGTATTGCCGGTGCTGGTACGCAACGTCGACGACCAGGCCGCCGCCGCCATGGCGCTGATCGAGAACATGCAGCGCGAGGATCTCAATCCGCTGGAGGAAGCGCAAGGTATCCACCGCCTGATCACCGATTTCAGCTTTACCCACGAGCAGGCAGCGAACGCCGTCGGTCGGTCGCGCAGCGCCGTGTCCAATTTATTGCGCCTGATGAATCTGGCCAGCAGCGTGCAAACCATGCTGATGGCCGGCGATATCGACATGGGCCACGCGCGCGCGCTGCTGGCGGTCGATGCTGCCACGCAAATCAACCTGGCCAACACGGTCGTTGCCAAACGGCTATCGGTACGCGAAACCGAAAAACTGGTGACGCGCACGCTGGAAGAACAGCAGGCGGCGCCGACCGAAGCGCGCCAGAAGGAAAAGTCCGGAGATATCACCAGGCTGGAAGAAGAACTATCGGACAAGCTGGCCACGCCGGTGGTGTTCAAGATGGGCAGCAAGGGGCGCGGCCAGATGATCATCGATTTTGCCGACCTCGACATTCTCGATGGTGTTTTGGCAAGACTGCGGGCGTAGTTCACGGTATTGCCAGAAATTCGTCGTCCTCGCGAAAGCGGGGATCCATGCTGAGCATCAACTCAGATGGTCTATGGAACCCCGCCTGCGCGCGGATGACGGATCTTGGCGGCACTGTTGATTTTTGGGAATCAACTGCTCATTTTCCTCTTTTACCCCATCTGGCGCCAAAGTGGTGCAACGCGTTTGGAAATGTTTATAAAAGCGTCTCATTCACGCACTAAATGCTCTGGTGCGGTGCACCATGTTTGACGTGATACATGAAAGACACATATAATCACGCGTCTTTGAGTTTATCGGTGTTTTTTTGGAGCTCGCAGTGCGTAAAACGACGAGTGTTTCCAGGCCGATGTTTAAAGTCGTCGCCCTCCAGTTGGCCATCGCAACTGGGTTCGCCTTGCTCGCCTGGAACCTCGGTGGAGTACTCAAAGCATGGTCGGCCGCCTATGGCGGAGCAATCGCAGTCATCGGGAGCCTGGTGTACGCGATGATCGTCATGGGCGCAACGAATGATCCAAAAAAGACTTTCCGGACGCATTTTCGCGCGGAAATGGTCAAGTTTTCCGTCACTGCAGCGCTGTTTATTGTCGCGCTGGTGCTATTTTCATCGGCCGCTTGGTTATGGCTGATCTTGGGATTCGCGGTAGCAACCATGGCGTATTGGTTTGCACTGCTTGCAGTTTAATTAACAAAATCTGACGACATTATGACCACTGAACACGGGGGGCACTCAGCCCCGGCTAACGCCACAGAATACATCAAGCACCACTTGCAACATCTGCAAACCAGCGATGGCATGTTTAACCTGGACACGTTCTGGGTTTCGGCCATCCTGGGCGCGATTTTCCTCGGTGTCTTCTACATGGCTTCGCGCCGCGCCACCGCTGGTGTGCCGGGCAAGCTGCAAAACTTCGTCGAACTGGTCATGGAACTGGTCAACGACACTGTTAATAGCGCGTTCCACGCCAAAAGCGCGGTGATCGCACCATTGGCCATTACCATCTTCGTGTGGGTATGGCTGATGAACGCCATGGACTTCCTGCCGGTGGACCTGCTGCCGAAGGCACTGGAGTTCTTCGGCGTGTACAACCTGCGTGTGGTACCAACCGCCGATGCCAACCTGACCTTCGCGCTGTCGCTGTCGGTCCTGCTGTGCATCTTCGGTTTCTCGATCAAAGCCAAGGGCCTCGGCGGTTACGCCAAGGAGCTGTTCACGGCGCCATTCCATGCAACCGGCTTCGCCGCCATTTTGCTGGCACCTGTCAACTTCCTGCTGCAAATGGTTGAACTGTTCGCCAAGCCAGTTTCGCTGGCCCTGCGACTGTTCGGCAATATGTACGCCGGTGAACTGATCTTCATCTTGATCGCGTTGTTGCCTTGGTGGGCGCAGTGGCTGTTGGGTGGTCCATGGGCAATCTTCCACATCTTGATTGTAACTTTGCAAGCTTTTGTGTTTATGGCGTTGACGGTTGTGTATCTGGCCCTTGCGGTTGAGAAGCACTAATCACCAACTTGATTCGTTTTATTTTTTAGTATCTTTCGTTTTTTAAATTAGGAGAAATATATGCAAGCTCTGATCGCACAAGTACAAGGCATGACCGTTCTGGCAGTCGCTATCATCATTGGCCTGGCCGCTATCGGCACCGCACTGGGCTTCGCCATTCTGGGCGGCAAATTCCTGGAAGCGTCGGCACGTCAACCAGAACTGATGCCACAACTGCAAACCAAGCTGTTCGTTATCGCTGGTCTGCTGGATGCGATCTCGATGATCGGCGTTGGTGTTGCTCTGCTGTTCACGTTCAACAACCCATTCCTGACCGCTGTTATCGCCGCCGCTGGCCAGTAATACTGCTCCAACCGGGGAAACTAATTAGGAGCAAGGTATGAACGTTAATATGTCGCTCATCGGCCAGATGATCACCTTCGCGGTGCTCGTATGGTTCTCGATGAAATTCGTATTCCCGGCGCTGAACACCGCGCTGGACGAGCGTGCCAAGCGTATCGCCGATGGTCTGGCAGCAGCCGACCAAGGCAAGGCTTCGATGGCAGTCGCTGAAAAGCGCGCTGCCGAAGCCCTGACCTCCGCCCGTGACGAAGCTGCCCAGCGCGTCGCGGACGCAGAAAAGCGTGCGCAACTGGTCGCAGAAGAAATCAAGACCAACGCCAAAGCTGAAGCCGACCGCATCATTGCGCAAGCCAAGGCAGAAGCCGATCAGCAAGTTACCCAGGCCCGCGAAGCACTGCGCGCCCAGGTAGCCGACCTGGCGGTCAAAGGCGCCGAGCAGATCCTGAAGCGCGAAGTCAACGCGTCGGCCCACGCCGACCTGCTGGCCCGCCTCGCGACTGAGCTGTAATCATGGCTGAACTCGCAACCGTCGCCCGTCCTTACGCGGAAGCCCTCTTCCGCGTAGCCCAAGCCGGCAACCTCGCGCAGTGGTCCGATCTGGTGTCCGAAATGGCCCAGATCGGCAGCAATGCCGATGTGCAGGACTATGCCCGCAATCCGAAAGTGTCGGAGAGCGAACTCGCCGCCACCATCGCGTCGCTGGTGAAATCGCCGATGACCGCAGAAGCGAACAACTTCCTCGGCATGGTGGTCGCCAATGGCCGCATCGAATTGCTGCCGGAAATCGGCGCCCAGTTCCAACTGCTCAAAAATGGTGCAGAAGGTGCTGCGGATGCTGACATCACGAGCGCGTTCGATCTGAGCGCCGCCCAGCTGTCCGATCTGGTCGCCACGCTGGAAAAGAAATTCAGCCGCAAGCTTAACCCGACTGTCACGGTCGACCCATCGTTGATCGGTGGTGTGCGCGTGGTAGTGGGCGACGAAGTGCTCGACACTTCGGTCCGCGCCAAGCTGCAACAGATGCACGTCGCGCTGGTTCAGTAAGAACCCGCTGGCTACGGCAGACCAAACATACCCTCGCGCAAGCGGAGAGAACTAAATTAGGAGTTAGCATGCAACTCAACCCATCTGAAATCAGCGAGCTGATCAAGAGCCGGATTCAAGGCATTGACAGCGGCGCTGAAGTGCGCAATCAAGGCACGGTGATTTCCGTAGCCGACGGTATCTGCCGCATCCACGGTCTGTCGGACGTAATGCAAGGCGAGATGCTGGAATTCCCGGGCAATACCTTCGGCCTGGCCATGAACCTGGAGCGCGACTCCGTCGGTTCCGTGATCCTGGGTGCTTACGAGCACATCTCGGAAGGCGACACGGTCAAGTGCACCGGCCGCATCCTGGAAGTACCAGTCGGTCCTGAACTGCGTGGCCGCGTGGTCAACGCCCTGGGCCAGCCGATCGACGGCAAAGGTCCTGTCGATGCGAAGATGACCTCGCCAATCGAAAAGATCGCACCGGGCGTTATCGCCCGTGAATCCGTTTCGCAGCCGATGCAAACCGGCCTGAAATCGATCGACGCGATGGTACCAATTGGCCGTGGCCAGCGCGAGCTGATCATTGGCGACCGTCAAACCGGTAAGTCCGCCGTTGCAGTTGATGCGATCATCAACCAAAAAGGTCAGGGCATGACCTGTATCTACGTGGCGATCGGTCAAAAAGCGTCGACCATCAAGAATATCGTGCGTTCGCTGGAACAGCACGGCGCCATGGAATACACGATCGTCGTCGCGGCCACCGCGTCGGAATCGGCTGCCATGCAGTACATCTCGGCATACTCGGGTTGCACCATGGGCGAATACTTCCGCGACCGCGGTGAAGACGCCCTGATCGTGTACGATGACCTGTCGAAGCAAGCAGTTGCCTACCGTCAGATTTCGCTGTTGCTGCGCCGCCCACCAGGCCGCGAAGCGTACCCAGGCGACGTGTTCTACCTGCACTCGCGCCTGCTGGAACGCGCAGCCCGCGTGAACGCCGACTACGTGTCCGCTTTCACCAACGGCGCCGTCACCGGCAAGACCGGTTCGCTGACCGCACTGCCGATCATCGAAACGCAAGCTGGCGACGTGTCGGCCTTCGTGCCAACCAACGTGATTTCGATTACCGACGGTCAGATCTTCCTGGAAACTTCGCTGTTCAATTCCGGTATCCGTCCTGCGATTAACGCCGGTATTTCGGTGTCGCGCGTTGGTGGTGCTGCCCAGACCAAGGTCATCAAAAACCTGTCCGGCGGTATCCGTACCGACTTGGCCCAGTACCGTGAACTGGCTGCGTTCGCGCAGTTCGCGTCCGACCTGGACGAATCGACCCGCAAGCAGCTGGACCGTGGTGCCCGCGTCACCGAGCTGCTCAAGCAAGCCCAGTACTCGCCACTGTCGATCTCGCTGATGGCTGCCTCGCTGTTCGCTGTGAACAAGGGCTACCTGGACGACGTCGAAGTGAAGAAAGTACTGCCATTCGAAGCCGGCCTGCACGCTTACCTGAAGACCAAGCAAGCTGACCTGCTGTCGAAGATTGAATCGTCGAAGCAACTGGACAAAGACGGCGAAGCAACGCTGGCTGCCGCCATTGCCGACTTCAAGAAATCCGGCGCATTTTAAGGTGCTTGACGGCGCCGGGCTTGCCCCGGCGCCGTCCTCAGCGCAGAAGGAGTAAGGACTCATGGCAGTAGGCAAAGAGATACGTGGCAAGATCAAGAGCGTAGAAAATACGAAGAAGATCACGAAGGCGATGGAAATGGTTGCCGCATCGAAAATGCGCAAAGCGCAGGACCGTATGCGCGCCGCCCGTCCCTACAGTGAAAAGATTCGCAATATCGCCGCCAATCTGGCCGCCGCCAATCCGGAATACACGCACCCGTTCCTGGCTGAAGAGCAAAAGGAATCGGCCAAGAAAGTTGGCTTCATCATCGTTACCACCGACAAAGGTCTGTGCGGCGGTATGAACACCAACATCTTGCGCATGGTGACGCAGAAATCCCGCGAGCTGGAAACAGCTGGCAACAAGATTGCGGCAGTTGCCATCGGTAACAAAGGTTTGGGGTTTTTGAATCGCGTAGGCGTTCCTGTGGTCGCGCAAGTGACCCAGATCGGCGACACGCCGCACCTGGAAAAATTGATCGGACCTGTCAAGGTCATGCTCGAGAAATTCCAGAACGGTGAAGTCGACGCCGTGTACATCTGCTACACCAAGTTTATCAACACCATGAAGCAAGAGCCGGTCGTGCAGCAGTTGCTGCCACTGCCAGCTGCCACGAAACAGGCGGACGCAGGTAATCACAACTGGGATTACATCTACGAACCTGACGCGGCTGCGGTGATTGACGAACTGCTCGAGCGCTATGTAGAAGCGCTGGTGTACCAGTCGGTCGCGGAAAATCTGGCGTCCGAGCAATCGGCGCGCATGGTCGCGATGAAGGCCGCCAGCGACAACGCTGGTAGCGTCATCGGTGAACTGAAGCTGATCTATAACAAGACGCGTCAGGCTGCGATTACCAAAGAACTCTCCGAAATCGTCGCCGGTGCGGCAGCGGTTTAAACGAATTTAACTATATTTGAAGGAACGAACATGGCTGATGGCAAAATCGTTCAGTGTATCGGCGCTGTGGTGGACGTTGAGTTTCCACGCAATGCGATGCCCAAGGTATTCGATGCCTTGAAAATGGAAGGCTCCGAGCTGACCCTGGAAGTACAACAGCAGCTGGGCGACGGCGTTGTCCGTACCATTGCTCTGGGTACCTCCGACGGTCTGCGCCGCGGCATGATGATCCAGAACACCGGCAAACCAATCATGGTGCCAGTCGGTAAAGCAACCCTGGGTCGCATCATGGACGTGCTGGGCAACCCGATCGACGAATGCGGCCCGGTCGCTCACGACCAGATCGCTTCGATCCACCGCGCTCCTCCTGCATACGACGAACTGTCGCCATCGCAGGATCTGCTGGAAACCGGCATCAAGGTGATCGACCTGGTGTGCCCGTTCGCCAAAGGCGGTAAAGTCGGTCTGTTCGGCGGTGCAGGTGTGGGCAAGACCGTGAACATGATGGAACTGATCAACAACATCGCCAAAGCGCACTCGGGTCTGTCCGTGTTCGCCGGTGTGGGTGAGCGTACCCGTGAAGGTAACGACTTCTACCACGAGATGGCCGACGCCAAAGTGGTCGATCTGGAAAATCCGGAGAACTCCAAGGTAGCGATGGTGTACGGTCAGATGAACGAACCACCAGGCAACCGTCTGCGCGTGGCGCTGACCGGTCTGACCATGGCGGAAGCGTTCCGTGACGAAGGCAAAGATGTTCTGTTCTTCGTGGACAACATCTACCGCTTCACCCTGGCCGGTACCGAAGTGTCGGCACTGCTGGGCCGTATGCCATCGGCAGTCGGCTATCAGCCTACCCTGGCCGAAGAGATGGGCCGCCTGCAAGAGCGCATCACCTCGACCAAGACCGGTTCGATCACCTCGATCCAGGCCGTGTACGTACCTGCCGATGACTTGACCGACCCGTCGCCAGCGACCACCTTCGGTCACCTCGATTCGACCGTCGTGCTGTCGCGTGACATCGCCTCGCTGGGTATCTACCCTGCAGTCGATCCACTGGACTCGACCTCGCGCCAGCTGGACCCGCTGGTTGTTGGCCAGGACCACTACGACACCGCGCGCGCTGTTCAGGGCACCCTGCAGCGCTACAAGGAACTGCGTGACATTATCGCGATTCTGGGCATGGACGAACTGGCGCCGGAAGACAAGCTGCTGGTATCGCGCGCTCGCAAGATGCAGCGTTTCCTGTCGCAGCCGTTCCACGTTGCTGAAGTATTCACCGGCGCGCCTGGTAAATACGTTTCGCTGAAAGACACGATCAAGGGCTTCAAAATGATCGCGTCGGGCGAACTCGACCACCTGCCGGAACAAGCGTTCTACATGGTAGGCACGATCGAAGAAGCTATCGAAAAAGCCAAGAAACTCAACTAATTGTTGAAAGAAACTCATGGCAAACACTATTCACGTTGACGTCGTTTCCGCCGAGGAGTTGATCTACTCCGGCGAAGCGGAATTCGTCGCGTTGCCGGGCGAACAGGGCGAGCTGGGTATCTACCCGAAGCACACGCCCCTGATCACCCGCATCCGCCCGGGCGCGGTGCGCATCAAGGTTCCTGGCCAAGTCGAAGAAGAGTTCGTCTTCGTGGCCGGCGGCCTGCTGGAAGTGCAGCCGAACGCCGTGACGGTGCTGGCCGATACCGCGATCCGCGGCGCCGACCTGGACGAAGCCAAAGCGGCAGCGGCCAAGAAGCGCGCCGAAGAAGCGCTGGCCAACAACAGCGCCGGCATCGACTACGCGAAAGCGCAAGCCGAACTGGCAGCAGCGATCGGCCAACTGGCCGCCATCGCCAAGCTGCGCGCCAAGCACTAAGCAACGCAACAGTAGTAAAGCAAAAAGGCAGCCTCGGCTGCCTTTTTTTACGTGCCAGCATCGTGGCGACAACCATCACAGCCTGCGCTACACTTCCTGCATTGATCAAACTTTGAGCAGGTGGCTCATCATGACAATCGCAGAGCACAAGCCTCCGCCGCCCGAACCGGCCAAGGACCAGCCCCAATACCCCGATACGCCCGAAGGGCGCCGTGCGCGCCGCGCCGCTGCGCTGGCGAAAGCGGCGGGGATGTGGAAAGATCGCACCGATATTCCGAAAGATGGTCTGGAATATCAGCGTATGATGCGCGAAGAATGGCGCTAGTCCTCTTCGACAGCAACATTGTTATCGATTACCTTAACGGAATCGCTGAGGCGCACGACGAGCTGACTTATTGGGATGAGCCCGCTATACGCGTCATCTCCTGGAAGGAAGTTCGCGCCAATATCATGCCGGTCGAGGAAAATAAATTCGAGCTGCTGTTCAGTGAGGGCGGCTTCGAGATCATCCGTATCGATGATGCCATCATGACTGCCGCCGCCAGAATCCGCACCGAGGGTTTGCGGAAAGGGCCAAAGATTGCCCCTGATGGACGCCATCATCAAAGCCACTGCGCAAGTTCAAAAACTCCTCGTCATTACCCGCAATACCAAGGACTTCAAGGGGCCCAACCTCCGGGTGCCATATGAAATTGAGACGCTTACCTTGACGGTTGTCGTCAATGTCAGATCACCGGCAGGGCCTGCTGCTCCAGCTTCCACACGGAGCTGACCTTATCCTGGATGTGTTGCCCACGTAGTCGCGAAATTATCTCTATCCCAAATTCTGTCCGCATAGATACAAAAAACTCGACCATAGGTAACGGAATCCTACGTTGTTTCAAATTTGCAATAAATTAGCATAATGTGACAATTGGTTAGATTTTAACTGATAACTTTCTGCAATAATCGCCACCAAATAATGCATTTAGGAAATTTTCACTTCTGAAGATTTTTGCATGATTATGGAGAAGTTTTTGCGTGACTTGATTTCAGCCTGCAAGCGGCTCTGGGTAGCTCTCGTTCTTGCCTTGCTACTGCCCCCGTTGACGGCTTTTGCACAGCCCATTACATTTGCCGGATTCGCTTTCGCTGGCGATTACGCCACCATCGGTGAACGTTTCCCCAACGCTGCCAAAATCGAGCAGTCGCTCAAAACCGAGTCGGATGGCATGTCCTTGTCGCGTCTGGTAATCGACCGTGCCTACGCGGGACCGCATTCGACCTTGGAATACGCACTGCGCGACGTACTGACAAACCTGAAAGCTGCCGATCAGGCGCTGATGGCAGTGTTGCTGCTGAACGGTGAGACGGTTTCGACCGAGCATATCGGCAACTACTACAAAACCTTTGTCAGCCTGCGCGCTGACGTACTCATTTTTGACTACAAGAGCAAATCGGTGGTGCGCAGCTACCCGATCAGCGTCGTCATGTTCGACGCCACGAAGCAACCGCCCGCACCGGCAACCATCGAAGGCTATGTCAGGGAATTGATGCTGCGCGAAGATGGCGGTGGCTTGCTGACGCAGTTTACCCGCCGGCTCTCCACGGCCACCCTGCCCAAGCCGGGCACTCGTACCATCCAGGTCAAGCGCGCCGAACTCACGGCGGAAGCGCTGCAGGTCATGCCGGCGGCCATACGCGATAAACCGGCCCTGGCCGGGCAGATGATTTCCGATGCGTTCGGTTCCATCCTGGCCGCGAAGCTCGGTGTTTCCTTGCTGCCGACCGCGCTGGGCCACGCGCTGGGCACGATGTCTTTCCGCCTCGATAACGGCGATGCGCTCGATCTCAAGATTGGCGAGGGCGACTACCTGTTCGAGGTCAAACTCAACAAGTTCGCCCGCATCAAAAGCGGTGAGAACAACGTGGGTGCTTCCTACGTGTACGGGGTTTACAGCCATATTCGTTTCTTCGAGCCGGCGCTCAACACCGAATTTCTCAACACCGACCTGAAAAACGGCGAAGTCAAGATCGTCCCAGCCAACCAGGTCGATCTCGATGATTTTCCAGCCTACGAAGCGGCCATTCGCGGCCTGTTCCTGAAACTCGCTGACGCCCTGGTGCAACCGGAGTCCAAGTGGATCGTCACGGCAGCGGGATCGAAAGATATCACCCGCCAAATCGACGCATCCCGCGTCATTCTGAAAGCAAGTAAATGATGAAAAAGATTTTCGCGGTGTTGATCACCGCCCTGCTGGCATTGCCAGCGCTGGCCCAAGTCGTAACGACCAAAGGCGTTGCCACCATCACTTACGACAACAAGCTCATGCCGACTGACGTCGAGCGCGCCCAGCGCGCCGCGCAAGTGGCATCCATCGAACGCTACTACGCCGAAGCTGGAGAAGCGGAATCCGAAAACTTTGAAGCAATTCGTCCGCAAGTGGAAGCGAATCTCGACAAGTTCATCATGAGCAGCACCGTGCTGAGCGAACAAGATCAGCCTGCATTGCGCAAGTACTCTGTATCGGTACGCACCGAGTTGAATGTCACCAAGCTACGCGTGACCCTGCGCGGCGCTGCCAAGGCAAGCCAGCCGGCCGGCGCTGGCAATGCACCGATGGTGTATGTGTTCCTCGGCCGGGAAGTGGCGGCAGTGAAATCGTTCGATGACCGCGTGGTCAAGCGTGCGGAGATCAAGGTCGATCGCGACATCAAAACCAGCGGTTCGGTGCGCGGCTCGGAAGGCGAAAGCATCAAATCGAATGCGATTTCCACCAACGCCAACAAGCAGCAGACCAGCAAACTGTCCGCCAGCCAGACGGTCAATGTGGAAACTGGCGGCAGCACCAACCGCAAGCAGGACGAGGTGACGTATCGCATGCTGTCCATGGCCAGCCACAAAACGTCGGTGACCAGCGTCTTCTCGCAGTCGGGCTTTACCGTGGCTGATCCCGACTTCGTGCTTGGTGATGGCGACATGAAGTCCGTCAGCGCCGACTTCTCGCACGGCAGCGATTTGACGCCTGCCACCATGCGTGCCCTGGTCGCTTCGCTGCGCAAGGCTGGTGTGCCGTTGCTGGTGTTGGCCACATTTGACGTGGGCGTACCGGCCCAGGATCCTGCCACTGGCATGCCGCGCGTGGCAGTGACGGTAACCGGGCGTGTCATGGATGTCAGCGCCGCGTTCCCGCGCGAAGTGGCCTCCGTGCCACCGGTCCAGTATTTCGCTGTCGCTCCCGATGGCGCCATCGCCACCACCAAGGCGCTGAAAGACGCGTCGCTGCTCGCGGCCAAAGAAATCGTCAGCCGCCTGAACGCCGCCGGCGTTCGCTAATACCTGCGCCGGCAGTCGAGCGTCGATACGCTGCCGGCCTTATCCCTCGACGTTGACTCCCCTTTAAAGGACATTATGAAAACTTCTTACGTAAAAGCGATTGCCGGCGTGGCACTGGTGCTGTTGTCGGGCATGGCCTCGGCGCAACTGGGCGGGTTCGCCAAGTCGCTCGGTGGCGGCAGCGGTGGCGGTGTCACTGCAGAACAGATCGTCAACAAGTACGTTGGCGCTGCGCAGAGTGTGATGCGTGCCGATGCGGGCATGTTGTCGGCAGTTGGCCTGAAAGACGAAGCAGAAAAAGCATCGGTGCAAGCCAAGAACCTGACCGAAGGCGCCACTAAGAATTCGCTGGAAGAAGCAAGTGCGGTGCAAACGGCTAGCAGCGCTGCCCTGGAAAAAGCCCTGAAAGGCAAAAATGTCGAGATGGACGCCGCCAGCAAGAAGCAGTTCGCGGGCAGCCTGGGCGAACTGGCCAAAGGCGTACTCCAGTACGTCGGCGTGAGCAAGGATGCTTCGGGCTTCAAGCCTGGCATGTCGTCGCTGGGTGCATCGGCCAATTCGGCGCTGTACGTTGCCAAAAGCTTGCCTGATTCGATTAAAAACCTTGGCAGCACGCTGAAACTGGCGATCGAATTTTCCAAGGCTAATAATATTCCTGTTCCCAAAGAAGCCGCCGACGCCACTGCGCTACTGAACTAAAAGGTTAGCCCATGAGGAGCAAGTGCCTACGAGTGCCTTGCTCCTTTTTTATTCTCAAACAATAAGTAAAACATGAAAAAATTCGCGATGGTCAGCCTTGTATGCCTGGGGTTGGTGGCCTGTGGAAAACAGGACGAGGTACCGGTCAAGCAAGCGCCAGCGACCGGACCGAATCTCACGCAGGTGCCCGATGTGGGCAAAATCGAGCAAGTTGACACGCGCGCCAGCGGCACCGGTGTCACGCCTGGCGCCGCCGTCAACGATGCGCTCAAATTGGCGATCCAGCAAGTGAACGGCACGACGGTCGATGCCAGTTCTGCCAGCCTCAATACCTACTCCCAAGTCACTGCCGACCTCGACGTGGAAACCTCGTATGGCAGCGACAGCCTGAAAGCCACGGCAACCGTGCAAAGCAGCCATTTTGCTGAACAGATCATTACCCGGTCCAAGGGCGTGGTGTCGTCCTTCAAAGTCGTCAAGATGACGGCGCCTGCCAGCAAGGGGGGACAGTTTAATGTCGAGATCGAAGCGAAGATCGCCAAGTTCAAGGCGCCTGCCGACAGCGGAAAGATCAAGATTGTCGTCGCGCCGCTGCGTTCCGAGCGTAGCAGCTTTGTCATTGGCGGACGCTCGGTACCAGCGAGCCAGGTCTTGGAACCGTTGCGCCAGCAAATCATCGATGCCTTGTCCCAGAGCGGCCGCTTTACGGTGCTGGACCGCCAGTTCGAAGGCGAACTGCAAAACGAGCTCGATATGATCAGTTCGGGTAAAACACTAAATACCGACTTCGCCAAGATGGGGCAGGCGTTGAGCGCCGACCTGGTCTGGGTGGGCGTGGTCAATGACCTCAGTTATGACAAGCACGTGCGCAAGCTGCAAACATCGGACCGGGAACTGGTGAGCTACTCCGGTGGCTGGTCGGTATCGCAACGCATGATCAATCTTGCCACCCGCCAGATCCTGCAATCGGCCACGCTGCAAGGCGCTGCACCATCAGTGGCGCCAACCACCCTGGGCGCCGGCGTCGATGAGGGCGCCACATTGCGCAATATGCAGGCCGAGATCGTCAAACGCTCGACCGATGCCATCCTGTTGCAGACTTTCCCTATCAGCATCGTCGAACGTGATGGCAGCAACGTCGTGCTAAGCCAAGGCGGTAGTGCGTTGGTCGAAGGGACCCGCTACAAGATTTATTTGCAAGGCAAGGAAATCAAGGACCCGCAGACCGGCCAGTCGCTGGGCAATATGGAGTCGGTATGCTGCGAAGTCACAATCAACCGCGTCACGCCCAAGCTGTCCTACGGCACGCTGGAAAATGTGAAAGTCAATCTCGACAACGTTCAGCCTGGCGCTTTGCAATTGCGTGAAGCGTTGCAACAGAAGACAGTGGTCGACGCGTCGCTTGACGCGGCTGCTCCTTTAGCTGAGAAGCCTAAATCGGTCGAGCGCAAAACCGTGCCGAAAGCAGTCACGGCGCCTGCCGCCAACTCCGAGCCGAAGAAAGAAGACTGGTAAGCCGGCGCGGGGAACCTGCCCGGACTGCCTTCACCAATGCATCCGGGTGACTAAGCGCAACCGCGACCAGTGTCCGCACGGCGCCATCGAGCCGATTGCGGTTCTGCTCTAATTTTTCAAGTTCGCTGGCATGCATGCCTAACAATCCTGCAAATTGTTCGCGTGTGAGTCCGGTTTTCTCACGCGCTGCGATGAGGGGCGAATACACCACGCGGTCCAGGCCTGCTTGCATCTCACGGCCGGCTTGCAGCAACTCTGCGCCCACATCGCGGTCAGCTTCGAATGCCTCAAGTTCTTCATCGCTGAGAGGCAGCTTTTTAGTCATAGACATGACGCATCTCCTTCGCTATTCCTTCACGCAACTGCGCCGGTAATGCGCCGGCGGCTTGCCCACCAGTTCCTCGAAATCCGACGTGAAATGGGCCTGGTCGTAGTAGCCAAGGTCC
Source organism: Duganella phyllosphaerae (assembly GCF_001758785.1). Classification (GTDB taxonomy): domain Bacteria; phylum Pseudomonadota; class Gammaproteobacteria; order Burkholderiales; family Burkholderiaceae_D; genus Rugamonas; species Rugamonas phyllosphaerae. The sequence goes on from NZ_LROM01000096.1 coordinate 71,407, forward strand.
TGCGCCAAGGTGGCCAGATCGATGTCGTCGCCGTTGCCCAGCTGATCGGCGGCGTCGAGCAGGCGGTTGCGGCGGATGACCCACTTGGGCGTGGCGCCCACGACGTCGCGAAACAGCGCTTGCAAGGCGCGCACGCTGGTGTCCAGGCGCTCGGCCAGTTGCGCAACCTGGGTTATTTCGGGATGCTGCCTGATCAGTTCCATGGTCTTTGCAACCCGTTCAATGCGAGGGTCCAGCTGCGCCGGCAGCGCACGGCGGAAAATCGCGCTGGCGGCTGCGACCATGGCTGTGTCATCGCCGGCGTCGGCGGCGTCGAGCACACTGCACTCATCTTCCTCGTCATCACCGCCGAATACCGCCGAGACAGGCAATTGCTGGTTGGTGATGGTTTGCACTGCGCCCTTCAAAAAGCCGCGAAACGCACCTGGGCGAAAACGTGCGCCCAGCACGACGCCCTTGCCGGTCAAGGTGTATTCAAAAGATCCGGTCATCACGCCGAACGTCGCGCTGCGGCCTCGGTCGAACACGACCTGGATGCACGGTGAGGGCAGGGTGCGTTGTACGTGCACCACGCCGGGCGGCAAATCCCATGCGACCATCCAGTACCACTCGATGTACGGCGCCAGGTCGGGCGGGGCGGCGTAGCGCTCGAGGCGGAACCGCTGGCCTACGGCAGCCGGGTTGACCACGCCCTTGTAGCGGTCTTGCAGTGTCAGTGGCGTCATCGTCATCGTCATCGTCATCGTCATCGTTCGAGTCAGGTCTGCGCGTTTTTCCAAGACTGCCATCATAGCAGCCGTTATCGTCAGGTTTTCACCAGGAGATCATCATGGACCAACTGATTTTTCACCACTGCCCCAACACGCGTTCGACCGGCGTACTCGCGCTGCTCGAGGAGCTGCAAGCGCCGTACGAACTGCACCTCATGAACATGAAGCGCGGCGAAAACCGCGAGCCGGCCTACCTGGCGATCAACCCGATGGGCAAGGTGCCCGCCGTCGAGCACAACGGCGCGCTGGTGACCGAGCAGGTGGCGATCTATCTCTACCTGGCCGACCTGTTCCCGGCCGCCAGGCTGGCGCCGCCGATCGGCGATCCGCTGCGCGGCCCTTACCTGCGCTGGATGGCGTTCTACGGCAGCTGTTTCGAGCCGGCGCTGATCGACAACTGGATGCAGCGCGCAGCGGTGGACAAGACCATGAACGGCTATGGCGATTTCGACGACGTTTTCAATACCCTGGTCGCGCAACTGGCGCGTGGCCCGTGGATGCTGGGCGACCAATTCACTGCGCTCGACGTGTTGTGGGGCACCTCGCTGGCCTGGATGACCAAGCTACCCAAGCGCGACGAAATCCTCGATTACGTCGCCCGTGTCAAAGCGCGTCCGGCGATCCAGGCCGCGCAGCGGAAGGACCAGGAACTGGCCGCAACCCAACCCGACCAAGCCTGAGCGCTCACACGTTGATTTCTGCGACGGCGCATGCCATCATCGGCGCCCGTCCAGTCTGAAAGGTGTCGATGATCGCGGTCCCCGTTGCCACCATGGCCGGCTTGCTCGTTGCGTTCGGCGGCACGTCGGCGTTCGCGCTCATCAAGTCGCAACACAAGCACGCGCCGATCAAGGCCGTGTTTCACCTGTCGTCGATGTGGGGACTGGCGCTGGCGGTGGTGGCGATCATGCTGTTCTGGGAAGGCCGCCCGCTGGCCAGCATCGGCATGGAAGGGGGCCAATACGGCGCCTGGGCGGCGGGCGCCATGATCGGACTGACCATGGTGACCTTTACCGTGCTGTCGCTGCACCTGGGTCTGCAGCGCGGCCGCAGCGCGATTCCCGAAGGCTCGGCCCAGGGCCTCAAGCGCCTGACCGACATGCCGCTGTGGTTCCGCTACGCGGCCGTGATCACGGCCGCCGTCACCGAGGAAATCCTGTTTCGTGGCTATCCGATCGAACGTTTGCAGGAGATCACCGGCAATGCCTGGCTGGCTGCCGCGATTCCCTTATTCGTGTTCGTGGTGGCGCACCTGGGCGGCTGGTCGGCGCGACACCTGGTGGGCGTGCTGTTCGGTGGCTTGCTGCTCACTGCCATTTATCTCGTCACCCGCGACCTGATCGCCTGCATGATCACACACGCGCTGATCGACTCGACCATCATCTTTTTGCCGGCGCTGCTGCGCCGCTATGGCAATCGGCCGGGCGGCGATCTGTAAATCGATTGCACGCTGTGTGACGCCGGTTGCAAAGCCTCCATCACGATAGCAAGCGCTAACTCAGGCTGCGCATCACCGCACATGAAGATGTCGGCAGCGGCAAAGCCGCATTCGGGCCAGGTGTGGATCGAGATGTGCGATTCGGCCAGCAGCACCACGCCGGTCACGCCCTGGCCGTCGCCGAAACCATGGAAGTGGCTGTGCAGCACGCGCGCGTTGGCAGCTTGCGCAGCTGAACGCAGCAACGTGTCGAGCCACTCGCAGCTGCATAATTTTTCGGCAGCAATGCCACCGAGGTCGGCCAGCACATGGGTGCCGGTCGGGCGGTGCTCGAGCGTATTGTCAGCCGCAGCCGCAGACGAGACCGGGCCAGGCACACTGTCGGGCACGCGGTTGGGTAACACCTCGCGCTTCACTTGTGCCCCCCGCCACCGGAGCCATTGCCAAAGCTGCCGCCACCGCCGCCGAACGAACTCCAGGTGCTGCCGCGATAGTTGGACTTGTCGCGGTCGCCCGAGACAGCGCGCACCCACGAGGCGCCCGACGTGGCCAGGGTGACGATGACGGCGTACAGGAAGAATTTGCTCATGGCTTGTCGTTGTTATCGAGGAAGGTGGCCGGCAAATAGATGGCCAGCGCGCCCAGCGCGCTCAGGTACCAGGTCGATGAGAAATTCATCAGCATCGGCAGGGCGTTCACTACCAGCATGAACATGATGATGTACTTGGCCGCGTCGCGGTGGCGGCTGCGCGCGAATGGCTTGGGGCCGGGGGCGGCGTTGACCTTGCCGTGGAACTGGGCGCCGAACCAGGCTTTCATCTGGTCGGCCGGCACCGGGGCCGAGCGCGACCAGGTCATTTCGTGTTCGGTCGTCTCGCGCGCCAGCTTGATCTGCCCAGCTTCGTATTCCTCGACCTGGGTGACGTCGCCGACGGCCACGCGCCAATTGAAAGCGCCGGCGGCCCAGGTGACGGTGGAACCGTATTCGTACAGGCTGTCGTAGCGCACGCGGTCGATCACGACGTTGCCGGCACCCGGTTGGTATTGCAGCGGCCACTCGGCCATGACGCTGGCGCCGGACCAGCCTTCGTCGGTCTCCACCAGCCACGAAAAGCCCGCGCGGGCGCCGTACAGCAGGTACTCGGTCCACTCGGTGCCCTCGTCGTCGGCGCGGCGCATCACGCCGATGATGGTGAAGTCCTGGCCGTTGATTTTTGTGGTGGCGCCCAGGTCGATCGTCGTGGTCACCCTGGCGATTCGTTCGCCGGCGGCCAGCACCTGCGCCTTGGGGCTGGTGGCGTCGATCTGGGCCTGGCAGGCCGCGCAGACCAGCGTATTGGTCACGCCGGGCAGGTACTTGATGGCGCTGCCGCACGACGGGCAGTCGAGGGCGGCCAGCTTGCCGCGATAGCGGCCGGCTGCGCGCAGTATCGTGTCGTCGTCGCGCAGCAGCTGCGGTTGCAGGCTGTCGAGCGTGACGGCAGCGCCGGTGTAGACCACCGGCGCGCCGTCGGAATAATCGAGGGTGATGAATTCCGCACCTTTGCGAAAATCGGCGACCTTCGACTGGTAGCCGTCGCCCACGCGGAACGGCAGCTCGCCCTGGCCGCCGACGCAATCGGCCACGCGGATTTCGGCGGCGGTGTACGACGCGCCGTTGATGTCGTAATTGTGGCCCGGTTGCAGCTGCTCGAACGCCGGCAGCGTGGCATCGCCCTTGAATTCGGCGGTGATCGTGTACAGGCCCGACGAATCGCCGAGCCACGACGTGGCGCCGTCGTCGAACAGCAAATACCACTCGTTCCACATGCCGGCCGCATAGCGCAGCTGGATGCGGCCGATGACCGTGAACGGCCGCCCGGCCAGCACCCCGGCGGTACCGATCTGGATCGGCGAATAGTCTTCCAGCACCGCCGACATCTTGCCGAAGTACTTGACCGTGTCGGCATCTTTGAGCACGGTGGTGGCGCAGTACTCGCACACGGCCACCACCGACGCGTGCGAGCGGAACTTGACTTCCGCGCCGCAGCTGGGACAGGAGACGATTTGCATGTGGCTCTGGTTAACCGATCAGTTTTTTCAGCAGTTCGGCCTTGGTGCTGTCGTAGTCGGCAGCCGAGATCAGGCCCTTGTCGAGCAGGCCCTTGAGCTTTTGCAGGCGCGCTTCCACGGAGTCGTCGGCAGCAGCAGGTGCAGCAGCGGGTGCAGCGGGAGCAGCAGCCGGAGCCATCGACGCCCCCATCGCGTTGCCCATGGCCTGGCCCACCGTCATGCCCGCGCCGAGGCCGGCGCCGATGCCCGCCAGCCCCCCTTCGTTTTGCGCGGCCAGCGGAATTGCCGTCGCCGTCTGGTAGCGCGTAAAGCCGGTCATCTTGTCGGCCGAGAGGCCGCCCTTCATGCCGGCCGAGATGCGGTCGTCGAGCGCCTTTTGCAGTTCCTCGGGCAGGCTCACGCTGGCGACGTTGAATTCATCGAGGCCGATACCGTAGCGGCCGAACGCTTCGATCAAATCGCCCTTGACCTGCTGCGCCATCAGCGCCTGGTTGGCCGCCATGTCGAGGAACGGCACGTTCGAGCTGCCCAGCGAGCTGGCCATGGAGGCCATCAGGATCCCGCGCAGCTGTTCTTCGACCTGGTCGCGCGTGTAGGTTTCGCGCGTGCCGCTGATCTCCTTGAAGAACTGGCGCGGATCGCTGACCCGGTACGAGTACATGCCGAAGGCGCGCACGCGGATCATGTCGAAGTCCTTGTCGCGGATCGTGATCGGCTGCGGCGTGCCCCATTTGCGGCCGGTCTGCACACGGGTGCTGAAAAAATAGACATCCGACTTGAATGGCGAGTCGAACAGCTTGTCCCAGTTTTTCAGGTTGGTCAGCAGCGGCAGGGTTTGCGTGGTGAGCTTGTGGGTGCCGGGGCCGAAGACGTCGGCGATCTGCCCCTCGTTGACGAACACCGCCATCTGCGACTCGCGCACGACCAGCACGCCGCCGTTTTGAATCTCCTGGTCCTGCATCGGGAAGCGCCAGGCCAGCACGCCGTCCACTTCCTCGTTCCATTGCAGTACGTCGATAAACTGCTTCTTGATAAAGCTGCCGATGCCCATGATGGACCTCCGTTCAAATGTCAGGAAATGCAGGCGCCGTTGATGACGCCGATGGAAATGGCGATGGCGCCCAGCAGGCCGCCAAACGCCGTGTTGTTGCCCTCGATCTGGTCCTTGGCCATGTTCAGCACGCGAGTGGTGATGGCGTAGGCCAGGATCTGCACCACCATCGCGCCGAACGCCCAGGCGAAGAACTGCTGGTAACCGAGGGTATGCATCAGCGCGGAACCGACCGTGATCGAAAAGCCGATCAAGGCGCCGCCCAGCGACAGGGCTGCGGCCTGGTTGCCCTGGCGGATCAGCAGCACCTCGTTGTACGGCGTGATGCGCGTGTACACGGCAAAGAACACGGCCAGCAGCATCGCGGCCAATAAAAGATGGATCAGATAATTGAGGATAGCTGGCACGGCGCGCTCTCGCAGGTTAAAGTGACGACTAACTTTACTAACTTGCTAACAAAGCAGCATGGTAGTGCATAACAGGCCCGAATAAGCGTAATGAACAAAAAAATCCTGATCCTGTCCGTGTTTGTGGTCGCCTCGTGCGGCCTGGCGTATGAGCTGATTGCCGGCGCCCTGGCCAGCTACCTGCTCGGCGACTCGGTGCTGCAGTTCTCCACCATCATCGGCTGCTACCTGTTTGCCATGGGCGTGGGCGCGCACTTTTCCAAGTACGTGCGCGACGAGGACGTGATGGCGCGCTTTGTCGACATCGAACTGGCGGTGGGACTGGTGGGCGGCATTTCGGCGGCGGTGCTGTTCCTGACGTTTTCGTGGAGCGCCGCGCCGTTTCGCGCCATGCTCTACACGATGGTGTTCTTGGTGGGCGCCTTCGTGGGCATGGAAGTGCCGCTGGTGATGCGCGCACTCAATGCGCGCCAGACCGACTTCAGTGAACTGGTCAGCCGCGTCCTCACCTTTGATTATCTCGGTGCGCTGGCGGTCTCGCTGCTGTTCCCGCTGGTGATGGCGCCCAAGCTGGGGCTGGTGCGCAGCGGTTTTGTGTTCGGCATGCTCAACGTGGGCGTGGCCCTGTGGACCATTCGGGTGTTTCGCGCAGAGCTCACCAACGTTACCGGCCGTATGCTGCGGGCCAGCGCCGTGTTGTTCCTGCTGGTGTGCGGTTTCATTTCTGCCGACCGCCTGACCTACTGGGGTGAACACGGCCTGTTCGGCGACGAAATCGTGTTTGCCACCACCACGCCGTACCAGCGGCTGGTGGTCACGCGCTGGAAGGACGACCTGCGCCTCTACATCAATGGCAATTTGCAGTTCTCGTCGCGCGACGAGTATCGCTACCACGAGGCGCTGGTGCACCCGGTACTGGAACCGCTGCCGTGGGCCAGGCGCGTGCTGGTGCTGGGCGGCGGCGACGGCCTGGCCCTGCGCGAGATCCTGCGGTATAAAAATATCGAGCATGTCACCCTGGTCGATCTCGATCCGGCCATGACCGGCGCCTTTGCCAGCCGCGCGGAACTGGTCAAGCTCAATCACGGCTCGCTCACCGACAAGCGGGTTACCGTGGTCAATGCCGATGCGGCGATCTGGCTCCAGCATAACGACGACATGTTCGACGCGGTGATCGTCGACTTCCCCGATCCGTCCAGTTTCGCGTTGGGCAAGCTGTACTCGGTGCCGTTCTACGGCATGGTGAAAAAGCACCTGGCGGCCAACGGCCTGATGACGGTGCAATCGACGTCGCCGTTTTTTGCGCCGCACGCCTACTGGACCATCGACGCCACGCTGCGCGAAGTGGGCATGAAAACCTCGCCTTACCACGCCTACGTGCCGTCGTTCGGCGAATGGGGTTTTGTGCTGGCCAGCCCGCAGGCCGACTACACGCCGCCGACCAGGTACCGGCTGCCGATGCGGTACCTGAACGAGGAAACCACGCGCGAGATGTTCATCTTCCCGCCCGATATGCCGGCACTGCCGATGGCGCCCAACCGCCTCAACACGCAGTCGCTGGTGCACGAGTTCGAGCAGGACTGGCGCCGGGTGATCCGATGATGGAAGCCTCCTGATGTTGCGCCGATCTTTTTTAGTATGGGGCGGCATGGCCGGCCTGGCTGCTGCCGGCAGCGTGGCCGGTTTCCAGCGCTGGCAGGAGATCACGCCGGTGCTGCACTACCCGGGCCGCGACGAGGGCCATTATCTGCGCGACCGCAAGGCGTTGCCGCCGCCGTCGGAAGTGATTACCACCGACATTGCCATCCTCGGCTCCGGCGTGGCGGGCCTCACCGCCGCCTGGAAGCTCAATCAACTGGGCAGGACCGACATGCTGATGATCGACGGTCCGCAAGCGTATGGCAATGCCGCCGGCGGTGCCTTTGGCGACCTCGAATACCCGACCGGCGCCCACTACCTGCCGCTGCCGTCACCCGAGTCGGTCCATGTGCGCGAAATCCTGGCCGACCTGGGCATCATTGAAAAAGACGCTTTCGGTGACAAGCCATACTACGACGAGCGCTTCCTCCTGCACGCGCCCGAAGAGCGGCTGCTGCACGACGGCCACTGGCAGGAAGGCTTCATGCCCACCGAGGGCGTGCCGCAGTGGGAGCTCGACGAACATACGCGCTTCTTCAAGGAAGTCGAACGCCTGCGCCAGCTGCACGGCAGCGATGGCCGCCGCGTGTTCGTGTTCCCTACCGTGATGTCGTCGGAGGACCCGGCATGGACGGCGCTCGACCGCATCACGCTCAAGGTGTGGCTCGAGCAGAACGGCTACCGTTCGCCAACCTTGCACTGGTACCTGAACTACTGCTGCCGCGATGACTACGGCACCCGCTACGACCAGGTGTCGGCGTGGGCCGGCCTGCACTACTATTGCAGCCGCTGGGGCAAGGCGGCCAACGCCAACGACGGCACCTGGCTCACCTGGCCCGGCGGGCTGCAACCGCTGGTGCGCGGCATGGAACAGTCGTCCGGCATCAGGCGCCGCGCCGGCACCTGCATCTCGCTCAAAAAGACCGCCACCGGCGTGGAGGCGCTGTGCTTCCGGCTCGATGCCGGCAAGCCCACCACCTACCTGGTTCGCGCGCGCAAAGCCATCTGCGCCATGCCCACCTACGTCGCTGCGCGGGTAGTGGAAAACATCGCCGACTACGGTTTCGATTCGGCCAGACACATTCCCGAGTACGCGCCGTGGATGGTGGCCAATTTCCTGCTCAAGCGCTTTCCCGACGAGCTGCCCGGCCAGCCGCTGTCGTGGGACAACGTGGTGTACAGCGAACCGGGGCTGGGGTTTGTCGTCTCCACCCACCAGGATATCCGCGTGCGCCCGCCCGAGAAAACCGTGTTCAGTTCCTACGTGGCGCTGTCGGACCGCAAGGCGGTCAATGCGCGGCGCTGGATGGTGGCGGCCAAGCCGGAAGAGCTGCTGGCGCTGGCCTGCGCCGATCTGAAAGCCGCGTACGGTACGCAGTTCGCTTCGTGCGTGGAGCGGGTGGACATCACCTTGCGCGGCCACGCCATGAGCGTGCCGTGGCCGAACTTTCGCAGCAATGCCGGCATGAAGGCGCTGCGCGAGGCCGATGGCAGCATCCTGTTTGCCCATGCCGATCTGTCGGGCTTTTCGGTGTTCGAGGAGGCCGCGTGGTGGGGGTATCGGGCGGCAACGCTGGCGGCAAAGTGATAAGCTGGTCCATCGACAAAACCAGAAGACAGCCATGACCCACAACGCCCGCAAGCGCTTTCTCGCCCCCGCCAAACCGAAGTTGCGCGACGAAGACGCCGGCAACAGCGTGTTCTCCAGCCGCGCCGCCAATCCCGACCTGAGCAAGTCGAAAGCCAAGGCGCTCGACAACGAACGCACGGCCGGCCTGATCTCGCGCATCTCCGATTTGCAGGACCGCCTGTACGCGCTGCACCAGCACAAGGTGCTGCTGGTGTTGCAAGGCATGGATACGTCCGGCAAGGACGGCCTGGTGCGCGCGCTGTTCAGTGGCGTCAACCCGATGGGCGTGCGCGCGGTGGCCTTCAAGGCGCCGACGGATGCAGAACTGGCGCACGACTACCTGTGGCGCGTGCACCAGCACGTGCCGGTCAAGGGCGAGATCGCGATCTTCAACCGCAGCCACTACGAGGACGTGCTGATCACTCGCGTACAGGGCATGATCGATGACGATGAATGCGAGCGCCGCTACGCCCACATCCGCGACTTCGAGCGCATGCTCACGGAAACCGGCACCGTGATCATCAAGGTATTCCTGCACATCTCGCACGAGGAGCAGCGCGAACGGCTGCAGGAACGGCTCGACGATCCCGACAAACAGTGGAAGTTCGATCCCAACGATATCGAGCAGCGCAAGAAGTGGGGCGACTACGTCAAGGCCTACGAGCACGCGATCCGCGCCACCAATACCGACTACGCGCCGTGGTACATCGTGCCGGCCGACTCCAAGGTGCACCGCAACCTGGCCATTGCCAGCCTGTTGCTGGAAACACTGGAGAGCATGGACTTGCAGTATCCGCCGCCGCACCCGGACCTGTCCTCGTTCACGGTAGTGTAAATTCAAGGAGAACCACGATGCTGCAACTGAAAGATCCATCGCTGCTGCGCCAGCAGGCGTACATCAACGGCCAATGGAGCGACGCCGACAACGGCGCCACCGTGGCTGTCACCAATCCCGCCACCGGCGAGCAAATCGGCACCGTGCCGGTGATGGGCGCGGCCGAAACCCGGCGCGCCATCGAGGCGGCCAATGCCGCCTGGCCCGCCTGGCGCAAGAAAACCGCCCGCGAGCGCGCGCTCATCCTGCGCAAGTGGAATGACCTGATCCTGGCCAATACCGACGACCTGGCGCTGTTGATGACGGCCGAGCAGGGCAAGCCGTTGACCGAGTCGCGCGGCGAAGTGGCCTATGGCGCGTCGTTCATCGAATGGTTCGGCGAGCAGGCCAAGCGCGTGGCGGGCGAAACCCTGGCCTCGCCGTCGGCCGGCCAACGCATCCTGGTCACGCGCGAGCCGATCGGCGTGTGCGCCGCCATCACGCCGTGGAACTTCCCGATCGCCATGATCACCCGCAAGGCCGGACCGGCGCTGGCAGCCGGCTGCCCGATGGTGCTCAAACCCGCGCAAGCCACGCCGTTTTCCGCGCTGGCGCTGGCAGAACTGGCGCAGCGCGCCGGGGTGCCGGCCGGCGTGTTCAGCGTCATTACCGGCAAGTCCGGCGACGTCGGCGGCGAGATGACGGCCAACCCCATCGTGCGCAAGCTGACCTTTACCGGCTCGACCGACATCGGCCGCCTGCTGATGGAGCAGAGCGCGCCCACCATCAAGAAGCTCTCGCTCGAATTGGGCGGCAATGCGCCGTTCATCGTGTTCGACGACGCCGACCTCGATGCGGCCGTGGAAGGCGCCATCGCCTCCAAATACCGCAACGCCGGCCAGACCTGCGTGTGCGCCAACCGCCTGTACGTGCAGGACGGCGTGTACGACGCCTTTGCCGAAAAACTGGTGGCGGCGGTGCAAAAGCTCAAGGTGGGTAACGGCGTGGAAGACGGCGTGACGCAAGGCCCGCTGATCGACGCCAAGGCCGTGGAAAAAGTCGAGCAGCACATCGCCGACGCGCTGGACAAGGGCGCGCGCCTGCTCACCGGCGGCAAGCGCCACGCGCTCGGTCACAGCTTTTTCGAGCCGACCGTGCTGGCCGACGTCACCGGCGACATGCTGGTCGCGCGCGAGGAAACCTTCGGCCCGATGGCGCCGCTGTTCCGCTTTACCACCGAGGAAGAGGCGATCGCGCTGGCCAACGATACCGAGTTTGGCCTGGCCAGCTATTTTTATGCACGCGACGTGGGCCGCATCTGGCGCGTGTCCGAAGGCCTGGAAAGCGGCATGGTGGGCGTGAATACGGGCCTGATCTCGAACGAGATCGCGCCGTTCGGCGGCGTCAAGCAATCGGGCCTGGGCCGCGAAGGCTCGCACCTCGGCATCGACGACTACCTGGTGGTCAAATACGTGTGCCTCGGCATCGCGTAATCGAAAAGCAGTCGGGCAAGGTACTGGCATTTGGCATAGAATGAATTTTCTTTCATTCTTGCCCACCCCACCATGTCCAAGATCCTTGCCCAGTTGTGCGCTGTTTCGTCCCTGACCCTGCTGGCGGCATCGTCCGCGCTGGCGCAGGCGCCCGCCGCCGGTGCTGCGCCTGCCGCCACCGTGGCGCCGGCCAGCTGCCCGGCCATCCTCAAGCAGAACTTCAAGCGCCTGCAGGACGAAGCGCCGCAGGACCTGTGCCAGTACGCCGGCAAGGTGATCCTGGTGGTCAATACCGCCAGCTACTGCGGCTTCACCAAGCAGTACGAGGGCCTCGAAGCGCTGTACGCCAAGTACGGCAGCAAGGGCCTGGTGGTGCTGGGTTTCCCGTCGAACGACTTCGGCCAGCAGGAACCGGGCAGCGCCAAGGAAATCGCCGACTTCTGCTACAACACCTACGGCGTCAAGTTCCCGATGTTTGCCAAGACCGTGGTGTCCGGTAAGAACCCGAACCCGCTGTACGCCGACCTGATCAAGGCCACCGGCAAGGCGCCGGCCTGGAATTTCCATAAATACCTGATCGGCCGCGATGGCAAGGTGCTGACCAACTTCGGCAGCAAGGTCACGCCCGATGACAAGCAACTGGTCGGCGCCGTCGAAAAAGCGCTCGCTTCCTGAACAACCGGCGCATAAAACCGGTTTCATGCCGCTCGTCACCAACTAGCATGTTCGCGTGGCCCTTTGTGTGCGTCCGCGCACCGGGCGCCTGCGCCTGTTTGTTATTGCCACTGGTCAATCGTGGTTTAATCGGTGGCGACTGACACCACGAGATGAACCATGCAACCATTTACCTTCCAACAAAAAGTCTTCCTTGCCCTGCTGGGCATCATCACCATCGCCTTTATCACGATCCTGGTGCCCTATGGCGGCGCGGTATTCTGGGGCGTGGTGCTGGCGATTATCTTCGCGCCCGTCTACCGCTGGCTGCTGCAACGCACGCGCAACAAGCCCAACCTGGCAGCCTTTCTGACCTTGCTGATGATATTGGTGATGGTGATCCTGCCGCTCACCCTGATCGCGGTATCGATCGTCAACCAGGCTGCCACCGTGGTCGAGATGATGCAATCGGGACAGATCTCGGTGAGCATGTTCTTTTCCAAGATCATGGCGGTGCTGCCGGACTGGATGATCAACCTGCTCGACCGCTTCCATCTCACCAGCTTGTCCAACCTGCAGGACAAGCTGACCGAAGGCGCGGCGCAGATGAGCCAGGAAGTGGCCAAGCGGGCGATCAACGTCAGCCTGTACACCATGGATTTCCTCACCAGCCTGTGTATCGCGATGTACCTGCTGTACTTCCTGCTGCGTGATGGCGACAAGCTGGCCAAGCGCATTCGCGAAGCGGTGCCGCTGAGCCGCAAATACAAGCAGCGGCTGTTCCAGAATTTCACGACCGTGATCCGCGCCACCGTCAAGGGCAACATCCTGGTGGCGATCGCCCAGGGCGCGTTGGGCGGCCTGGCCTTCTGGTACCTGGACGTGAGCGCACCGGTGCTGTGGGGCGTGCTGATGGCCTTCCTGTCGCTGCTGCCGGCCATCGGCGCGGCGCTGGTGTGGGCGCCGGTGGCGATCTATTTCCTGGCCACCGGTTCGGTCTGGGAAGGCGTGGGCCTGACCGTGTATGGCGTGGTGGTGATCGGCCTGGTCGACAACATCCTGCGCCCGCTACTGGTGGGCAAGGACACCAAGATGCCCGACTACGTGGTGCTGTTGTCCACCGTGGGTGGCATGGCGCTGTTCGGCCTCAATGGCTTCGTGATCGGCCCGGTGATTGCCGCGCTGTTCATTGCAACTTGGGACCTGTTTGCGACGGCGCCTGAATTCCACCAGGACTGAGCGCGCTTCAGGACGCCAGGTCGAATCCCTCGTCGAGCCAGCCGGTGATGCCGCCGGCCATCAGCTTGACGGGGCGCCCGAGCCGCGCCAGCCGCACGGCCGCGCGCGCCGCGCCGTTGCAGTGCGGACCGGCGCAATACACCACGAACAAGGTATCAGGAGGATACCCCGCCAGCTTGCCGGCAACGATCTTGCGGTGCGCCAGGTCGAGCGCGCCCGGCACATGGCCGGCTGCGTATTTTTCCGTGCCGCGCACGTCGAGCAGCACGAAGTCCGGCGCACCGCCGGCCAGCGCGTCGTGCACATCCCAACAATCGGTTTCAAAACTAAAACCGGCCTCGAAGTGGGCGAGGGCGGCGGCGCTGGGCGCGGCTGGCACGGCGGCGACGGCGGAAGGCTGGGACATGGCGAACTCCTGGTGGGTGGTGGTGACGCCATTGTGCGCCGGGCCACCGGGCGCCGGCAGTGTCGCAACTGCCAACCTGGGTTAAGATTGCGCCATGAAAAAACACCTGGTTGTCGCACTGGCCTACGACCGCCTGTGCACTTTTGAATTTGGCTGCACGGTCGAGTTGTTCGCGCTCGAGCGTCCCGAACTGGGCGTGGACTGGTACGACTTTGCCGTCTGCGCCATCGAGCCGGGCACCATCCGTGCGGCCGGCGGCATCACGGTACAGGCGCCGTATGCGCCCGAGCTGCTGGCGCTGGCCGACACCATCGTCATTCCCGGCTGGCGCGATGCCGACGAGGCGCCGCCGCCCGCGTTGCTGGAGCTGCTGCGTGCGGCCCATGCGCGCGGTGCGCGCCTGTGTTCGATCTGCTCGGGCGTATTCGTGCTGGCCGCCGCCGGCGTGCTCGACGGCCAGCATGCCACCACCCACTGGCGCTACGCCGCCAAGCTGGCGCAGCGCCATCCGCGCATCCGGGTCGAACCGGACCTGCTGTACGTGGACAACGGCCAGGTGATCACGGCAGCCGGCTCGGCTGCGGGCCTGGACATGTTGCTGCACCTGGTGCGGCGCGACTACGGCGCCCGTATCGGCAACATGGTGGCGCAGCGGCTGGTGATTGCACCGCACCGCGAGGGCGGCCAGGCGCAGTTCGTGCCGCGCCCGCTGGCGCCGAACGACGGCGGCCGGCTCTCGCGCCTGCTCGACTGGCTGCGCGCCAACCTGGCGCTGCCGCACACGGTAGCCGCCATGGCCGAACGGGCAGCGATGAGCCCGCGCACCTTGCAGCGCCAGTTCCAGCAGGCGACCGGGCTGGGGCCGGTGGACTGGCTGATCCGCGAACGCATCGCGCTGGTGAAGGAACTGCTGGAGTCGCCCGAGGTGGCGCTGGCGCAGGTGGCCGAGCGCAGCGGGTTCGGGTCGATGGAGTCGCTGCGCCACCATTTTCGGCGCGTGGCGGGGACCACGCCGGGAGCGTATCGCAAGCGGTTTGGGCTCGACAAAGCTGATTGAATGAATCTACAATGTATCTACATTGGGAGGCTTTATGGAATTATCAGTTCAGAAATGGGGCAATAGCGCAGCAGTGCGTTTGCCCGCCGAGTTGCTGGGTATGCTCAAAGTGACTTTGGGCGATAAGCTCAGTGTTAGCGTGCAGCCCGATGGCGTGTTGCTGAAAGCTGCACGGCCGTCGTATTGCCTGGCTGACCTGGTGGCGCAATGTGACCTGTCTGCGGCGGAACCGGCCGATATGGCAGCGTGGTCGCACCTCAAGCCGGTGGGGCGCGAAGCGTGGTGAGCCGCAGTAAATTCGGACGCGGCGACATCGTCATGGTCAGCCTCGATCCCACCGAAGGTCACGAGCAACGAGGCATGCGGCCTGCCCTGGTGTTGTCCACCAGCGCGTTCAATGCGCTGGGCGTGGT
Source organism: Duganella phyllosphaerae (assembly GCF_001758785.1). Taxonomy (GTDB): domain Bacteria; phylum Pseudomonadota; class Gammaproteobacteria; order Burkholderiales; family Burkholderiaceae_D; genus Rugamonas; species Rugamonas phyllosphaerae. Next base: position 86,469 of record NZ_LROM01000096.1, read on the forward strand.
CCTGGTTGCGCCGATAACACAAGGCGGGGACTTCGCACGGCATGCGGGCTTCGCTGCGCCCCTGGGTGGCGCCGGTACCAAGACGCAAGGTGTCGCCTTGGTCAACCAGGTCCGCATGCTGGACCTGGAGGCAAGAAAGGCAAAGCGGGTCGAGACGGTGCCGGAGTACGTGGTGGAAGATGCGCTTGCCAGGCTGCGCGCCATTACCGACTAGGAAATTCAGATACGGGTTGACTAACCTGAGCAGTACTCATCCGAAAGATCTGATTTCGCCTATGTACAATGCTTTTGCCACAACGATAGTCGAGCGCATGATGGAGCGCGCGTTACCCGTGATCCTCAACGAGCTTAGCAACGTCAGTGAGCGAACCTGGCGGGCGCGGTTCGAGCGCGCTGGCAGCCAACCAAAAGCAGGCGGCGCGGCTTGCCAAAGTCAGCAAGGCAAGCCTCATTGATCTGCTGATAGCGAGAGGCCATTGGGAACCCGCTGAAGCCGTGTCTATCGCTATATGGCTGGCAATCTGGTTCGACAGGCGCTGCGCCGAGCTTGCTCAAGCGGTGAAGGAGATGCGGGTTGATGGCCCGCTTTCTCGACTTTATCGGCTGCTGATGGCGTTCCGGCGCCAAGGCGCGTTCCCGGCGAGCCCGCCCCAGGTGCGCGACCTTGCCGCATGGTGCAATGAAGAGCCAACGCGGTTGGTGAGCTGGCGTGACGGCACGACGAGATTGCTCAGAACCCAGTTGGACAGCCTGCGGACCAGCGCCATCGCGCCCTCCAAGGACGGGATTTATCCTTCGCTGCCACTGTCCATGTTTATCTGCACGCACTTGTGGGATCGGTTAGTGGTGCACAACCAGGACGGAACGACCACGCTGTATGAAATACGGGCAAGTTACGAACGTAGTTGGCGATTGATCCGCGACCGCCTGGTGGCCGCCGGTCTACGCTTTGGGGTGATGGCTTGGCCAGACTACCTGGTGGACGGCCCCGCCGCCGTCACCGCTAGCGGTTGTAGCGCGGACTGCTTTGGTAACGGCAGTTGGTTTGGAAGTAGTTTTTTCATCAAGTCCTCTAAGCGATTGGTTAATTGCTGAATTCAGCAATGCCATTGTGCAGTGGATCGTTTCTCCAATCATTCCAGAATTCGGCAAAAATCTTGGGCTTTCACGACTCCAGCGTGGCGCGCAGTGCGCCGCGCAGGGCGTTGCATACCATGAGCTCTTCGGCGCGCGCCAGCATCTCGCGCGTTATCACCGCCTCGCCGGCCTGCCACGCCGGATCGTCGAGCAGCACGCCGCGCATCACCCCTGGCAGCACGCCGCAGTGCAGCGCCGGCGTGAGCCACTTGCCATTTACCTTGACGAACACGCTGCTGCGGCCACCTTCGGTCAGCTCGCCGCGCTGGTTGAAAAACAGCGTGTCGAACGCGCCCTGCGCTTCGGCGTCGCGCCAG
>NZ_LROM01000097.1 GCF_001758785.1 Duganella phyllosphaerae
GCGCCGGTACCGCCGCGCAGCCAGCGCCACCAGCCGATCACGCAGGTGACGATGAAGAACAGTTGCAGGGTGACGTCGGCATACAGGCGCGATTCGTAAAACAGCACGGCAAACAGGACGCAGCCGATGATGCCCAGCCACCACGAATGCACATTGTTGCGCCCGGCAAGAAAGATAGAAACCGTCATGACGGCATTGGCGGCGATTTCCAGCGGAGAGGTCAAAGGGTTCCTTCGGGCGGCAGGCAGGCGGCTGAGGTCAGTCGCGGCAATCGGCTGGCAGCACGGCGGCTGGAAGGTCTTCGCCGCTGCAACACCAGAGCACGCGCTTATTCTCGTCCAGGCGGGGCATGAACGCAATAGCGCGGCCCCGATACCGGGTATCCCCCGGACACCGGGTCGCTGGAAGCCGCTGGCAGAAGTTAACGCTTTATGGCAACAATACCATCTCAGGGCAACGCGGTTTGCAGGTCGCCGAGATTGACCGGCTTGACCAGGTGGGCGTTGAAACCGGCTGCACTGCTGCGCGCCTTGTCGTCCGCCCTGCCGTAGCCGGACAGCGCGATCAGGGTGACCGCCGCGCCGTGCGGCAAGGCGCGCAGGCGGCCGGCCAGCTCGAAGCCGTCCATGCCGGGCAGGCCGATGTCGAGGATGGCCACTTGCGGCATCGCGACGCTGGCGGCGGCGATGGCCTGGGCCGGATCGTAGGCCACGCTGGCCTCGTAGCCGAGTGCGCCAAGCAGCTCGGCCAGGGAATCGGCGGCGTCCTGGTTGTCGTCCACCACCAGCACGCGCACGCTGGCGCCCGGTTGCGATGCGGACGCTGCCTGCGCGGCCGACGCCGCGGGTGCCGCCACCGCTATCGGTTCGGCCTCCACCACCACCGAATCGGGCAGATGGATGGTAAAGGTGCTGCCGCGCCCCTCGCCGCCGCTGTAGGCCTGGATGGCGCCGCCGTGCATGCGCACCAGGTTGTGCGCCAGCGCCAGCCCGATGCCGAGGCCGCCCTTGGCGCGGTCGAGTTTGCGGCTGCCCTGGACGAACAGGTCAAAAATATGCGGCATCAGGCTGGCCGGGATGCCGTTGCCGTCGTCGGTCACCTGGATGTGCAGGTCGGCCCCGCGCACCCGCGTGGAGACGGTGATGTGGCCGCCGTGCGGCGTGTAGCGCGCGGCGTTGTTGAGCAAGTTGGCGACCACCTGCGCCAGCCGCGCCGGATCGCCATGCCATCCCACGGTGGGCACGTCCACCAGCAGGCGGTGCTGCTTTTGCTCGATCAGCGGTGCGGTCAGTTCGATCGCGCGGTTGAGGATGTCGGCCAGCGGCGTGGTTTGCTTGCGCAGCTCGACCTTGCCGCGCGCCAAGCGCGAGACGTCGAGCAAGTCGTCCACCAGCCGCACCAGGTGATCGACCTGGCGCTCGATCACGTCCTGCTGGTGGCCGGTATCGGCGGCATGGGCGGCACCCAGCTTCATCAGCTTGAGCGCGGTGACGATGGGCGCCAGCGGGTTGCGCAGCTCGTGGCCCAGCACGGCCAAAAATTCATCCTTGATGCGCGCCGTGGCGTCGAGGTCGCCGTGCAGGCGGTCGCTTTCGGCCATGGCCAGCGCCAGCGCGCGGTCGGCCTCCAGCCGGCTGAGCGTGGCGCACACGCTGGCGGTAAACTGCGCCAGGAACTGGCGGCAGGCGCCATCCACCGGCACCTGCGGCGCGACGTCGAACACCAGCGCCAGCTCGGCGCACAGTTGCAGCTCGGCGCCCTGCACCACGACCAGGCCGGCATCGAGGTCGGAAACGACCGTGGCGGATGACTCCCCGCGCAGCATCTCCACGCCGCGCAGATCGCGCGGATGGTCGGCCGCACAGCGGGCAATGGCGGCAGCCACGTCGGCATCGGTGCGGCAGGCCAGCAAGGCCCGGCCCAGCAGGTCGAGCGCATGGCGGCGGCGTTCAGCCAGCACCTGGGTAGTGGTTTCGGTGCACACCACCAGCACGCCGCCCACGCGGTCGCGGTCGTCGAACACCGGGGTGTAGCTGTAATTCCAGTACACGTCTTCCAGGCGGCCGTTGCGCACGATGGGCACCAGCTGGTTGGCATAGAGCTGCGGCTCGCCGCCGCGCCGCACGTGCTCGATTTGCGGGCCGACCGTGGGCCAGGCTTCGGCCCAGCACGCGGGACCGCTCTGGCCCAGCGCGGCCGGATGCTTGTCGGCGCCAAAGCACGGCACGAAGGCGTCGTTATACACCTGCACCAGTTCCTCGCCCCAGTACAAAAACATCGGCTGCGCCGCGTGCAGCACCACGCCCACGCAGGTGCGCAGCGACGCCGGCCAGCTGTCGATGGCGCCGAGCGCCGTGGTGTGCCACGGGTAGGCGCGCACCAGGTCGCGCATCGGCGTACCGGCGCCGATGAAGCGGTGCGAGGGTACTGCCGGCAGGGAGGAAACGGGTAAGGCCGTCATGATCTATTTATCTGAGGAAAGCAGAAGTGTAGCAATTGGGTACTGGCGCGGCGCACGATAGGCGGGTCGTTATCCGTGGAGAATCAGCTGTTCAGCTGCATGATTTTTCATTGCTTTTGTGGCATGCCGACTGGTGCCCGAACCGGCCCGGCTGCGCAACTGTCGTGAGCGCGCAACGAGCGAGCCCATCCATGGATGCGGTCATGCCAAAAGCAGTATCAATAAAATCAACTGCGTGACTGTTTCCCGCAGCTGCGGTTGCGGGTCCGGATGCCTCGATATGATCGGTTCACCCGCAAGGGGGAGACGAAACATACTATAAGAGGATAAGCATGCAGAACCGCAACCATCGCAGTCCGCTCAAGCCGTCCGTGCTGGCCGTCATCGGCGTGCTGGCCGCCATCGGCGCCCAGGCACAGGAAACCACCGCGCCCGCCACCACTACCACCGAGGCCAACAGCGCCGAAGAACAGGTCGTGGTCGTGAGCGGCTTTCGCGCCAGCCTGAACAGCGCTCTCAACACCAAGCGCGCCAGCGACGGCATCGTCGACGTGATCAAGGCCGAAGACATCGCCAAGTTCCCCGACGCCAACCTGGCCGAATCGCTGCAACGGGTGCCCGGCGTCTCGCTCACGCGCGGCGACGGCGGCGAAGGCAAGCAGATTACCGTGCGCGGCCTGAACGCCGGTTTTACCCGGGTGCGCATCAACGGCATCGAGGGCGTGACCGCCACCGGCGCCTCCGACATCAACGGCAGCACCAATCGCGGCCGCGGCTTCGACTTCTCGGTGTTCGCCTCGGAACTGTTCAACAGCCTGGAAGTGCGCAAGACGTCGGAGGCGGCCGTGGAGGAAGGCTCGCTCGGCGCCACCGTCGACCTGCGCACCGGCCGGCCGTTCGACTTCAAGGGCCGCACCTTCAGCATCGGCGCCCAGGGCATGCACAACTCGGTCTCCAAGACCCGCGACCCGCGCGTCACTGCCCTGTACTCGGACCGCTGGAAGACATCGTACGGCCAGTTCGGCGCGCTGATCTCGGGCGCCTACTCCAAGCGCACCGCACAGGAAGAAGGCTACGAAGCAGTGGAACTGCTCAGCGCCAGCAACGACGGCGGTTTCTGCTCGCCGCTGGGTGCGGGCGTGCAGAATCCGGCCAACAATACAGTCAAGGGCGTGACCGCCGCCAGCTGCGGCTTCGGCGTGCCGCGCACGTCCAACCCCACCGCCTACAACGACGTCATGGGCCGCACCGATAACTATGGCGGCACGGTGGCCAATCCGCTGCCCGGCTCCGGCGCGTTCGCACCGCGCATTCCGCGCTTTCGCCGTTCGCTCACCGAGTACGAGCGCACCGGCCTGACCGGCGCGCTGCAATGGCGCCCGAGCAGCGCCACCGAGTTGAACCTCGACCTCATGGGCGGCAAGTTCAACAACAAGCGCTACGACAACTACATCTCGGCGATTTCGTTCGGGCGCAGCATGGGCCAGTCCAACGGCAAGCCGCAGACCTCGATCGTCGATGCCCACTTCAACGACAACGGCAGCTGGGACTACGGCCGCTTCAACGCGGTCGACATCCGCACCGAGGGCCTGCTCGACGTGTACTCGACCACGTTCAAGCAATACGTGCTGTCGGGTCGCCACGACGTGACCGACCGCCTCAAACTCGATTTTTTGAGCGGGCGCTCACGCTCGGACCTGGACGAGCCGCAACGCACCACGGTGCAGTTCGATTCGCCCAATGCCAACGGCTATTCTTTCGACTTCCGCAACAACCGCAACGTGCCGTCGATTAACTTCGGCATCGACGTGACCAACCCGAACAACTTCTCGTTCGCGCCGCAGGAAGCGGACGGCACCTTCCACGGCCAGTTCGTGGGCCGCTACCTGCACACCCGCAATACGCTGAAAACCAACCAGGTCACCGCCGCGTACGAGGCCAGCGACAACCTGACCCTGCGCACCGGCCTCTCGCGCCGCAACAACAGCTGGACCAACGTGGAAATCGGCTCCGGCGGCAACGGCCTCACCCTGCCGGCCGGCGTAACCATGGATGCCATCTCGCGCCAGATCAGCGGCTTCGGCAAGGGCCTCGGCGGTTCCGGGGTACCGGGCTCGTGGGCGGCGGTGGACCTGGACAAGTTTCTGTCCGTGTACAACATCGAGTGCCATTGCGCTGCCGTTCCCGGTTCCGAGTACAACTACCTGAACCAGGCCAACCGCGGTGTCGAGGAAAAGATCGATGCCGCCTTCCTGATGGCCGATTTTAATTACGACCTGTTCAACATCCCGCTGCGCGGCAACGTCGGTATACGCCACGCGCGCACCGAGATGAACTCGTTCGCGCTGGTCAACGCCAATGGCGCGCTGGAACGGGTGCGCGGGCGCAACCGCTACAACGACTACCTGCCGGCGCTGAACGTCTCGGCCACCCTGCACAAGGACGTGATGCTGCGCTTCTCGGCCGGCAAAACCCTGGCGCGGCCCGAGTACACCGACCTGGCGCCGTCGAGCACGCTTAACACGCAGGTGCAGACCGTCACCATCGGCAACCCCAACCTGTCGCCGATCCGCGCCAAGACCTTCGACCTGCAGGCCGAGTGGTACTACGACAAGAACGCCATGGTCTCGGTGGGCGCCTTCCACAAGAAGATCGGCACCTTCATCCAGGGCGTGTCGGACCGCGCCGTGTTCTCGAGCCTTGGCCTGCCGGAATCGGTCCTGCTCGGCGGCGGCTGCAGCATCACCGGCGGCACGCCGGCCTGCGCCACTTTGCCCAACACGACGGTGGTGGTGAACCGGCAAGTGAACACCCCGGGCGGTCCGCTGACCGGCTACGAGTTCAACCTGCAGGCGCCGTTCAGCTTCCTGCCCGGCATCTGGAGCAACTTCGGCCTGCTGGCGAACTACACCTACGTCGATTCGAAGATTACCTACATCACGCGGGTGGACAATCCGAACACGCCAGCCAACGAGCAGCTGACCAAGCGCGCCAACTTCACCGGGCTGTCGCCAAAAGCGCACAACCTGACCTTGTTCTACGAGGACAAGAAGTTCAGCGCCAGGGTGTCCGCTGCGCACCGTTCGGCCTACCTGCTCAACGTGCTCGGCGACGTGCAGGGCCACGATTTCACCACCGTCGATGGTTCGACCAACGTGGACTTCAGCATGTCGTACAACCTCACGCCGCAACTGCGCCTGAGCTTCGAGGGCCAGAACCTCAACGACACGCCGCTGCGCTACGGCCGCGACAGCCAGCGCAACGACACGCTGCTGTATGTGCATTCGGGCCGGACTTTCGTAGTGGGGATGAATTACAAGTATTAGTGTTCTTGCCAGTGGTCGAGGTTGTGCGGTTCGGCTAACGGCGTGCCGTTGCGTTCGGCGCGGAAGCGGGCCGAGGCTGCGTACACGGCGCGGCGCACGCGCATGATGGAACCGAGCGGGCGATGCGCGGCGATGCAATGCCACGGGCTGAACTGCATGCCGTCATCCACCAGCACCGACAGGCCGTGCGTCCAGCCGGCCTGGGCCGGGGCTGCGATGCGCGCCACCGCCACCCACGGCGTGGTCCATTCCACGGTCGGGTCTTCGATCGGCGTCTCGTCGAGGTCGGTGCACAGCTGCACCCGCAATTCCCACTCGGCCGCGTGCTCGGTCATGAAATCGACCACCGCACCGCGCAAACCGTTGGGCTTGTGGTCAAGATCGACCGTCTGGTCCTTGAGCATGGCCAGTTCGGGCGAGACCGGCACCAGTTGCAGCTTGGCCATGTAGCGGCCGAACAGGATAGGCACCTGGCTGAAGAAGGTTTCTCCCAGGATGTGGGTTTGCGGATGGCCGCCCAGGCTGACCAGGGTGGCGCTCTCGCCGCCCACCGCTTCGATCACTTTTTCGGCGCCCTGCAAAGCGGCCGACAAGGCTTTTTTCAAACCGGGCGCCTTGTCGGTGGTGGCGGCGAGCAGCTTGACGCTGCCGAGAAACTTCTTGGCCGTGGGCGCCTGGAAGGTCGGGCCGTTGACCATGATGAAATCCTGGGTGACGTCGCCCTGGCCGTCGGCCAGGCGCTCGCCGGGCACGCCGATCACCTTGATGGCCATGCCGCGCGGGGTCGATACCTTATCGTCGAGCAGGTCGCCCGGCGTGGTGGACAGGCGCATCACGACCGGGTAGTCGCCGCTGGCGGCAAACAGTCCTTGCGAGTAATCGGGTGGCAGGTTGTCGAGCACGCGCAGGGTGCCGCGCAGCAAGCCGTGGCTCTTGGCGTGCACGCCGCGCGGCGCGTGGCCGCTGTCCTGGTGGACGGTGCCGGCAATATCGCGCATCTGCTCCTGCAAGCCGGCGATGGTTTCGGCCTCGTCCTCCTCCAGTACTTCGTAGGAGGGATCGTAGGGCAATGGTTGCTTCAGATGACGGGTGGGAAAATCCATGGTGGTATCCTGCTGGCTGGTTGGCTGACGTTGCCATCATGCAGAAATTATCGCCCGGCGTCTGTGGCAACACACACGCACAGACGCACGGACGATGCCCACCTGCGGCCTTATTTTCCGGCGCAGCCCGGTTGCGCCATCAGGGCGTCCGCCACGTTCTCGGTGGGAATGCGCAGCACGATGGAGCGGGCCATGATCATTTCGTCGTACAAGGCCACGTTGGGCCGGGTAACCGTCTTGGTCCATTGCGCAGTGTAGGCGCCGCCATACTGCTTTTGCGCCTGTGCCACCGCTTGCTGTACCTGCTCGCTGGTCATTTTCTTGGGCAGCATGCGCGCGATTTCGGTCAGCACCAGCTGGCCCTTGCCGTTGCGCATCACCGGATTGAACACCAGCACGTGCTGGTCGTCGCCCACCTTGAGGCGCGCGCCGGCGCTCTCGAAGCGGCAGATGGTGTTTACCCGTGCCGTGAACTGCCGGATCACGTCGCCATCCATATCGCCCTGGTCGGCCAACCTGACGCGCTGACCGGCGCCGTCGAGGCCATAACTTTGCCCATGCTGATCATCGAGTTTGAAGGCCAGCATGCCGGCCGGCGCCAGCTTGAGCGATGCGGCCTCGGCAAGGGTCATGCCCAGGCAAGCCTGCTCGACACACAGCGGGCGTTCCTGGGCCTGCGCGGGCATGGCGCCCAGGATGGTGAGCGCCACGGCGGTCACTGCACTTTTGATGAAGGAATGCATCACTACCTTTCAATAATTTACTCGATAGAAATGTTATCAGAAACATGACCGGGCATGCCGAGCGCACCAGGAACGCGCACGATTGCGCACCAGATTGAAGCAATTCCGGCGCAAGCATTGATTTATATATATAATGTTGCGTTCACGAAATACCAACTAAACCACTTCGTGATTTGACCCACTTTTGAGAGTAAATATGAAAAATACCATCTTGTTCGCCATGCTGGCAGCACTGGCCGGCACCGCCGCCGCTCAATCGCAAGGCGCTTACGTCGGCGGCAGCGTCGGCCGTGCAGAACAAAAACTGTCGATCGGTTCGACCAAAGACCACGACACCGGCTTCAAGCTGTTCGGAGGCTACAACTTCAACCAGAACTTCGGCCTCGAAGGCGGCTACGTCGATATGGGCAAGCTGGAACGCTCGGGCTTCGGCGCACGCGCTTCGTTCGAGCCAACCGCCGTGTATTTCGCTGCCACCGGCACCGTGCCGCTGGACGCGCAGTTCTCGCTGATCGGTAAAGCCGGTGCCGTCCGTTCCGACGTGAAAGCCAACGCTTCGGCCGGTGGCTTCAACGTCAACGACAAAGCCAACCGTACCTCCGCTTACCTGTCGGTTGGCGCTGCATACGCGATCAACGCCAACTTCAGCGTTGTAGCTGAGTACGAATACTTCGGCAAGATCGCCAAGTTCGAAGACAGCGATGACAACCTGAAAGCCAACATGGTTTCGATCGGTCTGCGCTACAAGTTCTAAGCAATACCAGTTTCACATCGATCAACGGCAGGCGTGCATAACGCCTGCCGTTTTTTTTGCTCTCAGCATCTAAGTAGCACTACGCAGTCCGGGCCGTGACCAACGAAAGTTGGCCAGACATGCTAAGGTGGACCCTTTTTGCCACTGATTTTCGAGCCACTCCCGATGCATTCCGACCCTGTTTCCAGCACCTCCCTCCCCCCGGTTCCGATTGCCGCGCCGCATGGCGCCGGCATGGCCAACTTCGCCCTGGCCATCGGCGGCCTGGCCATTGGCACCGGCGAATTCGCCTCGATGAGCATCTTGCCGATCGTCGCTGCCGACCTGCACACCGACCTGCCGCACATGGGCCACATGATCAGCGCTTACGCGCTGGGCGTGGTATTCGGCGCACCGCTGATCGCCATCTTCCTGGCGCGCATGCCGAAAAAAGCCATGCTGGTGATGCTGATGGCGCTGTACGCGGCCGGCAACCTGCTTAGCGCCGCCGCACCGGCCTACGGCTCGCTGCTGCTGGCGCGCTTCGTGGCCGGCATTCCGCACGGCGCCTATTTCGGCGTGGCCGCGCTGGTAGCAGCCGCCATGGCGGTGCCGGAAAAACGCGGCCAGGCCGTCTCGCGTGTGCTGCTGGGTCTGACCATTGCCAACATCTTCGGCGTGCCGCTGGCCACCTGGCTGAGCCAGGCCTTCGGCTGGCGCTCGGCGTTCCTGGTCGTCGGCGTGCTGGGCGTGGTCACTGCGCTGATGGTGCGCCGCTACGTGCCCTTCATCGCCGCCGGCGACGCCAGCGTGCGCCGCGAGCTCGGCGTGTTTCGCCGCGCCCAGGTGTGGGTGACGTTGCTGATGGTGTCGGTGGGCTTTGGCGGCCTGTTCGCGGTGTACACGTACGTCACGCCAACGCTGCTGGAAATTACCAGGGTATCGCCCAACATGGTGGCGGTGCTGCTGGCCCTGATCGGCGTCGGCATGACACTCGGTAACCTGGTGGGCGGCTGGCTGGCCGACCGCTCGCGCCTGTGGACCATTTTCGGTGCGCTGGTGTGGAACGTGGTGGCGCTCACCGCCTTTTACTACACCAGCGCCAACGCCTGGGCCGTGGCAATCAACCTGTTCCTGATCGGCTGCGGCATCGCCGTGGCGCCAGCGGTGCAAACCCGCCTGATGGACGTGGCTGGCGACGCCCAGACCGTCACCGCAGCACTGAACCACTCGGCCTTCAACTGCGCCAACGCGGCTGGCGCCTGGTTCGGCGGCATGGCGATCGCCCATGGCCTGGGCCTGCAATCGACCGGGCTGGTGGGGGCGATGCTGGCGCTGGGCGGGATTGTGGTGCTGGGGGTGTCGGTGCTGATGGAGCGGCGCGCAATGCCGGCGGCCGTGCCAGCTTAACTTGCTGCCAGGTTCGCGTAGACTGTCGCGCATGAAGAACAATCGTGAACCGTCACTCGATGACCTGGCCGTGTTCCTGGCCGTCTGCAAGGCGGGCGGGTTTCGGGCTGCCGCCACGCGGCTGGGCATGTCGCCGTCGAACGTGAGCGACACCATTGCCCGCATCGAAACCATGCTGGGCGTGCCGCTGCTCACCCGCAATACGCGCAGCGTGGTGCCGACCGAGGCCGGGCAGGCGCTCGCAGCGCGCCTCACGCCCCTGTTTGCCGCAACCCGCGCCGCCCTGCACGACGTGGTCGATGCCGGGCGCGAAGTCCAGGGTTTGCTGAAACTGAACGTGGCCGGCGCCGTGATGGTCGATATCCTGCCGCCATTGATCGACCGGTTTCTTGCGGCCTACCCTGCCGTCCAGGTTGAAGTGGTGGTGGACGACCGGTTTGTCGACGCCATTGCCGATGGCTGCACGGCCGGCATCCGCTACGGCGAACGCCTGGCCCAGGACATGATCGCCGTGCCGATTGGCCCCCGTTACCAGCAGCTGGCGCTGGCCGCCGCGCCGGCCTACCTGGCGCGGCGCGGCCACCCGGCCCATCCGCGCGACTTGCTGGACCACGATTGCATCCGCATGCGCTTTTCCAGCGGCGCCCTCACCGCGTGGGAATTCGAGCACGCCGGCGAACGCGTGACCATCGATCCACCGAGCCGGCTGACCATCGGCGTGGAAGCGGCGCCGGCGGCGATCAGCCTGGCGTGCGCCGGCCACGGCATGATCTGCACCTTCGGCAACTGGCTCGCACCGCATTTCGCCAGCGGCGAACTGGTGCCGGTGCTGCCGGACTGGTGGCAGCAGTTCGACGGGCCGCGACTGTATTTCCCGAGCCGGTTGATGCCGGCCACGTTGCGGGCATTCATCGATCTGATAGCGCAGGCCGATGACAGCCCGCCCACCGCTCGCTGACGGCTACCGCACCGTGCGGAACGTGGTCCGCACCTCCTCGACCAGCAGCGCCGGCTGCTCCATGTCCGCGAAGTGCCCACCACGGTCGAGTTCATTGAAATGCACGAGATTGGCAAAGCGCCGCTGCGCCCAGCGCTGCGACACGCGCACCTGCTCCCCGGGGAACATGCTGATGCCGGCCGGCGTGGTCATCGGCGCCGCCGGCATGCCGCCGTGGCGCATGGCCTGCATGGTTTCCCAGTACAGCCGCGCGGAACTGGCGCCGGTATTGGGCAGCCAGTAGAGCATGATGTTGTCGATGATGGCGTCGAGCGCGAACACGCTCTCCACGTCGCCGTCATTGTCGGACACATCCTGGAACAAGGCGTAAATCCACGCTGCCAGTCCCACCGGCGAATCGGCCAGCGCAAAACCCACCGATTGCGGCCGCGTGGCCTGCACCTTGAAGTAACCGGAAAACTGCTGGTCGTAGCGCTGCGCATCGTCGAGCATGGCCTGCTCGTGCGGTGTGGCCTCGGCCCGTTCCTGGTCGGTGGGCTGGAACATCAGCATGTTCAGGTGGATGCCGGCCAGGCCCGGCGGCGCCTTGTAGCCGATGGTGGTCGTCACCGCGCCGCCCCAGTCGCCGCCCTGCGCCGCATACCGGTCGTAGCCCAGGCGGGCCATCAGTGCGATCCAGGCGTCGGCAATGCGGTTGACGTTCCAGCCGGCCTCCGCGGGCTGGCCGGAAAAGCCGAAGCCGGGCAGCGATGGAATCACCAGGTGAAACGCATCGCTTGCCTGGCCGCCGTGGGCCACCGGGTCGGTGAGCGGGCCGATCATGTCGCGAAATTCCAGTACCGAACCGGGCCAGCCGTGCGTGAGCAGCAGCGGCATGGCGCCAGCCTCGGGCGAACGCACGTGCAGGAAGTGGATGTCCACGCCGTCGATCTCGGTGTGGTGCTGGTTGAAACTGTTGAGCAGCGCCTCGCACCGGCGCCAGTCGTAGCCGTCCTGCCAGCGTGCGACCAGGGCGCGCAGCTTGGCCAGTTGCGGCCCCTGGCTGGCGTCGGCCACAGTCTCGGCATCTGGCCAGCGCGTGAGGGCAAGCCGCGCCTGCAGGTCGGCCAGGGCGGCATCGGGGATGGCCAGGTGAAATGGATGGATGGTGGTATCGGACAAAATGCCTCCCGGGCATGCTATGTTACGGACCGGCGTACACCGGATGATTTAAATGAACTGACTAGTCTAGATTAATCATCAAGACGTCATTTGTAAAGCGGATTCGATTGAAATGGGAAAGAAGCGGTATGGTGGAAGCAGGACAAATGCCCAGGCGGCGCGGCAGGCCGCCGGCCGATAGCGCAGGCGACGTGGAAGCGCGCCTGCTGGCGGCAGCCACCCGGCTGTTCCTCGAGCGCGGCTATGACGGCACCAGTTGCGACCAGGTCGCGCTCGACGCCGGCGCGGGCAAGGCCAGCATTTATGCCCGCTACGCCAACAAGGCGGCGCTGTTTTCGGCAGTGATCGATCGCCTGCTGACGGGGTCGCCGGCGCAAGACACGGTTGCCGAAGACCGCAGCCTCGATGAGCGGCTCGCTGCGGTCGGCATGCAGGTCGTCGAGGATGCGCTGGCGCCCGACGCGCTGGCGCTGCTGCGCCTGCTGGTAACCGAGCTGCCCCGGCTCGGTGACGGCGCCCGCGCGGACAAGCTGTTCTGGCAGTCGGGCGTGCGGCGCGTCGCGCGGGTGATCGCGCTGCACGAGCCTGGTGCTGCGGCCATGGCGATGGCGATGAATGCTGCCGACCAGTTCATCGACACGGTGCTGGCGCCGTTGCTGCTGCGCGCCATGCTGGGCGAGCCGGTGGCGGCGATTGTGGCCGGCGCCCCTGCGCGCATCGCTGCCGGCATCGCCATGCTGCGCGCAACAGGCGCGCTGGAACTGCGCACCTTCCACGACGAAATCGGCATAACCCCAGGTCAGATTGTATAAAATATCCAAAACCGCAGTATGCTGTCGCCCATGCCCTCCTCCCCTCTTGAACTGAAGGAAACCCCATGAGCGACAATATTTTCACCGGCACCATCCCGGCCCTGATGACCCCTTGCAACGCCGACCGCACGCCAGACTTCGACGCCCTGGTGCGCAAGGGCCGCGAGCTGGTCGATGCCGGCATGAGCGCCGTGGTGTATTGCGGTTCGATGGGCGACTGGCCGCTGCTGACCGAAGCGCAACGCCAGCAAGGCGTGGCGCGCCTGGTGGCGGCCGGGGTGCCGACCATCGTCGGTACCGGCGCGGTCAATTCGAAAGAGGCGGTGTCGCATGCCGCGCACGCCGCCAACGTGGGCGCGCAAGGCCTGATGGTGATTCCGCGCCTGCTGTCGCGCGGCTCGTCGCCGGCGGCGCAAAAGGCCCACTTCTCGGCCATTTTGCAGGCCGCACCGGCGCTGCCGGCCGTGATCTACAACAGCCCGTACTATGGCTTTGCCACCCGCGCCGACCTGTTCTTCGAACTGCGCGCCCAGCATCCCAACCTGATCGGTTTCAAGGAATTCGGCGGCGCCGCCGACCTGCGTTATGCGGCCGAACACATCACCAGCCAGGACGATAACGTCACCCTGATGGTGGGCGTGGACACCCAGGTGGTGCACGGCTTCGTCAACTGCGGCGCCACCGGCGCCATTACCGGCATCGGCAATGCGCTGCCGCGCGAAGTGCTGCAACTGGTGGACCTGTCGCGCCAGGCCGCCGCCGGCAACGCCGTAGCGCGCCGCCAGGCCCGCGAACTGGAAGCGGCGCTGCTGGTGCTGTCGTCGTTCGACGAGGGCACCGACCTGGTGCTGTTCTACAAGTACCTGATGGTGCTCAACGGCGACACCGAGTACACGCTGCACTTCAACGAGACCGACGCCCTGAGCGCCAGCCAGCGCCGCTACGCCGAAACCCAGTACACGCTGTTCCGCGACTGGTACGCCGACTGGAGCCGGGAAGTGGCTGCGTGAAACAAACAAGCCTGGCGGTGACCACCGTTGCCGACCAGGCGGCCGACGCGCTGCGCCGCAAGATCATGTCGGGCGAGCTGGCCGAAGGTTGTTCCTTGCGCCAGGATGCGCTTGCCGCCGAGTTCGGCATCAGCCGGATCCCGCTGCGCGAGGCGCTGGTGCAGCTCGAGGGCGAAGGGCTGGTCAGGATCGTCGCCCACAAGGGCGCGGTGGTGGCGGGCTTGTCGATCGACGAGATCAGCGAGCTGTTCATGCTGCGCAGCGTGCTGGAACCCCTGCTGTTGAAGAAGTCGGCGCCGAAGCTCACGCCGGACGACTACGCCCGGCTCGACGCCATCCTGGCCGACTACAAGGTGGAATTGCTGGCCCAGCACACCACCCGCTGGGGCGAACTCAACACGCGTTTGCACGACGTGCTGCTGTCACGCGCCGACCAGCCGAGGACGGCCGCCATCGTTGCCACCCTGCTGCAGCAAACCGACCGTTATACGCGCATGCAATTGTCGCTGAGCGCCGACAGCATTCGCCAGGCCCAGCAGGAGCACGAAGAACTGGTCGGGCTGTGCCGCGCCGGCGACGTGCGCGGCGCAGCAAGCCTGCTCAAGCGGCATATCGAACATGCCAGCCGCGACCTGGAGCGGTTCATCCTGTCCACGCGGCGCGCGCCCGGTCAGGCAGCCTGACGACGACGGCGCGCGATCGTGCCCATCAGCGCCAGACCGGCAAACATCAGCGCCGAGGTATCGGCCTCCGGCACGGCCGTGATGGAGCGGATCCAGGCGACGTGCGAAAACGTCGCGGTGGAGCCGGACAGATCGCCGTAGCTGAAGTCGTTGGTGGGGCGCGCATCGCAGCCGGTCAGCTTGTAATCGACGCAAGAAAAATCCCCCGGCAAGTTCCACTCGTGCACTCCCGACAGCAGCCACTCCTTGCCACTCCAGACGAACTCGCCACCGCCGGAATCGCCGTCCGTGCCCATCGCTTCGCGCGCGCCCAGCCCGGTGCCGCTGGTCCAGGCGTGGCCGGTAGCGTCGGCGATGCGGCCCAGGGTATTGTGGGCGGCGGTACCGTCATCGTAATCGCTGCGATAGGTCACGCCTGGCGCGTAGAAGGCCGCATCGTAGCCAAAACCGGGTACCGCCTTGTCGCTGACCTGGTTGAAGGTTTTGCTGTCCACGTCGTAAGTGTTGTAGCCGTAGTGGCCCCACAAGCGGTCACCCGAATCGGGCTGGGTCGTGCTGCCGCCCAGGCCGGAGCGGCCATAGCCGGCCAGCAGGAACTCCTTGCCCACATCGTTGCTCGTGCTCAGGTTGTAGCCCTTGATGTCGGTGACGGCATGATCGAGCTTGATGAGTGCGATATCGGCGCCGCTATCGACGTTGTCGCCGGTCCACTTGGGATGCACATACACGCCAGAGGGCAACACCTTGCGGGTCTCGCTGACGCTGCCGCCAGCCCAGCCAAACGACACGTTGACCGACTTCAGATCGGTCACGCAATGCGCTGACGTGACCATGTACTGGCCGCCCGACAGGAGCGAGCCGGAGCACAGGGACACGCCGCCGGACGTGGTAATGCTCAGCCGGCCGACGCCGTCCATCGCACCGGCCACGCCATTGAACGACTGCCCCGGCACCAGCCGCCAGTCCTGCGGAGCGGAGCTGTTGGTGGTCGCCTGTGCGGTCGATGCTGCCACCAGTGCGGCTGCAACGGCGGCCAGTTTGATCATTGCAAACGGTATTTTCATGATGGTCAAAGTTGGGTTGTATGAACCAAGTTTCATATTGATTGTATTATGGAATACATTTCATTTACTTGCATAAATGCAGGGACTCAATCGTGCGCAGGAACAAGTGCGCTGGTTTTGCCAAAAGTTGGCCCCGAACCGACTCTGCTGGACAGTTTTCGCCACGCGGCGATCTCGCTATTCTCACTACACGCTTGCAGCACATTTCCAGCTGCCGCGAGCCTCACTGACTTTAGGAGTTTTGCCATGACCACCATCCGTTCCGACCTGATTCTGTCGCAATCCGCATTCAGCCACATCATCGACGTGCCGTTCGAGAAAGTCGATATCGCCAAGTGGCTGTTCACGCTGCCCGACGCCGAATACCAGCGCTGCGCCCCGCCCGACCACATCGCCGCCGGCGCCACCTTTACCGACGACGGCCGCCGCATGTCGATCAACGTCGAGATGATCGGCACCGGCCTGGTAGTGCAGCACTACGTGGGCGAGATCACCGAAGCATCGCACTGCCGCATGGTGTCCACCTCGGACGTATTCACGCCCAACGGCCGCACCAAGGTGCAGGTGATCTGGGATTTGAGCGTGAAGAAGATCGACGACCACCGCTGCGAGTACACCAACGGCGTGGTGTCGCACCCGACCGAGGAATTCCTGGCCTTTATCAGGGAGCACGGCATTTCGTGGGAAAAAGCGTGCGCCGACCGCCAGGAGTCGTCGGGCGACCATAACCGCCGCGAAACCCCGCTGTTTGCCGAGAGCATCGCCCGTGCAGCGCGCGCGGCCTGACCGATAACACTTCAGCTTGGCGGTTGCAGCCGTGCTGCGGCCGCGTTTCAGACTTCCAGGAGCAATCCATGCCAGCCATCGATTTCACCAGCCCCCGCGCCGCTGCCCGGCCTTTCACGCCCAAGCTGGCGGACCTGGTCGAGCAGCCGCTGTTTTCGCAAGTCTGGGCCGACCCCGACCTGGCGCCGCGCGATCGCAGCCTGATCACCATCGCCTGCCTGGTTGCACTCAACCACATGGACGAACTGCCCGCCCACCTGCACCGCGCCATCGAGCATGGTGTCACGCGCAAGGAACTGGCCGCTGCCATCACGCACCTGGCATTTTATGCAGGCTTTCCAGCGGCTATTTCAGCGTCTGCCCATGCCCAGGCTGCGCTGGGCGAAGCCGCCGAGCCTTAGCAGACGGCCGACGCTTTACACACCCACCGCCGGCAGCGTCTGGGCAAATTGCGAAACGCCGTCGAGGTTGAACAGCTCGACCTTCATCGCCTTGGTGCGTGGGTCGATATTGACCTCACCGAAGAACTGGTAGCCGGCAAACGGCGACGAGTTCTGGATCAGCGGCGCTTTTGAAAATACTGCGGTGGGCCCGAAGGTTTTGTCGAGCACGCCCGGACCGAAGGCGCCGGCATTCATCGGGCCGGCGACGAATTCCCAGAACGGCGAAAAGTTGGTGTACCGGGCCTGGGCCGGATCGTAGTAGTGGGCGGCGCAGTAGTGGACGTCGGTGGTGATCCAGACCACGTTCGGCACTGCCTTGATACTGCTGAGCAGGCGGGCCATTTCCAGTTCGCGCCCGAGCGGCACGCCGTCGTTGCCGTTGGCCAGCGCTTCCCAGAGCGCTTCGCCCTGGGCGTTCTTGCCGTCGCCGACGTTCAGGCCGATGGGCATGTCGGCCGAGATGACTTTCCAGGTCGCGGTCGAGGCTTTCAGCGCGGCGATCAGCCACTCCACCTGGTCGCGCCCCATGAAGGCCGAGCTGGCGTCTTCCGCGGTTTGCAGGTTGGTGCTGTTCGGCCCCCGGTAGCTGCGCATGTCCACCACGAACACGTCCAGCAGCGGACCGTGCGAGATGGTGCGATAAATGCGCTGTGGTTCGCTTTGCTTGTAATAGCGCATGGGCGCATATTCGAGGAAGGCGCGCCGGCCACGGGTGGTGAGGGTGGCGATGCTTTTTTCGGTGTAGCGCGCATCGGCCGACAAATCCTTGGACGCGCTGTAGTTATTGGTCACCTCGTGATCGTCCCATTGCCAGACCTGCGGCACCTGGGCGGCAAACTTGCGAAAGTTCGCATCGAGCATATTGTAGGCATGGCGGCCACGGAATTCCTTGAGCGTTTCCGCGACCTTGCTCACCTCTTCCGTGACCAGGTTGCGCCACACCTGGCCGTTTTCCGCCGTGGCCTGGGCCAGGATCGGGCCGTCGGCATAAATCGTGTCGCCGTTGTGGATGAAAAAGTCCGGGTCGCGCAAGCGCATCGCTTCATAAATTTTCATGCCGCCAAAATCGGTATTGATACCCCAGCCCTGGCCGCACTGGTCGCCGCTCCAGTGAAAGCGCACGGCGCGGGTTGCATCGGCAGCCGGCGTGGTCCGAAATTGTCCCGCGATGGTTTCGCTTTCGATTCTCGAATTATTGGGATCTACGTAGCGCACCCGCACGAATACCGATTGGCCGGTGGGCAAGCCGCTCAAATCGACACGGGTGGTGAAATCGGTGGCGTCGCTGGCAACGGGACCGACAATGCGGCTGGCGTTGTTGAAACGCTCGCTGGTATCGTATTCGACGATCATCTGCGCGTTGCGGTCGCTGCGGCTCCAGATGATCGCCCGGTTATCGGTAATATCGCCGA
This sequence comes from Duganella phyllosphaerae, assembly GCF_001758785.1. GTDB lineage: Bacteria > Pseudomonadota > Gammaproteobacteria > Burkholderiales > Burkholderiaceae_D > Rugamonas > Rugamonas phyllosphaerae. The sequence goes on from NZ_LROM01000097.1 coordinate 18,106, forward strand.
ATTGTATTCCCGACGGCATCTTGGGCCGCTCCTTGTCACTGACCCCGATGGCGGCCTGACTGTTGCTGCTGCCGCCGCACCCGGCCAGCAGCAGCGAGCCGCCCAATGCCGAACTGCCGACCAATGCCCCACCCTGGGCCAGAAAACTGCGACGCGAAATCGATGAAGTCATGCTTGCTCCGATCATTTGTGAGCTGGCAAGCTTAGGATTTTTATATGACGTGACGATGAAATCGGCAACCGGATCGGGTGTTCTTGGTACTTGAATTTCTTGGTAGTTTGACTTTACCGGATTATGTCGGCAATCTCAATTTACCAATATATTTTGGTAAATTGAGATTACCAAGGAATATAAGTATGAGTACAGAATTTCCTATTCGCACTGCCGACCAATTGCCTGGCGTGCTACAGGCATTTCGCAAGGAATCGGGCTTGTCGCAAACCGAGGTCGCTTCCCGCATGGGACTGACACAACAGAAACTGTCTTATCTGGAACTGAACGCCAGCAGCGCCAGTGCCGAGCGTGTACTAGCCCTGTTGAGTGTGCTGGGCGTGGAGTTGGTGCTCAGGCGCCCCGGGAATGCTGCGCCTTCTGACGCCGGCAGCAACACTCTGCCCTGGTGACCAATGGGCCGCAAATCTCACTCGCAGTCACTTGGCCTGTGGATGAACGGGTTCTTCTTAGGCACGTGGACGTCACATGGCGAAACCTTGCAGTACGCAGATGAATGGGTCCAGCACCACGCTGGCCGGCCGCTCTCCCGATCTCTGCCATTCAGGCCGGGAAACCGGCCTTATTCCGGACCAGCCGTAGAGGCCTGGTTCGAAAATCTGCTGCCAGACAGCAAAGAGATTCGTGAGCGGGTGGCGCGCCGATACCACACCGCATCGACCGGCGCCTTCGACCTGCTCGCCGAGATTGGCCGTGACTGCGTCGGCGCATTACAGCGCATGCCGGCCGGGATAGTACCCGCCGGTCCGGGCCCGCTACAGGCCACCGCGCTGGATGAAGGTGAGGTCGCACGTATTCTGCAGGCGACCGTCACACCGCAAAATGTACTGGGCGCGAGCGATGATGACAACGATGCGTTCCGCATTTCCATCGCCGGTGCACAGGAAAAAACGGCGCTGCTTTTTTACCAGGGCAAATGGCAGAGACCGTTAGGCTCGACGCCTACTTCCCATATCTTGAAGCTGCCCCTCGGCCTGGTCGGCGCTATGCGCGCCGACATGAGCTCCTCGGTGGAGAACGAATGGCTGTGTTCTTTGATACTCGACGCTTACGGGCTGCCGGTGGCCAAGTGTACGCCGGTGCGTTTCGAGGAGACGAAGGCTCTGGCAGTTGAGCGGTTCGACTGCCGGTGGTGGGGAGAATCAGCCGACCATCTGCGGAGGTTGCCGCAGGAAGACATGTGCCAGGCCACGGGCACCCCGTCGGGGCTGAAATATGAGAGCCATGGCGGCCCCGGAGTCGAAGACATCATGAAACTTCTGCAAGGCTCCTCCAATCGGACTGCGGACCGCCTGGTTTTTTTCCAGTCGCAGGTCGTATTCTGGATGCTCTGCGCTACAGACGGTCATGCGAAGAACTTCAGTATTTTCCTGAGAGCAAAGAGTACTTTCGCGATGACGCCGCTGCATGACGTGCTGTCGGCGTATCCGGTGCTCGGCACCGGATCACACCAGGTGTCTCCCTTCATGGCCAAGATGGCGATGGCGGTGCGCTCTGCAAACACTCACTACAAGATGCGCGACATCTTGCGTCGACATTGGATCGCCGTCGGTGAACGTTACGGCATTGTCACGCCAGACGGCCGGCCAGTTGCGGCAGTGCTCGATGACCTGGTCGAGCGCACCACGGCCGTAATCAAGGCCGTGCGCGCACAGCTGCCGAATGACTTCCCCGACCTGGTGGCCGAAACAATTCTGGCGGGGTTGCAGGACGCGGCAAATAAACTGGCAAGATGACCTGGAGCAGTGGCGAACAGCACCCTCCTCACTAAACGACGAGGCTAACCACCGCGCAATGCTCAAGCAAACTTGGTAAAGTCCGGCTTGCGCTTCTCGAAGAATGCCGTAAACGCCTCGCGCGCTTCCGGTGACAACAGCATCGCGCCGAAATGCTTGTTCTCGGCCGCAATGGTGTCGGCAATCGCGTTGTTGCGGCTGGCTTTCATCAACTGCTTGGTGGTGCGGATCGAGCTCGCTGGCAGGGCCACCAGCTTGGCGGCCTGGCCCTGGGCAAAGGCCAGCAGTTCGTCGGCTGGCACCACTTTCGACACCAGTCCCATTTCCAGCGCCTCGGCAGCCAGGAACGCTTCGCCCAGCATCAGCTTTTCGGCCGCGCGCGGGTAGCCGGCAATTTGCGTGAACAAAAGGCTCGAGCCGAATTCCGGGCACAGGCCCAGTTGCGCGAACGGCATCGAAAACCTGGCGTTGTCGGCCGCGTACACCAGGTCGCAGTGCATCAGCAGCGTGGTGCCGATGCCCACGGCAGCGCCCGAAACGGCAGCGACCACCGGCTTGGTCGCGCCGGACAGCGCCAGCATGAATTTATAGACCGCGCGGTCTTCCAGGTCGCCGCTGGTGGGCGCGTTTTTCATGAAGTCTTCGAGGTCGTTGCCGGCCGTGAAGATTTCGGGCTTGCCGGTGATCAGGATCGCGCGCACCGCTACGTCGGCTTCGGCGTCGATGATGGCGTCGGCCATGGCCTGGTACATAGCGGCGGTGATCGCGTTCTTGCGCTCGGGGCGGTTGAATTCCAGGGTCAGGATGCCGTCTTGCTTGGTGCTCAGTATGTCCATCTTTGTCTCCATGTGATGAGGGCGCTGTGTTTGGCACAGCGCCCTCTAATAAACCCGCAGCCCCCACCGGGGTCGGACCCTATACAGGGTCCGACCCCTAGTGGTTGGGGTGCGTATCGCTAACAGCGAAGTGGGGTTACACGCGTTCGATGATACCTGCCGCGCCCATGCCGGCGCCCACGCACATCGTGACCATGCCGTACTTCAGGTTGTTACGGCGCAGTGCGTGCACCACGGTAGCCGCGCGGATGGCGCCGGTGGCGCCCAGCGGGTGACCGAGGGCAATCGCGCCGCCCATCGGGTTGACCTTGGCCGGATCCAGGCCCAGGTCGCCGATCACGGCCAGTGCTTGCGCTGCAAACGCTTCGTTCAGCTCGATCCAGTCCAGCTGGTCCTGGGTGATGCCGGCTGCCTTGCAGGCGTCGGGAATCGCGAACTTCGGACCGATGCCCATGATTTCCGGCGGCACGCCCTTGACCGCGAACGACGAGAATTTCGCCAGCGGGGTCAGGTTGTGTTCGCGCAGGAAACGCTCGGACACGACCAGCAGCGCGCCGGCGCCGTCGGACATCTGCGAGCTGTTGGCGGCGGTAACCGAACCCTTGGCGGCAAACACCGGTTTCAGCTTGGCCAGCGACTCCACGGTGGAATCGGCGCGCGCGCCTTCGTCAGTATCGACGGTGCGGGTCTTGATGTCGATTTCGCCGGTGGCCAGGTTAGGCGTGCGGGTGATGATTTCGACCGGCGTGGTTTCGTCCTTGAAGAAACCGGCCTGCTGGGCAGCAATAGCCCGGCGGTGAGATTCCACGGCGAACGCGTCCTGCGCTTCACGCGAGACTTTCCACTGGGTCGCCACTTTTTCAGCGGTCAGGCCCATGCCGTAGGCCATGCCCACGTTTTCGTCCGAGAACATATTCATGTTCATCGATGGCTTGTTGCCCATCATCGGTACCATCGACATCGATTCCACGCCGCCGGCAATCATGGCGTCCGCTTCACCGACGCGGATGCGGTCGGCTGCCATGGCCAGGGCGGTAATGCCCGAGGCGCAGTAACGGTTGATGGTGACGCCGCCGACGGTTTTCGGCAGGCCGGCCAGCAGCACGGCCTGGCGGGCGATGTTGAAGCCCTGCTCGGCTTCCGGGAACGAGCAACCGATGATGGCGTCGGTGATCAGGGCCGGATCGAGGCCCGGCGCTTGCGCCAGCGCCGACTGAATCACGCGCACCAGCAGGTCGTCCGGGCGGGTTTTGTTGAACATGCCGCGCGGCGCCTTGCCGATCGGGGTGCGGGTGGCAGAGACGATGTATGCGTCTTGAAGTTGTTTGGTCATTATGTTCTTCCTAGATTAGTTGCGTACCGGCTTGCCGGTCTGCAGCATGCCCATGATCCGTTCTTGCGTCTTTGGATGATTCAACAGCTCGAGGAAGGCCTTGCGTTCGCGATCCAAAATCCACTGCTCGCTGACGAACGAACCCTGGTCGATGTCGCCGCCAGAGACGATCTCGGCGATCATGTCGCCCAGCTTGAAGTCGTGCGCCGAAATGAAGCCGCCGTCGCGCATATTGACCAGCTGCGCCTTGATAGTGGCCCAGCCGTAGCGGCCGGTGACCTGGATCGGCGCCTTCACCGGTGGACGGTAGCCCTTGTCGAACATGGCGCGCGCTTCTACCTTGGCCACGTGCAGCAGCTCGTAGGCGTTGAACACGATCACGTCGTCTTCCTTCAGGTAACCCATGGCCTGCGCTTCCAGTGCCGACTTCGACACGTTGGCAGTCGCCGCATTGGTGAAACCGGTTTTCAGGAATTGCAGGATGTCGTTGCCCTTGGCTTCTTTGTAAGCGCGCGATGCCGCTTCCTTCAGGCCGCCGCCGGCAGGAATCAGGCCCACGCCCACTTCCACCAGGCCGATGTACGACTCGATCGAGGCCACGCGCTTCGATGCGTGCAACACCAGTTCGCAACCGCCGCCCAGCGCCAGGCCAGCGACCGCAGCAACCACCGGCACGTTGGCGTACTTGAGCGACATGAACGCGTCCTGCAGGTCCTTGATGATCGGATCGACCGCCTTGGCGCCGCCCTGCATGAACGCAGGCAGAGCCGATTGCAGGTCGGCGCCGGCCGAGAAGGCGCCGCCTTCGGCTGCGTCCGCATTCCAGATCACCAGGCCCTTGAAGTTTTTCTCCGCTTCAGCCAGTGCCTTGTTAAAGCCGGTGATCACGTCCGGGCTGATCACGTGCATCTTGGTCTTGAGCGAAATGACCAGCACTTCGTCGTCCATGTGCCAGATGCGCACCGAGTCGTCCTCGTGGAACGTGGTGCCGGCCGTGCGGCCGTCGATGGCGCCAGCGCCAACGACTGGCGCACGGAACGCCTGGCGCTCGTACACCGCCAGGTTGGAGCGTGGCACGAACGATTGCGATGCAGCCGACCACGAACCTTCAGGCGTGTGCACGCCGCCCTTGTCGGCGACCGGGCCTTCGAATACCCAGGCCGGCAGCGGTGCGGTGCTCAAAGCCTGGCCGGCGTCGATGTCTTCCTTGACCCACTGCGCCACTTGCGACCAGCCCGAAGCCTGCCAGGTTTCGAACGGACCGACGGTCCAGCCGAAGCCCCAGCGCATGGCGAAGTCGATGTCGCGGGCGTTGTCGGCCACGGTGTCGAGGTGCACGGCGATGTAGTGGAAGGCGTCGCGGAAGATCGCCCACAGGAACTGGCCCTGTGGATTGGTCGATTCGCGCAGCGCTTTCATTTTCTTGACCGGATCTTTTTCCTTCAGAATGCGGCCGATGATGTCGGCAGCCTTGCCGCCGCCGGGCACGTATTCACCGGTGGCAAAATCCAGGCGCAGGATGTCCTTGCCGACTTTTTTGTAGAAACCGGCGCCGGACTTCTGGCCCAGGGCGCCCTTTTCCACCAGCTTGGCCAGCACTTCCGGGGTTTTGTACACGGATGCGAACGGATCGTTCGGCAGGTTGTCCTGCATGGTCTTGATCACGTGGCCCATGGTGTCGAGGCCCACGACGTCGGCGGTACGGAACGTGCCCGACTTGGCGCGGCCGAGCTTGGCGCCGGTCAGGTCATCGACCACGTCCACCGACAAACCGAATTTCTCGGCTTCGTGGACGATGGCCAGGATGCCGAACACGCCCACGCGGTTGGCGATGAAGTTCGGCGTGTCCTTGGCGCGAACCACGCCCTTGCCCAGGGTGGTGGTCAGGAAACCTTCGAGCTGGTCAGCGATTTCAGGGCGGGTGGACTCGGTCGGAATGATCTCGACCAGGTGCATATAGCGCGGCGGATTGAAGAAGTGCACGCCGCAGTAGCGCGATTTCAGGTCGGCGTCGAAACCTTCGGACAGCGTGGTGATCGACAGGCCCGAGGTGTTCGAGGCAAAGATGGCGTTGGCGCCGATGTGCGGCGCGACCTTCTTGTACAGGTCGTGCTTCCAGTCCATGCGCTCGGCGATTGCTTCGATGATCAGGTCGCACTCTTCCAGCTTGGCCAGGTCGTCTTCGTAGTTGGCCACTTCGATCAGCGCGGCGTGGTCCTTGTTGCCCAAGGGTGCCGGCGACAGTTTCTTCAGGCCTTCGATGGCCTTGAGGACGATGCCGTTTTTCGGGCCTTCCTTGGCCGGCAGGTCGAACAGCACGACAGGCACTTTGGCGTTGACGCAGTGGGCGGCGATTTGCGCGCCCATCACGCCGGCGCCCAGCACGGCTACTTTTTTAACGATGAAATTGGTCATGTCTTATCCTCTAGTCTCTTAGAACAGGTCGGCGTCGAGAGCCATCAGGTTGGCGGAACCCGAGCGAGCCTGGCGGATCAGGGTGGCGGTCTCTGGCTGCAGACGGGCGAAGTAGAAGCGCGTCGTGGCCAGTTTTGCCTTGTAGAAGTTGTCGCCGCTGTCTTCCTTGGCCAGTGCGATCTTGGCCATTTGCGCGAACAGGTAACTGTACACCAGGTGACCGACCACGCGCAGGTACGGTACGCAGGCAGCACCGACTTCGTCCGGGTTCTGGAAGGCTTTCATGCCGATTTCCATGGTCAGCTTGGTGACCTTGTCGCCGAGGTCGCCCAGCGGGGTAATGAATTCGCTCATCGCTTCGTCGGTGCCGTTTTCTTCGACGAAGTTCTTGATCTTCTCGCCGAACTTGCGCAGCTTGGCGCCGTTGTCGCCCAGAATCTTGCGGCCCAGCAGGTCCAGCGACTGGATGGTGTTGGTGCCTTCATAGATCATGTTGATGCGGGCGTCGCGCACGTACTGCTCCATACCCCATTCGGCGATGTAGCCGTGGCCGCCGAACACCTGCATCGCTTCCGAGGTGGCGATCCAGCCGTTATCGGTAATGAAGGCCTTGACGATCGGGGTCAGCAGCGCGACTTCGTCGGCAGCTTCCTTGCGCACGTCGGCGTCCGGGTGGTGCAGTTCGCGGTCGATCTGCAGCGCCACGTACGACGTGAACGCGCGGCCACCTTCGGCGTATGCCTTGGCGGTGAGCAGCATGCGGCGCACGTCAGGGTGCACGATGATCGGATCGGCTGGCTTGTCCGGTGCTTTCACGCCCGACAGCGAACGCATCTGGATGCGGTCCTTGGCGTAGACCAGGGCGTTTTGATACGCCACTTCGGTCAGGCCCAGCGACTGCATGCCCACGCCCAGGCGGGCCGCGTTCATGAACACGAACATGGCGTTCAGGCCCTTGTTCGGCTGGCCGATGATCCAGCCTTTTGCGCCGTCCAGGTTCATCTGGCAGGTGGAGTTGCCGTGGATGCCCATTTTTTCTTCGATGGCGCCGCAGGTGATCGGGTTGCGCGCGCCGACGGTGCCGTCTGCATTGGGCAGGAACTTCGGTACCAGGAACAGCGAAATGCCTTTCGAGCCTTCCGGAGCGTCCGGCACGCGGGCCAGCACCAGGTGCACAATGTTTTCAGCCATGTCGTGTTCGCCGGCCGAGATGAAGATCTTGTTGCCGGTGATCAGCCACGAGCCGTCTTCCTGTGGCAGCGCTTTCGAGCGCAGCATGCCCAGGTCGGTGCCGCAGTGCGGTTCGGTCAGGCACATGGTGCCGGTCCATTCACCCGATACCAGCTTCGGCAGATAGGTCGATTTCTGTTCGTCGGTGCCGTGTTCCTTCAGGCACTCGTAAGCGCCGTGCGACAGGCCCGGGTACATGGTCCAGGCCTGGTTGGCCGAGTTCAGCATTTCGTAGAACGAATTGTTCAGCAGCACCGGCAAACCCTGGCCGCCGTATTCCGGATCGCACGCCAGCGCCGCCCAGCCGCCTTCGACGTACTGCTTGTAGGCTTCCTTGAAACCTTTAGGCGTGGTCACGGAGTTGGTCGCCACGTCGAGCTTGCAGCCTTCGCGGTCGCCCGAATGGTTCAGCGGGAACAGCACTTCCGACGTGAACTTGCCGCCCTCTTCCAGTACCTGGTTGATGATGTCGGCATCGATTTCGGCGTAGTCCGGCAGCGCTTTCAGTTCTTCCTGCACGTTGAGCAGTTCGTGCAGCACGAATTGCATATCCCGGATTGGCGCGACGTATTGACCCATGGTTTTCTCCTGATGACTTTTATTGACTGCAAAAATGGTGGCTTGCGCTATGTATGTTGCGAACTGCTTTGCTAATCTTCTTGCTCATTCTGGTACGACACGATCAACCGTTCAAAGCCGGTACCGGCCCGCTCCAGGCTGCCGGGAATGCGCAGGAAGCGCGCATCGTGGTGCAGCGCCAGGATCAGGCCGTACATCTCGTAGACCATCTGCTGGGCATCGCTGCCGGCTTTCAAGTCGCCGACTTCGATGCATTGCTGCACGCAGCGCAGCAGCGCGGCCTGCCAGGCGCCGACCATGGCCATCAACTCTTCGCGGATCGGACCCGGGCGGTCGTCGTACTCGACCGCACCGCTGATATAGATACAGCCCGAGGCCACTTCCACGCTCACGCGCTTGACCCAGCGCGCGTACATGGCACGCAAGCGTGCGATGCCGCGTGGTTCCTTCACGCTGGGGAAAAACACTTCCTGCTCAAAACGGTGGTGATACAGCTTCAGTACTTCCAACTGCAAATCTTCACGCGAGCCGAAATGCGCGAACACGCCGGACTTGCTCATGTTCATCTTGTCAGCGAGCAGGCCGATGGTCAGGCCTTCGAGGCCGTCCCGGCTGGCCAGGTCCAGCGCCACGTCGAGTATCGCCGCCCGTGTCAGTTCGCCCTTGCGCATAAATTTAGTTGAGGTATTAATAAGAAAGGATCCCAAAGTGAATTCGTGCGTGGAGCAAAGTATTCTGCGCCACTTAAATTTACTCCGTGTGAAAAGAATTGCGAACGCTCGTACTATTATCCAGCGCGTGACAAAAGTCAAACGCTACGTTTAGAGTCGAGGTTCTATTGCTGCGGCGCAGCATGGCGCAAAGAAGCCAGCGGACGCTGGCTCAGGAGGGAATGCTCAGAGTTTGCCCATCTGGCGGCGGTCGCGCTTGGTCGGGCGGCCCTTGAAGTCGGCGGTCGGCTCGCGGAACAGGCGGCGGTTTTCCGCCACCAGTGCCCGTCGTTGCACGCTGGCGTCGGTTTCTTCGTACAGGTTGCGCGCGATCGGCGCGGCAGCGCGCACGTCGGACAAATTCATCACATCGACTTCCCAGCGGTCCGAGCCGTTGTCGATGTCGAGCTGGTCGCCGATGTGCACGTTGCGTGCCGGCTTGACCTTGTCGCCGTTGACTTTGACTTTACCGCTGTCGATGGCGTCGGTAGCCAGGGTACGGGTTTTGAAGAAGCGCGCGGCCCACAGCCACTTGTCAAGTCGTACAGTGTCACTCATGCATATTTTCCTACCGAGAACAGGCGCATCACGGTCCGGTAGAACACGAACGCGATCTCGTAACCGATGCGGCGAAAACGGCCGACGTGCTCGAAGTCGGCATAATGAATCGGCACGCCATCGGCGACAGCGGCCTCGATATGTTCACGCAGGCTTTGCGCAAAGGCGGCGTCCTTGATTACCACGTTCGCTTCCTGGTTCAAAAACAGCGACAGGCCATCGACATTGCTCGACCCCACGGTAGCCCAGTCGTCGTCGATCACCGCCACCTTGGCGTGCAGCTGCGTCTTGCGGTATTCCACGATCTTGACGCCGGCGGCCAGCAGCTTCGGATAGAACGAATGGGCCACGGCATCCTGCAGCCAGATTTCGCCCACGCCGATCAACAGCGTGACATCGACGCCGCGCTCGGCAGCGTTGGCCAGCGCGTGGCGGAACTTGCGACCCGGCGCAAAATACGGATTGGCCAGCAGCACGCTTTTGCGCGCACGGCCCAGCGCCTGCAAGTACGCGCGCTGGATGGTGCTGCGGTTGCGCAGGTTGTCGCGCACCACGAAGCCGGCCTGCACCATGTTCTTGGCGGCCGCCTGGTTCACCTTGCGCATGTCGCGATAGAGATTGATGCGCTTGATCAGGGTCATCTTGCCCAACCGGCGCCACTGGGCTTCCTGCTCTTTTTGCACCGACGCCACCAGCGGCCCACGCACCTGCACCGCAAAATCCCAGCGCGGAAACTCGAGTGGAATCGCATGGTTGTAATCACAAAACATGTCGTCGTTGATGTTGATGCCGCCCACCAAGGCGATCTCGCGGTCCACCACGCAGATCTTGCGGTGGGTGCGCGTCACGCCGCGCTTGAACCACGGATTGAACACGCGGTGCTCGACGCCACCAGCGACCAGCTGCTCGTGCATGCTGTTGACCTGGCGCCGGCCGGTGCCCCACCAGTCGGTGATCATGCGCACGTGGATGCCGCGCTGGGCCGCCGCGATCAAGGCCGCCAGCACGCGCTGGCCGGTTTCGTCGGGGGCGAAGATATAGGTTTCGAAATAGACTTCGACGCGGGCGTTGTCGATCGCTGCAATCAGCGCGGGAAAATAGTCCGTGCCGGTGTGCAGGAGCTTGACTTCGTTATCGGCGAGGAAGTTGACAGAGAGGCCCATGGCGCCATTCTAGCAGCGTGCTACCCAAGTGACAGCGACGCGACAATCGGCGCGTGATCCGACAGCTTGGCCCACAGCGGCCCGTGCAAGACCTCGGCCGTATCGACCTTGAAGCCGCGCACGTAAATCCGATCCAAACGGAAAAACGGCAGCGCCGACGGGAAGGTGCGAGCCGGATTGACCGACGCCTTGCGGCGCAGGGTGCGCATGATGTCGCTCAGCGCAGACTTGCTGCCCAGCTGATCGAACGCTTCCACCACGCCCAGGCAATTGCGCAACTCGGCAGACAGGGTATTACGCCAGTCATTGAAGTCGCCGGCGATGATCACCGGTTCGCCATCGGGCGCCGAGGCGCGTACTGCGGAAATCAGGGCCTGGGTCTGGCGCCGGCGCCCTGCTTCGAACAGGCCCAGGTGCACCACGTAGCAGTGGACCAGGCCGTGCGGCGTATTGAGCACGCAATGCAGGATGCCGCGCTGCTCGTACGCGTGGTCGGAAACATCGTGATTGGCCATATTGGCGATCGGGAAGGCACTGAGCAGCGCATTGCCGTGGTGGCCGTGGTCGTACACCGCGTTCATGCCGTAGGCGGCGTGCAGGTGGCGCGATTCGCCGGCAAAATACTCGTGCTGCGACGCAGCGGGCCAGTGCTTGGTACCCAGGTGTTCGGCGCCATATTTGGCAGCTTTTAAATCATGCTTGCCCTGGACTTCCTGCAGAAAAACCACATCCGCATCAAACATGCCGATAGCCTGCTTTAGCGCCAAAACACGCGGCTCGGCCCGGATCGAGGACACCCCTTTATGGATGTTATATGTGGCAACACGGATTTTCATGGAAACATTGTAACCCTGAGTCCGCGCACCTGTACGTTCGCCGCCGCACATAGGAATTTTTGCCAGCTCAGCCCTACCCTATCTGCCGAGGCAGCAGCAGGATCGCCTCCGCATTCGACGACGAAAAACACTTGTCAGCCGCCTCCAGGTGCGGCAGCCAGGCGTGGTTGATGTGCTCGCGAGGCGACAGCATGATGGGCGTGTCGCGCGGGACTTCCACGCTAAAGAGGTGTTCGGTATTTTCGACTACGCCGGGCGCGTAGCGGTGGCGCCATTCGGGATAGATGGTGTAGATGTTCGACAGCTGCCAGTCGCGCAGCACGATGCGTTCGCCGTCGGCGACGATGCCGGTTTCCTCGAACAGTTCACGCCTGGCGGCATCGATGAACGGCTCGCCGAGCGTGTCGATCGAGCCGGTGACCGATTGCCAGAAACCGGGACGGTCGGCGCGTTCGATGAGCAGCACTTGCAGGTCGGCGGTGTGGATCACGACCAGTACGGATTCGGGGATCTTGTATGGCTTCATGTTCAGGGCAAAAGAAAAGGCGCCTCGGTATCCCGGGCGCCTTTTCATTATGCCAGATCGCTAACTGAAATCAGCTAGCCATCTATTCAGCTCACCACCTTGGGCTCAGCCGCACGCAGGCGGATGTGCAGTTCCTTCAGTTGCTTCTCGTCGACTTCCGACGGCGCCTGGGTCAGCAGATCCTGGGCGCGCTGGGTTTTCGGGAAGGCGATCACGTCGCGGATCGAATCGGACTTGGTCATCAGGGTGACGATGCGGTCCAGGCCGAAGGCCAGGCCACCGTGCGGCGGCGCGCCGTATTGCAGCGCGTCGAGCAGGAAGCCGAACTTCAGGCGGGCTTCATCGGCATCGATCTTCAGGGCGCGGAATACTTTCGACTGCACTTCCTCGCGGTGGATACGGATCGAACCGCCGCCCAGTTCCCAGCCGTTCAGCACCATGTCGTAGGCCTTGGCGATACAGGCGCCCGGGTTGGTTTCGAGCCAGTCTTCGTGGCCGTCTTTTGGCGCGGTGAACGGGTGGTGGGTGGCGGTCCAGCGGTCCGATTCTTCGTCGTATTCGAACATCGGGAAGTCGATCACCCACAGCGGCGACCAGACGTCGTCGAACAGGCCGGCGTTCTTGCCGAATTCCGAGTGGCCGATTTTCACGCGCAGCGCGCCGATGGCGTCGTTGACGACCTTGGCCTTGTCGGCGCCGAAGAAGATCAGGTCGCCGTCTTGCGCGCCCGTCAGTTCCAGGATCTTGGCCAGGGTTTCGTCGTCGATGCTCTTGACGATCGGCGACTGCAGGCCGTCACGGCCCTTGGCCTTCTCGTTGACCTTGATGTACGCCAGGCCACGCGCGCCATAAATCGCGACGAACTGGGTGTACGCGTCGATTTCCGAACGTGGCATCGCGCCACCTTTCGGTACGCGCATGCCGACCACGCGGCCGTTCGGCAGGTTGGCGGCGCTGTTGAAGATCTTGAATTCGACGTTCTTGACCACGTCGGTCAGTTCGGTGAACTCGAGCTTGACGCGCATGTCCGGCTTGTCCGAACCGTATTTGCCCATCGCTTCGGAGAAGTCCATCACCGGGAACGGGTTAGGCAGATCGACGTCCATGGTGTTCTTGAACACGATGCGGATCATGTTTTCGAACAGGTCGCGGATCTCCTGTTCGGTCAGGAACGAGGTTTCGCAGTCGATCTGGGTGAATTCCGGCTGGCGGTCGGCGCGCAGGTCTTCGTCGCGGAAGCACTTGGTGATCTGGTAGTAACGGTCGAAGTTGGCGACCATCAGCAGCTGCTTGAACAGCTGCGGCGACTGCGGCAGCGCGAAGAAACTGCCGGCGTTCACGCGCGATGGCACCAGGTAGTCGCGCGCGCCTTCCGGGGTGGACTTGGTCAGCATCGGGGTTTCGATGTCGATGAAGCCCAGGTCGTCCAGGTATTTACGCACTTCCATCGTCACCTTGTAGCGCAGGCGCAGGTTGTTCTGCATTTGCGGACGACGCAGGTCCAGCACGCGGTGGGTCAGGCGGGTGGTTTCCGACAGGTTGTCGTCGTCGAGCTGGAACGGCACGGCCACGGACGGGTTCAGCACTTCCAGCTGCGAGCAAACCACTTCGATCTTGCCCGATTTCAGGTTGTTGTTGACGGTGCCGGCCAGGCGGTCCTTGACCACGCCGGTCACGCGCAGGCAGAACTCGTTACGTACGGCTTCGGCGGCCTTGAACACTTCGGCTTGCTCGGGATTGCAGACGATCTGCACCAGGCCTTCGCGGTCGCGCAGGTCGATGAAGATCACGCCGCCGTGGTCGCGGCGACGGTGTACCCAGCCGCACAGGCTGACGGTTTGGCCAAGCAGCGCTTCAGTGGTGAGGCCGCAGTAGTGAGTACGCATTGAGGACATGATTATTTCTCGGTTCAGGTTAAATTACGCAGAGAGTTCGGATTGTTTGGTGACGCTGTCCGGCAAGGCGATGGTTGGCGAAACATCTTCCGGCGCCACCACACCCATCGAGACGATGTATTTCAGGGCGGCATCGACGGTCATGTCGAGCTCGACCACGTCCTTGCGCGCCATCATCAGGAAAAATCCCGACGTCGGGTTGGGCGTGGTGGGCACGTACACGCTCACGTAGTCGCCCACCAGGTGATTTTTCACGTCGCCGCCGGGGGTGCCGGTAAGAAAAGCGATGGTGTACGAATTCTGGTGCGGATATGGAATCATCACCGCCTTGCGGAACGCGTTGCCGGACGAGGACAGCAAGGTGTCGGACACCTGCTTGACGCTCGAATACAGCGAGTTCACCAGCGGGATACGCTTGAGCAGCTTTTCCCACACGCGCAACACGTAGTTGCCGACCAGGTTGTTGGTCAGCAGGCCGGTCAGGAAGATGATCACCACGGTGAGCAAGGTGCCCAGGCCCGGGATATTAAACCCGAACAGCGTGCGCGGCTGCCAGCGCTCGGGCACGAACAGCAGCGACTGGTCCATGGTGCTGATTACCAGGTTCAGCACCCAGGCGGTAATCGCCAGCGGCACCAGGATCAGCAGGCCGGTAATGAAGTATTTACGCATCGATTGCCCTGGTCATGGGATCAATCTCCCTTGGTGGTGCTGGACGGTGCCGCGGCCGGAGCCGCAGCAGTAGCAGCAGGCGCCTCCGACTTGGCCGGGGCCGACGAAGCGATCGCACCCGACGGGCTCGACACGCCGGTGGCCGGCGGGGTGCCGCCGCGGAAATCGGTGACATACCAGCCCGAGCCCTTCAGCTGGAAGCCGGCGGCGGTCAGTTGTTTCTTGAACGAGTCCTTGCCACATTCTGGGCAGACAGTCAGCTGCGGGTCGGAAATCTTCTGCAAGACATCCTTGGCAAAACCACATGCCTCGCAGCGGTAAGCGTAGATCGGCATCTATTACTCCGCAAAAATCATCAAAACCCTGAATTATAAAGCCTTTTGGGCGCCCCAAGCCTGTTTCCTATGGCCAAGCACCGGATGGCCCTTAGTGCTGGCGCCGGCGCCAGACCATCCAGCGTTCCTTGCCTTCAAAGACCGCGATCGAATCGCTGACGGCGTTGTCCGCTTCGCAGACAAAATCGGCCTGCAACAGCGCGTCCAGCGCGCTGCGGGCGATGCCGAATGGCGGCCCCTTCACGCCATCGTCGAAAAAGAAATAGCCGGCCAGCAGCGCGCCAGGCGGCAACAGTTCTGCCCAGCGCGCGGCCACCCGTGGCCACATGGCCGGCGGCATGGCGCACAGGAACGCCTGCTCGTACACCAGTTGCAGCGGTTGCGCCGGCTGCCAGGCGAAAAAATCGGCTTCCACTACGTGCTGCGCGTGCGGCCCGGCCAGCTGCCTGGCGGTCGCCACGGCAGCCGGCGAGAAGTCGATGGCGGTGGCGTTCCAGCACGCTTCGCGCAGCAGCACCAGTTCGCGGGCGGCGCCGCAGCCCGGGATCAGGGTGGACATGGGCGCGTGGGCGGTTACAAACTCGCGCAGCGCCTGCGGTGCGGCGCCCCGGTCCCACGGCGTAAAACGGCGCGCGAAGCGCTCGTCCCAGAATGCCGGCAACAGCGGATCGCGCTGGGCGAAGTCGGCCATCTTATTTCGGACCCTTAACGCGGCAGCAGGTGGGTCAGATGCGGCCAGAACTCGTAGGACACCAGCGCCAGCACCACCAGGGTGATGGTCCAGGTCGCCCCGCTCAGGAAGCGATTGGTTTTTTGCTGTTCGTGAATCAGGACCTTGAGCAACTCGGTGTTGTCGTTGGGACGCTCACCCTGCTGCTCCAGCGCCCGGTGCAGCAAACGCGGCAATTGCGGGAAGATCTGGGCGTAACGCGGCGCCTCGGCCTTGAGCTTCTGGTACAGGCCTTGCCAGCCCACCTGCTCGGCCATCCAGTTTTCCAGGTACGGCTTGGCGGTTTTCCACAGGTCGAGGTCGGGGTCGAGCTGGCGGCCCAGGCCTTCGATATTGAGCAGCGTCTTTTGCAGCAGCACCAGTTGCGGCTGCACTTCGACGTTGAAGCGGCGCGAGGTCTGGAACAGGCGCAGCAGGATCTGGCCGAACGAGATATCTTTCAACGGCCGATCAAAAATCGGCTCGCAGCAGGCGCGCACGGCTGATTCGAGCTCGTCAACGCGGGTTTCTTTCGGCGCCCAGCCCGATTCGATATGGGCTTCGGCCACGCGCTTGTAGTCGCGGCGGAAGAAGGCCAGGAAGTTTTGCGACAGGTAGTCCTTGTCGTAGTCGGTCAGCGTGCCGACGATGCCGAAGTCGAGCGCGATATAGCGGCCGAAGGTTTCTGGCTCGATCGAGACCAGGATGTTACCGGGGTGCATATCGGCATGGAAAAAGCCGTCGCGAAAGACCTGGGTGAAGAAAATCTCCACGCCGTCGCTCGACAGTTTTTTCAGGTCCACGCCGGCCGCTGCCAGGCGGTCGATCTGCGAGACCGGGATGCCGTGCATGCGCTCCATCACGATCACGTTGCTCGAGCAATAGTCCCAGTGCATTTCCGGCACCAGCAGCAAATTGGAATCGGCAAAGTTGCGGCGCAGCTGGCTGGCGTTGGCGGCCTCGCGCATCAGGTCCAGCTCGTCATGCAGGTACTTGTCGAACTCGGCCACCACCTCCTTGGGTTTGAGGCGCTTGCTGTCGGCCCACAGGCGGCTGGCCAGGTCGGCGGCAATCTGCATCAGCGCCACGTCCTCGTCGATGGTTTTCTTCATGCCCGGACGCAGCACTTTGACGGCCACCTGCTTGCCGTCCTTGAGCGTGGCAAAGTGCACCTGGGCGATCGAGGCCGAGGCCACCGGCGTACGCTCGAACGAGGCGAACAGCTGGTCCGGGTGGGCGCCGAGCGACTTGTGGATTTGCGCAATGGCGATGTCGGAGTCGAACGGCGGCACCCGGTCCTGCAAGCGCGCCAGTTCCACCGCGATATCGGGGGGAATCAGGTCGCTGCGGGTGGAGAGCACCTGGCCGAACTTGATAAAGATCGGCCCCAGGTCTTCCAGCGCCAGGCGCAGGCGCACGCCGCGCGGGGACGACAGGTCGCGCCAGAAAATCACGGTGTCGATGAAGCGCGCCGTGCGCGGCACCTTGAAGCCGGAAATCGCTATTTCGTCGAGGCCGTACTTGATCGCCACCCGAATGATCTTCATGAAGCGGAGTAATTTCAAAATCATTGGATTCCCAGTTTCTGTTCCAGTTTGGCCAGGCGCTTGGCAGCGCGCTCGACGTCGTCGCGCAGGCGCGTCACGTCGGCCGATAATTCTTCCACCGCGTGCGGACGCACCAGCAGTTGTTTTTCGTCGAGCAGGTACTCGGCGACGTTTTCAGCGATTTTCTGGTGGCCGGCCTTGACTGCACCGAGCGCAGCGCGCGCGCCCGACACCATGCGGTTGGCCGCCAGAGGCCCCACCACCTTCTCCAGGTCCACCTCGGCCTCCCAGCGCAGCGACTGGCTCAGGCTCGACAAAGCATTGGCGAACTCGGCATCGCCCTCGATGCGCACGTAGGAAAATGCCCGCTCGCGGTCCTGCACGATCAGCGGCAAGTCGGTGGGTTTGACGCGGATGGTGACGCTGGCCACTGCTTCGGCCGGGGCCGCTTCGAGCAGGCCGTCGACGGTCACGCGCAGGCGCAGGCTTGCCACGCCGGCGTCGATGGCAGCCACCTTGCCGGCATGGCGCTGCAATTCGCGGCGCGCCCACGGCTCTTGCGCCAGCAGGTGATTGATCACGGCGCTGGCAGGCGCGGCGGCGGAAAGAACACTGGGATTGGGGATCGTCATTCGGTACGCTATCAAAACAGGGCCACAAAACAAAACCGCCCATGAGCGGGCGGTTTCGATCTTACCATTTCGTGGGAAAAACCACTGTCAGGCTAGCTGTTGAATGCCAGCCAGCAGCCAACCGGCCGAACCGGACACTGGTTTGCTCAGGTTCCACACTTCGTTCAGTGGCTCGGCCAGTGCATCGCGGGCCGGTTTGACCATGCCCGTGAAGCGCACGCTGGCCAGGTAATCTGTGGCAGTGGTTTCGATGCCCAGCAGTTCGGCATCGATGCTGACCACTTCGGTGTAGTCGGCCTGGGTGCGCTCGGACAGCTGCAAGCTCATCTCGGCAAACACTTCCGGGGTGGTGAATTCGCGAATATCGGCGGTATCACCCTTGTCCCACGCGGCCTGCAGGCGAATGAAGTTGCCTTTTGCCACACGCAGGAACGACGCTTCGTCGAAGTCGGCCGGCACGCCCCATTTTTGATGGGCAGGCACGGCAGCCGGCTGGTACTGGTAGTTCTGGCCGGACTGCAGACCCGAACCGATTTCCGGCGTGGCGTTGTTGGTGTTGTTGCTATTGCCGGTATTGAATTGCGCAGGCTGCTGGGCTGGCGTGAACGGCTTGACGTTGTCGTTGTAGCTATTGTTGCCACCATTGCCACCATTGCCACCGAAGCCGCCGTTGCCGCCAAAGGCCGCAGGCGCCGGTTGCGGCTGCGATTTACGGCGGATCATGCGCACGATGAAGAATACCGCGCCAGCCAGCAGCGCCAGCATCAGGATGGTGCCGATGGCGCTACCCAACGCACCGCTCAAACCAAGGTGCGAGAACAGTGCGCCCAGGCCCAGGCCCAGCAAGGCGCCGCCCAGGATACCTTTCCAGGGGCTGGCCGGTTTTGGCGGCGTGGCCGCGTTGGGCGTGGCGGCAGGCGCCTGGCGCTGCGCGCCTTGCGGAGCCTGCTGCGGCGCGGCGGCCGGCGGCATGCGCTGGACGTTTTGCGACTGGCGGCCAATCGAACGGCCACCGCCGGCAGGACGGGCGATGGCTTCGGACACCATCGAGAAGACGGAGACAGCCAGCACAGCGGTCATCAGGAATTTTTTAACAGTCATGGTCTCTACCCTACAAAGTCATTGCTCGTTGCGGGGACCCGGAGCCTGTTGTTGTACGCAGTCGATTGGAATGCGGCCGGTCCGGTGTCCTTCGAGCCGTCAGCTTACCCGCAATGGGGCCGGACAGGCTTAGTTACAGCTTAATGCCGGTGTGCAATGCCGCCACACCTGCCGTCAGGTTGTAATACTTGACGCTTTCCAGTCCGGCCGTCTCCATCATGGTTTTCAGCGTTTCCTGGTCGGGATGCATGCGGATCGATTCGGCCAGGTAGCGATAGCTTTCGGCATCGCCAGCGATCTTCTGGCCCATCCACGGCAGCACCTTGAACGAATACAGATCGTACGGCTTTTGCAGCGGCTCGATCACTTTCGAGAACTCCAGCACCAGCAACTTGCCGCCCGGCTTGAGCACGCGGCGCATTTCCGCCAGGGCCTGGTCCTTGTGGGTCATGTTGCGCAGGCCGAAGGCCACGCTCACGCGGTCGAAATAATTGTCGGGGAACGGCAGCTTCTCGGCATCGCACAGCAAGGTGGGTGTCATCAGGCCGCGATTCAAGAGGCGATCGCGCCCCACGCGCAACATCGATTCGTTGATGTCGGTGAGCCAGACTTCGCCAGTCGGGCCGGCCTGCTTGGCAAACGCCTTGGCCAGGTCGCCCGTGCCACCGGCGATGTCGAGGCACTTGAAGCCCGGACGCACGCCGGCGTTGGCGATGGTGAAAATTTTCCAGATGCGGTGCAGGCCACCGGACATGACGTCGTTCATGATGTCGTACTTGGCGGCGACAGAATGGAAAACCTTGGCGACTTCGCGGACTTTGTCGTCTTCCGCGACGGTTTTGTAACCGAAATGAGTGGTATTGGTCATGGTGGCAGGCCTGTTAGTTTGGCTGCATTATACAAGGTAGGGAAACTTGTGAGCGCAGGGGAAACGTGGCAAACTTGGCAATCCCACCTGACCGGATGCTCCCGGATACATCGACATGAAAACAGTGATTGCCGCCCTCCTGCTGTGCGCATCGGGCGCCGCGTTTGCCAACTCCGCCTGCGACAAGCCGAAAAGCGATTTCGACGGGCTGTATTGCCTCAACAAGGTCTACCAGGAAGCGGACAGGGAACTCAATACCAACTACCAGGCATTAAGCCCCAAGCTCGATGCCGAGGGCAAGAAGGCGTTGAAAAGCGGCCAACTGGCCTGGATCCAGGACCGCAACGACAACTGCTCGCGCCGCGAGGCCCGGGGCTTCTTCGTCAACCTCCAGTGCGCCACCGACACCACCATCAAGCGCTCGCAGTTTTTGCAGGACCGGGTACGTGAATGCAATAGCTCCGGGTGCCAGAACAGCAAGTTGAAAGAATAGTCACCGCGCCGGCAGATGCCGCCACTCCAGCCCCAGCGCGGCGCGCTTGGGGAAGCCTTTCCACAGGCCGGGGTCGGGCTTGATGGTGCCGTCGGCGGCCAGTGGCGGCAGCTCCAGGTACGCTTGCAGCGGCTGCTGCTTGAGCTGGATACCGAGGAACGCTGTGACGAAGTGCTGGTTGATGTTGTTGATGCGGCGGCTGTCCCACACCGGCTCGGAGTACGACTGGAAGTCGTCGGCGTTGCTCCACATGGCCGGCGACGGCGGGTTCGGCGCACTGTTATGGCGCCCGCCCACGTACGTCAGCAGGTAGCGGTCGGCGTTCACTGCACCTTCGAACAGGCGCTGTACCCCGTCCTTGTAACCGGCCACGTCATCCTGGTCGCCGCTGATGAACAGCACCGGCGTGCGCACGCCGGCCAGGCCGTCGGCATCCCATATCTTGTGCGCGCCGCCCCATGGCGCGAACGCCACCACCGCCTTGATACGGCCGTCACGTTGCTGGGCATACTCGGCGTTACCCTGCTGGTTGACAGCCAGCTTGCCGCCCGGGACAAAGGCCACGGCGGCCGCGCTCACGCCTGCGCCCACCGTGTTCAATGCGCCGTACCCGCCCATCGAGTAACCGACCAGCGCGCTACGGTCCACATCGACCAGTCCGGCCAGGAAGTTGCCGCTGCCCGGCTTCGCCCACGCTGCCACGGTATCGAGCACGAACAGGTCGTCGAGCCGGCGGTTGAGCAAGGTGCTGGCAAAGCCGGCCTTGTCGGCGCGCGTGGATTCGGGATGGTCGATGGCGACCACCACGTAGCCCTTGGAGGCCAGGTTCTCGGTCAGGTAGCTCATTTGCAGTCGCGAGCCAGGGTAACCGTGGGAGACGATGACCAGCGGGTAGCGGACGTTAGGTGCAGCAGCGGCTGGCGCAGCATCGCGCACCGCGCGGCCGTTGAACTGGAACGGCGTGTTCGGCCGCTTGGGATCGTTGGGGCCGGAGCCCAGGACATCGGTATAAACGGTATGTTCGATCTGGCCGTTGGCCAGCGCGGCCGGGTACCAGACTTCGAGCGTGAGCTTGCGCGTGGTGCGCGGGTTCGGCGCCTGTTCGGTCACGCGCAGCACGTCGAGCTGGTCGCGGTGCTCGGCCACCAGCGTACGCACGCCCACCTTGGCCGGACCGCGCGCGGCCAGTTCCGGTGCATCCGGCCGCGCGTCGCCGAAATATTCCTGGGCGCTGGCCGCGTTCATCATCAATACCAGCGCTACCGCCACTAACCTGCTCACTGCATTCATCGCTACTCCTGTAATCCCAAGTGTTCGCGCAAGGTGGTGCCCGTGTACGCGGTGCGGAACAAGCCGCGCCGCTGCAACTCGGGCACTACCAGCGCCAGAAAATCGTCAAGGCCGTCCGGCAGCGCCGGCGCCATGAAGTTGAAACCGTCGGCCGCCCCGCCCTCGAACCAGGCCTGCATCTGGTCGGCCACCGTCTGCGCGGTGCCGATCACGGTAAAGTGGCCGCGCCCGCCGGCGATGCGCGCGTACAGCTGGCGAATCGACAGGTTTTCGCCCTGCGCCAGGTTGGTCAGCAACTGCTGGCGGCTGCGCTGGCCGTCCTCGGTTTGCGGCAGCTCGGGCAGCGGGCCGTCGAGCGGATAGCCGGACAGGTCGAAGTTGCCGATCATGCGCCCCAGCAGCGCCAGCCCTGCCTTCGGCTCGATCAGGCATTGCAGCATGCCAAACTTGTCGTCCGCCTCCGCTTGCGATGCGCCCACCACGGCAAACAGGCCGGGCATGATCTTGAGCGATTCCGGATGGCGGCCCTTGTCCGCCACGCGGCGCTTGATGTCGCGGTAAAAATCCTGCGCGCCGGCCAGCGTGGGCTGGGCCGTGAACACCACTTCGGCGGTCGCTGCCGCCAGGTCCCGGCCCGCTTCCGAACCACCGGCCTGCACCACCACCGGCCGGCCTTGCGGGCTGCGCGTCACATTCAGGGGGCCGGCCACCGCGAAGTGTGCGCCGCGATGATCGAGCTTGCGGATGCGGGCAGGATCGGCCAGCACGCCGCCCGCCTTGTCGTTGACCAGCGCGCCATCCTGCCAACTATCCCACAGTCCTGTGACAACCTGATGAAATTCGCGGGCGCGCGCATAGCGCTCGGCGTGGCCCACGTGCTGGTCGCGGCCGAAGTTGGCCGCTTCGGCTGCATTGTCGGACGTGACCAGGTTCCAACCTGCCCGGCCGTCCGACAACTGGTCGAGCGACGCAAACTGGCGCGCCACCGTGTACGGCTCGTTGTAGGTCGTGGTGGCGGTGCCGATCAGGCCTATCTTCTCGGTCGATGCGGCCAGTGCGGAAAGCAGGGTCAATGGTTCGAGCGACGGGATGTTGCCGGTCAGCGCCAGGCTGTCGGCAAAGAATACGGCGTCGAGGCAAGCCGCTTCCGCACTGCGCACCTGCTGGCGGAATACCTTGAACGGATTGGTTGCCAGGTCGGTCTGCGGGTGGCGCCATGCGGCCACGTGGTGGCCGTGGCGCATCATGAAGGCGGCGATGCTCAGTTGTCGGCTCATGCTCAGAACTCCTTGCGGGCGGTCAGGCCAACATAGCGTTCGTCGTCGCGCGGCACCGTGCGGGTGACGTAACCGGTGGACGTGACCAGGTTGGTCGCGTACGACTTGTTGGCCAGGTTCTTGCCCACCAGCGCGATACGCCAACCACCCACCGGCGACGACAGCGCAATGCTGGCGTTGACGATGCCGTAGGCGCCCTGGATCGCATCCGGCGACTGGAACAGGTCGAACTGGGTTTTCGACTGGTACGCGTAATCGGCCGAGAAGTCGGCGATCAGGCCGTTTTGCAGCGTGAGCGCGTAATTGGCGCGGGTGAACGCCTTCCACTTCGGCGAGAACGGCAGCGGCTGGCCATTGAGGTTGCACGAGGCGGTAGCCGCCGGCGGGCAGTTGAAGTTGTCGATCTTCGCATCGGTGTAGGCCAGCGCGCCGGAGAGCGTGAATTGGCGCGTGGGCCGGGCGCTGACGTCGAGCTCCACGCCACGGGTGGACACCTTGCCGGCGTTGATCAGGCGCGTGATCACGGTGCCGCCCACGGTGTCGTAAAAGTTGGCCTGGTAGTTGTCGTAGCTGGTGTGGAACACGGCCAGGTTGGCGGTCAGGCGGCGGTCGAAGGCGCTGGTTTTCAGTCCCAGCTCGAACGAGTCGGACGTCTCCGGTTTCAGCGCCAGCGTGTCGCGCGCCAGCATGTTGAAGAAAACGTTGTAGGCCGGGCCCTTGTAGCCGCGCGAGTAGGTGGCGTAGGTGTTGACGCTGGATGACACGTCGTATTGCAGGCCCAGGCGGCCCGAGTAGCCGTCCTCACTGGTCGAGCCGCTGTTTTGCACGGCCGGTTGCACGCCGGGGAAGGCGGCGGTGGAGGTCGAGGTGCGTACGTGGTCGTAGGACAGTTCATCTTTCGTCCAGCGGGCGCCGGCAATCGCGCGCCAGTCGGCAGCAAAATTGATCGTGCTTTCGCCGAACAGCGAATAGCTGTCGTTTTTCACGCCGTAGTCGGCGCGACCAGCATTGAACAAGTTGGTGGTGACCAGGCGCTGGTACGTCTCGCGGTCCTTGCCGTGCAGGTAGTACGCGCCCACCACGTAATCGAAAAACCTGTCCTTGGGTGACGCCAGCCGCACTTCCTGCGAGACCTGGCGAAAGTCCACGGTGCCGATATCGCGCGTGGCCGGGTACGCTGCCGTGATGCGCCCGGTTTCTGCGGCATTGCCGATGGCCGAGGTGCTGGTGTACTGGCCGTTGTCCCAGTCGCGCACCGCCGTGATCGACGTGAGCGTGTGGCCGCCCAGGCGCCAGTCCACCTGTGCCGACAGGCCCTTGTTGGTGTCGCGGATGTCGCTCGGGATGTCGGTGACCACCTGGCGGTTTTCGGCGCTGGCCACCACCGGCGCGATCGCCGCCGAAAATGGTGCGCTGGTCGATTTGTAGGCGGTCAGGCTGGGCGAGGCATTCGAGCGCAGGTAGTCGGCGATCAGCGTGATGTCGACCTCCTTGTTCGGCGTGATATCGACGCGGGCGCGGGCGCCCTTGCGGTCATACCCGTTGAGGTTGCCACTGAGCTTGCCGCCGGCATGGATGTTATCGACGTTGCCGTCGTAGTCGGCATACAGCGCGGTGAGCGAGCCGCGCACCACGCCCGGCGCGATCGCGCCCGAGACGCCGGCACGTACGCGCTTCTCGTTGCCCTCGTACCAGGACGCATCGACATAGCCGCTGGCCTGCTCGCCCGGCTTGCGGCCGATCACGTTCACTACGCCCGACGATGCATTCTTGCCGAACAAGGTGCCTTGCGGCCCGCGCAGGATTTCGATGCGGTCGATATCGAGCAGGTCGAGCGTGGCCTGGCCGGGGCGCGCAAACACCACGCCATCGACCACGGTGGAGACAGTCGGTTCCACGCCGGGCGACGTCGAGATGGTACCGATACCGCGTACGAAAATGGTGGAGTCCTTGTTGCCGCCCTGCTGGCGGAAGGTGGCGCTCGGCACTTCCTGGATGATGGTGTCGATGCTGTTACGGTTGGCCTGCGCCAGCTGCTCGCCGTCGATCACGGACACTGCCACCGGCACCGATTGCAGCGAGGCGCTGCGGCGCGTGGCGCTCACCGTCACCGACGGAATCGAGGCGGTATCGCTGCGGTCCGCAATCGGCGCCGCGTCTTCCGCATCGTTTGCCCATGCACTGCCGACCAGCAGAGCGCCCGTCGCCAGTACGCCGATTTTTTTCGTCTTGCTCTTCATTGCTCTGCCCTTGATTGAGAAGCGCGCCTTGCGCCATATGCATAAATTCGTTTTGGATCGGTGCAAAACCAACTTAGCCAGGCAGCTGCCGTTTGCTACACTGCGATGACACCGATACCTTTTTTAGTGTCGAGGCGTGCAGTTTTGAAGTCAAAGAATTAAAAAAATCATCGTTATGTCTTTTTTGGACTATGCGTGCTGGCCTGTGAATTGATAGCGCGCGCGAGCGCATGAAAAACAAGATGAAGAAATGGATCGTTGCACTATTCGCGGCAGCCGCCCTGCCCCTGGCCGCCCACAGCGCTGAAATAAGAATCGGCTTCCAGAAAGGCAGCGGCCTGCTCAGCATGATCAAGGCCCAGGGCTCGATGGAAAAAGCGCTCACGGGCCACCAGGTCAAATGGATCGAATTCCCGGCCGGGCCGCAGATGCTCGAGGCGCTCAACGCCGGCAGCATCGACTTCGGCAGCACCGGCGCGCCGCCGCCCGTGTTTGCCCAGGCCGGTGGCGTCGAACTGCTGTACGTCGGCGCCGAGCCGGCGCCGGTCCACAGCGAGGCGATCTTCGTGCCGAAGGATTCGCCATTGCGCACGGTCGCCGCACTCAAGGGCAAGCGGGTGGCGTTCCAGAAGGGGTCCGGTTCGCACTTCCTGCTCGCTTCCGCCTTGAACCAGGCGGGCTTGAAGATTGCCGATATCGTGCCGGTGTACCTGTCGCCGTCCGATGCGCGGGCGGCGTTTGTCTCGGGCAGCATCGATGCGTGGGTGGTGTGGGACCCGTATTTCGCGTCCGCACAAAAGGCTTACCAGGTGCGGGTGCTGGCCGACTACACCGGCCTGCCGCTGGCCAACGGCTTTTATCTCGCCTCGCGCCGCTTTGTGCAGCAGTCGCCGCAGCTGGTGGGCACCTTGCTGGAACAGGTGTCGGCATCGGGCCAATGGGCTAATTCGCATCCGCAACAAACTGCCGCCAGCCTGGCGCAGCTGACCGGGCTGCCGGCCGACATCGTCGCCACCTGGCTGGCGCGCTCGCGCTTTGGCGCCACGCCGGTTACGCCTGCGATCGTGGCCAACCAGCAGCGCGTGGCAAATCTATTTTACGAGCAGAAACTGATTCCCAAGCAGGTCGATATCGCCGGCCGCGTATGGGCCTGGCAACCGAGGTCTGGCGTGCGGCGCGATTGATGTAGCCGAAACTCCTTGATGAGTTCGATGCTACGCTGGTCCGGTCCGCCAACTGCGCGGCAGCCAGCGCGAGGGCGACTCCATGCTCCAGACCGTCTACATCGACACGTCAGTGATCCGCTACCTGACCACTCCGCTGAGTCGCGATCCGGTTGTTCGCGGATGCCAGAAACTCACCCGGCAGTGGTGGGCCACCCGTTGCGAACCCTCCATGACCTATATCTCCGACGCCGTCCTCGATGAGATCAGGGCCGGCGATCCCAAATTGATCAGCGCACGCATGGCGATTGCAGAAAAGCTGATCTATTTTCGCCCCGATCCCGAGGTGCAGACCTTCGCTGAACTTTTGATATTGGGTGGGGGTCTAAACGCCAAGGCCAGAATCCCGGCGCAGCATATCGCCAGCGCGGCGTTCCAGGATATCGATGTCCTGCTGTCGTGGAACTGTGTCGACATTGCCAATGCGCGCAACTGCGCGGTGCTCCGCAAGCTGATGATGTTGAAAGACCTCGAACTGCCGGAGCTGGTCACACCGTTCGCGCTGATGGAGAACAGGTATGAAGATCTACAATATTGAGATGCCGCCAGACTTTACCTTCCCCGACCTCGACACCCACACCAGGGCAGAAATCGACGCCTTGCACGCCGCCATGTTGCGTGACAAGGCAGAGGCCGATGCATTGGTCGAGCGGCGGCGCGCCGAAGGCTACGCGATTCCTACCCACGAGGAAATGATAGGCCGCATGCGCTGCGATCACCGGCCCGCGCGCGCACCGACGCTAAATATTGCCGCGCTGCGCGAATTACCCCCACGCATGCAGGCGATTTTCGCCTATCTATACCGGCACGATATTACGTACTAGCTCTTGCAACCGCAGCTACCGCTGCCACACCCACCACCACTCTGCTTGGCGATGGTGTTGCCCGCCCCCGGACCGGTCAGCGAGATACCGCCTTCGCGGCCGCTGTCGCCTTCGAAGCCGGACGCATGCAGGCGGTCCATATAGGTCGCCCACAGCGCGTCTTTCTCGTTACCGAGCTTGTACAGGTAGTCCCAGGTGAAGATGCCGGTGTTGTGGCCGTCCGAGAAGGTCGGCTGCACCGCGTAGTTGCCCACTGGCTCCACGCCAGCGATGCCCACTTCGCGCTTGCCGGTTTGCAGCACTTCCTGGCCGGGGCCGTGGCCCATCACTTCGGCCGATGGCGAATACACGCGCAACAGCTCGAACGGGATCGAGAACTTGGCGCCGTCGTCGAAAGCGATGTCGAGCACCTTCGACAGGTTGTGGACGGTCAGTTCGGTGGGATTCTTGGTCATGATGATGCTTTCAGATTTTTTACAATGGCCGCGTGCAGGGCCGGCAACAAGGCGCGCCGTGCGGCCAGCACTTCCGGCGTGGACGTGCGCACTGCCGGCGCCCAGGTGGGGTTCGGGAAGTGCGCGTCGTCCAGGTAACGGGGGATCACGTGCCAGTGCACGTGCGGCGTCATATTACCAAAACTGGCCAGGTTGATCTTTTCCGGCGCCATCACCGCGCGCTGCGCCGCTTCCACCGCCCACACCGCCTCCATCACGCGGGTACGCTCTTGCGGCGCCAGGTCGGTCATTTCCTTGACGTGGGCGTTCCACACCACGCGGGTAAAACCCGGGTATTCGGTCTCATCGACGGCCACCACCGACAGCTGGTGGTCGGCCCAGACCAGGGCCGCGCCGGGCGCCTGCAACAGCGTGCACAGGTCGCAGGCCATTACACGAGCACCCGTTCGATGCCGCCGTCGTTGGCGCGCTTGACGTAGTCGGGCATCCAGTTCTCACCCAGCAGGTGCTTGGCGATCTCGACCACGATGTAGTCGGCCGTGGTGCCGGCGTCTTCGCCGTAGCGCGACACGCCGCCCAGGCAGGACGGGCACGAGGTCAGAATCTTGACTTCGCCGTCAAAGCCGTCAGCGCGCAGTTTCTCGGCGCCCTTGATCATTTCCTCTTCCTTGCGGAAACGCACCTGCGTGGAAATGTCGGGACGCGAGACCTGCAAGGTGCCCGAGTCGCCGCAGCAGCGGTCGTTCTTCTCGATCTTGACGTGATCGACCGTGGAAATCAGCGCGTTGATGGTCTTGCCCGACTCCTGCAGCTTCATCGGGTTATGGCACGGCTCGTGGTACATATAGCGGGTGCCGTTGACGCCTTCGAGCTTGACCTTTTTCTCCAGCAGGTATTCATGGATGTCCATGATGCGGCAACCGGGGAAGATCTTGTCGAACTCGTAGGTGGCCAGCTGGTCGTAGCAGGTGCCGCACGAGACCAGCACGGTCTTGATGTCGAGATAATTGAGCGTGTTGGCCATGCGGTGGAACAGCACGCGGTTGTCCGTCATCATCTTCTCGGCCTTGTCGAACTCGCCGTTGCCGCGTTGCGGATAGCCGCAGCACAGGTAGCCCGGCGGCAAAACGGTCTGCACGCCCACTTCCCACAACATCGCCTGCGTGGCCAGCCCTACCTGCGAGAACAGGCGCTCCGAACCGCAGCCGGGGAAGTAGAACACCGCTTCCGTATCGGCATTGGTGGTCTTGGGGTTGCGGATGATCGGGATGACTTTATCGTCCTCGATATCGAGCAGCGCCCGCGCCGATTTCTTCGGCAGGTTGCCCGGCATTTTCTTGTTGATGAAGTGGATCACCTGCTCGCGCACCTTGGGCTTGCCGACGGTCGGTGGTGGCGCCTTGGTCTGCTTCTTGGCAAATTTCTTCAGCAAATCGTGACCGAGACGCTGGGCCTTGAAGCCCCAGTTGGACATCACCTGGCGGGTGGCGTTGATGGTGGTCGGATCGCTGGCGTTGAGGAAGAACATGGTGGCGGCCAGGGCCGGCTTGAAGCTCTTCTTCTCCATCTTGCGCAGCAAGTTGCGCATATTCATCGAGACGTCGCCGAAGTCGATATTGACCGGGCATGGCGTCACGCACTTGTGGCACACGGTGCAATGGTCGGCCACGTCCTCGAACTCTTCCCAGTGCTTGATCGAGATGCCGCGCCGGGTTTGCTCTTCGTACAGGAACGCCTCGATCAGCGACGACGTCGCCAGGATCTTGTCGCGCGGCGAGTACAGCAAGTTGGCGCGCGGCACGTGGGTCGAGCACACCGGTTTGCACTTGCCGCAGCGCAGGCAGTCCTTGACGCTATTGGCAATCGCGCCGATATCGCTTTGCTGCATGATCAGCGATTCGTGACCCATCAGGCCGAACGATGGCGTGTACGCGTTGGACAGGTCCGCTTCCATGCCGGGCAGGTTCAGCAGCTTGCCCTTGTTGAAGCGCCCTTCCGGATCGACGCGCATCTTGTAGTCGCGGAACGGGCCGATTTCTTCTTCAGTCAGGAACTCGAGCTTGGTGATGCCGATGCCGTGCTCGCCCGAGATCACGCCGTTGAGCGAACGGGCCAGCACCATGATGCGGGCAACGGCCTGGTGCGCCAGTTGCAGCATTTCATAGTGGTCGGAGTTGACCGGCAAATTGGTGTGGACGTTGCCATCGCCAGCGTGCATGTGCAGCGCCACGAACACCCGGCCGCGCAGCACGCGCTTGTGGATCGCGCTCGCTTCGTCGAGGATCAGTTTGTAGGCGGCGCCATTGAAGATCTGGCGCAGCTGGGCGCGCAGTTCCTGCTTCCAGGTCACGCGGATGGTGCGGTCCTGGACGATGTCGAACAGGGTGGCGTCGGGCTGGGTTTTCAGGCGTTCTTCGAAGACCGGCAGCAGGCGCTCCATGCCATGTTCGGCCAGTTCGTTCGTGACGCCCACCAGCGGCAAATCGAGGTGGGCCAGCAAATAGGTCCAGCGCGCGTGCACTTGCGTGAGCAGGGCTTCGGCCTGCTGCTGGCGGTCGCCCAGCATTTCAGCGTCACCGACCGCGTCTTCGGCGTCGTCGCTCTTGCCGATCGGCAGGTTGCCAGCGGCGAAGAAGGTTTGCAGTTCATCGACCAGTTGCAGCTTGTTCTTGATCGACAGTTCGATGTTGATGCGCTCGATGCCGTCGGTGTACTCGCCCATGCGGTTCAGGGGAATGACCACGTCCTCGTTGATCTTGAAGGCGTTGGTGTGCTTGGCAATCGCGGCCGTGCGGGCGCGGTCGAGCCAGAATTTCTTGCGCGCTTCGGGGCTGACGGCAACAAAGCCTTCGCCGACGCGGGTATTGGCCAGGCGCACGACTTCGGAGGCGGCAATCGCGACCGCGTTCTCGTCGTCGCCGACGATGTCGCCAAACAGCGCCATCTTCGGCAGCACGCCGCGCTTGGACTTGGTGGCGTAGCCGACCGCGCGCAGGTAGCGCTCGTCCAGGTGCTCGAGGCCGGCCAGGCGCAGGGTTTTGAATTGCTCGCCGGTGGCCGGCAGGCCGTCGAGGTAATCCTTGATTTCGACGATCGACGGAATCGCGTCGCGGGCCTGGCCGAAGAACTCCAGGCAGACCGTGCGCGCAAATTTCGGCATCTTGTGCAGGATCCAGCGGCCGGACGTGATCAGGCCGTCGGTACCCTCTTTCTGGATGCCGGGCAGGCCGGACAGGAACTTGTCGGTGACGTCCTTGCCCAGGCCTTCCTTGCGGAACTTACGGCCTTCGATTTCCAGGATCTCGGTCTTGAACGGCTCGCCCTTGACTTCGCCCAGGCGGTTCGGATGGCTCCATTCGAGCTTGAAACGGGCCAGCGGCGTATCGTGGATTTTCGACAGGTTGTGATCGAGGCGCGTGACTTCCAGCCAGTCGCCGTTCGGATCGACCATGCGCCACGAGGCCAGGTTGTCGAGCGCGGTGCCCCACAACACGGCTTTCTTGCCGCCCGCGTTCATGGCGATATTGCCGCCGATGCACGACGCGTGCGCCGAGGTCGGATCGACCGCGAACACGAAGCCGGCCTTTTCGGCCGCCTCGGACACCTTGTTGGTGATCACGCCGGCGCCGGTGTAAATCGTCGCATATTCCTGGTCCAGGCCCGGCAGCACCTTCATTTCCACCGCGCCCATGTTGAGCAGTTTTTCGGTGTTGATGACAGCCGACATCGGCGTCAGCGGAATCGCGCCGCCCGTGTAGCCGGTGCCGCCGCCGCGCGGGATGATGGTCAGTCCCAGTTCGATACAGCCCTTGACCAGGCCGGCCATTTCTTCTTCGGAATCAGGAGTCAACACCACGAACGGATACTCGACGCGCCAGTCGGTGGCGTCGGTCACGTGAGAGATGCGCTTCATGCCGTCGAAGCAGACGTTGTGCTTTTCGGTGTAGCGGCCCAGCACCTTGGTGGTGCGCTTGCGCAGGTCGTAGACTTGCTTGAATTCTTCGCCGAAGTCGGCCACGGCCTTGCTGGCTGCGCGCAGCAGCTTGACGACGTTGTCGCTGCGCTGGCGCGCGTGCGCATCGTTCTCTGCGCCGTCGTCTTCCACCGTCAGCCGGCGTTTATCGACTTCGGCCAGGCGGTGGTGCAAGGCGTCGATCAGTTCCTGGCGACGCTTGGGGTTGTCCAGCATGTCGTCCTGCAGGTACGGATTGCGTCGCACGGCCCAGATGTCGCCAAGGACTTCGTACAACATGCGCGCCGAGCGGCCGGTCTGGCGGGCGCCGCGCAGTGCATCCAGCAGACTCCACGATTCCTCGCCCAGCAGCCGGATGACGATCTCGCGATCGGAAAACGACGTGTAGTTATAAGGGATTTCGCGCAGGCGCGAGGCCTCCGGACCGTGCGGCGTTTCCGCCAGTAATGCTTGGATCTGTGCAGGGGCATTCATTGTGCGATTGGACTTGTCTACTGAACCCGGGAGGATCATTTTAACGTATTGCGGCGCACCACGCCGGTACACCCCCGGTTCACCGAGGGGCATTCACCGCGCAATCAATCCACAGTTTCTACGTAAAAACCGCGACTTATTAGCAATTAAATTCAACTTTGCAAGTTAATCGGAATTTAATTCAGTATCCTGGCGCTACCGCAGTACGATCGGCTGCACCGTTTTAGCCCAGCATTTGTCCAATCCGGTGCCAGAAGCCGTCCGGCACATACAACAGCAGCGTGGTCATGGTCAGATAGCGCAGGCACTTGCCCACCGCCATGTAGGCCAGGCTGGGCCAGAAAGGCAGCTTGAGCCAGCCGCCCAGCGTGCACAGCGGATCGCCGACCACTGGAAGCCAGGCCAGCAACATGGTCTTGGCGCCGTAGCGCTCGAGCCAGTGGAACCAGCGGCTCTTGCGCTCCTTGGCAAAGGTTTGCTTGGCCTGGTAGCCGATCCAGTAATCGACCGCGCCGCCCAGCGTGTTGCCGACGGTGGCCACCGCAATCGCACTCCAGAACAGTTCGGGATTGGCCTTGATCACCGCAAACACGGCCGGCTCCGAACCGAGCGGCACCAAGGTGGCCGAGATGAAACTGATGATGAACACCGACGTCAGGCCCACTTCCGGCGCGGCGATCACGTTCAGCAGCCAGGCGATTGCAGATTCGATCATCGGTTTCTTTGAGGTCTGATAAGGGTGTCCATTATAATGATCCGCACACCGCACGATTGAACAGTTCGGTCCATGCCCACCCGCGCGGACCTGCGCCCCTGCTCCACCCGGTCACCCACCGGATAGTTAGCATCGAACACTGCGGAGCCCCCCCCACTTCGGGGTCAGTGCCGACATTCGGACACAAGCTCTGCGACTGAAAGCTGAGACCGTGTCCAAATGTCGGCACTGACCCCGAAGTTGAGGCTCCATTGCTCTTTTTCTTGTTTGCAGACCATGACTATCGACTATCTGAAGAAAGTACTGACCGCGCGCGTTTATGACGTTGCCCAGGAAACCCCGCTGGAACTGGCGCCGACCTTGTCGCAGCGCTATGACAACCGCATTTATTTCAAGCGCGAGGACATGCAGAGCGTGTTCAGCTTCAAGATTCGTGGCGCCTACAACAAGATGGCGCACCTGAGCGAAGCACAGCGCAAGCGTGGCGTGATTTGCGCCTCTGCCGGCAACCATGCGCAAGGCGTGGCGCTGTCAGCGGCCAAGCTCGGCTGCCGGGCGCTGATCGTGATGCCCACCACCACCCCGCAGGTAAAAATCGACGCGGTCAAGGCGCGCGGCGGCTCCGACGTCGAAGTGGTGCTGCACGGCGAGTCGTACACCGACGCCTACAACCACGCACTCACGCTCGAGAAAGAACAGAAGCTGACCTTCGTGCACCCGTTCGACGATCCCGACGTGATCGCCGGCCAGGGCACCATCGGCATGGAAATCCTGCGCCAGCACTCGGGCCCGATCCACGCGATTTTCGTCGCCATCGGCGGCGGCGGCCTGATCTCGGGCGTGGCTGCCTACGTCAAGGCGATCCGTCCCGATATCAGGATCATCGGCGTGCAGACCATGGATTCGGACGCGATGGCGCGCAGCATCAAGGCCGGCGAGCGCATCACCCTGGCCGACGTTGGCCTGTTCTCGGACGGCACCGCCGTGCGCCTGGTGGGCGAAGAAACCTTCCGCCTGACCCAGCAGTACGTCGATGACATCATCATCGTCGATACCGACGCCATCAGCGCGGCCATCAAGGACGTGTTTACCGACACGCGCAGCATCCTGGAGCCGGCCGGCGCGCTGGCCATTGCCGGCGCCAAGGCCTACGTGGAACGGGCGGCGCTGTCGAAAAATCCGATCAGGAACGAAACCCTGATCACGATCGCCTGCGGCGCCAATATGAACTTCGACCGCCTGCGTTTCGTGGCCGAACGGGCCGAACTGGGCGAAGCGCGCGAGGCGCTGTTTGCCGTGACCCTGCCCGAGCAGCGCGGCAGCTTCAAGCGCTTCTGCGCGCTGGTCGGCCCGCGCAATGTCACCGAGTTCAACTACCGCATCAGCGACAAGGATCAAGCCCACGTGTTTGTCGGTGTGCAGATTGCCGACCGCAGCGAGTCGAGCGCGCTGGCGCGCACGTTCGAGGCTAACGACTTCCGCACCCTGGATCTCACGCATGATGAACTGGCCAAGGCCCACGTGCGTCACCTGGTGGGCGGCAAGAGCGCGCTGGCCGAGAGCGAGCTGCTGTACCGCTTCGAGTTCCCCGAACGCCCGGGCGCGCTGATGCGCTTCTTGAACAGCATGGCGCCAAACTGGAATATCTCGCTGTGCCACTACCGCAGCCAGGGCGGCGACGTCGGCCGCATCCTGATCGGCTTGCAGGTGCCGCCGGGCGAGATGGACCAGTTCGGCCAATTCCTGACCACGCTCGGTTACCGCTACTGGGATGAGACGGCCAACCCGGTGTACAAGCTGTTCCTGGGCTAAACCCTGCACTGCGCTGAGCGGCAGTTGTGCCGCCAGCGTGCCATGAGGGGCGCATGTACAATGTGGCGGTTATCACGCCACCACCGCACCGCCATGACCAACACCGTCGACTTGTCCCCGCTGGGAAAAACCTCCGCCTACCGCACCGATTACGCGCCGGAACTGCTGTTTCCGATCCCGCGCCAGGGCAAGCGCGACGAGCTCGGATTATCCGGCACGCTGCCCTTCTTCGGCGTCGATATCTGGAATGCCTACGAAATCTCGTGGCTCAACAGCCGCGGCAAGCCGCAGGTGGCGATTGCCCGTATCACCGTGCCGGCCGATTCGCCCAACATCATCGAATCGAAGTCGTTCAAACTGTACCTGAACTCGTTCAACCAGACCCGGCTCGACAGTGTCGATGCGCTGCAGGCGCTGCTGCAACAGGATTTGTCGAAAGCCGTGGGCGCCAGCATCCACATCGTGCTGACCCAGCCTGACGGTTTCAGCAAGATCGCCATGGGCGAGCTCGATGGCCTGCTGCTCGACCGCCTCGACATCGAGATCGACCATTACAGCCCGGCCCCGGAACTGCTCAAGGCCGCGCTGGACGAGGAGCCGGTCGAGGAAAAACTGGTGTCGCACCTGCTCAAGTCGAACTGCCTGGTTACCGGGCAGCCGGACTGGGCCAGTGTGCAAATTCACTACAGCGGCCCGCAGATCGACCAGGAAAGCTTGCTGAAATATCTGATCGGTTTCCGCGAGCACAACGAATTCCACGAACAGTGCGTCGAGCGCATCTTTGTCGATATCCTGCGCGAATGCGCACCGCAGCAACTGGCGGTGTATGCCCGCTACACGCGGCGCGGTGGCCTCGACATCAACCCGTGGCGCAGCAACTTCAGCACCGGCCGCAACCCGCCCAACCTGCGTGGCGCCCGGCAGTAATATCGGATTCAAATCAGGCGTATGATGACGGGTCGGGCCGGGGTTTCGGTCCGTTGATTGAAATACAACTCGGACGCGAGCGATTTCATGTTACACGGCGCGCAAACAAGCCTATAATTCGGGCCGTGCGCCGCAACACTATTGTCGTCATATGAACAACCTGAGCAAAATTCTCTCCCTCGAAAACGTCCTGCTGGACCTGGAAGTGTCCAGCAAAAAACGTGCTTTCGAGCAAGCTGGCCTGATTTTCGAAAACAATTGCGGCATCGCCCGCTCGACCGTGTCGGACAACCTGTTCGCTCGCGAGCGGCTAGGTTCCACCGGTCTCGGCCACGGCGTGGCCGTGCCACACGGGCGCATCAAGGGCATGAAAAGCCTGAAGTCGCCGCTGGCCGCGTTTGTGCGCCTGTCCGAGCCGATTCCGTTCGAATCGCCCGACGGCAAGCCGGTCAACCTGTTGTTTTTCCTGTTGATCCCCGATCACGTGACCCAGCAACACCTGGAAATCCTGTCCGAGATCGCGGAAATGTTTTCCGATGATGCATTCCGCACCGCGCTGACCGAGGATCCCGATCCAAAATCAGTGCACTCGCGCATCATCAACTGGCTGCCCAGCCTGCAAACTGCGGGCTGATTCACCACCAGCAACTTGCAGTACACTAGGCTCTCTTTCTCCTGATTCGGACCCCGATGCCCATGCTGCAGACCCCGCTGACGATACAACGCCTGTACGACGACAATCGCGAAAGTTTGCAACTCGGCTGGTTTGCCGGCTTTCCCGGCGGCGAACGCTTGATTTCCGGCGACGTGGCCTCGGCTGCCGACCAGGTCGGCCACCTGAACATGATCCACCCGGGCCGCATCCAGGTGTTCGGCCACCAGGAAATCAATTACTACCAGCGCCTCAAATCGCTCACGCGCGCCCACCTGATCGGCGAGCTGATCGGCGGCAATCCGCCGGCGCTGATCGTCGCGCAAGGGCTGGAAACCCCGCCCGACATCCTGGCCATTTGCGACGAAAAAAATATCCCGCTGTTCTCCACGCCGCTGCCGGCCGCGCAGGTGATCGACTTCCTGCGCGTGTACCTGTCGAAAAAGCTGGCGCAGCGCATCATCATGCACGGCGTGTTCATGGACGTGCTGGGCGTGGGCGTGCTGATCACCGGCGACTCGGGACTGGGCAAGAGCGAACTGGGCCTGGAACTGATTTCGCGCTCGCACGGCCTGGTGGCGGACGACGCGGTGGAATTTTCGCGCATCGCCCCCAATATGATCGAAGGGCGCTGCCCGGCGCTGCTGCAAAACCTGCTGGAAGTGCGCGGCCTGGGCCTGCTCGACATCAAGGCGATTTTTGGCGAGACAGCCGTGCGGCGCAAGATGCGCTTGAAACTGATCGTGCACCTGGTCAAACGCGGCGGCCAGGAAGAGGAAGTCGAACGGCTGCCGTTCCAGTTCCCTACCGAAGACGTGCTGGGCCTGCCGATCCGCAAGGTCGTGATCCCGGTGGCAGCCGGCCGCAACATCGCCGTGCTGCTCGAAGCGGCCGTGCGCAACACCATTTTGCAACTGCGCGGGATCGACACCCTGCAAGAGTTCATGGAACGGCAACGCCTGGCCATGAGCGGAGACTAAAGTCATGCGTATCGTCCTTATCACCGGCATTTCCGGTTCCGGCAAATCGGTTGCCCTGAATGTGCTGGAAGACCTCGGCTATTACTGCGTGGACAACCTGCCGCCAGCGCTGCTGCCCCACCTGGTATCCACCCTGGTGGGTGAAGGCTTGCGCTCGCTGGCGGTGGCGGTCGATGCGCGCAGCGCCGAGTCGCTGGCGACCTTGCCCACCGACGTGGCGCACCTGCGCGAGGAAGGCCACGACGTGCGCGTGATGTTCTTGACTGCCAATACCCACTCGCTGGTGGCGCGGTTTTCCGAGACCCGGCGCAGCCACCCGCTGTCGCACGAACTGCGTCCGGGCCAGAACCCGGCCGCGCGCCGCACCCTGATCGAATGCATCCTTGAAGAGCGCGAGCGGCTCTCGGCCATCGAGCAGCTGGGCCACGTGGTCGATACGTCGGAGCTGAGCGCGAATAAACTGCGCGCCTGGGTCAAAGACCTGGTCGAGCTCGAACACGCGCCACTGACCCTGTTCTTCGAATCGTTCGCCTTCAAGCTCGGTGTGCCGATGGATGCCGATTTCGTCTTCGACGTGCGGGCGCTGCCGAATCCCTACTACGACCTGTCACTGCGCCCGCTGACCGGCCGCGATGCGCCGGTAATCGAATTCCTCGACGCCCAAGCCAGCGCCGGAGAAATGCTCGAAGACATCCGCGCCTTCGTGGAAAAATGGCTGCCGTCGTTCAAGACCGACAACCGCAGCTACCTGACCGTCGCCCTGGGCTGCACCGGCGGCCAGCACCGCTCGGTCTATATCGCCGAAAAATTGGCGGCGTACTTCCACGCCAGCGAGCGCGTGGTGATACGGCATCGCGAGCAGTGAAGTTTGTGCACGATAGAGCTTGAGCAAAGCCGGCCGGTTTGACTAAACTAGTCTCGATGGATGATGAAGATCATCCAATCAGAAACATTCAACAAGTGGGCCAATGGACTGCGCGATCCACAGGCTCGGGCTCTTTTGGCCTCACGGCTGCTGCGCCTGTCGCAAGGCATGGCCAACGACATTGCCGTGCTCGGTGATGGCCTGTTCGAACTGCGCCTGCATGCGGGGCCGGGCTACCGGATACACTTTATCCGCGAAGGGGCAACCGTCGTTGTGTTGCTCAGCGGCGGCACCAAGGGTACCCAGACGCGCGACATTCTCAGAGCGAAACATCTTGCTCATCAGTGGAGACACCACCATGACTGAACCTTTCACCCCGTTCGATCCTGCCGAACTTCTTACCAGCACCGAAGCAATCGACGCCTTCATGGCCGATGCCATGCAAACTGCCGACCCCGCTCATATTGCAGCAGCGCGCGAGGTCGTGCGGCGGGCGCGTCAGCAGGTGATTACGCCGCGCCGTGAAAATGACGCAGCGGATGGGCGTGGTCCGGCCACGCCGGCGCCAAAATCTGCCTGACCATCACTTCGGTCACGTCGGCCAGCGCAGCAGGCTCCCAACGCGGAGCGTGGTCCTTGTCGATCACCAGCGCGCGGATGCCTTCGATGACCTGGCCGTTTTCCAGCGTGCGGCGCACGGCTGCGCGTTCCATGCGCAGGCAGTCGGCCATGCTCATTGCGGCACCCTGCTCCTGCAGGGCATACGCCACGCACATCATCAGCGGGGAACGCGTGGCCATCATGGCCAGCGTGGCGCGGGCAAAATCGCTGTCGTCCGCTTGCAGCGACGCCATGATGGCTGGCACCGAACCGGCGCCAAAGTGATGGTCGATGGCGGCGCGGTTGCGTTCCAGCGCACTTGTCCCCACAGCAGCCTTGAAGGGCGCTGCAAACGCTGCAATCGCCCCCGGCAGGCGATCACCGCCACCGCTGCTCAACACGCCTTCCAGCGCCGTTAAATCGGCTACCGGCACGTAGTGATCAGCCAAGCCGGCATACAAGGCATCTGCCGCGCCGATGGTCGCACCGGCGACGCCCAGGTACAGCCCCAGCCGGCCCGGCAAGCGAGACAGGAAATAGCTGGCGCCCACGTCCGGGAACAGGCCGATATTGGTCTCCGGCATTGCCATCCTGGTGCGCTCGGTGACGATGCGTACCCGGCTCTGCGGACCGGCCTGCGCCACGCCCATGCCACCGCCCATCACCACGCCATCCATCAGCGCGATATACGGTTTCGGGTAATGATGAACCAGGTGATTTAGCGCGTATTCTTCGGTGAAGAAATCTTCGACCAGCGCACTGCCCTGCTGCGGCGTGGCGCGGCCAAGATCGTGGAAGAAGCGGATATCGCCGCCGGCGCAGAATGCTTTCTCGGTGCTGCCGCGGATGACGACTGCCTGCACGGCATCGTCGTCGCGCCAGGCCAGCAATGTTTGCGTGACGGCGCGCACCATGTCGAGCGACAGCGAATTCAATGCGCGCGGGCGATCGAGCGTGATGACGGCGGTGCCGTCACTGACGGCAGTTAAAACGTGTGCGCTCATGGTTGTCCTGTGGCCTTGTTCGATGATGGCAGATGTTCGAGCGGATTGGGCAAGGTCAAATCGCCGCCCAGGCGCGCCTGGAATTTCGCCGGCGCTGCGGCAGGCTGCCCCATGTGGCGGGCGTAGATCACTGCAAACGGCATGTCGCCAACCTCTTCCTGCCTGAAGCCGGTGGCCTGCTGCATGGCAGACGGATCGCGCGCGGCAGCGAGCGTAAATTTCACCAGCCGGTCCAAGGTTGGCGATTGCAGGTCGAGGATGGACGCCATCATGGTCAGCGGCGCGGCGGCGAACGCGTGGTAATGCAAGGCCTTGGCGCCGCGCGCCATTTCGGCTGGCAGTGCGCCGTCTGGCGCCACCTGGGCCATGGCGTTGTCGAACACGCCGTGGCCCCATTTTAAAAAGCGCTGGTCGCCGGTGACGGCGCCCACAACGGTCACGGCCAGCCCTTCCCAGTAATAATGGTTGTTGCGCTTGCCCTTGCGGGTATCGGCGTGCGTGAGCGTGGCGTCGGCCAGCGTGGACAGCCACGCTTCGATGGATTTTTTCTGCGCCGAGGTGGCGGCCGGCTGCACGCGCGCGTAACTGAGCGCCAGGCCGCCCAAGGTCCACTTGCGCACGAAATACGCCTGCTCGCTCGACATCTTGCCCAGCATGGCCTGCTGCCCTGCCCAGCCCTCGAGCCAGTTCAAAGCGCAGGCGGCGTCCGCCGGTTTGCCGCTGGCCTGGTAGCGGCTGGCGTTGCGCGCCACGCCGGACAAGAATTGTTCGACCGGCTCGGTGCTGGCGATGTTTTTGGCCCGCCGCGCCGGGTCGATCACGGAGTGGTTGGCGTCGTTGTAGTAGCTGTTGGCGTCGATGTCGATGACGGCAGCCGGCGCCGGCTGGCACGTGGTGGCGTATGAAGAGGAAGCAACAGCAAGAGCGGAAACGGTATAAACCAGGTAAACAATTTTCATGGAATCCCAAAAACAAGAAAGGGCGCCATGGTTGCGCCCTTAGTTGGTGTTGTCGCGCCGTTATTTTAAAGGGCGGCGGCAGCTGGTTCGAAGTTATCCGGGAGATGCTTGATCGCATCGTGGCCGTGCTGTTGGACTTTGCCTTTGTACTTCATGACCTGGCGGTCCAGCTTGTCGATCAGGGTGTCGATCGCAGCGTACAGGTCTTGCGACAGGCTTTCCACGTAGACCGTTTTACCGGACAGGCGCAGATTGATTTCAGCCTTTTGGCGCTTGGTTTTCTCTTTAAGGTTATCTACGGTCAGAATGACAGCAATATCAATCACTTGATCAAAGTGCCGTGTCACGCGTTCGAGCTTGCTCTGCACGTATTCACGAATGGCGGCGGTCACTTCGAGATGATGTCCACTGATGGTGAGATTCATACACACTCCTAAAGATAGATGTCGCTGACGGTTAGTGCGTTGCCCATTGATGCCGGGCACGCAGGAACCAGTGCACTACAAAGACTTGCGGAGACTGACTGGAGGGATTTTGAGGGCTTCGCGATATTTGGCAACAGTGCGTCGCGCAATCACCATGCCCTGTTCTCCCAGCATGTCCGCAATCTTACTGTCGGATAAAGGATTTTTAGGGTCTTCAGCTCCTGTCAGTTGCACGATCAATGCCCGTATCGCCGTTGAACTGGCTTCACCGCCTGCTTCGGTGGCGACATGGCTACCAAAAAAATATTTCAACTCAAACATGCCATGCGGCGTGAGCATGTATTTCTGAGTTGTTACCCGAGAAATGGTGCTCTCGTGTAAACCCAGTGTATCAGCAATTTCGCGAAGCACAAGGGGGCGCATGGCAACCGCGCCGTGCGAGAAAAAGTTCTTTTGTCGTTCTACTATCGCTTGCGCCACGCGCAGAATGGTGTCGAAACGCTGGCGCATATTCTTGATCAGCCACTTCGCTTCCTGCAGCTGCGCGCCCATGGCGCCCTCGCCGCCATCTCCCT
This sequence comes from Duganella phyllosphaerae, assembly GCF_001758785.1. Classification (GTDB taxonomy): domain Bacteria; phylum Pseudomonadota; class Gammaproteobacteria; order Burkholderiales; family Burkholderiaceae_D; genus Rugamonas; species Rugamonas phyllosphaerae. The sequence goes on from NZ_LROM01000097.1 coordinate 59,782, forward strand.
TCTTCTGTTTGAGCAGGTTGGCGTACATGGCGTTGACGCGCAGGCGCGGCATGACGTCGTTGTTCAAACTGACCTGCCAGCCGGTGCGCGATTTTTTCACGATCACGTCGGGCACCACGTAGTCGGAGACGTCGGACGCGAACGCCGCACCGGGATGCGGATTGCACTGGCGGATCACGGTCTGCGCCTCGCGCAGGTCTTCGTCGTCGCACAGCAGCGCTTTTTTCAGCTTGTTGAAATCGCGCTGGGCAAACCACGTCAAATGCTTTTCCACGATGGCCACGGCCATCCGTCGGGTGACCATCGGGATGCCGGGCAAGCGCTTGATTTGCAGCGCCAGGCACTCGGCCGCGTTGCGCGCGCCCACGCCGGCCGGATCGAAACTTTGCAGCAGCGACAACGCCGTTTGCAGCTCGTCGATATCGACTTCCAGTTCCTCGGGCAGGCGCGCGTGGATCTCGTCGAGCGCTTCTTCGAGGTAGCCGTTTTCATCGAGCGCGTCGATGATCAGTTCGACCAGCGCGCGGTCGCGCAGCTCGAGCACGGTCACGCGCATCTGCTCCATCAGGTGTTCGCGCAGGGTGCAGTGGTGGGCCTCGATTTGCGGGCGTGCGTCCTCGTCGTCGGGCGCCTTGCTGCGGCCGGCGTCGCTCCAGTCCATGTCCGCTTCGGCGGTGGTACTTTCGGTATCGGCAGCAGGGCCGTCGTAGGTGTCGGCCTCGCCTGCCGGCGCGGCTTCCTGCGGGCCCGACTCGGACGGCGCTTCGCCGGACGGCGCCTGCTGGCTGATGGCGCCGTCGGACAACAGGCGCAGTGAATGGTCGAGCGGATCGTCGAGCCGTTCGAGCAGCGGATTATCGGTAAGGAGTTGTTCGAGTTCCTGGTGCAGCTCCAGCGTGGAGAGCTGCAGCAAGCGGATCGATTGCTGCAGTTGGGGTGTCAGCGCGAGATGCTGCGAAGTCCGCAGTTGCAATGACTGTTTCATGGATTACATTCGGAAGTGTTCACCCAGGTAGACGCGGCGGACCGATTCGTCGGCGATGATGTCGTCCGGACGGCCCGAAGCCAGCACCGAGCCCTGGTTGATGATATATGCGCGGTCGCAGATGCCCAGCGTCTCGCGCACATTGTGATCGGTAATGAGGACGCCGATCTGCCGCTCCTTGAGAAAGCGCACGATGCGCTGGATCTCGATCACGGCAATCGGGTCGACCCCGGCGAATGGTTCGTCGAGCAGCACGAAGCGCGGGTTGGTAGCCAGCGCACGGGCGATCTCCACCCGGCGGCGTTCGCCACCGGAGAGCGAGAGCGCGGGGTTGTCGCGCAGCTTCTCGATTTGCAAATCGGCCAGCAGGGTATTGAGCCGTTCCGTAATGTCAGCCTTGGATAAAGACTTGCCGTCCACTTTTTGAATTTCGAGGACAGCGCGAATATTTTCTTCCACCGTCAGCTTGCGGAACACCGACGCTTCCTGTGGCAGGTACGACAGGCCGAGCGATGCGCGGCGGTGGATCGGCAGCCTCGAAATATCGACACCACTGATGTCGATGGTGCCGGCATCGGACGGCACCAGGCCAACGATCATGTAGAACGACGTGGTCTTGCCGGCGCCGTTGGGGCCCAGCAGGCCCACCACTTCGCCGCATTCCACTTGCAGCGAGACGTCGTGCACGACCTGGCGCTTGCCATAGCTTTTTTGCAGGCCGCGAACGATCAGGGTGCTACCGCAACTCGGTTCCATATCATTTCCCCGCAGGCTGGGTGGCAGGTGCTGGAGACGTCGGCTGGGCCGGCGCGATCGGCGGACGCTTGGACGACGGCTGGATCACCATGGTGCCGCGGCCGGCGCCCGGCTTGCTCTCGCCGCTGCTGGTATTCTTGACCGCGAACACTTCGCGGCGGCTGTCGTAGGAGATGAATTCGCCATCGACCTGGCTGGTCACCTTGCCCGCTTCGAGCTGCTTGATGCGGCCCTTGGAGATCAGCTTGACCAGCTCGGTCTTGTCGTCGTATTCGATGCGGTCGGCCTGGCCTTCCACCCATTTATCGGTGTCGCCGTCGAGCTTCTGGCGGAACGTGGCCTGCACGCCGGGCGTGCCGGTCAGCACCACGAACTGGAAACCCTCGGGGTCTTGCGTGACCACCGCCTTGGGCGAGGTCATGCGGATAGTGCCGCGCGTGAGGATGACGTTGCCGGTGAAGGTCTTGATCTGCTTGACGTCGTCGGAGTCGGCCTGGTCGAACGATACTTCGATCGGCTTGTTGGAGTCGGCTTTTTCGGCGTGCGCCGGGATGGCCAGGGCCGCCAGCAGCAGTGCTGCCGACCAGAAGGTGTGCTTGGTGCTTGCTCTCATAATCTTCCTTTAGCGTGCCGCACGCGGCGGCACGGTGATCTTGCCGCGTCCACCCAGTTGGGTTTGCAGCGTTGCGTTGTTGGCGGTCATGCCCACGCCGGTGGCGACCGTATTGCCCAGGTGTAGCTCGACCGGTGCAGCGGTTTCCATCCGTTGCTCGTCCGGGAACACGGTGAGCGTGGACGTGGTCAGGCTCATGGCCTGCGACGCGGCGCCACTCTTGCCGCTGGCCGGGCGCACCACGCTGACGTTGCCGTTGAGCTTGACGCGTGAGTTGTCCTGGTCCACCCGGGCGGTGTCGCCACGCACCGTCATCGGTGGATGCTCGGCCGACAAGGTGTTGATATAGGGCTTGACGATATCGGATGCTTCTTCGGCCGGCAGGTGCGTCAGCTTGTCGCCGGAGAGGATATAGGCCGGCTTGCCGTCCTTGGTCATGCGCACCACGCTGAACCGGTCGATGATGTAATCGGGCTCGTTGCGGAACTTGTCCTGCGCCGTATCCTGGTTCGATTCGTTAATCAGCTGCACCATCCAGCCCGTGCCGACGGCCACGAACACGCCGAGCACGACCATCCAGGTGAGCGGCCAACGATGTGCTGTTCTTTTACGCATGCCCGGTCTCCGTTACACCATGAATTGCGCCATGACGGCCGCGTGCGTGCCCTGCGCCTGCAACAGCAGTTCGCACACTTCGCGCACCGCGCCGCGCCCGCCCTGGGCGGTGGTGACGTGGTGCACGCGCGCCAGCACTTCGGGCCGGCCGTTCGGCACCGCCACCGCGAAACCGACGCGGGCGATGATGGGCAGATCGACCACGTCGTCGCCGATGAAGCCGACCTGCTCGGCCGTCAAGCCGGTCTTTTCCAGCAGCGCCTTGAACGGCGTGAGCTTGTCGTGGCCGCCCTGGTGCAGGTAACTGATGCCCAGGTCGGCCGCGCGCTTGATCACCTGCGGCGACGTGCGCGCGCTGATGATGGCGGTCTGCACGCCGGATTCCTGCAACAGCTTGATGCCCAGGCCGTCGTAGACGTTGAACGTCTTGAGCGCTTCGCCGTCGGCGCCGTAGTGCAGGCTGCCGTCGGTGAGCACGCCGTCGACGTCGAAAATCATCAGTTTGACGCGCACGGCGCGCTCGAGCATGGTCATGGTCGATTCGGTCATCAGATCACCTTGGCGCGTGTGAGGTCGTGGATGTGCAAGGCGCCGACCAGCTTGCCGTCGGCATCGGTCACCAGCATCTGGTTGATGCGGAACTGTTCCATCACGGCCACGGCATCGACTGCCAGCTTTTCCGGCGCAATGCTGCGCGGGTTCGGATGCATCACGTCGCGGATCACGACACGGGTGAAGTCCTGCACTTTTTCGATCATGCGGCGCAGATCGCCGTCGGTGAACACGCCGATCGGCTTGTCGTCGGCATCGACCACGGCAGTCATGCCCATGCCCTTCTGGGTGATTTCGAGTAACGCGTCGGTAAGCTTGACGTCGGCGCGGACTTTCGGCACATCGGCGCCGCTGCGCATGACGTCGCGCACGTGGGTAAGCAGGCGCCGGCCCAGCGCGCCGCCCGGGTGCGAACGGGCAAAATCTTCTTCCTTGAAGCCGCGCAGGTCGAGCAAGGCGACCGCCAAAGCATCCCCCAGCGCCAGCGTGACGGTGGTGGACGTGGTCGGCGCCAGGTTCATCGGGCACGCTTCCTTGGCCACGGCGACATTCAAGTGCACATCGGCGATATTGGCCAGGCTGGAACCGGGTTTGCCGGTGATCGCGATGACCTTGCTGCCCATGCGCTTGACCACCGGCAAGATGGTCATCAACTCGCCGCTCTCGCCCGAGTAGGAAATCGCAATGAAGGCGTCGTCGGCGGTGACCATGCCCAGGTCGCCATGGGCAGCCTCGGCCGGATGGACGAACAGCGCCGGCGTGCCGGTGGAGGCGAACGTGGCGGCCATCTTGCGGGCAATATGGCCGGACTTGCCGATACCGGAGACGACCACCCGGCCTTTGCAATTTAACAACAGCTCGATGGCACGGGCGACGCTGTCGTCGGCATCGATGCGCTGCTCGAGGGCAGTAATGGCGGCGGCCTCGTTTTGCAACGTTTCACGGGCCAACTGCAGCGCGTGCGCGGCCATTTTTGCGTCAAAAGCTTTCAGCATTGTTTTTTCATGGGTTACACTCATACCCAAGTATAGCCGAATTAAGAAAGCAAAAAACTTGCCAGTCGAAACAATGCGCCTGCGTGGGGCGAAACCACTGAATAAAAAACTGACGGCTACGGCAACATGACGTTTTCCCCGCTCGAACTGACCCTGGTGTTATTAGGCAGCGCCGTGCTGGGCGTGGTGGCGTTCCGCATGATGCACCTGCCGCCCATGCTCGGCTACCTGGCCGTCGGCATCCTGATCGGCCCCCACGCGCTCGGCTGGGCCATGGAAAGCGAGGCCACCCACGGCCTGGCCGAGTTTGGCGTGGTGTTCCTGATGTTCTCGATCGGGCTCGAATTCTCCCTGCCCAAGCTACTGGCCATGCGCGGCATCGTGTTCGGCCTCGGGCTGGCGCAGGTGGCGTTTACCATCGTCGCCACCCTGCTGTTCGGCTGGACCATCGCCACCCAGCTGCCCGCCCACCTGCACATCAGCTGGCAAGGCGCGTTTGCCCTGGGCGGCGCGCTGGCGATGTCGTCCACCGCCATCGTGGTCAAGATGCTCACCGAGCGGCTCGAACTCGAGAGCGAGCATGGCCGCAAGATCATCGGCATCTTGCTGTTCCAGGACCTGGCCGTGGTGCCGCTGCTGATCATGATCCCGTCGCTGGGCCAGCGTCCCGATGCGCTGGCTGAAACCCTGGCCTGGGCCGGTTTGAAGGCGGTGATCGTGTTGACCTTGCTGCTGTTCGTCGGCCACCGCCTGATGCGCGGCTGGTTTACCATCGTGGTCAAGCGCCGCTCGCAGGAGCTGTTCATGCTCAACCTGCTGTTGATCACGCTGGGCGCGGCGTGGATCACCGAGCAGGCCGGGCTGTCGCTGGCCCTGGGGGCGTTCGTGGCCGGCATGCTGATTTCCGAGACCGAGTACAAGCACCAGGTGGAGGAAGACATCAAGCCGTTCCGCGACGTGCTGCTGGGGCTGTTCTTCATCACGGTGGGCATGTTGCTCAACGTCAGCATGGTGATCGACAACTGGTGGCTGGTGCTGATCCTCCTGATCGGTCCGGTGCTGGTGAAGTTCGCCCTGATCGCCGCGCTGGCCAAGCTGTTCGGTTCCAGCGACGGCGTGTCGATTCGCACCGGCCTGGCGCTGGCGCAGGCCGGCGAGTTCGGCTTCGTGCTGCTCAACCTGGCCAGCGGCAACAAGCTGATCGACCCGTTCCTCACGCAAGTGGTGCTCGCTTCGATGGTGCTGTCGATGCTGGTGGCGCCGTTCATCATCGCCAAGTCCGACCAGATTGTCATGAAGCTGGCCAGCAACGACTGGATGATGCAGTCGCTGGCGCTGACCAAGATCGCCAGCCGTACCATGTCCACCAACAAGCACGTGATCCTGGCCGGCTTCGGCCGCAGTGGCCAGAGCCTGGCCACCCTGCTGTCGGAAGAAAAGATCGACTACCACGCGCTTGACCTCGATCCCGAGCGGGTGCAGGTGGCGCAGGCGGCCGGCCTGCAAGTGTCGTACGGCGACGCCGCGCGGCGCGAAAGCCTGGTTGCGGCCGGCATCTACCGCGCCAGCGCGGTGGTGATCACGTACGCCAGCACGCCGTCGGCGCTGAAGGTGCTGCACCAGGTGCATTTGCTGGCGCCCAATTTGCCGGTGCTGGTGCGCTCGCACGACGACACCGACCTCGACGCCTTGAAGGCCGCCGGCGCCGCCGAAGTGGTGCCGGAACTGATGGAAGGCAGCCTGATGCTCGCCTCGCACACGCTGGTAATGCTGGGCGTGCCGCTGCGCAAGGTGGTGCACCGCGTGCAGGCTGCGCGCGAGGCGCGCTACGCCTCGCTGCGCGGCTTCTTCCACGGTTTTTCCGACGTCGGCGAAGACGCCGACCTCGACCGCCTGCACCCGGTCACGCTGGCCGAGAACACGCCCAGCGTGGGCAAGCAGCTGGGCCAGTGCCTGCTGGCCGACAGTGGCGCCGTGGTCGCCAGCATCCGCCGCGGCAAGCAGGTGATCGAGTTCGGGCCGGAGACCGTCCTCGCCGCCGGCGACGTGGTGGTGCTGCGCGGCGCCGCCGACGCCGTGGCGCGCGCCGAGAATTTGCTGCTGCGCTGATCCGGCGCTGTGGCTTCATCCCATTAGCAAGGCAGTCATGTCCGCAGTATTCACGCAACAAGAAATCGACAGCGTCTATCGCGTCATCAAGGAGCGGCGCGACGTGCGCCACTTCGTCCCCGGCGCAGTGGACGAGGCGGTCATCGCGCGCCTGCTGCAGGCGGCGCACCAGGCGCCCAGCGTGGGCTATATGCAGCCGTGGCGCTTTATCCGCATCGCCAGCCTTGACCTGCGCGAGGCCATCATCAACCTGGTGGAAGCCGAACAGCGCAACACGGCCGAGGCGCTGGGTGAGCGCGGCGCAGAATTCATGCGGCTAAAAGTGGAGGGCATCCGCGAGTGCGGCGCGCTGTTCGTCGTCGCGCTGGCCGATGGCCGCGAAGCCCACGTATTCGGCCGCCGCACACTGCCGGAAATGGACCTGGCGTCGGTCGCCTGCGCGATCCAGAACATGTGGCTCGCCGCGCGCGCCGAAGGCCTGGGCATGGGCTGGGTGTCGCTGTTCGACCCCGAGCAACTGGCGCAACTGCTGGCCATGCCGCAAGGCGCGCGGCCGGTGGCGGTGCTGTGCCTGGGACACGTGGAGCAGTTCTATCCCAGGCCGATGCTGGAGCTGGAGGGATGGGACACGCGGCGTGAGCTGGAATCGCTGGTGGCGGTGGATAGTTGGTCCAACACCGGCGGGCAAAAAACTTTGTAACCGGTCACTCCGCCGGCGCCGTGCTCACCACGCGGTTACGCCCCGCCTCCTTGGCGGCGTACAGGCGCAGGTCGGCGGCGGCAACCCAGGCGCGGGCGATGGCGGCCGGGTCGCCTTCCGCTTCGCCCGGATGCAGGGCTGCCACGCCGATCGACACCGTCACCGATACTTGCAGCTCGGGCGTGAGCGCGATCATGGTGTTGGCGATGCCGGCGCGGATGCGCTCGGCGACAAAGGCGGCGCTGTCGAGCGGCGCGTCGATCAGCAGCACCACGAATTCCTCGCCGCCGAAGCGCGCCAGTGCGTCCGAGGTGCGCAGCTCGTTCTTGATGCGGGTGGCCACTTCGCGCAACACCTCGTCGCCCCCGCCGTGGCCAACGGTATCGTTGACGCGCTTGAAATGGTCGACGTCGATGTACATGAACGAGATCGGATACGCCTGGCGCCGGGCCCGGGCGATTTCTTCGAGCAGGCGGCGGTCGATGTAGCGGCGGTTATACACGCCGGTGAGCGAGTCGGTCAGCCCGATGTACTTGAGCATCTCGTTGCTGATGACGTTTTCCAGGCAGATGGCGACGATCGACGCCATGTGCTCGACGAAATCGGTGCCCAGGCTGGGCGTAAAACGGGTGGGATCGCGGCTGGCCAGGTTGAGGCTGCCAATGATGCGCTTGTTGCGCAGCAGCGGCACCAGCGCCACGCTTTGCAGCCCCGCCGGCGCGTTGGGAAACGCGGCGCCATGGCGCTGCGCATCGAACATGCCCAGCAGCGGCTTGGGCGGCGGCGAGGTGGTCGTGCGCTCTGCCAGTTCGAAGCCGAGCGCCTCGAGCGCTTCGACAAAAATCAGGTCGGGAAAATCCGCGAATACCACGTCGAGCTTGAGCATGACGGTGCGGATATCGGCGCCCTCGTCCAGCAGGGTAAGCGTGACCGCGTCGAGTTCGGAAATCACCGGCAGCACGCTGAGGATGGTGCCCACCAGTTCAGGAAAATTGCCGGCGCTGACGATGTTCAGGTCGAACGCCTGGTGGCGCGTCATGATCGAATGGTTGCGTTCAGCCTGTTCCAGCAGATAGGCCATGCGGGCGCGCAGAGCCTGGTTTTCTGTGGCCAACTTGTCGACCAGTTCAGCGTCGTGCGCTGCCTGGTCCATGTTTGGCGCGAACTTGCCCGTTGCAGTCTGCGTCATAAATAATCCCCTGCCCTTCAACCGAATTCATGTCTTGCATAACATTACGCCAAGTTGTTCCGCTTGGGAATGGCTCGGCGGCCGGAAGTGCATTAAAACGCCAGCGCAACCTCGATTTCCTGGCCAACCTGCACCAGCAGGCCGTCGCCGGCGGTGACGATGGCGTTCATACCGAAACACAAGGCACCATCGAGCTCGGGCTTGGCGCGGTAGCTTTGCAGGATCTCGAGCGGGTCGGGGCCGAACTCGCCGGTGGCCTGGTCGACCGATGGCATCGGGCAGCGCGGGCACGGCTTGACGGGTTTCAGTGTGACGTCGCCGATCTGGAAGGTGTCGGTGTAGTCTTCTTCGAAGGCTTCGATGCCGGCAAGCACCACGTTCGGCCGGAAGCGGTTCATCGGCAGGGCCGCACGGCCGGCGCCGCGCAGCTTGTCGTTGAGGTCGTCCAGCGAGCCCTGGCCGATCACCAGGATCGGAAAACCGTCGGAAAACAGCGTGGTGGCGGCCACGCCGCCGGTCCACTTCTGGCTGACCACGCGCACGGCCTCGGCATGGAAGCGCACCAGGCGGCATGGCACACCCAGCGCCGCGCTGAACCAGGCGGCGGTCGCGTCGTCGCAGTCATAGGCGCTCAGGCTTTCGTCCCAGATGTGCACGCGGCGCGTGGCGGCCAAAGCCGGATCGGGCCGGGCCAGCGCCAGTTCCAGCGCCGCCATGCCGGGGAAGGCCAGCGCCAGCGTGTGCTCCTGCAAGGTGGGTGTAATGAGCGCCATGCGCGGAAAATCGCGCTGCGTCAGGTAACGGCCATTGGCATCGACCACCATCCATTCGCGGTCGAAGATCTGTCCATCGGGCGTGGCGAGACCGGCCGTGGTCAGCCGTGCTTGCGGCAGCGACAGGCCGGCGCAGGATTTGATCGGGTAGAGAATGAGGTCGGAGAGGATGGGCATGGCACACGCCAAAAGCTGCGCGACCAGCGCGCGGTGAGTGTTGCAGGGCTGGGTACAGGCGCGGGGGGCGCGTGCAGCGCCC
>NZ_LROM01000098.1 GCF_001758785.1 Duganella phyllosphaerae
CGACCGGGTTCTTCTGGTGGTTACTTTCGAACGGCCCGGATATGGCCATTGCAATCATCAGATCCCTTCGCACTATTGGCTCACAGGCCGGCAACCTACCGTTCGAACTCACGCCGTCGGGTCCGATGACTATCGCGTTCGATATCGTTAAAAAGGCATTTAAAGGACTGAGCTGGGTTCACCCGATCGACAACTTGGGAATCGTGCTTGTTTCTGCAGCGGTGGTGGTGGCGATGGCGGTGGTGGCCGCGAATGTTTTGATTGCCTTAGTCACAGCATGGGTAATGACCTACGCTGGAGTATTCATCCTTGGATTTGGCGGTGGGCGCTGGACGTCGGACATGGCGATCAGTTATTTCAAGGCCATGCTCGGAATCGCGCTCGAGTTGATGACGGTGACATTGCTCGTTGCGATAGCCATCAGTGTCATTGACGGCTTTTACCAGAGAGTCGACGGATCGTCGGTTTATGAGTTACTGCTTGTCTTAAGTGTCTGCGTGGTCCTGGCTCTGCTGATCGACAAGATCCCTCCGCGCGTCGCAGCACTCGCCGGAGGGGGCTCTGGTGCTGGAGTTAGCGCGGGCTCAATTATGAGTGGCGCTGCAATGGCCGCTGCCGCCGCAGCGACAGGCGGTGCAGCCATCGCTGCGGGGGCTGCCAGCGCGGCTGGTGGTTTGCAGGCATTGACTGCTGCCTTTTCGAAGGCCCAAGCTGCCGAGGACGCGGGAGGCGGCACTGAAGCGATGATGAACGCTGCGGGCGCTGCCGGTGAGAGCAATGCTGGCAGCGAAACCAATTCAGGCGCATCGCTGGCATCCGCTATGGGAGATGACGCTGGCGGGGCTGCACCGTCGGCCGGCGCGACAAGTAATGCCAGTGGCGGTGACACCTCTCCGTCAGCGAACGCAAAGATGGATTCAGAAGGCTCTGGTCAAACCACGAGTTCGAGTGCTGAGATGCGGTCAGCGGCCGCCCCCGGGAACCAAGCATCGACATCGGCATCGGGAACATCTTCGAGTGGTAAGGCGGGCTCTACAACTGGAAAGGTCGCCAGGGTGGCGGGGCGTACAGTTGCCAACCTCGCTGCCGGCGCCTGGGACGTCGCCAAGTCCAAGGCAAACGATGTGCGCGAGTCCGCAGCCGAACGCGTGGCCGATACCACTGGAGGAAAGATTGCGGCAGCGATCAAAGCAAGGGGTGCTGTAGAGAGCAAGCCAGCATCGAGCCGCTTTGACGGTGATAGCCTCTCCGCAGGCAAGCAGCCGGTCGACGCAGATGCCGAAGTCGCCGCCTTCCGCGACCGCGAGAGCGACCCGAACGAACATGACTGAATCCTTTCCAGTAAGGTGACAACATGCCGATGGATCTTCCGCCGCAGCTGCAAGAGCGCATCACTTGCTCAATTGCGGCTGCCGTTCAGTACGGCATCCCTGCGAACATTATGCTGGCTGTTGCTGAAAAGGAGGGCGGTAAAGCAGGGCAGTGGGTGCGTAATGCCAACGGTACGCACGATGTCGGTCCACTTCAGTTCAACACAGCTTATCTCCGCCAGCTATCGAAATATGGCATTGCGCCTGGCGACGTGGCAGCTGCTGGTTGTTACCCCTATGAACTGGCAGCGTGGCGCCTCCGTATGCACATCAAGCAGGACACCGGGGATCTTTGGAGACGCTGCTCCAATTATCATTCTCGGAATGCTCAGTTGAACGAGATCTACCGGGTGGACTTGGTCCAACGATCGAAGCTGTGGGCGGAATGGATCGAATCTCGATTTACTGTTCGCGGTTATGTAGAGGAAAATACTTCTTTGCTGTACAGCGATCAGAAGCACCCACGCGAACATTCCGTGCGAGTGCCTTTGCGTCAGGCATATTCACACAGCGTTATCAAGGTACTATATCAACCACGCGCCATTGCTAATCACCCGCGACGTTAGTTCATTTTAGTGCCGCCTGGAGTCGGTTGGGCTCGCCAGTCGATTCCGCTCCACCAAAACGTCAGCATGGTGGGGATCCTCGATTCTGTCAGAGGGAGGTGACTTGATCGCACCTGAGAGTGTGGATTGTCGGCTCAGCGGCGCAAGCAGTTGCGGGACTCGGTGCCGGTTTTTTTTGCCTTCAGCCTCGGCAGAATGAGCCCCGCCGCTAGGCCGAAAGGTCCGGAAATCATCAGCAAGGTTTGCCAGCGCAGGAACGCATAGTACTCAGCTTCGGTATGCTTCCGATGAGTCTTGCCGGTATAGGTGCCGGTATATGTGCCGTTATTGCCCGGCTTGATTGGTGCGTCGGGATACGTGGCGATTCCATAGGCGAAAACCAGTAGGAACCAAGCGAGGACGGCCATCAGAATGCAGCGAACTATTTTCATGAGGTTTCCCATTCATTTCGGGCTGCCGCCAGGCACCGTGCATCCGCACCGAGTACCCCTTCATTCCCATCCCGCAATGCATCGCCATGCAACTGCATCAAAAAAAGATTGCGGCAGCCGCCATCGTGTCTGTTCAGCAGGTGTCGCAGCAATGCACTTTGGGCGCAACTAGTTCGTCCAGTGCAGCGTGGCAAGCCGAGGATGAACTGCGATCAAGATCCGCCATTTTCGCACCCAGAGAAGGCCATAGCAATACCGCGATTAAATAAGCGGACGTATGCGTGCGTCCCTGCCGCCGACCGCTGCACGCAGGAACCCATGCTGCTCCGGGAGCAAGAACGCACCTAGTTTGCCGGCCCGGTCACCCCCGGTGTCAAGCCACCGTCGCGCCGACGATGGCCGAAACTGGCCCATCCGGATTAGCTCCCGGGCAGCGCGCCAGCACGATTCGTCGTCCTAACGCAGCTCGGTCAACGTTTGACAACTTCCCTTCCTGTTTTGATAGAGGCGATAGTTTGGCGGAGTCGGTCAGGAGTTGATAGATGGCGCGGCTGGACGCTTACAAAGTAAAAGCTAGCGAGTTAGAATCACGTCCGTATATCGTCTGGCTACAATCCCACATTATCGAAAAAAGGGATGGCGGTATGGCGAAGGTAATCAGTCAGTTCTTCTCAGATTTGGGGTATCCCCTTCGGAACATGCGTTGGTCGTGGGGCGCGCGTAACGGAAACTCTATATTGCTGCGTACCTGGAACGACGAATATGCATTCAAAGAGCGCAAGCTGAGAGTCCTGGATATTGAAGACGCCGATAAGCGGTTCGATTCGTTTGGCCTGGACGAGCGCATCGTTCAACTTAAGGCCCTATGGGATGGAAACGTCGCCGGATACACCGTTATTGCAACGGCAAAGGACAATAACGCTCGTCCGCGCGAAATAATTGCGTACAGGGACGATGTTGTATTCGCGCTCTCCCGGCTTGAACAAAATTCCAACGGGGATATCGTTGCAATCGTCGGTGACACTGTTCGCCTCGCCGGATTAGCACTGCACGCACAGACTCACCGGCCTGCGCGGGCGCAAGGCGACTTCCCCGTAGGCGACGAGCAGCGCTCAGGGCTGTCCACTGACTCGTACAAGGAGAAGATTCCCGCTATCCGCGCTTGGCTCATTGAAGTTTGCCGCGCCCGAGGGACCGTGACGTATTCCGACGTCATGAACCGCTTTGCGCTGACCTTCTACCCTTTGCGCAATGCAATGAGTCGTCTCGGTCACGAGTGCAAAAACGCTAAGGAACCCATTATCACGGCGCTCATCGTCGATAAGGATACCCGGCGCTGTTCCCAGGGGCTATTCGACGAGTTCCACATTGATGACGATGTACTGGAGCGGGAGCGGTGCTACGCTCACTGGGCGCCCACAGTCGCAGACGCATCGCCCGCTGTAGTTGCCCCTTTACTGAGCAGCCTCCTAGGCAAACCCAACGATGAGTTTGAACAGCGCGCGGCACGATTCACACAGGTGCAGACACGCCCGGAGCAAGGTGCGTTCCGAGACACTGTGTTCCGAGCTTGTGGTGGCCAGTGTGTCGTGAGCGGATGCACTGTCCCGGAGGCTTTGGAAGCTGCTCACTTGCTTGGCCGCGATTGGCGCCGGGGGCATAATCGCGCGGCCGATGGCATTTTGCTTCGCCGGGACTTGCACAACTTGTACGACCGTGGACTGTTGCGGATTAGTGATGCTGGCCAAGTGGAGTTGTCAGATGAGGTGCTTGCTTACTACGGCGCATTCAATGGAGTGATTGTGACCGTAGACGACCGGGTCAGCGCATGACCAGATAACGCGTCGAAACGTAGAAGGTGATCTGCGAAGTGTCACGTTATGCCAGAGCTAAATCTAATTTTCCACCTACGAGATATTCTAAGAGGCCAGCATGTCGCGCACTGGCTTTCCCGGCAGGCCGCGTTCGGCCCATGCCCGCCAGGCGATGATTTCACGATCACAGCAGTCTTTCATGAACACACCGGTCACGACCTCACCGTTGTCGCAGGCAAACTCGAACTCGTCCGAACACCAGCGCCGGTTCGGCTCGGCCACGCCAACGACGCCGTCATACACGCGGCTGCTGACGCGGCGACAACAACAGGCTGTGCTCCTTCATGACCCGATAAAAGCGCTTATGGTTGATCGCCTGCAGGCCCATCAACGCCCGAGTGCGATTGACTAGCGCGCCGGCCCTGCGGTACCCGTAGGTTGGCAGCGCCGTGATCTCGGCCCGCACGCGTTGACCAGGATGACGTCGGCGGGCTGGTGGAACGTCTGGGTGGTCCGGCCGTCAACCCAGTCGGTCGGGCGCGTCGCCATCACGCACACATTCGAGCGCGCCACGCCCAGAGCCGAACAGACCGCTTTCACTGGCCGTCGTTGCCCAACAAGGGCGAGCGCGCAATCCACTTTTTTTCCGAGCGAACTCGACTGCCTCGTTCAGAATTTCCGCTTCCATCGTCTTCTTGCCCAGCATCCGTTGCAGCTGGGTGATCTGTGCGCGGGCGGCAGCCCGTTCGCTGGAGGGCACCACCGATTCGCCGGCGGTGACGGCCATCAGCGCGTCTTCGCGTTCCAGCTTGCGCCATTTGAACAGCTGACTGGCGCCGACTCCGTGCTTGCGGGCGACCAGCGATAGGCACATGCCCGGTTCGTACGTCTCGCGTAGAATCGCGGCCTTTTCCTCGGCGGACCAGCGCCAGCGGCGCTCCTCGCTCACTGTAACCACTTCGATTGTTTGCTTGTTCCTAGTCATATGCACAGTCCTATTCCTATCCGTAAGAATAACGCATGGGCTGTGTCCGGTGAATCAAGGGCTATCTCACGGTGTATGCTCAAGGAAGCAAAGGGAAGATACGATCAATTCTTTGACGAGTTTCGCCAGGTTCGCGGATGGTGGACAGCAGGTGCTGACAAAATGCTCGAGGAGGCTTACCGACAGGGGGCTGCGGCCGTGCCACGCCCGCCAGTGCAACTACGGTGGCACTTCATGGAACCATTGAGCTATCGCTATTTCTCTAAAATTATCAAGGCCGCATATCCCGATATTGATGTGTTATATCAACCATGAAATCCACACCCGCACTTGAGCTGTTTTTCCGCCGCGAACGATCCACATTGATCGATGTCGAAAGTCAGATGGCGGAGTTATTCGAGTTTTCACGCACTGCCGGCGAATTCTCCCCCTTGCTTCAACGGTGGTTGCTTTCCTCTGACAAGAGCAAAGAGGACGCGTCGAGGTACGAGGCATTCGATGCAAACGGGCCAACTTCCGCAGCCCTGGCGGTACTGCGCGAAAAAAGCAGGGGCGTGAATGACATCCGCTCGATGTCTCTCTGGAATGGCGCGGAGGCCGATGCTGAGAACGCCACCCTTTCCTCTCGCACGAACGTTATGGGGCGGCCCGACACGGTGGAATTCGCCTTGAGAGTGACACCATCCGTTATTGACTGGAAAACCCCGGTCGAGTGGCTGCAAAAAGCAATATCCATCTGGCATCCAAGCGTTGCCACATTTGGGCCGTATTGGTACAGCGACCACAAGGTCTTTGAGGACCGGCCAGGCGCAAGCTGGATGCTCTATCTTCAACTTGTACTGACCGCTCAGCAAGTCCCCGAGGCTCGTGCGCTGGTACCGGTGATGGGCAAGAACAATAAAGGTAATGAAAAACAATTCGGCACCATTATTGTCAGCGTCACCGACGGGCAGTTCTCCGATGAGAACCCGGAACACATCAAGATCGCCAACGCGATTGAGACGCGGCTGGTCGACCAGGACTTATTGCCCCGATATACCGACCTCTGACATCTGAAGCTGAGCGATAACGTAATCTGGACAGTGGACCTGGACGCATCCCCTGAGGATGCGCCGAAGCTGGCCGGACAAGAGAAGGCATGGCTTATGCGCAAGGCGTTGTATCGGCAATGCCATGCCAGCAAAATTCTTGACGATCAACTTTATGTCACAGCATGTGCGCGGCCACACAGGTTAGAGAATCCACGCGAGCATATTTTGCAAATGCCAACATACCGAATTAGCGACGTGATTTGGTCGAGATAGTCTCTTTCGACCTTGGCGATAAGCCGGATATCTTTCCGTGCTTCTCCACATGCGGCGCCCCGGTTGTTGAATACGAGATGCTGATCTGATCATCGCGTTGAAGCGTCGTCACGGCTTGCTTTTTGTCATCAGGAAGCAGGCCCAGCATCAACAAATCATGAATCACACAATTGCCTGCCGCCGTATCGAGCTGGCCCAGGAAGTACGTGGTTTTCAGCAGAACAGGGCCAGTGTAGATCCCACGCAATTCATCAGCGCCGGTCACTGCATAGCCTTTTTTCTCCAGTTCAGCCGTCAATTGCTGTTGTTCCCGTTCGCGCTGTTTCAACGGGTGCACCAGGCGCTTGATAACCCAATCTTTTGCATCGGGCGCCACCGCGAACTGGATGTTCCGCTCGATCACGGCCTGCAATTTTGCCTCTGTAAATTCAGCGGAATTGTCGTAGATATAGACATTGTCTGCGACCTCTGCTGCGCGAGGCAGCAACGCCAAGGTACGTTCGTAACGTTCGCGCACCTTGTCCGGCGCGACGTAGTGCCCGGTGGTCGTGCCGGTCTCGTATCGGAACTTCACCCTATCCACATTGGTTTCAGGATTGTCGGTGGTGATAAAAGTCAGGAAGAGGCGGTAACCTTGCTCTTTCAGCATCAGCATCTCGTTGATGCGTGAGGGATGGGACATGACTGTCTCGAACGCGAACGGCAGCTTGCTGGCGATCGCTTCTGCGCGGGCCTGGATGGCTGCCGCCTGTGCAGCTTCATCCCGGGCATTTTGATCGGCGAAATTCCCCTTCAGGTCTTTTGCGACCTGGTCCGGATTAATGAAACGTGCCGGCACCGGGTAGACGCCGCTAACGGTCGCCAGGCCGGTCTGCTTGATCTCTTCGATCACCGAGGTTTTTCCAGAGCCATTGGGGCCGGCAAACACCATGACGTGAAGATCAAGTGGTTGGGAAGCTTGAGTTGAGGACATAATAAAAGCGTGGGCAGTGCCGCGCTCTCAAGTATGTGGAGCTACTTGCTCGTCGCCAGGCGCTTGCTGACGGCGCTGGCCAGGTCCGACGTGACGGCCTTTGACGCATCGCGCTTCGGCGCATTTTCCGTGCGAAGTTTGATGTCGGCGAGCGTTTTACCCATGTTGCCGATGATCGCCCTGTCCCATTCGGCAACAGTTGCCCCGAGAAACGGAGCGTCCCCCTTTAATACGGTAGGCGAATCAAACCTGCGAGGTCCGCGAATCTTGAGTGTCATGATGGTCTCCCTTCAATTGACGTGTGCATTTCATTATAGTCCAGGTTCTCAGGCACCGGCCCGGCCCTTACCACCTGACCGGTGCTGACGATTACGCAATGGCAGCCGCACGCTTGCGCTTCGGCTTGAGCGCCACCGCCTCTTCCTGCGCCGGCGTGAGGGCAACCTCCTGTTCCTGCACCGCAGCCTGGCGGTGCCTGTCCACGATATCGTTTATGGCCGAGCGTACCTGGCGTTCGACGCCGGCCATGCCCAGCGAACTCCTGGTGGCCAGGTCGTTAAAGTCGGTGAACTGCTTCATCCGGTCAAGCGCACCGGTCTGATCTTCGCTCAGGGTATTCAAACCGTTCCTGTGCTGGCGGAATGCGCTGACGGTCACCGGCTCCACACCCGCTGGAAAGCCGTTCTCGCCAGGCGCGAAGATCGGCAGCAGCACCTTGCCGCCGACCAGGCTTGCCGCTTCCTCCGCCCTGGTGCGGCCAGGGTTGGCGCCCTGAGTGGCTGCGAGGTGGCGGTCGTCGTCGCCGGCGATGATGACAGGCTTGTCCGGGAACTTGTCGTGCAGCGCCCGCGCCACTTGCGCCAGGTTGCCCGCGTCGAAAGCCGACACCGTCGCAAAACCCAGTGCCTGCTTGAGCGTTGCTGCCGTGGCGTAGCCCTCGGCGATCACCAGGGCAGGAGCGGCAGCCAGCTGCTCAATGCCGCCGACGGCGTGGAAGCAGCCGTCCTTCCTGCTGTCTTTTGCAAAGCGCTTGGTGCCGTCCTCCTGGATGTACTGCATGCTCCACTGCTTGCCATCGGCATCGACCGCCGGCACGTAAGTCTTCTTGCCGTCCTTGTCGGTCAGCGCCCCCGCGTGCGGCACGATGCCCTTGGCCTGCATGTACGACGTCGGCTCGGTGACCGGCACGAGCTTCTGTACCTGTTTGACGACGCGGGCGGCCGCGTGTTCCTGGCGGCGCGCCACTTCGGCCTCGCGCTGCTGCTGTTTCGATGCGGCCTGCGCCGCCAGCAGCGCCTTCTGCGCCGGATCTGCCACGTAGCCCTTGGCCTTCCACGACACTTCTTCGCCGGTCTTGTTGTTCTTGACGTAGCCGGCCGGATGCCCGTCCAGGTGACCCACGTAGAAGCCGGCGCCGGCATTCTGCGAAAACTTCTCGCCCTCCACGCTGATCCGGTGCTTGTCGCCGTCCATCACCGGGTGCTGGCCGCTGACGACGCAGCCGACCGACCGCAGCGCTTCGGCAAATTCTTCTCGCGGCGTCATCGCCGGCGCCTGCTGCACGGGGACATTCTCCGGCTTCCATTTCTCCAGCTTGGGCAGATCGGCGTCTGGCCCGGCAAACCAAGATTTGGCGGAACGGTCCCATTGCGCGCCCGCCGCCTTGGCCTGGGCGCGGTCGTCAAACGGCACCGCCAGGTACTGGCGCTGGGCCATGGGCGGGTCGAGCGAGTCGGGCGCGTTCGCAGCGGTTGCCGATGGCGCCTGTAGCCCGGCGGCGGGCTGCTCGCGTTCCTGTGGCGCCCACCTGGCAAACGGCGCGGGATCGAGGCCGCCAGGCACGAACCACGACTGCTCCTGCCGGTCCCATTTCGCGCCCAGCGCCTTGGCTTCGTCCTTCTGCTTGTAGGGCACGTCGATGAGCATCCTGCCTGCCGCCGCATCAGTGTCCAACTGCGCCTGGTGTACCTTTTTTTCCTGTTCGGCCGCGATCCGGCGTTGCAGGTCCTCGTCCTGCGTGACGGCCACGAAGTCGCTGTTCTTGCGCAGCTCGCGGGCGGCGGCGATGTCTTCCTCGGTGCTGTCAGGATCGCGGCGCACGCGCTCTTCGTTGATGCGCGCAAGCTTGGCTGCCGCTTCGTGCTCGTTCAGCGTCGAATGCGCGTCGAGTAGCGACAGGCGCTCCGCGACTGCGTTGGCGGCCTGCTCGCTGGCGTAGCTGCCCACCATGGTGTGCCTGCCGTCACCGTGTTCCGTGAACACGCCCCAGCCCTCCGGCTCCGCACCCTTGGGCAGGATGGTAGTGAATGACGGCTGGCCATCGACCATCTCGGTACCAAAACCTTCGACGCGTATTCCTCCGCTCCAGTCCTGCGGCAGCGAGAATCCGAGCACGGTTTCCGACTCGTGGACCAGCGACTCGCCTTCGTCGGCGCCCGCGCTGTTGCCGGCGCGCTGCCGGAGCAGGTCCTTGCGCGCGGCGGCGAGCGGCGAATCAAGCAGGCGCTGGCCGGCCGCCTCGCGCGCTTCGGCAATTTTCAGTGGCAGCTCCGTGCCGGCATCGGGCAGGGCGTGGCGCTGCCAGAATGGATTGTCGCCGGTCGGCGGCGCCATGTCAGACAGGACCGCGCTGATCTTTTCCAGCTGGGCATCGCTGGCAACGTCCATCGCGCGCAGCAGCGTGCGTTGTTCCAGCCGCGCCAGCACCCAGGCTTCGGCGCGCTGCGCCAGCGATTCCTGGTCGGCGCCATCGCGTGGCATTCCCATGTCAACCTCCGTGCGGTTTTGCGCGACCGCCACTACCTTTTGCTGCGCGCGTTCTGCATACTGCTGGCCGTTTTGCAGTGCTTCGTCCTGCACCATCTTTTTCTCCAGCCCCATCACGTAGCTCTGGATTTTCTCGGCGTCGCTCGCGGCGCGGAAGATCTCCAGCGGATCCTCGCGCAGCACCCTGATCCACGAATCGACGTAGGCTGCGTGCTGCTTCGGATCGTGGCCGATGCCGATTTCGTCGCCCATGATCATGCTGGCGATTTCGGCCCGCAGCTCCTCGCGGGCGTAGCCTTCGCTGCCGAAAGGGTGTACCAGGTCGCGGTCCAGCCGCGAGGCATGGCCGCTCCAGTGACCCAGTTCATGCAGCGCTGTCGCATAGTAGTTGTCGGCGGTGGGGAACTGCTCCTTGCCCGGCAGGTGGATGGTGTCGGTGGCGGGGCGGTAGAAGGCGCTGTCCTGCTGCCCGTGGCGCAGGTCGGCGCCGCTGGCTTGCAGGATTTTTTCTGCGCGTTCGACAGGATTCCAGTTCTGCGCCTTGCGCTCCATCGGCGGCAGGCCGTCGATCTGCCCGGCGTTGAACACGGTCGCAAAGAACACGCGGGGGCGTTCGAGCTGCACGGTTTCCTTGACCGGTTGGCCGCGCGCATCGAAGATCGGCTTGCCGTTGGTGTCGGTCTGGATCTGGTCCTCGGTGAATTTCCAGTACTGGATTGCCGTGCCTTTCTCGCCCTTGCGCACCTGCGCATCGAGCGATTCGGCCTGCTTGTAGGTCATCCAGCGCTGGTCCTCGCGGCCTTCGCTCATCAGGTGCAGGGCGTTGATGCCCTTGTAGCGGCTTCCCGTAACGGGATTGACCGGCAGACGCGATGACGCCTCGCCGGGCTGCCATGGCTTCTGCCATGGCGCGGTGCCTTCGCGCAGCTGCTCGATCAGCTTTTCCGCGACCTTGTCGGGGAATGATTGCTTTTCGCTGTCCATGTCTTGTCCTCCTTGATCATGCGGCCGGCGCTAGGCTTGCGCATTGAGCGCGCTGTCGAAGGCGTCGGCCTCCGACAGTGCGTCTTCGCGGAAGGCGCCAGCCACCTCGGCTTCTTCCGGCGAAAACTCCGCCGTGAAGCCCGGGGTGAGCGCGTCATGCAGCTTCGATACGGCGAGGTGCTGATGCGCCAGGTTGAAATCCAGGCCGACTTCTTCTGCCTCGTCTCGTGGGAACGGGATAACGGTTGCTGTTGTGTGTTCGTTCACGTCGTTCTCCTTGGGGTAAAGCCTGCCGGCTCAGTGATGTTGGGCGGGCCGGGCAGGCGGGGGATGGATTGGGCGCTCATCGTGCCGGACCAGGACCGGCACGATCACGGCCTCGATCTGCGCGCGGTTGACCGGCCCGATGTAGCGCCCGTCGAACGAGGTGCTGCTGACGTCCGACATCAGCAGCACCTCGGAATTGCCGATGACGAAATGCGTGGCCTGGTAGCGCGGCATGGGCCGGCCGGCTGCGTCCTGCCGCAGCGGCGCGCTCAGTGGCAGCAACGCGCCGTTGACGGCCACGCCGGCGTCGCTGATATCGACCACGTCTTCCTTGAGGGCCACCACCTTCTTCATCATGAACCCGTAGCCGCCGGGGCAGAAGCCGGCGGGCAGGTAATCGCGGCGCAGCGCCTCGGCGACCACGCCCACCTGCGGAGGGCACAGCACCACGTACGCGCCGCGCTCCACCGGCCGGTCGCTGGTCCAGTACAGCCCCACCGGGATGCTCTTGCTGGTGTTCACGCGCGCGCCGGCCAGGTAGCACAGCACCCCGGCAGCCAGCACCACGCTGCCCGCGATGGGCGCCGCCAGCGCCGCCATGCGCAAAATCTTCTTCATAGCCGGATCTCCCGCTTGTTGTGTGGCGTCACCACGCGCAGCACGTCGCTGTGTTCCGGCTCCGGCACCGCTGCGCGGGCGCTGAAGATGCGGTCCTTGAAGTACAGCGGCTGGCGCCCGTAAATGGCGGGAAAACCGGCCACGTACACCACCATGTCACCGGGAGCGACGATCAGCTCTCCTTCCTTGGTGGGGCCGGGCATGCGCAGGCACTCGTCGGGCGTGAGCAGCGGGCGCTGGACTTCCTGGATGGTGCGCGACACCTGGCCGTGCAGGGCACTGGTGCGCTTGCCGCTGGTTGTGATTTGCTCCTTGGCCACCGTGGTGGTGCCGGTCAGCTTGGACAGGTGCTCTGCCGTCTCGATGCGGTTGGGCGGGTAGGCGTTCTGCACGTGGCAGTTCGACGTGATCGTCTCGTCCGGGCCGTAGCCGGTTTCACGGCTCTTGAGCTGGTTGATGTCCTGGCAGATCAGGTACAGCTTGATGCCGTAGGCGGCAATAAAAGCGAGCGACTCCTGCAGGATCTCCAGCCGGCCAAGGCTGGGGAATTCATCGATCATGCCCAGCAGCCGGTACTTGTAGCCGCGCTTGGCGCGCACGAACGATCTTGGCTCGATTTTTCTACCTGCTTTGGCCAGCCACGTCTGCCACCGCGGTGCATCGGCGATCGCGCGCTCGAATTCGAGCTTGTCGGCCAGCAGCCGCACCACCATGTTAACCATTACCCGCACCAGTGGACGCAGCCGCGCCTTGTCGTTGGGCTGGGTGACGATGTACAGGCTTACCGGCCGGTCGTGGTTCATCAGGTCGCGGATGCGGAAGTTGGAGACGCCGACGTTTTTCGCCACCACCGGGTCGCGGTACAGGGCGAGGTAGGACTTCGCCGTGGACAGCACCGACCCGGCTTCTTCTTCCGGGCGATCCATCATGTCGCGCGCGGCGGCGCTCACCACCGGGTGCGGCTGGCCATCGACGTGGCCATAAGTGACCATTTCCATCCAGAGTTCGGCCACGCTGCGATCCGGGTTGGCCAGCAGGTGATCGACGTGGGGCAGGGAAGCGGGCGTGCCCTCGTTGCGGCGCTTGTGCAGCGCGTGCAGGATCACGCCGACAAGGAGCGCCTGGCTGGTTTTCTGCCAGTGCGTCTCGAGTCCCTTGCCGTCCGGGTCCACGACCAGCGTGGCCAGGTTTTGCACGTCGCCCACCTCGTACGAGGTGCCGATGCGGATCTCGTCGAGCGGGTTGAAAAACACTTCGCAGTCGGGCGCCGCCGGCTCGAAGCGCAGCACCTTGTTACGCGCGTGCTTCTGGCGCCAGCCGGCGGTCATTGCCCACAGCTCGCCTTTGAGGTCGGTGATGACGGCGCTCTCGGGCCACGACAGCAGCGTGGGCACGACCAGGCCGACGCCCTTGCCCGAGCGCGTGGGCGCGTAGGTCAGCACGTGTTCCGGGCCGTTGTGGCGCAAGTAGTGCAGGGCGCCGCCCTTGTCGAGCCATGCGCCCACGTACACGCCGGCATGAGGCTTCGACAGCGTGCCACGCAGGCGATCAAAAAGTGAATGCCGCGCAGGCAGCAGGCCGGCCTGCTCGATATCGACCTTGTTGGCCCACCGCGCCGAACCATGCAGGAATTCGTTCACCCTGGACGTATTGGCCATCACCATCTTGGCAACGGCCAGGATGAGCAGGCCAAGGCTGGCGATCGAGATGCCCGCGCCGCCGGCGCGCCGAAAAGCATCCGGGTACTGCTGGTACCATTTTGCCGCCCACTGCACGATCGCCCACGGCGGATAGATGTCGTGGAAATGCGCACCGAGCGACGGCTGGTAGTGCATGTCGCGTGCGAAGAGCTGGGTGGCCGCGTGCAGCGCGGCGTAGAGCGTGAAGGCAGCGAGCACCGGCACCAGCTTGCCGGACTTCGTGCGTCCCGTGCGCACCTGCGGTCCTACCGCGTTGTTGAAACGGTCTTTCATCTGCTCCGTCCTTTCCTCTTGACCGTGCCTGCGGCCGTGACGGTGATCGTGTGGCCACGCGGCAGGCGCTTGAGACGCTGCGCCGCGGCGTCGTCCACGGGCAGCACCGCGATGCCGTCGCCAAGCCGCAGCAGGGCCAGCGCCTGGGCATCGATGCGGCGCAGACCGACGAACTCGGCAGAGGTATCTTCGCTAAAAGTGTAGAGCTTGTGCTTCGGTATATCGAACCCATTGATGCGCTTTTGTTCTCGCTCAATGACGTATTTCTCGGCTGCACTTAGCTGGTGGGTTTTTGATGAGGTGTGGATATTTTTTGTAGAGACTGGTGATAGGCCTGCTTCCTTTTCGGCTTCGCGCTCAGGCTGGGGGGCGTTGGTCTTCTGGTTGGCCCCGGTGCCTGCCGACGAAGATGGCGCATGCACCCGCACGCGATCGGCGCTGTTTTCCAAGTGCGCGTCGGTTGGTGCCGCCGGCTTGTTTGCCTCGCGCTCCTCGACGCGATGCGGATCGGCGGCCGTCGCTTTGTCCACTTCCAGCTTGCCAAGCCGGGACAGCGGCAGCAGCCGGCCCTGGCTCGCTGGCGGTGGCGCCGTTCCAGCGCTGGCCACCAGCGGCTTGCCGCCGGCGGGCTGGCCGGCGCGCTTTACATGTGCAGCGCGTCTTCCTGGCCAATGAAGATGCCGTCGCACGCCGTGAGCTGGTTCGGTTCCCGGCTTGCCCACGTGATCAGGTACATCACCCGGCAGTAGCATTTCAGTTCGCTCGGGGACGTGAACCACACCGAGTTCGGACAGCCCTCGCAGATGGTGGCGGGCTGAGGCCGGCGGCGTGGTTCCAGGGTTTCCAGCGTGTGGCTGGGCGCCGTGGGAATGCTGCTGCTGTTGTTCTCCGGCTGGCGGTTTTGCGCTTGCGCCGCCTGCTGCGCGGCTTGCGGCTGCTGCACGGCTGCCATGGCGGCCTCGATCAGGTTGTCGTCCTGTTCCTGCGTGTTGGTTCGTGTCGTTGCCATGATGATTCCCCTTCCTGGTGGTTGATTGCGCCAGCAACTGGCGGCGCCGTTCCAGCGCGTCGTCGTCGAAGCTGACGGAAAGATGGGCGGCAGCGGCCGCCCGTGCGATGTGCTCCCTGAACTGGTCCGAACCGGTCACCGAAATGCGGCTGCCGTAGCGCGCCATTGCCAGGCGCAGCGCAGCTTCGAGTTCTGCCTGGCTGGCGCCACGCGCGACATCGAGCCTGGCGCCATCGTCGCGGACCACGCTGGCGCCGAACCGGTAGATCAAGGTTCCCTTCTTGGTCACGCTGTCGCGCCGGGCGCCTGAGAATGGCTCCTGGCGCGCGCCTGTGCCGCGCAGCGTGTCGCCATGGTGGGAAGGGGCCTTCCTGCGTGCGCGGAGCGCCTGCAGCGCCTCCTGGTCGCCTGCCTGGGCTTCCTGCCGCAGCCAGTCGGCCCACGCCAGCCGCCGGTATTTGTCGTGGATCTGCTGGCGCTCCTTGAAGTATTGCCGGTTGACCGCTGCGATCTCTTCGCGCAGCACCTTGCTCGTGGCTGCGTACATGAGTTTCTTGCCGGTGCGCGAAGCGCGAACCAGCTCGATGGCGGCGCGCTTGAGGCGCCCGGTGCGTTTGGCTGCTTCGATGAGGCGCTGCTTGCGCGCGGCGGCCTTGCGCCACTCGACCGCTTTCGTCACCATCTCCAGGTGCTGTGAGCTCTTGTAGCGCGCGAAGAGGGCGGTGGTGTCCGCGTTCGTTGTGGTGGGCTGTTTGCTGTAGCGCTTTCCGGGCCGCTGGGCCGATGTTGTGTGTGGCGACGGCTGGAAGCTGCCCAACCGGCTCTCCAGTTTTTCTTTTGAAAATTCCCGGGCGACGGAACTGGCCTTCACCGATATGCCGTCTTCGCTGCTGATGACGAAGCCATTCCCGCGCGCCTGCAGGTGGAGGCCATGCTCTTCCAGCGTATGGTGTAGTTGCGTCCAGGTGCGCGCTTCCCTGATCTGGTCCGCGCACTCCCGCCTGATCCAGCCAAGCAGGCTCTCGACTGCCGCGTGCTGCTCCATGTCCGTCGCGCGGTTCTCGCCGGCGGTTTTGCCCGGCGTGTGATTGTCGCGCTGCAAGCCGAATGCCTTTTCCAGCCGGTCGCACAGCTTGGCGAAGGTGTGGTACGCGTTGTACGGCTCGTGCACGGTCAGGCGGGCAGGGTGGACCTTGTTGATGGCGATGTGCATGTGCAGGTTGTCGGTGTCGTGGTGGACGACGCTGATGCGCTGGTGTTCGCCGAAGCCGAGGCCGTCGCATATTTTCTGTTCGATTGCTTTCAGTATTTCGGGCGCCGGGCTTTCACCTTCCCGGAAGCTGACAATCAGGTGGTAAGTTTTGTCCGCGTGCGAGCGCGTGTTTTGCTGTTGCGTGATGGTCACCTCGAGCGCCGCGTTCTGTATCTCCACCGAATGGCAGTTGGTGATAAGCACCTCGCCGACGCGCACGCCTTTGCCTTGGGCGCCGGTGAGGTATCGAACCAGGCCGATAAAACTGCTTTTTTTCGCAGACTTCATGGCAACGTGCTTGATGATCATGTTGGTCTCCGCGCATTTCAGCGGCTAAAGATCTTGCTGCCCGGTGCCACTCAGCACCACCTGCTGCATCACTTCGTGGATCGTGTCTTGGGTGTCACCGATCTTGCCGAGCAGGGCGCGGATGGTGGCTTCGCCAAAAGCTTCTGTTCTCTCGTCGTTGGTCAGCCAGAGCTTGAGCAGCCCGCCGAGCCGTCCCAGGTCGCCATTGATGCGTACAAGCTCCTCGACGCGCCTGTGGTCGAGCATCCCCCTCACGCGATAGCCGAGCCCCACTCTGAGCAAATACGACGACACGCTCAGGTTTGCGTTTGCGGCCAGTACCAGCAGCTGGTTGCGTTGCTCCGGCAGGCAATACACCTTGATCGGCGGCGTGCCCCGTTTGGTTTGTTCAGCCATGGGTTGTCCTTGAATTTGGCGGCGGCAGCCGCCTGGCCTCGCAGAGCAGGATTCCGTTGAGCACGAAGTGCGAATAAGGAGTGTGTTGTGGGAACGCAGCCGCCGGCTGTGGGCCCACAACACCTATCCTGCCCGGCTCTGCGCGCCGGTTACCCCACGAAAGAGTACGGTAGCGAAGCCGGACGCATGCCGATTTGATCAAGGATTGAGCGGGTAACGGACCGGTATATCGAAAAATTGACAGTGGCCGACCTATACTGGAACAGCGCCACGGCGGCACCATCCCAGAACATTTCACGCAGGCGAAAAACAGCCATGAAGAGGCTCCACAACGAATCGCTGGACGAGTGGGCATCGCGATGCACATCAAGCAGGAGCGAGAAGAATCTTGTAGCGCTGCTCGCCGTGCGCGACGATATCCAGGCCGGGCTGGACGCGGGCTATGCCGTACGCACGGTCTGGCGCTACCTGCACGAAAACGGCCAGGTGCCCTGCAAGTACGATGCATTTCTCAGTTTTGTGCACCGCTATATACGCAGCGCCCGCGCGGCCAAGGCTAAAAAAGCGCCGCCAGTACCTGCACGGAATTTTTCCGCTGCGGTGCCGAAGCCGGCAATGCAAAAAGACTCGTCGAATGAAATACGCGGCTTCACATTCAACCCGGTACCAAGGAAGGAGGATTTAATATAATGGCCAAGATCCACATGCTGCTGCAAGGGAAGGGCGGGGTAGGCAAGTCGGTTGCCGCCGCGTTCCTGGCGCAGTACAAGCTCGAGCGCGGACATGCGCTCACCTGCATCGATACCGACCCCGTCAACGCAACCTTCAACGGCTACAAGGCGCTGGGCGTCCAGCTCCTGCAAATCATGGAAGGCGACGAGATCAACCCGCGCAGTTTCGACACGCTCATCGAGATGATCGCCGCTGCGCATGGCGATGTGGTGATCGACAACGGCGCCAGCGCGTTTGTTCCGCTGTCCCACTTTGTGATCAGTAACCAGGTGCCGACACTGCTGGGCGGAATGGGCCATCAGCTTATCATTCATACCGTCGTAACAGGCGGGCAGGCGCTGCTTGATACCGTGAGCGGATTTGCCCAGCTCCTCGGCCAGTTCCGCGAGGACGAGGCTCAGTTCATCGTTTGGCTCAATCCGTTCTGGGGAGGCATCGAACAGGAAGGGAAGCCGTTCGAACAGATGAGAGCGTATTCGGCGTACAAGGAGCGTGTGTCGGCCATCGTACAGCTTCCCGATTTGAAGAAGGAGACCTATGGCAGAGACTTGGCCGAGATGCTCCAGGCGCGACTGACCTTTGACGAAGCGCTGGTGCAGGAGACGCTGACGATCATGACCAGGCAGCGGCTCAAGATCATCAAGGGGCAGGTGTGTGGGCAGTTGGACAAGGCGGCGGTGCTGTGATGAATGCTGACGATAAAATTGAACAACTGATCCGTGAGATCGCGAGCAAGCATGGGATTGCTGTCGCGCGCGATGATCCGATACTGGTGCTGCAAACGATCAATCACCGGTTGTTGCAGGACAGCGTAGCTGCGCAGCAGGCGATGCTTGACCAGTATAAACAGGAGTTGGAGGGAATCGGCAATCGGTGGGGAATGGATGCTCGGGAGAAGGCGGAGCGGGTGTTGAATGCGGCGCTGGAATCCAGCACGGAGCTGATGACTTTGTTGGCGCAGGCGTCGGCTAAGGCGGCGTCTGCAGCGATCGAAGACAAAATGAAGGTTCTCATGTTATGGGCTGACGCTGCTGCTGCCCGTGCTTATCGGGCAGCTTTCTTAAACCTGGGCGCGGCTTGTCTTACGGTGTGCGCAGTTGTGCTGGTATTGCTTCTTCGTTGACGGAGGCAGTTTTCGATCGGCAATAACAAATCCGGAATAAAGAATCTGAGGACCTATGCTTGTTAAATCGGATCCATAATTAATTGTGCCCGTGGCTCGGGTCCAAGGCCGCTAAATCCTCGTCGGGCCCACGTTATCGTCGAAGTTGAATGAGACTTTCTTAAAAAAGTCGCGTTGCCCATGAATAGTCACCAATTCCCACAATGGATACTTGGGTTGACGAATCTCTTCGTTGCGAACTACCATCCATGATCGCGCAGGCGAGCTGGGGACCAGCTCCTCCTTTTTTCGCTGTAGATGCGGAGCGCAGTGGGCGGTTGAATATGCCTGCTTGCGGCTTGGCGGTGAACTGCCAGGCGATCTTGCTTTAGGCCGTTTCCTATAACTTCAATCGTTTTCTTCCAGAAATGGACCGCAATGAACGGCTTAGCATCTGTTGAACACGGCTCCGCGCCACCGTCGAGCGCCTGGGTGCGCTTCCTGCGCACCTATGGGCCGACACCGAACAACTTGACGATGTTCGACGAATATGTGGCCGGGGCCGTCGGCCGGGCGAAAGTGCAGCCTATCGCGCTTAGCACGCCGATGCTCGACCCGATGAAGGCCCATGTTGCCTCTGAAAAGCCTGGCTCGATGCTCATCGCGGGCACCGCCGGCGACGGGAAGACCTACCATTGCCGTGCGCTGTGGACAGCCATGGGTGGCGATCCACGCGCTTGGGCCGCAAAGGGGAACATCAAGGAGCATCGATTGGCCGACGGCCGTTTGGCCGTGTTCATCAAGGACCTCAGCGAATTCAACGGCGAGGAGAGCGATGCCCCGTTGGCCCGCCTTGAAAAGTCTGTGCTTGGTGGCGACGACACCGAAATCGTGATCTTGGCAGCCAACCACGGCCAAGTGCTCGACAGGCTTCGCGACCTGGGGCGCCGCCAGGGACGCAACCATCCCTTGCGCAAGCCGCTGCAGGAGTTTTTCTTGCAGGCAGGCCAAGAACCCGAGCGTCTCGCCGTGTTCGACCTCAGCCGCAGCGTTGGACGAATGGCTCTGGAGGAAGTGGTCGCGGCCGTCGCCACGCACGCTGAATGGAACAACTGCGCCAGGTGTTCATTGAAGTCAGACGGCAAGGTTTGCCCAATCTATGAAAACCGCGAGCGCCTGCTTGGAGTGGGTGATGGCGCGCAACTGGCTCGTCGTTTGGGCGATTTGGTCGAAATCGCCAGGCTCAACGGGCAGCATTTGCCCGTTCGAGACTTGCTCGCGCTATGCGCAAACATGATTTTGGGCCATCGCGATGCCAAAGACGGCTTGATGTCCTGCGGCGAAGTTGCTGGGATTCAGGAGCAAGGGGCGGTGGATCGCGCAAGCGTCTATGGCAATGCGTTCGGCGCCAACCTGCCCAAACGTAGACTGGCCGATCGTCCGGTGTTTAAGGCGATGTCCGCCTTTGGCGTGGGCGATGAGACCACCAATGGAGCCGACGGTCTATTGGTCTATGGCAAGGATGACGTGAAGCTCGCGCCCGCCTTCGCACGTTTGATTGGCAGCGATCCGGTCTACGGCGCCACGCCGAGGCTGCTTAGCGCCCAGGACAAGTATCTTGAGGGAGAAGAGGCCGCCCGCATTGACGGTGGAGCAGCCGCCTTCATGGACATGCTGCAGGAACAGCGTCGCCGGCTCTTCTTTACGTTGCCGCTAGGCGAGGATGGCTATCCCTTCTGGTCGATGACGGTGTTTCGCTTTGCCGGCGAATATTTAGAGATGCGCGCGGCTTTGATGGAGAAGAAGGCTGTCGCCGAGGCCGCGCGCGGCCGACTCGTTCGTGGCCTCAACCGCGTGATGACTGGCCTGCTGATTGATAACGTGGATCGCATTTTCGTTGCCAGCTCGGGTGGCTTCACCCAATCGCGCGTCAGCGTTCTGTGCGACACCGAGGCGCCATCGCGGCGCGTCAACGGGGTTGGAATGGCCATCAAGATCGACCCAAAGACTGTCCGTCCCTTGTTGGACGTGTCTCTTGCCCAAGGCGCTGGAAATTCCGTGGCCTTCGACCTCACGCCAGTGCGTTTTGAGTTTCTCTCTCGCGTCGCAGAAGGCGCGTTGCCAGGCAGCTTTTCCAACGAGTGCTTGGGCGACATGCTGGCATTCAAAGCCAAGCTGCTGCGCAAGGCCGAGCTCATTAGGGGCAGGAGCGAGGAAGACGACGAAGAGGAGGCGGGCGCCGATGGCAGCTCGCTGACGCTCAACTTTATCGACATTGAACAAGGCGGCCACGGATTCTCTCGGCCCATCACCGTGAGGATTTCCGAATGAGGCAGCGCATTGACATTGAACGGGTCGATTTCGCCGTCGATGAGCACATTTGGGGGCATCGCCTCTATGACGAGCAGTTGCCGCATTTGACGGTGCTGGAATTTCTGGGGGTGCTGGGGGCAAATCTGGACAGCCCATTGGTCGGCGCGTCCAGCGACAAGGTGCGATACCGCCCGCAGCATCAAATTCGGCTTCGCGGCCTGCTGTTCAACAACCCGTTCGTCGAGGCCGTCCGTGAGCGGTCCATCACCGATGACGAGAAGTGGCGCGAATGGAGCGCCCTGTTTGCCCAAGATGCGACCAAACTCGGCGACGAGGACATGGGATATCTGCGCAAGGCGTTTTCCAGCTTTGACGATTTCGCCAAGGCGATTGAGCTGTTGCGCTCGTCGGCGTTCGAGGCGCGCAGCAACAAGCGTTGGAGTTCCAAGTTCGTGTTCCCGTTCGGGCCCGACGCGATGTTCGAGGACTTGCGCATCGACTCGGGTGGGGCGAGCAACGACCGCCGATTTTTCGCCCGCACTGGCGAGCTGCTCTATTTGATGCTCAGCCGGGCTGCCCGCGGGCCAGAGCTTGGCGCGCAACTCTCGCAGCGCCTCTTCAACCGGGCGGCGCCGATGAACCGACTTGTGAGGGCATTGCAGGGCGAGCCTCAGTCGGCCTCGAATTCGCGCGACGTGGGCTATCTGCCGCATGATTCAAATCCGCGCTTCGATCAGCTTTGCGAGGATTGGTTGGCGATCATGGCAAAGGACATGCCAATCTACGACGCATTGGAGCATCTGATTGCATCGGCGGGTCTGAACCTGTTGCTGTATTTCCTCGAACAGGCCAAGGCGCATGCCGGTGACGCCGAACCTGTGGAGTTTTTCTGCGAGATCGTCTCGAAGGAGCGAACGAAGGTTCGGGCGCTCTCGGGCGACAGCTACCAGCTCAACCAAGGCTTGTCGCTCAAGGCAGTCAGGGCTTCGATCGAGCAAGCTCGGCTCTTGCCAGAATGGGAGGTTGCGGCCAAGTCGGACTACCCAGACGCTGAACACGCCAACGTCATGCGTGAGCTGTTCCAGTGGCCATCCAAAGATTCAGACGACGAGGCCGACTACACGCGCATGTCTGGCGACAAGTTGATTGAGACTCTGGTCGACATGGCGCTTTCGCGTCACGAGCAACACGTCGGAAAAATTCATGCGTCCTGGTCGCGGGCAATCGGACTTAGCTCCCGTCGCCTCGCCAGGCGCACGCGCTACGCTCCCAACGACAGGCTCATCAAGACGCTGGTGGTGACCATCGTCGATGACCGCATGCAGTTTGACGAGTTCCTGGCCGAGGCAAAGAGGCGCTATGGGATCGTCATTGGCGACGCCGAAGGCTCGCGTCTTGTCGCCGATAAGAAGATTGACCAAGAGGTGCTCAGCGAGAACCGCGCCAATCTCGAAGCGCGGCTGGTCGGGCTCGGGCTGGTGCGCCGGCTCTCCGACTCATGTTCGTTTGTAGAAAACCCATTTGGATTCAAGGGAGAAGAAAATTGCTGACCGATCGGATCATTGGGCGCGTCGGCGCTGACATCCTGGCGAAGCGCGTCAACGACGCTCGGCAGGCCGACGGTTCGGCGCAAGACTCGGCGGCGTTGTTCCGTCTCGACAAACTGTCTGCTTCGCAAGTCGCGTCCGTCGCGCGCGCGGTCCTGGCCAACCATGACCTTGCTGCCCGTGTCGATCTCATGATCCCCGAGGCCCTGGTCGAGGGGCAAGGATTGCCACCCGAGGCGCTGATTCAACACAACGCGGGCTTCGTGCGCAACAACGCCGAGACGAACAAGGAAGCAATCCTCACCGCAAATGGCAACGAGCACAACCTGGCCGACACGCTTGGGCACGTTACCGCCTTGGGCGCAAAAGAGCTGCGGGCCAACGAAGAGGCTTGGGTCGAGGCCACATGCCACGTCGCCGGCATGGCGCCTGTTCCAGAAGATCGCCACGTGTTCCGCTCGGCCCTAAAAGGCCTGATTGCTGCCAACGACTTGTCGCTCGTGCAGCTCGGCGATTTTTGCGCCCACGTCACCGAGGCAATGTCGGCGACTCGTGGCCTGCCGATTCGTGACGCCATTGGCTGGTCGCTGCCCAAGGTTGGCTTGCCAAGGGATACGTCGTTTTTCTCTAGCGCGCGGACCTATGGAACCGCATGCAATCCGTGGAAGAAGGCTTTTGAAAAGCTCTTCGCGCATCGGGCGCCATTGCTGTTGAGGTTGCGACCCAATGGCCAGCCGCTGGACCCAGACGAGATGCGCCAGAGATTGGTGGACAACGCTGCTGACATCACCGATACCGCGCGCGTCGCGTTGGATGCGTTCATCAATGCTCCAATGGGCGACAACCAGCCAGCCGCCGACGTGGCCGAGCTCGAATGGGAGACTGACGGTGTTTGCCAAATTTTTGACAAGCCCAAGGAAAAGCTCCAAGGCTTGGCAGAGCACACGCTGAAGTTCTTCGAACATGACTGTGACGACGCCGAGGCTCTCGACGAGAAGTGGAAGCGTCACCTTGAAGATCTCAAGGCTCGCGAAAGGCGATCCGAGTGGAACGACGATGACAAGGTCTTTTTCGAGTTGCACAGGCGCCATATCGAAGCGTCCAAACAGCTTCATGCGCGCTGGGAGAAGGCGATCTTCGGCAAAGCCATCGAATGCACCGATTTTCTGGATGGCTTCGCGGGCGTGACTCACCATCTGCTGGCCGGCGCTGGCGACATGGCTGGCGAGCGCCTTCTGAGGTTCACCGTCAACAAGGGGCGCAAGGAATGGCGCGAGCGCTTCAATTACGACGTGGGCACCTACTTCTCTGCGATGTATCGAGGCCTGCGGGAGTTGATGGGGTCGAGGGTGGACTGGAAAGTTGAGCGCATGGGCGCCGGCAATCTGCCAGATCCTCTATTCGACTATGAGAAGTTCTTTGCCAAAGAAAAGGAGCTTCGCGGCTCGACGCTCAAACAAGTCTCGTCCTTGGCACGAAATGCGGTTCAGATCAAATTCGACGTGGCGCTCGTGCAGCGTGTAGGCGACCGTGAGACCGTCGTCGATAAGACACAGCTCGTTTGGAGCTACCGCCCCGAGTCCATCGGACTAGCAATGGTGTCCGACATGCGCCGCCTGCTGGAAAAGGGCGGGGTGGGTTGCACAGAGGTTCCGCGCCGACTGGTCAGCAAGAAAGGCGGCGTGCAAAGCGTCTCATTGCTCGACACGGGCACGCTTGAAGCCACGTTCTCGCGAGACGCTGGCTCCTTGGTTCCACCCGCAAACAAGCTGCGCAGCCTGCGTGCCGAGATCAAGGACCGCATTAAGGAACTCGCTACTGAGGGGCGGTTGACCAAGGAGCAGCGCGACGAGCTGCGCGCGGCGTGGGACGTCTTCGAGGTCGACTACATCC
Organism: Duganella phyllosphaerae; assembly: GCF_001758785.1. Classification (GTDB taxonomy): domain Bacteria; phylum Pseudomonadota; class Gammaproteobacteria; order Burkholderiales; family Burkholderiaceae_D; genus Rugamonas; species Rugamonas phyllosphaerae. The sequence goes on from NZ_LROM01000098.1 coordinate 24,605, forward strand.
TGGCCATGAAGGACTTCGTCGATACTGGCCTGCAAGGCGAAGCGGTAATGCGACAAGCCGAATCGTTTGCGGCGCTACTAAGTGCGTTGATGGTTCACGCCAGAGGCGACATGTGCCGCGCAAAGCTAGTGGCCGAAGTGCTCTCGATTGGCACGGCCCGCGTATCCGGTGAGCAGCCGTCGCTCATCATTCCGCCGTGGCACCCGGAGCGCATGAAGGCGCTTGCGGTGAAGACGCGTCGCGTGGCAGGCCTTGCGACCCATTTGCTGACCAGCGACAGTGTGTTGTTTGGGCACCGAGACATCTTCTTCCGAGAATTTTCCGAGGAGCTCGCGCACCCATTTTATCCTGAGATTGCTGTCCTGCAGCGTGGCAGCGAGCCGCTGCTTGTCTCGGAAAGCAGCACGATCAACGGATACAGTCTATTTGAGAGGCCGGTTCGAGGCGAGGAGGATTCCATGACCGATGTCGATCCGACGGCCGCCGCCAAGCAGGCCCGCGAGCTTTTGGAACGCTACATTGGCCTGCAGCCGCACGAGGCGGCGAATCTCAGCGTGTTGCTCTACAACGCAGACGCGGCAGAGCTTCCATTGGCCACCGTGCGCGAGCTCGCCGGCCTACAAACGGAGGACGAATTCCAATGCAATGTATCCGTTCGGCACAGCGATCCGGCCAAGCTCCGCCGGATTTATGCGGAGTTGGTCAACAAGGCGGGTGACGATCCCGACATGCCCGTGGTCAGCGAGACATCGGACAATTTCATTTCCAAACTGCGCATCGCGGTCACGCCGGCCTCGGCGACACCAGGCCAAGGCGAAGGTGGATTCAAACCCTTTGATGTCGCGTTTCTGCATGACGTGGTGTCGCGCACGGCCGTCGAGGAATGGTTGCCGGTGGATTGGACCAATGATCGACCCAGTTTGGAGCACGCCCCGTCGCGGTGGTCGTATCGCAGTGTCTCTGGCGAGAACGAGCTCAAGTCCACCACATTCCTGACTTGTCCGTGGCAGACCGCCTCGGGATGGGCATACGTCGCCGCTGTTGCCGCTGTCCATCGCCAGACCGATGCGCCTGTGGGAGCCAGATATTTGCCCGCGCGCCGCATCTCCTTGCAGCACGAGGCACTGGCTTCAATCATGAACGACGCCCACGCGTTGGCCGAGTGGGTCGCCACTTATGACGAGCTGCTCGACAAGCGGCAGTTGCAGCACAATGGAATCACGGTCGTGCGATACCGCAGGGCGTCCACCAACGGGCGCAACATGATTGTGAGTTCGACTTCCGAGCTGCGCCTGCTGGGTGTGTTGATTCGTCGGCGGCTCGGTGAGCTGAGCCTGCCGCTTGGCGGCGAGGAACTCGACGCCATGGCTGCGCGCATGAAGAAGGATGCCCTGTCAGTCTCCGGAGATATTGTCCTGCGCGCCGCCAAACGCGGCGTATCTGCTGGCGAAATGCTCGGGCTTGTCCTCAGCCGCCATTTGGTCGCCGAGGAATTCGCCGCCCAAGCCAATGTCGGCCGATCGTTCAGCGTGTTCTTCTTGCTCGACGACTATGCTGATTGGCTGGCGCAACGCGAAAGCCGAATCGCTGACATTTTGGCTCTTTGTGTCGAAGAAGTCGATGATAGGATTCGGCTGCGCATCTCTGTGGTCGAGTCCAAATATGTTTCCGCTGACGGTGCCGCCGAGGCGCGGCGTTCGTCCAAAGCGCAACTCATGGCGACGTTGACCACATTTCGCGCCGCATTGTTTGGCGATCCCGGCCGCCTGGACCGCGACGTGTGGCTCTCGCGCCTAGCCGACTTGCTGATTGATGCGGAGATTCCGCCTGGCCGATCCGGATTGCTGGAGCGGGCGCGGGCGAAGCTTCGCGAAGGCGAAGTTGACATCGCGCTGCGCGGCTATTCGCACGTCTTCATCCATTCCGGTGAGGCTGGCCAGTCTCAAAGCGCATCTGCGCAGGTTGAAATCGACGATACCGATGGCGTGCAAGCTTGGCAGGAGGTTTTTGACCGGCCGGAGCTCCGCAAGTTGGTGGAGGCCTACGCGGCCGGCGCCGGCGCGACCGATGCTCGGGCTTTGTTGGGCCCCGCAGAGCCTTGGAAATCAGTTGTGTTTAATCGCCCCGCCGCGCGTGTCGCTTGGCACGCGATGATGGAGCAGCTTGGCCAGCACTCCGAACAAGGGCAAGAAGCTGCTGTCACTGTTGAGTCTGCCCAACCGGCGCCGGCAGACTCGCCGGAAGCCGCTCCCGTGGATGTCACACCTACCCCCACAACCATTCAGGCCGAGGCTGCCGTGGCTCCGGCGCCGATAGTGGCGGCCGTCGGGAAGCACTTGTCGGCCTTGATTGAATCCAAACAGGCGGGCTTGGCCGTCGCGGACGATGAACGCGAGGAGTGGGCGCAGGAGACTACTAAGAAACTCAAAACGGCCTTGAATAGCTATGGTCTCCAGGCCGCCGTATTGGGAACGCGCATGACGCCCAATGGCTGCTTGGTGCGCCTGGCCGGCTCAGACCGTCTCAGAATCGAGGACATCGAGGCAAAGCGCACCCAACTGCTGACGACCCACGCCATCAATTTGGTTACCGTGCAACCAAAGCCTGGCGAGATCGTAGTAACTATCGCGGGCATCAAAAGGCAGGCAGTGTCGCTGTGGGACTTGTGGGCAAAGCGTGAGCTCAATCGCAATGTCGCGGGCATCAACACCTCCTTCGTTCTTGGCCTGCAGGAGATCAACGGCTCTTTGCTCTATCTAAATCTTGGTGGCGAGTTCGGAGGCCTGTCCTCGCATGAGCCACATTCGCTGGTGGCTGGGGCAACGGGAAGTGGCAAGTCGGTGCTGATCCAGGCAATTCTTCTCGACATCGCCGCGACCAATCCCAAAGAGCTGGCCCAGATCGTCCTCATTGATCCAAAGATGGGCGTGGACTACGCCGCATTGGAGGATTTGCCGCATATGCGCGAGGCCATCGTGACGACCAAGGAGCGCTCGACCGAAGTATTGGAGGCGCTCGTTGAAGAGATGGAGAACCGATATAGGGCATTTGCCCAAGCGCGCGCGCGGGACCTAGCCACTTTCAACGCCAAGGCGGCTCCCGATGCGCGCTTGCCCATGGTGTTCCTGATCCATGATGAATTCGCAGATTGGATGCTCGACGACGCCTACAAGGGGGCGGTTGGCGCTGCCGTGCAACGGCTGGGCGTAAAGGCGCGAGCCGCAGGCATTCACCTGGTCTTCGCGGCGCAGCGGCCCGACAAGGATGTGATGCCCATGCAGTTGCGCGAGAACTTGGGCAACCGCCTGATTCTCAAAGTCGCCAGCGAAGCCACATCTAAGATTGCGCTTGACCGGCCCGGGGCGGAATTGTTGCTGGGCCGCGGCCACATGGCTGCCAAGCTCAATGGCGAACAAGGTCTGGTTTTCGCGCAAGCCCCATTCTTGTCGGATGACGATATTGCATTGGCGGTTCAAGCGATAGTGTCCGACAACGTTGGGAACTTGGAGACGAAATGAGCAAAAAATGGCGCGCCTCCACGCATGCGATTTCGGATATTCGCGATTGGAATAGGCAAGGAATTTTGATTCTGCAACCCGACTACCAGCGCAAGGAGGTCTGGGGCGAGGCTGCGAAAGTGATGCTGATTGACAGTATTCTCAATGGCATTCCGATGCCAAAAATATTTGTCTCGTCAACAATCAAGGACCAGAAGACGGTTAGGACAGTCATCGACGGACAGCAGCGCACTACAACGATCCTTGCTTTTCTGGCAGATGGCTTCCCATTGGCAGCCCCATATTCTGGTGAGTTCGTTGGTAAGCGTTTTTCGCAGCTTCCCCAGCACATTCAAGAGGAGGTCTTGTCCTATGACATCGACTTCAATGAGGCCAAGGGTTTGTCGGATGAAGAACTGCGAGAGGTCTACTCTCGAGTCAACAAATACTTGGTGGCCCTCAACAGACAAGAGCTTCGCAGGGCTGATTACCCAGGAGATTTTTTGAATGTGGCCGACGACTTGGCCAATCTTGAATTTTTCGACGACTGTGGGATTTTCAATGCAACTGCTCGGCGCCGGTCGCTGGACGTCGAGTATGTGTCGGAGCTGCTGGCTGGTCTCCTAATGGGCATCACAGATCGCAAGGACGCAATTGATACATGCTGCAAGGAGTATCGGCAATGGGAGCACGAGGCAAAGCGATCCGTCTTTACTCAATTCACTGACATCGTGGGTGACATTGAAAAAATATTCAGCATTGGCGCTCCGATAAATAAGACTCGCTGGAAGCAAAAGGCTGACTTCTATTCCCTGTTTTTTGCGATTCGATCCTTGCGTGTTGAAGGGTTGTCATTGCCAGACGATGTGGCGCAACTGCGAGGCGACCTATCCCTCTTGAACAGTGGAATTGCTCCAACATCGGACATTCCAATTTTCAGTAAATATGCTGTGTACTGTGTTTCTCAGGCGAACTCGGCATCTAGTCGAAATTGGAGAACCCATTTTTTGAAAGCGGTATTGCGCGGAACCTATGCAGGGTCGATTGACGATGTCGACCAGCGGCAGGTCATCATGGAAATCGCTTCCGATATTCGATTCGCAGTTGCCAATGATTGGAGTGGTGACGGGTGCCCGCCGGTGAAGGAGTTCGTATGTCCTGCGTGTGGTCTTCGGGATGAGTCTGCCGACCTGGTGCCATCAGTTCTATTCTGGGAAAAGGGAACTCGCGCTTTTCAAGTAACCAATGCCAAGTGGGCACATGCAGGCTGCCTTGAAAACCTGGAAATCTCCGGAGTGATCATGGGCGCGGACTTTGTCGATGCGTATGATGAAGAAAGTCAGGAATAGTGATGTCTGTAGCAACTACTCCTGAAAAGACAATCATCCTTATTCGCGGACAAACGTTCTACTCTATACCGCATACGCTGAGCGCCTCCGATGGGCGAACCTTTCTTGTGGGCGACCATATCAATTCTGGCGGGAATGCGGTGGTTCACATCTGCTACGAGCGATCGACGGGCGATAGCTACGCGGTCAAGTTTCAGGTCGAATTGAGGCAACGCAGACGTGAACGGTTTGAAAGGGAAATAGAGCTGTTGAGGGAACTGGACGATCCTCACATCATTCCATTTGTGGCGAGTGGAAACGTTCGCGGAACAAAAATGATGAAGTCGCCCAAGCGCGGTCGACAATTGACGAATCGTGTGGATGATGTCCCGTTTTTGGTGTTGACGCTTGCCTCAGCGAGTCTGGCCGAGTATGCGCGCAGTCCCAATCAAATTTCGAATGCGATTTATTTGGGGCATTTCATAGGGCTGGCCCGCGCTCTGGAAAAAATCAACTGCAAGGCGCTACACCGAGACATCAAGCCGGAGAACATCCTCGTGGTCGGCGAAACTTGGGCAATCAGTGATTTTGGACTATGCGACTTGATCGTTGAGGGTTTTGACCTATCTGCGGATGACGAGAGGATCGGTCCCGCATTTTGGATGTCGCCAGAAGCCTTGAACAAACAGCTCGGCTGTGGGGATTTGATAGGCCAAGAGTCGGATGTGTTCCAGTTGGCCAGTGTGTTCTGGTATGTGGCCTGTGGCCGTCATCCGACGGGTATCGTTCGGCGAGATGATTGGAAGGGACCAGAACATCTTTATCCAGTCATGGAGAAGGCTTTGCTTCACACAAAAGGACAGCGCTTCGCAAGCAGCGAAGCGTTTAAAGATGCATTGATCGCAGCCATCGGTCGGTCCGATGAAAGCCCAACGACCACCATGTAAATTGCATCCGCAGTGTATGAGCTCGTTCGCTTTTAAATTTTTATCCTGACCGTTCACCGTCTATTTATGGCAGACAACACACGAACCATTGCCTTCGTCTACGCCATAAAGATCATCGATGTCGTCAAGAAGCTCGACGGGCCTAAGAGGATTGATGGGGCGACGCTTCAATTCGCGAGCTTTTCGATCTTCGAAATCTGTCAGAATTTGAATGACACGTTTGGGCTGCTCCAACTCGGTAAGAGACTCGCCCTGCGTCCAGGTAAAGGGGGATCCATGCTCCAAAGCGTTCTTCTCGTATGTTTTAGCTTCTTCAAAAGCATCAGGATGCCTTTCCTTAAGCCTAACCCACTCGATCTTTTGCTGGAAGAAGCAGAAAGTGCAGCCGCTTCGCGAGCGCCAGTCGTAATACTCAGGGATCCCAACGCCAGAGGAGAGCAGGATGTCCATTACGCCAGGCTTGTCGATGCCATCCTCGCGAAACGGGAGTCGGACCTTAAGGTTCTTGTGCTTTGACGTGTAGCCCTCCCGGTAGTCCTCATCGGCCCGAATCGCCACGTAGCTCGTCACGGTATCTCCAGCCGCGAGCATTGGGCGAATCCATTGCTCGAATGGCGCAAGTTTGAGTTGGCGCGTGCACCACCTAGTCTGAGCTGAGGGGAGAAAATGATTGTATTCGCGCAGCCAAAAATCAAAGTCCCGGCGGGGGTTCAATCGAGCTATGGGCTTTCCAAGAAAACCTTCTAGCCGGCCAAGGAATTCATATACCTCGGGAAGCTCCTTCCCGGTATCAGTGAAGAAATATTCTATATCCAATTCGGGGTGGGTTTGGCGGACATACACCGCAAGCGCGGCACTGTCCTTTCCACCGGAAATGCCAAGGACGTGTTTCTCAGCCATTGCAGTTCTCCATCGATGCATCGTCGGATGTCAAACGAAGGCCGGTTCGGGCCAAGACTGCCCAGACAGCGTCAACATTCAATCCCGCGCCTTTCAGCTTTGCGACAATCTCGTCCGCCATGTCGTCGACTACAGCGCTGTGCCGCTCCGATACTGAGAATTCGCGCGATATGGTCCGGGTCTCCGCGCCAGTTCCCACAACAACTGCGAAAGCTTCACTCTTCGGTTTGCGGCCCTTGACGGAAACAAACGCCTCGCTTTGGCGGAAACGCAAAGCCACGCGGGAAATTTCGAGCATGGCAGCGTCGACATCGCGGTCAGTCCAATCTCGCGTTGGCTTGTTGACTGCGAGGCTTAGAATGCCTTCCACGCTTTCCTTGGTGCCGTCATGCTTGGCCAGACGGCCCGAGAAGGCTTCCTGCCGAAGATCGCCAGTGACACCGGCAACGGCCTCGGCGCGACTTCTAAGACCTTCAAGTTCGTTCGGCGTCGCATCAAGCGCGCTGAGCATGGTCAATTCGACCTTGCGCAGAAGCGCGTCATAAGCGCCGGCTAGCTCAATCACTGGCGCGCGCAGAGCTTCAACATAGGATGCCCCATTTTCTGTTTCAAGAATGGCGGCCAAATCGACAAACAAAACCTTGTGAGGATCGCTGGCCTTGAGCAGCGTGTCGCGGATTGCTCTGGCCTTGTCGCTAATGCGGTGGGTTCTTTGGCTCCAAGCAGGCAAGTTGAAAACCATGGCGACCAGCCCACGCGCGGCTCCCAACGGATCGCGAATTGCTGATGCAATGCCGGCCTCTTCAAGAATGCTGGAAATGCCATCCAGGATGCGGGCCTTCTCGTCGTCGATGACAACCCAGCGGAGAGAAAAACGGCGCTCATCCTGCAAGTATTCGTCTATGTCGGCGTCAGTCAACTTTGGAATGAAGGCGCCATCTTTGTAGACCGCCACATTTCCCTTGTGAGCCAGCAAGAAGGCGGTGAGGAACACCGGAATGGCGCCCTCACGCACGCCGAACGGAGGCGCCGACCAAAGCTTGTGGATTAGAGTCGCGTCGACTCGCTTGCCACCGCTCTCAAACATGCGTTGAGTCGCCGTCCAGATATCCGCGAACTTTGACGATGTCTCTCCCGATGGCGGCAGGAAGGACCACGAGCCATCACCAGTCTCGCGGTGGAGGCCTGTGCTTTTGAGCAAAGTTTCGTAGAGGCCGCGCTCGGCCGGAAATCCGACTATTCCCAAATTCTCATCGTGCTCATTGTCCAGCATGCGGTGGAGAAGGTCTCGCCTAGCCTTGACGCTATTGCTGGACAGGTTGTCTCGATTGACGAGCTCGCTCCAAAGCTCTGGCGCGCTATCGTAAAGATTGTCTGCGAGGATGGACGCCACGGGCGAAAGGCGAACGCCGGAATAGGTCTCATCGTCCACAACCCACTCGGCGATGCCGACGGCTGCCCGCAGCTGCTCTTCAAGATTGGCGCGCACAGCGGACAGTCTCGCTTGAACTTCGCGTCGCGCCACGGGATCTCCGCTCAGCTCGTGCCTCGACTGGACTTCTTGCAACGCGAGCAGCTCCGCGCCAAGAGAGTCAATCTTCGCGTGATTGGATGGCACTCCAACCGCCACGGGCCACGGCCTCAGCATGGAGGCCTCTTGGCAGGCGCGCGAGGCGGCCTTGGGATCGATGTTTTTTCCGGGCAGGGCAAGCAGGAACAGTCCGAATTCCCCCTTCTGAGGCGCAAAGCTCTCGGAAATTCGGGGCGCCTCATCTAGCCGGCAAAGGCGCATGTTCATCCACCGCATCGTGCCGGTCTCGTGATAGTGCCGCTTCGCGATGACTGGATAGAGATTGGATAAACTGGTGAGGAGGGAGAAGTCCACTCCGGGCATTGCCGCGCGCGCTTGGCTGACGGCGGCGTCGATGTCAAAGTCGCTGCCTTCGAATACCGACCACGCGCCGATATGCCGCTTGAACAAAATCACACGCCAGTCCGACAGTTGTTTGAGTGCAGCTTCGATCGTCTCCTTGGTTTCGAGATAAAACAAGGAATCGAAAACCTCAGCTTCCGCGACCAGGCTAGATCCATTTCTGAATAGGTCGATGATGGCGATATTCTTGATGAGCGCGACATGCAGCGGGTCGCTGGACTTGGCTTCCGTGCGCTCGACTGCCTCGACAGCTTGGGCCCAACGATGCCCGTCACCGGACGCTAGTATGGCCGGCTCCAGGTTGGAGCGCAGGTAATCCCAATAATTGTCTGGCCGATACCAGCTCGCGTGGGACACCGGCGTTGTTTCGAGGTAGGAGCGAAAACCATTGGGCTCGACGGAAGCGAGAAATCCAAATGTGCTGCGCTCGTTTTGGCCGAATTGGCGTTTGGAAATTGGCCCAAGCAATGCCGCCATGGCCGGGTGCAGCGGCCAGCAGGCCACCAAGCTATGGGCGAAGTCTTTGCCGACGGCGGGCCTACGCGCGCGTATGGATGTGGCTATCGCCTCGGACGCTTCAGACATCCAGGGAGGGGAGGTTTCAGTGTCGATCGCGCGTCCAACGAGCTCGACGACCTCATCGCTTGCTGCAACCAATGGGATGTCGGAATATCGGCCCTGAACCTTGGTCCAATCTTCGCGTGTGTCGATGCCCAGCCGGGTCGCATATTGACCAAACGACTGATGCAGAATGCCCACGACGACGACTTTGCCAGCAGTTCTGGCGGCTGACTCGGCAAGTTCTTGGAAAAAATAAACGTCGTCCCCCAATCCCATGGCGGCCGCTTCGAGAAACTTCCCCATTTCGTCGATGACGATAAATACGCCGTCATGCTCACCGCGCGACGCCTCGTCGCAAATGTTCGCGATGAGTTTCGATGCGGCGATTGCTGGCGACCTTTTCTGCTCCTTGCGTTGGTCCGAGGTCTTGTTGAGGGCTTTGCTCAATTCGGCGACTACGCTGCCGCGCGTGCCGACAACAGGAAGCGTAAGCCAGCCTTTTCGCACCGGGAATGCATTGTCAAAAGCGGTGAGGCTGTCCAGCGGCAAGATGCCGCGGGCCTTGGCGCGAAGCTTTCTATCGCGCGAGAGCGCGCTAGCGAGCGCCACGGCCAACGAAGACTTTCCGCCGCCAAAAGGGCCGGTCCATGTGAACGCCCGCTGATTGCTTTCAAGGAGCTGCTTCGACATGCTGTCGAGGACCGCCATCGCCGTTCCATGGCAGATATATCCCTCAAGCGCGTCGGTTCGGCCCAAATCAATGTCGATGCGTATCGATCGCTGATACTGCCGCGAGATTCGGACGATGTCCGACAACATATTTTCTTTTGCGTCAGTCATAGGCTTTGGCGATCATGCTCATTTTGAATTCATCGGTCACTGTCTTCTTGCGGTGAACTTGCCTCAACCCCGCCGTGTCCGTCCACGACAGCGCGTTGTTGGTCAAGTCGCCGAGGGCGAGCAGGCGCTGGGCAACCGAGTCTTCATCAAGTTTGAAAACTCGGCCGGGAGAGCCCTCGCCATAGGCAATCGCTTCGAATGCGAGCGAGCTCAGCCCCTTGGCAGAGTTGTCCCAGAAATCAAGAAGGGCGAATGCGAAGATCCCATCGTCGAGCGTCGCTTTTGGACCTCTTCGAAACGCAAAATGGCTTTTGTGCTCCTCGCTGATCAAGCCAAGTTCGCCGAGCATTGGCTCCGCAAAATCTTCTGGCGTTCCCGCTCCGGAGCGAGGCGCGTAGCTTCGCAAGCACGTGTCGATGTCGCGCGACAGGGTGGAGGTGGACAACTTGCGCTTGGGGTCGAGCGTGCGGGCAAAGTCCGCGAGGGGAGCTTCAAGATCATCCCTTGTAAATGACGGAGCCGTCACATGGTTGAAGAGCCAATACCATGTGGTTGCCCGATTCCCCTTGCCTGCCAACCACCAATGCACATACCATGCCGTCGATGGGTTTTCCGAGTAGGGGTCCAAACCGCCGTCGCGGAAAATTTCGTTCGCGATCGGGGAAATCGAATATTCGCTAGGCGAGGTGTCGCGGAGAACATCGCACGCTAAAGCCCAATGCCGGATGGAGGCCACCATGTTTTTCCCAACGCCAAATTCCGCGATGGCGTTTTCCGCCGTGAAGGTGGATTTTGGAACTGTTCCGGCCTGCACCGACTGATCAAAAGCCTTCTTCAACCACATCTGACGAAGTGGGAAGGTCTCGTGTCCGGAAAAGTGAGCTGTGTATCCTTCTGGCAATATTTTAGCATTCATCACGACATTTTACCTCCTACTGGAGGATCTCACCAGTGGCCAAAGCTCTGAACAAAGCGAGGTTCGTTGTTCAAGGCGCAATGATTTACCGCGAGACATCCCAATGTTGCGTGCAACTTGGCCCATTCCATAGATTTTATACTGTATGTAAAAACAGGGGTATCCACTTAGCTCCAATAATGATAATATCACTGTATGGATATCCATATATTAGCCCCGAAAGCGGGCGCTGACTACCCCACCCATTGGAATGAATTTCTGGTCTGGTTTGCCACCGACGAGGCCTGTCTGGCGTACCTGGAAAAATTGCGCTGGCCAGCCGGATTCGTTTGTCCCGCGTGCGACTGCGCCGATCACCCGTATCGCTCCAGTCGTGGCCGCATGGTATGCCGCCACTGCGGTCATCAATGTACCGTCACCGCCGGAACGATCTTCGAAAAAACACGCACGCCGCTGCGCGTGTGGCTTGCTGCGGCATGGTATGCGACGAGCCAGAAACAAGGCGTCAATGCCCTTGGATTGCAGCGTGTGCTTGGCTTGGGTAGCTACCAGACTGCCTGGACGATGCTGCATCGTTTCCGTGCCGCGATGGTGCGCCCGGGGCGCGAAAGCCTTCATGGAAAAGTCGAAGTCGACGAAACCTACTTGGGCATCAGTGACCGTCAAAAGCCGATCATCGCCAAGGGGGGCAAGAACAATACCGCTAAGACGCTCATCGTTATTGCGGTGGAAATGCTGGAACCGAAAGGCTTCGGGAGAATTCGTTTGCAACGCATTCCGGATGACACCGCCGGCAGTGTGCTGCCGTTCGTGCAGCAAGGCATAAAGCCGGGCTCCACCGTGCATACGGATGGCTCGGCAGCCTACCGTGCACTGACCGAGCTCGGTTACCTCCATCAACGCACCGTGATGCTCGAGTCGGACGTTGCCGCCCACGTTTCCATGCCCGGCGTGCACCGAGTCGCTGCGCTGCTTAAGCGCTGGATTTTGGGTACTCACCATGGGGCTATCCAGCCTGCCCATGTGGACGCTTATCTGGATGAATTCGTGTTCAGATTCAATCGTCGCAGTTCAAGTTCACGCGGCATGCTGTTTTATCGGTTGCTCCAGCAAGCCGTCGTGACGGGGCCCGTTACCTACGACGACGTCGTTCAAAAAAGCGCGCTTGGGCAAGAAATTTGAAGTAATATCAGTGCTGGATGTAAGTACAGTAGTTTGATATTTGTGGAGCTAAGTGGATATCCCGTATGTAAAAACAGGTGGGGCCTGAAAAGTCGCTGTTGTTGGCGCCGATCCGATACTGACCCGCTGGGTCAGTATCGGATCGGCGCCAACATTCCAGGATTTCCATGAGTCGTGCTTTGTGCATATAACATATCAGGCCATGTGCGTTGCGGTTGGGGTCTATGCTGCTTGCAGATCGCGACAACCGCATGTTCAGACCGACAGACATCGCCATTGCCAAAACTCCCAGTGACCTCGATGTCACCTTTCCTGCCAGGCATGCGCCATGCAGCTATCTCCACCTGCCAACTAGTTGATGGTGGCCGACTGCTAGCGCTAGATGGCGCGAGCGACCCTGCGGGTCAGCGCCTGTCCAGCATCGCCAGCATGTATGCTGACACTGTCCCGACAACCTCAACACTGGCCTTGGCCTCGTGCGCCGATAGGTTGGTGGGAGCAGGGCGGCCGTGACCCGTCCCCTCCTTGTTCCGGAGTCTATTCATGGCGCAGGCGGATTGGAACAGCGCGCACTCGAGCCCGCGTATCGGACCTTCGCCAGGCTGCGCCGGCAATTCCGGGACAGCCATGCCCAACGTCATGAACGCCATGCCCAGCAGCATTTGAAAATTTGCGCCTGTCGCTGGGTAGTTGCCATTGATGGTTTGGAGCACATTGGCGGCGGTGGCCGCCATCAGATCCTTTCCCGTGCCCGCGACGAGCGCGGCGTCTTAGGCTCCGCGTTGCGCGCGCGCCGCATACGCTCTCAGTGCCGCCGTCATCTCCGCACCTTGCAGCGCGCCCAACACCTTGGGTCCGACGGTGCCGTCGGCCGACAAGGCGAATCCCTCGACGTCGAACGCGGCGGCTAGGTTCTCAATCGCTTCCCTACCGACATAAGCACATTGGCGGCGGTGGCCGCCATCAGATCCTTTCCCCTGCCCGCGACGAGCGCGGCGTCTTAGGCTCCGCGTTGCGCGCGCGCCGCATACGCTCTCAGTGCCGCCGTCATCTCCGCACCTTGCAGCGCGCCCAACACCTTGGGTCCGACGGTGCCGTCGGCCGACAAGGCGAATCCCTCGACGTCGAACGCGGCGGCTAGGTTCTCAATCGCTTCCCTACCGACATAGTTGGAGGAAGTCTCCCGGAAGCCCCCACAGGAGCGCACTTTAGAAATCAAAGCCTTGATCAGCTTCGATCCGGCGGCCTCGTTGTCGGACAGTGCCTGGCTCAGGATCGTCCGGACGCGCTTGGCCTTGCCCACGGCGCCTTGCTTGGCTGGGTCCGAGTGCGACAATCCGGCGCGGCCGACATAGAAATCGATTTCCGAATGGGTGGGTTCGCGATGTCCTGTCGGGGACTTGGAATCGTTGATCAATTTCGCTACCGCCGCGATGATCGCGTCATTGATGGGCAAAGGCATTGTCTTTCTTGGGTCTCGCCAAGCTCCTTGTGAAAGATCAATATATATTTATAAATTATATTAGTTTATAGTGGTGTAAAAATGCAACTACTGTTGAACGCCGTCATGTAGCTATCAAAAAGGAATCGATAATGATCGATTCCGATGATCGCGTTCGGTTGTCTCGATGCGGAAGACGCTCGTTTTGACGAGCGCTTCGCAGATGGGCGACCGGCAGAACCAAAACGCTTTAGGGAAAATTAAATATGGGAGACATCGATCTCGCGCATCTGGTCATGGAATATTGGCACATGGGTCTGGTGGCCATCGTCTTGGCCTTTCTCGCGGGCGACTTCATCATTCGCTTCGTTGGCCAGTCCAGGAGGCTGTCGGCCGAATTGATTCAATCGTTGGCTGCTCTTAGAACCATCCGCTCGCAGGTGGGGAGCGGGGAAGTCACCGAACTCGACGACATCGCCACCAAGGCCATGTCCGGGCCGGCCCTAAACCACCTTTGGCGGGAATACGTCAAGACGCTCCATCCGCAGAGAGTGGCCGACGGCGAAGGTCAGATGCCCATCGCGCGCTGGCGGTCCACGGCCTTGGCCGAAAGCTTCTTCACTGAACAGGCTATCGTCGATAGCCGGCTGAAGACGGAGTTCTACAAGCACCTGCCAGGCGTGCTGACTGGCCTTGGCATCATTGGCACGTTCTTGGGCCTGATCAAGGGACTGGTGAGTTTCGACGTCTCCCTAGATCCTGGCAAGGCACAGGAGCAGCTTCGTAACCTGGTGAATTCGGTAGGTCACGCATTCTTCGTCTCCGCTTCGGCCATTTTCTTAGCCATGGTCTTTACCTGGATTGAGAAATCCCATGTGACCGCCCGTTGCCGACAGGTCGAGGAGCTCAGGGAGCTGATCGACAGCTTCTTCACTGGCGGAGCCGGCGAAGAGTATCTGGAAAGGCTGGCGATTTCGTCGGAAAACGCCGCGACACAGTCGAGCCAAATCAAGGACGCGTTGGTCGCCGACCTCAAGGAGATTCTCACAACGCTGGCGCACCAGCAGATGGAGGCCCAAGCGCAGAACGTTGGCCAGATGTCCGCGAATGTCGGCAAGGCGATCGCGGACAGCCTCAGCGGGCCGATGGAGGCGATTTCCCAAGCCGTCCAAGGGGTTGGGGCCAACCAAGGCGATGCCGTCAACAAGATGCTCACGGACGTTCTAGCGAGCTTTGCCTCGCAGATGCGCGACATGTTTGGCGGGCAAATGGCAGACATGTCTAAGCTCATTGTCTCGGCGAGCGAGTCCATGCAAGCCACGGCGATCCAATTCCAACAGCTCGCGACTAACATGGACTCCGCAGGGACCAACACAGTCGATGCTATGGGCGAAAGGCTGGGCAAGGCGTTAGAGGCCATGGACACGCGCCAAGCGGCGATGAATGATCAAATGGGGGCATTCGTCGATCAGATCCGCGCGATGGTGTCCGAATCGCAAACCGAGTCCTCGCAAAAACTGAAGGACACGTTGACCGCCGTGGGCGACCAGGTGGCGGGTGTCGTCGAGCAGCTCAGGCGCCAAGCGGAGCAGGCCGCCGAGTCGCAGGGCGAGCGGAACATGCGCTTCGAGCAGACCACTGGCCAAGCCATCGGCTCGTTGTCCGCCCAAGTCGAGCAATTGCTGGCCCAGTCCATGGAGACCAATAAATCTCTGCAAAACACGGTGGCGAGCCTCGCTCAGGCCAGCGACAAAGCGATTTCCGGGATGAATTCAGGCGCGCAAACGCTTCAAATCGCCGCCAACGATTTCGCCAAAGCCGGGCAGGGTGTGACGGAGACCATGCAGGCATCGGCCACGGCCACCGAAGCCATCAAGGCCGCATCGACGCAGCTCACGATGTCGAATGACGCCTCCCGCGCTATCTTTGCCGACTATGGCAAGACGCGCGACACCTTCGCTGTGATGGTCGCCGACTTGAAGGCAACCGTTGAGAATGCCAAGCGCGACGCCTCCATGACCTCGGAACTCATCGCGCGGATGGAAGCGGCCACGCAGCAGCTCGCCATCGCTCAAAAACAGTCGGAGGAATATCTCCAAGGCGTCAGCGACGTCTTGGTGTCGGCCCACGAATCGTTCCGAGACAATGTCGAGCGCACCCTTCGCGAAGGCAATCGCCAATTCCAAAGCGAGTTGTCGAGCTCGGTCAACCTGCTTTCGGGGGCGATCAAGAACTTGGGCGACGTCGTCGACGACATCCCGGCGCGGAGGTGATGAGGCATGCTTGGAATCAAAGTCCCCAAGCGGCGTGGTGCACGCGAGGATGGCGAGAAGCCATTCTGGATATCCTTTTCCGATCTGATGACCGCATTGATGGTGCTGTTCCTGGTCGCGATGGCCGTCGCGCTGATGGCGGTGACGCAGGGCCTCGCGGAGATCAAGAAGAGCACCGAGGAGCGCGAAAAGACCATCGAGAGCTGCGTCGCCGACCTCGACGCATTGACTCGGCTCGCCGAGTTCAAGGGAGTCTCGGTGCGCGGTCACTCCATCGACTTCGGCAAGTTGGTACAGTTCCAAGATCGAGAGCACAAATTCGAGAAGCCCGGCGACGAGCATTTTGTTCGCAAGTTCGTGCCAAGGGTACTGGACGTGGCGCGATCAGCCAAGTGCGAGAAATGGCTCAAGCGGGTCGTGGTAGAGGGTTTCGCCAGCAAGACAGGGGATTACCTCTTCAACCTGAATCTGAGCTATCAGCGTTCGCAGCGCGTGCTTTGCGCGCTGCTCAGCACGCAGGCGGCGGATACCCTCTCGACTGCCGATCGATCGCTGATCCAAACCCTGTTCTTGGCAGGGGGCTCCTCATTTAACACGGCGTCAGGCGACGCGGCGCAGATGCGGCGCGTGGAGATCAAGCTTGAATTCCGAGACCTGGGCTCGGCCAAGGAGGCGCCGCCTGACATTCCTCTTGATCCGGGTCTTCGATGCCCCAACGACCGATGATTGGCGCGCTCGACATTCTGCAGTCCAGACTCGCGCAGTCGTTCGCGGACGCCCCGATAGGGCCGGAGGGGTGGTCCGCCGTGGACGAGATGGTCCGTGCGCGCCAGCGTGTCCACCACGACCATGGCGGCGCGGGCATCGTGGCCGATCAGCGTTCGATCCTCGCCTCGATCGCGGACTTCAAAAAAACGCGCGAAATTGCTGGTTTCCGTGATCTCAAATACGTGTGCCTTGGCATAGGCGCGTTGGACCCGAAAGGCTGGTCTGTGTTGGCGGACGAAGGGCTGCGTTCCACGGTGGCTCGATCGGCGGAGCAGCAGGCCGCCACGCACCGCCGCTTGCGCTGCTTCCAAGCCTTGCTGTCGTCCTATTTCTCGTTCCCAGTCAATGGCAAGAATGCCAACGCCGAATCGACGACGGGATGGCGTGTATTGCGAGGATGGTTGAGGGAGGAGCGCGACAGAATCGTGAAGCTCTTGGACTTTAGGCCGCCCTGGATCGAGGCGCTATCGCGCCATCCCGAGCTTTTGACCAATCAGCCATGCGACAAGTTTGGCGACGAGCTTTTGCGCGGGGATGCGACGGGCCTAAACGACGCGAGGGACGGCCTTGCCATACCCGAAACATCTTGGGTGGTGGAAGAAGCTGTGCTGGCTCAGATGAAGGCCGCAGGCCAGCTGATGGACGTCGAGTTCAAAAGCATCCTTCCCGATTTGCTCGGGATCGCGATGGGGCGCGCGGGCGTATCGATCAGCGAGTCCCTGGCGACTCGATGCGTGGCCCTCCTCGTGACACGATACGCACGCTGTCGCGATCGTCCCGAGCAGCCAGCGCTGAGGGACGCCGCCACCTCGACGATTGGCAACCCTTGGCTTCGGCGGACCAACTGGGATGCGTGGGTGCGGGTGGGCAATCAGCCGGACGACCAGGCGCGGGAGATGGTCTTTTTCTGGCTCAAAGAGCGCTTGGTCGCGGACTTCTTCGAGCTGCTCAGCGCGGATGGAATCAATGACAGGCGCCGCGTGGCCTACTGGCTACGCTTCGTCCCATTTGTGGAAGACATGTGGTTCGCGCTTGGCACGTCCGCATCCAGGGCCAAGGGCGGGAAATTCGGAGAGTTCCGCGAACGGGCCAAAGGGCGGCTCCTGAGTTTGGAGGGGACCACCGCCGACAACAACGCTTTTGTCATGAAGATTGGCGCCCACCTCGCGGTGGAGTTTGGCGCGAGCGGCAATGCGTTCTACTTGTTCCGCTGGGACGCGTTGAGCCCATCGGTTCTCGAATCACTCAACTCCGGCCGCGCCAGTGCAAGGATCCACATCGGAGACCTTAGAAGCGACGGGAGTTTAGACAGATTGCTTCATCGCGATTCGCCAGTGGCATTGAAGAGCTGGGAGCAGAAATTTGATGACAAACTGACCAAGCTCATCGGCAAAAATCCTGAGGTTCGTCCCGCCTGCGTCCCAGAGCTCGAAGTCTTGATAGCAAATGGACGCGTCCAAGTGACCGATCTGCGAGTTGGGGGCGGCGCGCTTTGGGTCTATGAGCCTGAGCGCTCATCCCATCTCGCCAAGAAGCTGCAGGCATTGGACTTCACATACAGGGCTGGCCGCGGCTGGTTCAAGGAGTAAAAAATCATGTGGTCTCCATTCCAATCGAAAGACAAAGGAGCCTCAAGAGCGGCGCCGCAAGCGGGCCATGCTCTGCTTATCGCTTGGGATCGCGATGGGGCGCAATTCGCCGCCGATCCGCCGTTTGACGATTGGCTGTCGGCGCCGATGTCTTTTGGCGTGGGTGTTGAACTCGCGCTGCTGCTTCGCCAGCTCGAGGAGGAGGGGTTTGTCGAATCGCGCGATGGGGTGGCCCATCTTCCATGGTCGAGCTACTACGCATTGCTTGAGTCCCCAGATCATGGCGGCGAGATTGGGCTGTTGGGCCTCCCCATGCAACAGGCCTGGAAGCCCATCCTTTCGAGCAGTGGAACGCTGGCGGACTCCGATTTTTCCGTCGCTGTCCAAGGTTGGTTAGATCCCCACGGACGGCGCCCCAATGGCAACGTCGTCGTCGAAGGCGCCGTGCTGACTTCGGGCGGCAAGTCGGCTATTCTTGACGAGGCCGTATGGCGGACTATGCGGGCCATCGCGGAGCAACGTGAACGCGGAGCCGGAGAACGTTCGCCCGACGTGAACAAGCGGGATTGGTCGGCGATCCGTACCCACGCGTCCCGCGCGGGAGCTGATTTGGCCGACTACCTGCGCAAGACTGTGGTCCTTACCCCGGAGCGGCTGCGGATCGATCTGCGCAAGGGCGACATCGCCGGTGACAAGCTGGTGGAGGTAATACCCGGATTCGACGGCGCGCCTCCGCGTTGGCTGGAGATGTTTGACCGCCTCGACGCAGTGCCAGAGCGCTACGAAATCCCAGATGGCAATGGCTTGGTGCACGTGCTGTTGTCGGAAGAGGCGCGGACGGTGCTCCGAGAGATTCGGCGCATGCCGGGCCGGCGCGTCGCGGGTGAGCGGGCCGAAGCGTTTGTCCGCAATCCATTCGCGACGCTGGGCCCCGACGCGGCCAAGGTCATCGACCCGGAGCAATTTGAACGCGCGCGCGAGGACGCCGGCATTGTCTTTGCCCGATTTACCGCAAAATTTTCGCGCGACGAAACCGGGCATCTATTTGAGGTCGCGTTGATGGTCGAGGAGACGCTTCGCGGCGCAATTCAAGCTGAGCTGCTGAAATTCGAGGGTTCGTCGCAGTTGGAATCCTTCCTCAAGAAGCTCGACTCCAAGATGGCGGCTGGCGCGCAATGTTGCCATTGGCAGGGATTCGACCTCGAAATTCTGGGCGACACGCCAGCCCAAGCCGCGACGTTGCGCGAGGCCCTTGCGGATTGGCGGCAGCCCAAGCTCATCAGCGCGACTGACATCTTCGATTTGTCGAAATATTCCGAACGCGTGGGCGGCTTTGGTGTTGAGAAGCCATATTACTCGCCCTTCATCGCCAAAAAGAGCGAGGACGCTGGATGGTTTCCCGAGAACGTCGATCTGGGATTTTGTTTCACGCCGGATGGCGGAGACGAGACCGTGGCGATCGCCTTGAACGACAGGAATTTGGGTGCTTTCCGGGACGAGCTCAACAAGGCTCGCCAAGAAAAGCGCGAAACGTTCGACTTTCCCGGCTGTCCCAAACCAGTTCCGGTGCGGTGGGCGATCGACGCCCTCGAAACCTTTGGCACGGTCCGCGACGATGTCGAGAAGGGCACGTTCGACCCCAAGAAGAATCCAATCAAGGCGCGGACGACTGAGCGCAAAGGATTGGTCGTCAAGCCGAATGTGGACGCGCTGGACTATGAGGAGCGCCGAGGCATTCTTGCAGCGCTAGGCGAACCGCCCGCGCTGCCTTCGTCATTACTTGGCCATATCATACTCAAGGAGCACCAGCTCCACGGCGTCGCTTGGCTTCAGCATTTATGGCGACACTCTCCTGCAGCTTGCCGAGGCGCTTTGCTGGCGGATGACATGGGATTGGGCAAGACTATCCAGCTACTGACATTCATCGCCGCAGCTATCGAGCGCGAACCGGGCATCGATCCGTTCTTGGTAGTGGCGCCAGTCTCCTTGCTGGAAAATTGGAAGGAGGAGATTGCCAAGTTCTTCGCGCCTGGGGCGATGAGGGTCTTGACCCTCTACGGTCCAGATCTTGCGTCCAAACGAGTGCCCAAGGCCGCGTTGGACGAAAGCCTGATCCAAGCGGGATCGCCCAAGCTCCTTTCGCCGGGATGGCTTGGATCGGCCAATGTGGTGTTGACGACTTACGAGACGCTTCGGGACCTTGAATTCTCGTTGGCTGCCCAACGCTGGTCGGCGATGATTTGCGACGAGGCTCAAAAGATAAAGAATCCGAACGCGCTTGTGACCCGCGCGGCCAAAAAGCAGAACGCCAGGCTCAAAATCGCTTGCACCGGAACGCCAGTCGAAAACACGCTGACCGACATCTGGTGCCTGTTCGACTTTGTCCAGCCGGGATTGCTTGGCGCGCTCAAAGACTTCGGCTCCAAGTATCGCAAGCCGATCGAATCCGAAACCGAAGATGAGAAGGTTCGCATAGAGGAACTGCGAGCGCTGATCGAGCCGCAGAAGCTCCGGCGTACCAAGGCGGAAGTCGCGAAGGATCTGCCTAAAAAGCTTGAATTCGCGGGATGTCGCGCTTTGCCCCTGTCCCAACGTCAGCGCGCGCTATATGCGGACGCCATCGCGCAGTTCAGGGCTCGTCCTGGCGGACGCCAAGCGAGCGGCATGCAGTCGCCGCTGGGTTTGCTGCAATACTTGCGCAGGCTATGCTCCGATCCGCGCCCTCCTGGCCAACTCTCAACCGAGTCGGACTCGCTCGCGGATATCGAGAGGCACTCGCCCAAGATGGCTTGGATGCTTGGTCACTTGCAAACAGTCAAAAAAACCGGCGAGAAGGTCATCGTGTTCTGCGAGTTCAGGGACTTGCAGCGTACGCTCCAGCGAGCCATCGCGGATCGATTCGGATTCACGCCGGACGTGATCAACGGCGACACGTCTGCGGACTCGGCCAATGCGAACAATCGCCAGAAGCGTATCAGGGCTTTCCAAGAGAAGCCTGGATTTGGCGTGATCGTCCTGTCGCCACTGGCCGTGGGATTTGGCGTGAACATCCAGGCGGCCAACCACGTCATCCATTTCACGCGCACATGGAATCCGGCCAAGGAGGACCAAGCCACGGATCGGGCCTATCGCATCGGCCAAGAGCGAGATGTCCATGTCTACTATCCGGTCGTCGTCGCCCACGATTTTCTCACATTCGACGCCAAGCTCGACAAGCTGCTGGACAAGAAGCGCGAGCTGTCGGCTGACATGCTCAACGGCGCCGGGGACGTGAGCCCCGCCGACTTCGGCGATTTGGAGGCTCCCGACGGCGGCAACGCATTTAGCAACGAGCCTTTGACTACCGACGACATGGGATCGCTTGATGGCGACGCTTTCGAAGCCTTCTGCGCGCTCTTGTGGAGCAAAATGGGTTACTCGCGGACCATCAAGACTAAGCGCGTTGGCGATGGCGGCATTGACGTGGTGGCCATCAAGCGCAACGAGGGCGCTTTGATACAGTGCAAGAGCTCGGTAGTTGAGAACAAGGAGCTTGGCTGGGAGGGCGTCAAAGACGTGTCCGCCGGTTCGGCTGCATATGCGGCTCGCTATCCGGGGATCGCGTTCTCCTTGGTTGCCGTGACAAATCGGCGCTTTAACAAGACCGCGCGAACTCAAGCCGCCGTGTTGAACGTGCAGTTGATCGAGGTCGATCAGCTCGCGGAGATGCTAACGCGCTATCCAATGAAGCGAGGAGAATTGGAGCGCTTCCTGCTTGCGAGTTGGAGTGCGGGCTGATTGCAACGATTGGGGGCAAGGGCGAAGAGCGGTATGAGATGACGATCAAGGGGTACATTACCCGAACGTCTTGGCAAAAAGCTGCTGTTTTTTCGAGATGTCGCGCTCTTAAGTGACGCGCTTCAGTTTTTGCTTTCAGATGCCGCATTCCGTCGGCCTTGGCATCGTTGGCCTAGCGCTCGACTTCTGGCATCCCATAGTGCTTCGTCCATGCATAGATGCGGTGCACGCTAATGCCCAGTCGTTTAGCAACCTCGGCACCGCTTGCCCTCTCCCAACCAAACCTCCTGGACTTACGGCTCAGAAGTGCCCACATAACTCGTGGCGATTCAGAATCAGGTTGCTGTTTACCCTACATATAGATAGAGTAGGGGAGTACTTGTTTTGACATTGCCATTACGGAAAGCTTAGACTCAGGCACACCGAAAACCTTCGAGGCGCGCATCATGAAACAAATCGAGCTCATTAGAAAGCTAGCGCAGCTTGATCACCACGACATCTATGTCCTCACCCGCCGCGACGTCGAGAAGCTATTCCCCGAAGAACCCGACAAAGCCATGGAAAAATCCCTCCAGCGGATGGTCTCGCAGGGCCTTCTACAGCGTGTCGCCAAAGGCCTCTACCTTAACCCCGCCGCCCGCAGCAAAAACCGCTGGGTCGCCGAGCAGATCGCCCAATCCCTGCGCCCCGGCCATCTCTCCTACGTCAGCCTCGAATCGACCCTGTCTGAATATGGCGTGATCTCCCAGATCCCCATCAGCCGCCTGACAGTCATGACGACCGGGAAAAGCGCAATCGTGGAGACTCCCTACGGCACCATCGAGTTCACCCACACCAAGCGCAGAAGCGCCGACATCATCAAGAACACGATCCACATCAAAGGCCGCCCACTTCGCATCGCCACCCGGCAGGCTGCCGTGCGCGACCTGTTGCGCGTCGGGCGTAACGCGAACATGATCGATCCGGGTGCGCTCGAAGAGACATGATGAGGAGGGCCGCAATGAATCCCGAAAAGAAGAACTTCAATGAGCTCGTGGACCTTGCCATGGCCAGCCCGGGGCTGTCCGCGATGCGCCCGGTAGTCGAGAAGGAACTGCTGCACCACGAGATATTCCAGGCGCTCGATGCTGACGGCCTGCTCAAGGGCCTGATATTCCAGGGCGGCACGTCGCTGCGCCTGTGTCGTGGTTCCGACCGCTTTAGCGAAGATATCGATTTTGCCGGCGGCACCAGTTTCTCCGCCGCGAGCATGGAGCCGATCAAGGACTGCGTGGAGCAGCGCATTGGCGAGCGCTTCGGGCTCGACGTCTCGGTGCATCATAAGCCTGCCAAGGCCGGCGTAGACAACGCCAGGAACGTCCACGTGGACAAATGGTGGATCTCGATCGAAACCGCACCTGAGTTGCCGATGATGCCCAGGCAGAAAATCAAGCTGGAGATCGCCAATGTTCCTGCGCACACCCGCGAGTTGGTGCCGTTGCGGGCGAACTACGATGTGCTGAGCGGCATGCCGCTGGTGCTGGTCAATACCGAGTCGCTATACGAAATCATGGCGGACAAGGTACTGGCATTCCCGACCTCGCTGTTTGATGCCAAGGGCAATCCTGGCAAACTCGACTCCGGAAAAATCCGTCATCGCGATATCTGGGATCTTGCATGGATGGCCGGTCGCGGCGTGAAGCTGGCGCCGGAACTCGTCAGCGCCAAGCTCCACGATTACAGCGTCAAGGATTACCCGGACCTGCTTGGCGCAGCCATCGAGCGGTTGCCCGAGATCGTGGCCAGCCGCGAATTCAAGGACCAGATGACCCGCTTTATTGATGCCTCGACGGTGGCGCGCACGCTGGCTGTTGATGGGTACACCAATTACCTGGCCACCTCCGTTGGCGGCTTGTTCTCCGAGATGCAGCAGGCACTCGACCAGCCACTGCAAGAGTCAACGACAGCAAGGCATTCTTCGCCATCGCCGGCGGCGCCGCAGACGCAAGCGACGGGTCTGAAATCCAAAGTAAAACAGAAGCAAAAGCCGCGCCGGTAAAAACCATAAGTTACCATGCGCGCTGCGGCTCGGTTCGTCCAAGCAGATCGCGACAACCTCCATGCTCAGGCCGGCAGACAGCGCCATCGTCAAAACGCACGGCGACCTCGACGCCATCTTTCCACTGCCGGCCTGCGCCGTGCAGCCATCGCCATAGGATCACACGTGCGCGCCCCGTCAAGCACAACCACGCATATTTATTTCATTGCAAAGCACGCCTGTTTTTTCACCAAACTGAGCACGGGGGGGTAGGGTGGGGGGTAGAAAAAAATTGGCCTCGTTTTTCATAGGAGGGTTCGGCGGACACCGTCGAATCCCAGTCCTACCTGCAAAGCAGCCTCGCCATTCCAGCCGTCCGCGCGGCGCTCGCTGTTCGCGCATGGCATTGGGCGGCAACATCTTTTTGCGTATTTCGGTGAACGTGCCCACCCATTCCGGTCTATCGTGCCCACTTGCGC
>NZ_LROM01000099.1 GCF_001758785.1 Duganella phyllosphaerae
ACCTGGCGCTGGCCGCGCTGCCGGCCGACGACCGGCAATTGCTGGACCGTTACACCGACGGCGTCAATGCCGGCCTGAAGGCGTTGACAGCGCGACCGTTCGAGTATGTGCTGACGGGCGCCGCACCGCGTGCGTGGCGCGCGACCGATTCGCTGCTGGTGATCTGGGCCATGTATTTCGACCTGCAGGGCAACCAGCTGCCGCGCGAACTGGCGCGCGGCTGGCTGCACGAGCACACCGACCAAGCCCAGCGCGCGTTCCTGGCACCCGCATACACCGAATGGGATGCGCCGCTCGATGCGCCAGCCGTTATCGGCGAGCAGGCGCCGATACCGGCCAGCGCGCCGGCATGGTGGGGTCGGCCGCGCGCGCCTGGCCAGGAGGCGGGGCGCCGCGTCGCCCTGGCCTCGTCCTCGACCGCGCCCTGGGCCGAACCGTCGGCCAAACCGTCAGCCGCGTGGTTGGAAGAACCGTCCGAAGCTGACATCGCTGCCGCCACCGAACCTTCCGCCGCCTGGCTCAACACTGTCGGCAGCAACAACTGGGCGGTGGCCGGCAGCCGCAGCGACAGCGGTGCGGCCATCGTCGCCAACGATATGCACCTCGGCCTGCAACTGCCGGTGATCTGGTACCGCGCCGCGTTGCAGTTCCCGGACGGGAAGGGCGGACAGCGCCGCGTGGTGGGCGTGACGCTGCCCGGTGCGCCGGTCGTCGTGGTCGGCAGCAACGGCCAGGTGGCATGGGGTTTTACCAACAGCTATGGCGATTACCTGGACCTGGTGGCCGTTGCGGCAGATCCGGCGCACCCGCACCAGGTGCGCACACCGGCCGGCTGGGAAACGCCGGTGGTACACCGCGAAACCATCGTCGTCAAGGGCCAGCCGGATGCCACGCTGGTGGTGCGCGAGACGTCGCTCGGACCGCTGCGCGATGCCGCCGGCACGACCTACGCGGTGCGTTGGGCCGCGCACCAGCCGGGCGCCGTCAACGTGCGCGCGCACCTGCTCGAAGACGTGGCCACGGTGGCGCAGGCACTGGCGCTGGCGCCCACGCTGGGCATTCCTGCGCAGAACATGGTGGCCGGCGACAGCGCGGGTCATATCGGCTGGACCATCGCCGGCCGCATTCCGCGCCGCGCCATGAACGCGCCGGACGCCAGCTATCCGCTGCGCGGCGACGCTCCGGCTGGTGACGTAACCTGGCAGGGCTGGTTGGCGGCGGACGAGTATCCGCAAGTGGTCGATCCGGCCGGCGGCCAGCTGTTTACCGCCAACAGCCGCCAGCTGAACGGTGCCGGCGCCGCGCTGCTCGGCGATGGCGGTTTCGATCTCGGCGCGCGGTCGCGCCAGGTGCGCGATGGCTTGAGCGCCCTCGGGGCGCGCACCGACGTCGCCAAGGTGTACGCGGTGGCGTTCGACGACCGCGCGCTGTTCCTGGCGCCGTGGCGCGACCGCGCCATCGCCGCGCTCGATGCGCAGGCAGTGGCCGGCCAGCCGGCGCGCGCGCAGGCACTGGCATTGCTGCGCTCCACCTGGACCGGCCATGCCAGCGTCGATTCGGTGGCGTACCGCCTCACGCGCGGTTACCTGTATGCGCTGTACGACATCCTGTACGGTGGCGCCGACCAGCAACTGGCCACGCTCGATCCCAAGGCCGGCATGGCGGCGGCCAGTTCGCGCTGGCCGGTCGCGGTGGCGCGCCTGCTCGAGGCGCAGCCGCCGGCCTGGCTGCCGCCGCAGTACGCCAGCTGGCAGGCGCTGCAACTGGCGGCGCTCGACCGCGTGATCGCCGACCTGACCCGGGACGGCCGCAGCCTGGCCGACGCCACCTGGGGCCAGCGCAACACCGCCGCCAGCGCGCATCCGATGGCCGCTGCGATTCCGCTGCTGGGGCGCTACCTGAAAGTGCCGCCCGACATGCTGGCCGGCGACCAGCACATGCCGCGCGTAGCCGGCCCAACCTTTGGCGCCTCCGAACGGTTGACGGTGATGCCGGGGCGTGAGCAGGAAGGCGTGTTCAATATGCCGGGCGGCCAGAGCGGCCATCCGCTGTCGCCGTACTTTCTCGACGGTCGCAGCGACTGGGTGGCGGGGCGGCCCACGCCCTTGCTGCCGGGGCCGCCTGTGCACACCTTGAATTTCCGCAGACCTTGATCCATATCTAATAGCGGTCACGCGGCCGGAACCGCACGTGTGCCCGGAACTCCAATTGCTATAACCAGGAGTTCTGCCATGCTAAAAATTGCCCTCATCAGTTGCCACGCCTCGCCGCTGGCCGTTGCCGCCAGCTTCGATTGGGACAGCCCCGGCCTGTACGTCGCCCAGCTCGCAACCGAACTGGGCGCGCTCGGCTGCCAGGTCGATATCTTCACCCGCCGCGACCGTATCGAGCAGCCCCAGGTCCAGTACTGGCGGCCCAACGTGCGCGTCATCCACGTGCCGGCCGGCCCCATGCAACCCCAGCTCGAGCAGTTCGGGCGCTTCCTGGTGGGTTTTGCGCGGCGCCAGCGTGGCGGCTACGACATCGCCCATGCCTGCGACCTGGTGTCCGCCAGCGCGGCGCAGCAGTTGCGGCGCACGCTCGGTGTGCCTTATGTCGTCAGCCTGCAAGGAGCGCCGTCGCCGGCACCGACGCAGGCCGGCGGCGCAGCGGTCACCCTGCACCAGCAACTGCTGGCCGATGCCGACCGCGTGCTGGTGCCGTGCCGGCAGCAGCGCGACGCGTTGCAAGTCCAGCCCGGCACAGGTTCCGCCCGCATCGACATCGTGCCCTGCGGTTTCGATCCCGCAATGCTGTGGCCGGTCCGGCTGCGCGCGCGTGGGCTGCTGGGACTGCCCAAGGGGGCGTTGCTGGCGTTGCACGTGGGCCGGCTGGCGGCCGGTCACGGCGTCGACACCGCCATCGAGAGTATTGCGCAACTGGCCGGGCGGCACGGCGTGTCGGCACGGTTGCTGGTGGTGGGCACGGCCGTGCCCGGCGACCCCGGCCCCTTGCACGAGCTGCAGCACTTGCTTGACCTGGCGCAGCGGCTCGATGTCGCGCTGATGGTCGCCGGGCCGCAGCCGGTGGCGGCGCTGCGCCACTGGTACAGCGCGGCCGACGTCTGCATCGCCAGCCCGCACCAGCACGGCGGCGGTACCGCGGTGCTGGGCGCCATGGCCTGTGCCACGCCGGTGATTGGCGCGGCGGCGGTGGGGACGGGGGAGGACAGCGCCGGCATGGTGGTCGATGGCGAAAGCGGCTACCTGGTGGCGCCGCGTGATCCGGTGGCGCTGGCCAACCGGCTGGCCGCCTTGCACGCCAACCCGGTGCTGGCGCGCAGCCTCGGCGTGCAGGGCTGGCGCCGCGCGCAGCGCCATTACACCTGGCGCAGCGTGGCGCGGCGCCTGACGGCAGTCTATGCACAGGTGTTGGCCGGCGTGGCCGCCGAGTTGACCGTCGAACTGGCTGCCGAACTGGCCGTGGAGGTGGTCAACGAGGCGCCAGCGTCGCCTGGCGTATCCTGCCCAGCCCGAACAGCGGCCGCAGCAACGCCACCCGGCGCACCAGCTCGAATACGGCAAAGCTGACGGTCACAGTCAGGGTCACCAGCACCGCGCCTTCCGCCAAAGGGGCCAGCTGCACCGGCTTGAGCCAGTGGGCCATGGTCACGATCAGGGTCTGGTGCAGGATATATACGGGGAACACCGCTTCGGTCAGGTAGCGTCGCGCCCCGCTGTCGCCGGTCACGTGGCGGTGGGCGTAGCCGCACACGGTCAACACCGCCACCCACTGGTTCAGGCAGTAGATCGCTCCCATCAGCGGGCGCCACGGCGCCACGGCGGGGCTGTGCATCAGTTCGTGCGGCATGCTGTAGCACACCACCAGGATGGCCCAGCTGCCCAGCCACAGGCCCAGGCTGGTCCAGCGCAGTCGGTCCGCTTCCTGCCACACGCGCTGCTGGCCCGCCAGCAGGGCGCCCAGCGCGAACAGGTAAAAGTATTGCGCATGGTTGTACCAGTCGCCGACCAGGGCGTGGGTGCTGGGGTACTGTTCGGCCAGCGTGAAGCGCGCCACCACCAGCGCTA
The DNA here is from genome assembly GCF_001758785.1 of Duganella phyllosphaerae. Classification (GTDB taxonomy): domain Bacteria; phylum Pseudomonadota; class Gammaproteobacteria; order Burkholderiales; family Burkholderiaceae_D; genus Rugamonas; species Rugamonas phyllosphaerae. Next base: position 4,068 of record NZ_LROM01000099.1, read on the forward strand.
TCACCGGCAACAGCACCAGCTTCCAGCCAGTCAGCAGGCGTCCCACCAGGTGCGACAGCGCTGCCAGGCGGCTGCCGGCCAGCCAGGCCAGTGCGGCAAACACCATCGTGTACACCCACAGGTAGGCCACGAACCACAAGTGGTTCCAGGTCGGCATGGCCAGGCAGTCGTTGGCCCGGCAAAAGCCGGGGTAGCTGGTCATGTACAGCTTCAGGAAATCGCCGTAGCCGCCCTGGTAGGCCACTTTTTCCACTACCTCGAAGTACGACTGCGGCGGCACGATCACCAGCATGCCGAAGGCGAGCGGTACCAGCAGGCGCCAGCTGCGCCGGGCCATCAAGGTTGGCGCTTTCAGCTTGCCCAGCATGAAGCTGGTTGCCACGCCCGAGATCATGAACAGCAAGCCCAGCCGCCATGGCGCCGACACGATCATCAGCGGTTCGATGGCGTGGCCGGCGGCCGGGCTTTTGACGTGCCAGTCCCAGCTCACGTAATACATGCCGGTGTGGTAGAGGATCAGCACCAGGAAGGCGATGATGCGTATCCAGTCGAGAAAATACAGGCGTTGGTGATGGTGCATGGCGGCTCCGGAATCATGTGCGAGGTTCGATGGAGCCAGCTTATGCCGCCGCCCGGTCAGGGGCCAGTGTCGTGGGGCGAACCGGGATGCCGATGGGGCGAGTCGGTATTATTGACATTGCCGGCTTGCAGGCGCGCCACCACCTCGTGGCGGAACTGGCGCGAACACGGCACGCGGGCGCCGCCGCGCAGCAGCAGTTCGCCGTCGCCCTTGCCCTTGCCCAGCGCTTCGAGGCCGGTCACCCAGTCCAGTTGCACGGCGGCGCGGCGGTGGCAGCGCACGAAGCGGGGGCCGAGCTTGTCAAGCAGGCCGGCCAGTGTCTGGCGCATCAGCGGCTGGCCGTCTGCGGTATGCAGCACCACGTAATTGTCGGCCGTCTCGATCCACTGGATATCTTGCACCCGCACCACGCGCATGCCGCCGCGTTCCGGTACCAGCAGTTGCGCGGGGACGGGCAGGGCGGGGACAGGCAGCGCTGCCGCTGCGGCAGCTGCGGCGCCGGCCAGCGCGGATGGCGGCAACCCCATCGTTGCCGCCGGCGCCACCATCTGCGCAGCCTGTGGCAAGCGTGCGCGAACACGGTCGAGTGCGCGCCGCAGCCGCTGCAAATCGTAAGGCTTGAGCAGGTAGTCGATGGCGTTGGCATCGAAAGCGCGGATCGCATAGTCGTCGTAGGCCGTGACGAACACCACCAGCGGGGCCGGCGCCGGCAGCGAGGCCGCCACTTCCAGTCCGCTCACTTCGGGCATCTGGATGTCGAGCAGCAGCAGATCGGGTGCAAAGACCGGCAGTTGTTCGAGGGCATCCACGCCGTCGCGCGCCTCGCCGATCGCGGTAATGTCCGGTTCCTGCTCCAGCAGGCGCCTCAGCTTGTCGCGCGCCGGGCGCTCGTCGTCGACGATCAGGACACGCATGGCAGCCGCATTTCCGCCCTTACACCGGCAGGCGCCAGCTGGACCAGGTTGAACGTCGCGCCGGCGCCATAACCGGCGGCCAGGCGTTCGCGCAGGTTGCGCACGCCGATGCCGCCAACGCCAGCGCCGTCGTCACACGCAGTCGCCAGCTGCCCGGCATTATCCTCCACCCGCAACACCAGCAGCCCGTCCTCGCGTTGCGCCGCGATGCCAATCGCGGTCGGTTGCCGGCGCCGCTCCACCGTGTGCTTGAAGATGTTTTCCAGTAGCGGCTGCAGGCTCATCACCGGTACCGGGCAGTCCAGCAGCGATTCGTCCACGTGCCAGGCAATGCTCACGCGGTCGGCGAAGCGCTCGGCCATTAACGCCGCATAGCCGCGCAGCAGGCGCAGTTCGGTGGACAGCGGCACCTGGTGCTGTTCGCCGACGTCGAGGGTGGCGCGCAGCACGTCGGCCAGCTGAACCAGCATGGCGTCGGCGCGGTGCACGTCGGTGTGCATCAGTGACGAAATGGTGTTGAGGGCGTTGAACAGGAAATGCGGTTGCAATTGCTGGGTAAGCCGCAGCAGCTGCACTTCGCGCAGCGAGGCGTTCACCCGTTCCAGCCGCAGCTTTTCGGCGAGCATGGCGTGGTACGACAGGATGCCGAAGGTAATGGTGGCAAAGATGAAGAAGAACACCGTCATCTTGACGTTCTCGTACAGCAGCACCTCGGGCCAGGCGCCGTGGGTGTACACATCGCCCGCCATGCCGTACAGCAGGTGACGCATGCCAAAGGCGAGTGGCGTGAACGCCACCCAGTACACGGGCAGCCACACCAGTTGGCGCGCGAACCAGCGCACCGGTGATCCTACCAGCGCATCGTAGCGGCGGGTGTAACGGCGTTGCAGGGTGACGAGCAGGGTCACGACGAGGAACGACGTTGTCTCCCAAACGATGGGCTGCCACAACTGGCTGCCGCCACTGCGCAGGTATTCCTGGATGGCGGTGGCCGTCATCAGGCTCCAGAACAGCAGCCAGGCGATGGCGAGGTTGATGCGGGTGCGGGAATCGGACATGGCAAGCGGCCTATTTGTAGCGTTCCTCGAGCAGATCGATCTCGCGCACCAGCTTGCGCGAAATCGAATCGGAGATCTTGTCGTGCCGCGCCAGGTCGAACACCACGCGCCGTTCGGCCTTGAGCCCGGCCAGGCGCAGCTCGCGCTCGGCCGAGTCGGTGCGGCGCCAGGTGCTCTCCTTCTCGGGCGCGACCTCGCGCAGGCGGTGCTCGTAGAACGCAATCACGCGCCCCGCCGCTTCCGGATACACGTTCGGATCGACGCAGTCATTGGCCTCCATCAACTTGACCTGCGCGTCCTTCACCGCTTCCAGCGCGGCGGTGGCGGCCGCGCGGCGGCCCAGGTCTTCCTCCTGCTGCTCTTCCGGCTCGGCCGGGAAGGTCATGCCCTTGAGCAGGCCAGGCAGTCCGATGCTGGCGATCAGCAGCGACAGCAGGATCACCGAGCAGGCCAGGAAAATCGTCAGCGCCCGGGCGGGGAAGGGCTCGCCGTTGGGCAGCAGCAGCGGCAGGGTGAGCACACCGGCGAGGGTGATGGTGCCGCGCGCTCCAGCCAGCGTGGTGGCCAGCACCAGGCGCCAGCTGATCTGCGGGCCATCTTCCTTGCGCAGGCGCTGCTTGAAAATGGTGAGCCGCAGCGACGCCCACACCCAGGCAAAGCGCAGTACCAGCAGGCCGCCGGTAATGGCCACCGCGTACACCGCCAGCCACCACGGGTTGAGGTGGCCGCTTTCCTCGATGGTGGCGCGGGCGCCCTTGAAGATGTCGGGCAGTTGCTCGCCCAGCAGCACGAACATGATGCCGTTCAGCGAGAACTGCACCGTGTCCCATACGGCCGAGCGCTGGATGCGGGTGTTGGCCATGGCCTGGCCGCTCAGTTCGACGTAGCTCATGGTCACGCCTGCCGCCACCGCCGCCAGGATGCCAGAGGCATTGAGGCGCTCGGCCACCAGGTAGGCGCCGAACGGCAGCAGCAGGTTGACCAGGATCGGCGAGCCCACCGGTTCGCCGAAACGGCGGGTGAGGAGCCGCTGCACCCAGGTTACCGCCATGGTCACCGCCACGCCGGCGCCCAGGCCGGCAACGACCAGCCATACGAAGGTCAGGCTGGCCGTGCCGATCGAGAACGCGCCGGTCATGGCCGCCGCCACGGCAAAGCGGAAGCACACCAGGCCGCTGGCGTCGTTGAGCAGTGATTCGCCCTCCAGGATGTGCATCAGGCGCTTGGGGATCGGCGTGTTGGACGCGATCGAGCTGACCGCGATCGGATCGGTGGGCGAGACGATGGCCGCCAGCGCAAACGCGACTGCCAGCGGCATGGCCGGTATCATCCAGTGGATCATGAAGCCGGCGCCGATCACGGTGAAAAATACCAGCCCGAACGCCAGCTCGAGGATGGTGCCCTTGTCGCGCAGCAGCCCGCTCTTGGGGATGCGCCAGCCATCGAGGAACAGCAGCGGCGGCAGGAAGATCAGGAAAAACAGGTCGGGCTCCAGCTCCACGCCGTGCGACGACTTGCCCGCGATCAGGGCGCCCAGTGCGATCTGCACCAGCGGCAGCGGAATCGCGCTTGGCAGCAGCCGCATCAGGTAAGCGCTGGCCACCACGGCCAACAGCATCACCAGCACAATTTCAATCGAATCCATTCCAGTCCTTCATTACCATTGCTAAATAGTACCGAGTTTAACCCAAGGGCCGCACGGTAAGAACTTGGCAAAGGGATAGCGCCAGGGACTGGTGTTACAGTAAAAGTTCTGTCATAATCCTGCCTCTCCAAGCGGGAGTAGCTCAGTTGGTAGAGCGCAACCTTGCCAAGGTTGAGGTCGAGAGTTCGAGACTCTTCTCCCGCTCCAGCATTCAGGTGTCCAGATCTTCGGTCTGGGCATCGCTCAAAAGGACCTTCGGGTCCTTTTTTCATTTGTTTATTGTTTATTGTTTATTTGGTGACAGCTGGCGCGGAGGCGGTGGTCTTGCCGACGTTCAAATCTTGTGGCCGCGACCAGTGTTCCACTGAAAGGCTTGTTTGGGTGCAGGCCTTGTCGAGTGGCGATCGCCCACCGAAAACTATCAAAAACACACCCACCCAAAATCCCTGCTCGAATTAACAATGTTGCTCCACGAACCGTTGTTTATCGTGCTCTAGGACAAGATTACGCGACCGAAAGTACTCCGTAACAGTGTTGCGAACGTTATACTTCCCAGGCACTGGCAGCAGGAGTCCGCGGTGGACTCGCTGCTCTGTGCCCCCGACGGAGACGATCTATGAAATCAGTTCAGCAGGAAGTGGATGAACGCAGTAATTTGACCAATTCCAACAAATTCGAACTGTTGCTGTTCCGCCTCGGCGCCGACGCCAATGGTGAACACTCGGAATTGTTCGGTATTAACGTCTTCAAAATCCGCGAAATCGTGGCGATGCCTGAAGTGACAGCTGTGGCCGGATCCCCGCCACATATGCTGGGCGTGGTCAACTTGCGCGGTCAAATTATCACGGTGCTCGATTTGCCGGGCATCGTCGGTGTGACCCCAAAAACTGGTCTCAATATCATGTTGGTTACCGAGTTCGCGCGCACCACGCAAGCGTTCGCTGTGGAATCGGTGGAAGAAATCGTACGCCTCGACTGGAACCAGGTGCTGACCGCCGAAGGTACGGCTGGCGGCAAGGTCACCAGTATTGCGCGCGTGGATGGCGATGTGCAGAACACCCGCCTGGCGCAGGTGCTCGATGTGGAAACCATCTTGCGCGAACTGGTACCGCCCGATGGCAAGGACGTCGACATGGAAACCATCGGCCCGAAAGTGCTGCTGAAGCAGGGTGCCGTGATACTCGCCGCCGATGACTCGGTGGTGGCGCGCAACTTGATCGAAAAAGGCCTGGAAGCGATGGGCGTGCACTTCATCATGACCAAGTCGGGCAAGGAGGCTTGGGAGCGTTTGAACTCGATCGCCGATGGCGCCAAGGCCGAAGGCTTGCCGGTGAGCGACCGCGTGGCGATGGTGCTGACCGACCTGGAAATGCCGGAGATGGACGGTTTTACCCTGACGCGCAAGATCAAGCAGGATGCGCGTTTTGCCAAGATCCCGGTGGTGATCCATTCTTCGTTGACTGGCAAGACCAACGAAGATCACGTCAAGGGTGTGGGGGCGGACGCCTACGTGGCCAAGTTCTCGGCCGAAGACCTGGCGTCCACCATCCGTACCGTGATCGCCAAGGCTGCTGCTTGAGGAATTAAAACACGGTAGTATCGGGGGCCACGATGGCGACATCGTGGCCCTTTTTCCTTCACCCGAAAGGATCTATCGTGACTGCCAAGAACATCCTGTTTCTGACCGGCGACTTTGCCGAGGATTACGAGACCATGGTGCCGTTCCAGGCACTGCAAATGGTCGGCCATATCGTCCACGCGGTCTGCCCGGACAAACGCGCCGGCGACACCATCAAGACCGCCATCCACGATTTCGAAGGCGACCAGACCTACACCGAAAAGCCGGGCCACCTGTTTGCCCTGAACGCCAATTTCGACGAAGTCGATACCGCCAATTACCACGCATTGGCCATTGCCGGCGGCCGCGCGCCCGAGTCCTTGCGCCTGAACCCGCGCGTCATCGCCATCGTCCAGGAGTTTGCCGCTGCCGGCAAACCCATCGCGGCGGTGTGCCACGGCGCCCAGTTGCTGGCGGCAGCCGAGGTCATACGCGGCAAGACCATTGCCTGCTACCCGGCCTGTGCGCCCGAGGTGAAGCTGGCCGGCGCCACCTATGCCGACATTGCCGTGGACCAGGCTGTCACCGACGGCAATTTCATCACGGCGCCAGCATGGCCGGCCCATCCGGCCTGGCTGGCCCAGTTCTTGAAAGCACTGGGCACGGAAATCAAGCTGTAAGGTTTTTGGCGTGGAAGCGGATATGGTCTTCGATGAAGGTCGAGATGAAGTAATAGCCGTGGTCGTACAGCGCATGCCGCCGCAGTTCCAAAGGCTGCGCGGCGCTGCGGCAGGCCGCTTCGAACACGTCCGGATATAACTGCTCGTCGAGAAACTTGTCGCCCAGGCCCTGGTCAATCAGTATGCCGGCCGGGAAGGGCGTCTGCAGGCGCGCCATCAGCACCGAGGCGTCGTATTGCTCCCAGGTCTCCTGGTTGTCGCCGAGGTAGCCGGTGAAGGCCTTCTTGCCCCATGGTGACTTGATCGGCGCGGCAATCGGCGCGAAGGCCGACACCGACTTGAATGCCTGCGGATTTTTCAACGCCAGGGTCAGTGCGCCATGGCCGCCCATCGAATGGCCGAAAATGCCTACCCGTGCGCCGTCCACCGGGAGCTCGGCAATGACCAGCTCGCGCAGTTCGTGGATGTAGCTTTGCATGCGGTAGTGCTTGCTCCAGTCCGGCTTGGTGGCGTCGAGGTAAAAACCGGCGCCCACGCCGAAGTCCCAGCTGTCCGCTTCGCCTTCAACATTGGCGCCGCGCGGGCTGGTGTCGGGCGCCACCAGGATCAGGCCGGCTTCGGCGGCAAAGCGCTGGGCACCGGCCTTGATCATGAAGGTTTCTTCGTTGCAGGTCAGGCCGGCCAGGTAGAACAGGCCGGGCAGTCGGGCATTGTCCGGGTTGGCGGGGATGAAGACGGAGAAACGCATCGGCAAGCCGATCGCTTGCGAGTCGTGGCGGTAAAAGCGTTGAACGCCGCCGAAACAGGCGTGTTCACTCAGTAATTCGAGCATGTGGAGTTTCCTTATGTTTCTTATGGAACAGTAGGTGTCAAAGTATTCGGCCATAATACTACCCGTAAGGTTAAGTCTTTCGCAAAATAGGAGAATCAAATGCCGGATTTCCAGGTCATTCTGGCCGACCTCGGTTGGCCACTTGCCATCGCTCTTGCCTGGCTGTTGGGCGAATTCATACACCGCTGGACCCAGCTGCCGCGCATCAGCGTGTACGGTATTGTCGGCTTCCTGTTGTCTCAGGCGTTTCCCGAGTCGCTCACCAGCGGCGCCTCAAGCACCGTCACCACCCTGGCCAACTTCGCGTTCGGCCTGATCCTGTTCGAATTCGGTTACCGCATCAACCTGCGCTGGTTGCGCATCAATCCCTGGATTCTCGTCACCGGCCTGGTCGAGTCGGCCGCCACGTTCGGCGTGGTGTACCTGATCGCCACGCTGACCGGGATGCCGTCGCTCACGTCCCTGCTGCTGGCCTCGCTGGCCATGTCCACTTCGCCGGCCGGCGTACTGCGCGTGATTAACGAGCAGAACAGTTCAGGGCAGGTGACCGAGCGCGTGCTGCACCTGGTCGCCATCAACTGCGTGCTGGCCGTGTTTGTCTTCAAGGTGGTGGTGGGCTTCTGGGTGTTCGAAACTTCGGGCAGCCTGACGCAAGCGGTGTCGCACTCGCTGATCGAGTTGCTGGTCTCGGCTGCCATGGGCGCTATCCTCGGCTTCCTGGTGCCGGCCGTGCTGCGCCGCCTGGGCGCGCTGGCGCAGGATGGCACGATTGCGTTCGCGCTGGGCGTGGTGCTGCTGGTGGCCGGTTCGTCGGCGTTCGAAGTGTCGCCGGTGCTGGCGACCTTGACGTTCGGCCTGGCCGCGCGCCATAGCCGGGTGGCGTTCAGCCGTACCGAGCGCAACTTCGGCGGTATCGGCGAACTGCTGACCGTGCTGCTGTTCGTGTTTGCGGTGTCCACCCTGGAGTGGGACCGCGTGGTGGCGGGAGCCGGCCTCGGCATGGTGTTGCTGCTGGCGCGCTTCCTGGTCAAGACCGCCAGCGTGACCGTGTTTGCCAAGGTGGGCGGCATTTCGTGGCGCAAGGGTATGCTGACCGGCGTGGCGCTGGCGCCGATGTCGGTGTTCGTCACCTTGCTGCTGGAACAAACCCGCTACATGGGCATCGTGCTGGTCGACGAGCTGGCCGCACTGGCCGCCATGACCCTGGTGCTGGAAGTGCTGGGGCCGATCTTCACCCAGCGGGCGCTGATCTGGGCTGCCGAAACCACCAAGAAGGAGATTTGAGATGTCGCTGGAAAAATTCAACAACTCCGAGCCGCTGACCTTGGGCGTGGAACTCGAGCTGCAACTGGTGAGCCTGTCCGACTACGACCTGACCGCCTCGAGCCCCGACCTGCTGCACCTGCTGGGTCGCAAGCCGTTCCCCGGCAATGTCACGCCCGAGATCACCGAGAGCATGATCGAAATTAACAGCGACGTGCACACGCGCCACAACGAGCTGGTCGCCCAGTTGCAGGTGATCCGCGACACGCTGGTGCAGGCCGGCGAGCAGCTCAATATCGGCATTTGCGGCGGCGGCACCCACCCGTTCCAGAAATGGTCGGAGCGGCGCATCTTTTCCAAGCCACGCTTCAAGGAAGTGTCCGAGCTGTACGGCTACCTGGCCAAGCAGTTCACCATTTTCGGCCAGCACGTGCACGTCGGCTGCGCCAACGGCGACGACGCGCTGTTCCTGCTGCATTCGCTGAGCCGCTACGTGCCGCACTTCATTGCGCTGTCGTCATCGTCGCCGTTTGTGCAGGGGAACGATACGCTGTTCAATTCGGCGCGGTTGAACTCGGTGTTCGCGTTCCCGATGAGCGGCCGGGCGCCGTTCACGCTCAGCTGGGACAGCTTCGAGCACGAATATTTCGCCAAGATGGAACACACCGGCGTGATCAAGAGCATGAAGGACTTTTACTGGGACATCCGTCCCAAGCCCGAGTTCGGCACCATCGAGCTGCGCGTGTGCGACACGCCATTGACGGTGGAACGCGCGGCCGCGCTGGCCGCCTACCTGCAAGCGCTGTGCGCGTACCTGCTGGAGCGGCGCGAAGACGCGCCGGCCGAGGATGACTACCTGGTGTACAACTACAACCGCTTCCAGGCCTGCCGCTTCGGCCTGGACGGCACCCTGGTGCACCCGAAAACCTATGAGAGCCTGTCGCTGCGCGAAGATATCCTCACCACTTTGCGCAAGATGGAACCATACGGTGTCACGCTGGGCGGCACCGAAGGGCTGCAGCACCTGGTGCGCGCCACCCACGAAGGCAGCGACGCCCACTACCTGCGCCAGCAATTCGACCGCAGCGGCAGCGCCGAAGGGATGGTCGATGCCGCCATCCAGCGCTTCCGCGGCCGCTAGCGCTAACACGAACTTATTTGATGGCGGGGATGATCTGGTCGAGGGCGGCCACTTCGAAGGTCGGCGCCGCTGCCGAGGTGTTGGCCAGACCGTCGCGGTTGAACCAGCAGCTGTCGATGCCGTAGCGGTTGGCGCCGAGGATGTCGGCGTCGAGACGGTCGCCGATGATGATGGCCTGGTCCTTGCTGAACGGGCGCGCCATCCGGGCGGCGTACTCGAAGAAACGCACGTCCGGCTTGGCGTGGCCCGAGCCTTCCGAGGTGGCGACGAAGGAAATGTAGTCCTGCAAGCCGGAGCTGGCGATGCGCAGCTTTTGTACCTGCTCGGCGCCGTTGGTGATGATGCCCACTTCGCCGATCGCGGCCAGCGTTTCGCACACCTGCCTGGCGCCGTCGATCAGCACCACCGTGTTGGCCAGCGAAGCGAGATAGATGTCGCTGGCGGCCTGTGGATCGAGGTCCATCCGGCGCGCCAGGAAGGTCATGCGGAAGCGCTCGACCTTGAGAAACGCGGTGGTCACTTCGCCGAGTTCCAGGCTGCGCCACAGCGCCACGTTGATGGCCTGGTATTCGCTGAACAGGCCGTCGGGCAGGGCGTCGAGGCCCAGCACCTGCATGGTGTGCTGGAACGACAAGTGTTCGGAGGCGCGGAAATCGAGCAGGGTATCGTCGAGGTCAAACAGAAATAGCCGGTGCTTCATGTCTGGTCTGGGCAAGGGTTGCAATTGGAGATGGTAGCACAGCGATCAAACCGGACGCTACCGTGCGCCGGCCCGCTCGCCCTGTGGTGTGACTGCAAGCCGTCGGGTACGGTAGACTGTCGCTCTAACTTTGCCCAGGTTTTCACAGTGAGTCACATCGATCCGCCAGTTTCCTCTTTCGCGCCTGACGCCGATTTTTCGGCCTTGTTCGACGCCGTTCCCACACCATGCCTGGCGGTCACGCCGGACCTGGTGATCGTGGCGGTCAACGACGCCCACCTGCGCGCGTCCGGCACCCGCCGCGAACTGCTGCTCGGTCGCAAGCTGCTCGATGTGTTCCCCGATAACCGCGCGCTCGACCAGGCCGCCGACATGCGCTCGGAACTGGTGGCGCAGGCCCAGACCATTCGCGACCAGCATTCAATGGCCGAACTGTTCCAGCAGGCCCCTGTGTTCATGGCCATGCTCGACGGTCCCGCGCACCGCTTCACGTTCGTCAATGCCGGCTACCTGCAACTGATCGGCCAGCGCAATGTGCTGGGCCTGACCGTGGCGCAGGGCTTGCCCGAAGCGGTGGACCAGGGCTTCATCACGCTGCTCGACCAGGTGTACCGCAGCGGCAAACCGTATGCCGCCAACGGCACCCGCTACCTGATGCCGGCGACGGCGGACCGCGCCGCCACCGAGCGCCATATCGATTTCGTCTACCAGCCGGTGCGCGATGGCGACGGCGCCGTGACCGGCATCCTGGTGCAGGGCATCGACGTTACCGACCGCGTCCAGCGCGAAGTGCGGCGCCACGCGCTGGTGCGCCTGGGCGACGCCGCGCGCGGTGTGCGCCAGCCCGACGATATGCTGATGCAGGCCTGCGTGATCCTCGGCGAAACGTTGGGCGCAAGCCGGGTGGGCTACGGCAGCGTAAATCTGCATGCCGAGACCTTTACAGTGGCGCGCGACTGGTCGGCGCCGGGCGAGCAGGCGCCACCGGCCACGCTCAAGTTCAGCGACTATGGCAACTTCCTCGAAGAGCTCAAGCGGGGCAATATGGTAGCCATCGACAACGTCGATGTCGATCCGCGCACGCGTGATCAGGCGGTGGCACTCAAGGCCCGCCACGCCGGCGCCTTTGTCGATGTGCCGGTGATCGAACACGGCGTGCTGGTGGCGATGATCTTCGTGACCAGCCACCAAGCCCGCCGCTGGTCCGAAGAAGACCTGGCCCTGATCCGCGAGGTGGCGGAGCGTACCCGTTCCACCAGCGAGCGGCTGCGCAGCGAAATCGCCCTGCGCGCCAGCGAGGCGCGTTTTCGCACCATCACCAACGCCATGCCGCAGATGGTGTGGTCCACGCTGCCCGACGGCAAACACGACTACTTCAACCAGCGCTGGTACGACTTTACCGGCGTGCCGGCAGGCTCCACTCATGGCGAAGCCTGGAACGGCCTGCTGCACGCCGACGACCAGGCCCGTTCGTGGGCGTTGTGGCAGCAATGCCTGGCCACCGGCGACACCTACGAAATCCAGTACCGGCTGCGGCATGTCTCCGGGCGCTACCACTGGGTGCTGGCGCGCGCGCTGCCGATCCGCGACGAGGCTGATCACATCATCCGCTGGATGGGCACCTGTACCGACATCCACGAGCAGAAGCTGGCGGAGACCGAGTGGCGCCAGGCCAGTCAGCGCAAGGACGAATTCCTGGCCATGCTGGCGCACGAGCTACGCAACCCGCTTGCACCGATCAGCACTGCCGCCCAGCTGCTCAAACTGCGCGGCAGCCATGAAAAGCCGATCCAGCACGCCAGCGACATCATCATCCGGCAAGTGAAACACATGACCGACCTGGTGGACGATTTGCTCGACGTCTCGCGCGTCACGCGTGGGCTGGTGCAGCTCGAGCAGCACGACCTGGAGCTGATGGCCATCGTCAACGGCGCCATCGAACAATCGCGGCCCTTGCTCGAAGCACGCCATCACGCGCTGGTGCTGCGCCTGCCGCCCGGCCAGTTGCACGTGCGCGGCGACAGGACCCGGCTGGTGCAGGCGCTGGCCAACCTGCTCAACAACGCCGCCAAGTACACGCCGCAGGGTGGCGAAGTGGTGCTGGCGCTGGAAGCCCGCAACGACGGCGGCGAGGTCGCGCTCTCCGTCGCCGATAACGGCATCGGCATGGCGGCCGAACTGCTGCCGCGCGTGTTCGACCTGTTTGCCCAGGCCGAGCGCACGCCCGACCGCGCCCAGGGCGGCCTGGGGCTGGGACTGGCACTGGTGAAAAGCATCGCGGTGCTGCATGGCGGCAGCGCCACGGCCGCCAGCGACGGCGCAGGGAAGGGTAGCACCTTCACCATCGCTCTGCCGCTGCTGCCGCCAGCGGCCATCGCACCGGAAGCGCCGGACCT
>NZ_LROM01000100.1 GCF_001758785.1 Duganella phyllosphaerae
AGTGGTGGCGTCATAGGTTTTATCCAGGGCTGCAATGCCCGAGACCGCCAGGTTGACCTTGTTGATGGTTGCGCTCAGGCCGGTCGGTTGCAGCACCACGTAGTTGCCGGCATCGGCGCCGGACAAGGTATAGCCGGTCACTGTCACCGCCTTACCGGCGCCGGCATCCTTGCTGGCAAAACTGCCCACGCCGGTACCGGCCACCGACACGTTGTCGCTGCCAAGGGCGGCCACGGCGGCGTTACCGGTCAGGCTGGCGGCGGTGGTGGCGTCATAGGTTTTATCAAGCGCCGCAATATCCGATACCGTGAGGTTGGCCTTGTTGATGGTTGCGCTCAGGCCGGTCGGCTGGGTGACCACGTAGTTGCCGGCGTCGGCGCCCGACAGCGTGTAGCCGCTCACCGTCACAGCCTTGTTGATACCGACATCCTTGGTCGCAAAACTGCCGCCACCGCCGCCGGAGCCGCCACCGTGTCGCCCGAAACCAGGCCCGAGTAGCCAACGCTGGCGGTGTTGAGCGCGGCCGTGGTCGTGGCGTCGTAGATTTTATCGACGGCGCTGACGCCGGTCAGGGTCAGCCCCTTGGCGGTCACGGTGTAACTGCTGCCGGCCACGCCG
>NZ_LROM01000101.1 GCF_001758785.1 Duganella phyllosphaerae
TCGCTGTCGGCCATCTCGACCGCCAACATCGCCAACGGTTTGACCTCCGACCAGATCGTCGCGCTGTCGTCGAACCAGATCGCCGGCCTGACCACCGCGCAAGTGGCGGCACTGTCGACCAGCAACCTGGTCGCCATCGAAGTAGCCGACCTGGCCGGCCTGTCGAGCGGCGACATCGCTGCCCTGAAAACGGCGCAGGTTGCCGCGTTCACGACCAGCCAGCTGGTCGCGCTGTCGACCGGCCAGGTGGCCGCTTTCACCACCGCTGGCGCTGCCGCACTGACGACCGACCAGATCGTTGCCCTGACCACGACCCAGGCTGGCGCGCTGACCAGCCAGCAAGTCGCTGCCTTGTCCACCAACGCCATCGTGGCGCTGGAAACGTCCGACTTCGCTGCGCTGAAAACCGCCGCGGTCGCCGCGCTGACCACCAACCAGATCCGCGCCCTGACCACCGACCAGGTGGTGGCCCTGACCACCGAAGGCGCCGGCGCGCTGACCACCGCGCAAGTGGCCGCCTTCACCACCGACGCCATCGTCGCGCTGGAAACGGCCGACCTGCGTGGCCTGGATACCGCCTCGTTCGCCGCGTTGACCTCGGCCCAGGTTGCTGCCCTGACCACTGCCCAGGTACAAAGCCTGAGCACGTCGGCCCTGGCCGCCCTGAGCACGGCCAACATCGCCAATGGCCTGACCAGCGACCAGATCGTCGCGCTGAGCTCGACCCAACTCGCTGGCATGACCACCGCGCAAATCGGTGCGCTGTCGACCAGCAACCTGGTCGCCATCGAAATAGCCGACCTGGCCGGTATCACCACCGCCGGTATCGCCGCCCTGAAAACGGCGCAAGTGGCTGCGCTGACCACCGACCAGCTGGTGGCCCTGTCCACCGGCCAGATCGTGGCGCTGACCACCGCCGGCGCTGCCGCGCTGACGACCGACCAGATCGTCGCGCTGACCACCACCCAGGCTGGCGTACTGACCAGCCAGCAAGTGGCCGGCCTGTCCACCGCCGCGATTGCTGCGCTCGAAACGTCCGACTTCGCGGCGCTGAAAACCGCCAGCCTGGCCGCGCTGACCACCAACCAGGTGCGTGCGCTGACCACCGACCAGATCGTGGCGCTCTCCACCACCGCCGCCAACGCGCTGACCACCGCGCAAGTCGCGGCCCTGACCACCGACGCCATCGTCGCGCTGGAAACGGCTGACATGGCTGCGCTGAAAACCGCCGCGTTTGCCGGCCTGACCTCGACGCAAGTGGCAGCAATCACCACCGCCCAGGTGCAGGCGCTGACCACCGCGTCGCTGTCGGCCATCTCGACCGCCAACATCGCCAACGGTTTGACCTCCGACCAGATCGTCGCGCTGTCGTCGAACCAGATCGCCGGCCTGACCACCGCGCAAGTTGGCGCGCTGTCGACCAGCAACCTGGTGGCGATCGAGCTGGCCGACCTGGCCGGCATCACCACCGCCGGTATCGCCGCCCTGAAAACGGCGCAAGTGGCCGCCCTGACCACCGACCAGCTGGTGGCACTGTCCACCAACCAGTTCGTGGCGCTGACCACCGCTGGCGCTGCCGCGCTGACGACCGACCAGATCGTGGCGCTGACCACCACCCAGGCTGGCGTACTGACCAGCCAGCAAGTGGCTGGCCTGTCGACGAACGCCATCGTCGCGCTGGAAACCGCTGACTTC
This sequence comes from Duganella phyllosphaerae, assembly GCF_001758785.1. GTDB lineage: Bacteria > Pseudomonadota > Gammaproteobacteria > Burkholderiales > Burkholderiaceae_D > Rugamonas > Rugamonas phyllosphaerae. The sequence goes on from NZ_LROM01000101.1 coordinate 1,696, forward strand.
GCTGCGCTGAAAACCGCCAGCCTGGCCGCGCTGACCACCAACCAGGCAG
>NZ_LROM01000102.1 GCF_001758785.1 Duganella phyllosphaerae
CCGTTGCCAGCGGCAGCAGCGCCCCGGCGCGCAGCCAGGCGCGCCGTTTGGCGTCGGGCGGCATCAGAACTTCACCGTGTAGTCGAGGTAGAGGCTGCGGCCATCGGTGTCGTACGGCGCGTTGCGCGAGTAGATCAGGCCTCGGCTGGCCTGGAAGACCGCTTCATCCGGATACCTGCCCAGCACATTGTCCACGCCGAAGCGCAAGGTCTGTTTTGACGTGACCTTGTAGCTGGCGGCCAGGTCGAGGAAGTGCATGGCGCCAAAGCGCTGGAAGATGTCGCCGGTGGCGTTGCCGGTGCTGTCGGTCCAGGCGCCATAGTGGCGCACGCGCGCCAGCAGGCCCCAGGCGGCGGTGTCGTAGGTGGCGCTCACGGTGGCCTTCTGACGTGGCAGGCGGTCTTCGAAAATGGTGCGCTGGCTGTCGTTGGTGGCCACGCCGGTGCTGCCGCCATCGACCCGGGTCTTGTTGTAATTGAAAGCGGCAGTCAGATTGAGCTTGCCGTCGCCCACGCGGCGAAGGTAGTTGGCCACCACGTCCACCCCGCGCGTGGTGGTGTCGAAGTCGTTGGTGAAATAGTTGATCGACGTGTAGCGCAGCGGATTGGCCACCCCTGCCGGCACCGCGAACGACGCCGAGGTGCTGAAGCGGTCGGTGAGCTTGATGTGGTACACGTCGAGGGAGCCGGACAGGCCCACGGCGGTTTTCCAGGTTACGCCCAGCGAGGCATTTTTCGATTCTTCCGGCTTGAGCGGTTTGGCGCCCAGCGCCACCGCCAGCGGATCGTTGTTGGCCAGGCGCCCGCTGGTAAATACCAGCAGCGTCTTGGTGTCGAGGCCCTGGCCGGTGCTGTTGGTGTTCAGCTGTGCCGGCGTGGGCGCGCGAAAGCCGGTCGAATACGAACCGCGCACGGCCACATCGGGCGTGACCGCAAAGCGCGCCGACAGCTTGCCGTTGACGGTGCTGCCGAATGCCGAAAAGTCTTCGTAGCGCACGGCTGCGCCCACGGTGAACTGCGCGGTGAGCGGCGCTTCCACGTCCAGGTAGGCGGCGTAGCTGTCCTGGTCCCATTTGCCGGCCTGGCGGTCGCTGAAGCCCGGCGCGCCGTTGGCGTTGGCATCGAGGCCGGCGGCAGCGCCCGGGCCTACCGCGTACGAGGCGGCGTCGCCGGCGCGCACCTTGTAGGTCTCGTTGCGCAACTCGGCGCCCATGGCCACGTTGACCGGCTGCGCCAGTGCGGCCACGTTCCATTCGTAATTGAGGCTGGCGTTGACCAGCTTTTCCTGCTGCGTCAGGCGGCCCAGGTAGAACGCGGTGGGGCTGGCGGGACCGAGCGACGCGTTGAGCGAGTGATGCAGGCCGTAGTCGATGGCGTTGCTGCCGTACGAGGCACTGACATCCCAGCCCAGCGCCGGGTTGAAGCGGCCACGCGCGCCGGCCAGCACCTGGAAGTCGTGCTGCCGGTTCGTGTACTGCGGGCTGAAACCGAGCGGGTACACGTTGCGCACGTCCCAGCCGGGAAAGATGGCGGCAGGCTTGTACACCGAGGTGCTGGTGTCGGGATTGCGCCAGTTGAAGTCCGAGGTGCCGTCGCTGTGCGAGTACAGGCCATAGCTGTACAGCTGGACGTCGCCACCCGGCTCGAAGGTGGCGTTGTAGCCGGCGCGCTGGCTTTGCAGCTCGGGCTGGCCCCAGCGCTGCACCGGGTTCGGCACATTGAGTTCCGGGTGCGCGGCCTGGAAGGCGATGGCGTCGGGCCGCTGGCGCGTGCGCGAGGTGGGGTCGGATTTGGCCGCTTCGGCAAACAGCACTATGCGCCCGCCGTCGCCCACTGCGAAGCCGTGTTTGGCGCGCAGCTCGTACGATTTGCCATCGCCCTCGCTGTACTGGCCGTAGCGGGCCGTCAGTTCGGTGCCGATGGTATCGTCGAGGATGATGTTGATCACGCCGGCGATGGCGTCGGAACCATACTGCGCCGAGGCGCCATCGCGCAGCACCTCGATGCGCTTGATGGCGCTGGTCGGTATTTGCGCCAGGTCCGGCGCCTGGGCGCCGCGCGCGCCCAGCAGCGCGCTGCGGTGGAAGCGGCGGCCGTTGACCAGCACCAGCGTCTGGTCCGGCGACAGGCCACGCAAGGTGGCGGGGCGCACGAACACCTGGCCATCGGCCATCGGCAGGCGCTGCACCACGTACGACGGCACCAGCTGCGCCAGCACGTCGTTGAGGTCATCGGACGCCACCGCCGCAATCTCTTCGCGGGTAAACACGTCCACCGGCGCCAGCGTGTCGAACTGGGTGCGGTTGCTGCTGCGGGTGCCGGTGACGATCACGGCCTGGGTGGCATCGGCGTCGGCGGCGGCATTGGCTGCGGTAATGCCCGGGTTGGCGTTTTGGGCATGGGCGCTGAACAGGGCCTGGCTGGCGCACAGCGCAACGGCGCTGGCGATCTGATTGCGTCGGAAGGTCATCTGGAGGTGCCGCTAGTTAAAGTGGCGACAGATTAGCGGCGCAGTGTGTCATGGGTATTACATTGCAAGCTACATTGCTGGTGCTGGCCCTTCTCAAAAATATTTCATGCTGAAAGCTGCCAGGATGGCAAACATTGCCGCAAACCAGCGACAATAGCGGCTTGCCTTCAGTTCGCTAGCGGAGTTCGCCCCGATGTTCGGTTTCCTCAAGTCCCCCACCCTGTCACCGCGGCTGTTGCAGCTCAAGGCGTCGCCGTTGTTCGACACGCTCACGCCGCTCGAACTGCAATCGATCGACGGCCTGATCCACGAGCGCCGCTACCTGGCCGATGAGATCATCTTCGACGAGGGCGAGGAAGGCCAGGCGCTGTACCTGGTGATCTCGGGGCGGGTGCTGATTAGCCGGCTGCACCACGGCGGCCGTGAACTGGTGGCCGAGCTGGAACCGGGCGACTTCTTCGGCGACCTGGCGCTGCTCGACAACGCCCCGCGCAACGCCCAGACCCGCGCCATCGACAACTGCGAGCTGGCCGTATTCTTCCGTGGCGACTTTTTAGGGCTGATGGAAACCGACGCCGTCATCGGCTACAAGATCGCGCTGGCGCTGGCGCGCCACCTGGGCGGGCGCCTGCGCGAATGGATGGTGGGCGCCTCGCGCACCGAGGTGTTATGAGCGTGCTGGCCACCCATCAGCGCGCCGGTCCGGTGGTGTGGATCGGCATCGTCGCCGCCACCTGCACGCTGCTGTTCCTGCTGCAGCAGATGCTGTTCCTGGCGATCCCCTTCCTGCTCGGCATCGTGCTGTACTACATTTTGCTGCCACCGATGCGCAAGCTGCTGCGCATGGGCTTTGGCCACAGCATGGCCGCCCTGCTGGTCGGACTGATGTTCGTGGTGGTGGTGGGGCTGGTGGTGTTCCTGGTCATGTTGTGGCGCTCGGCGCCGTCGGAGTCGTGGCAGCACACCTTGTCGGTGTACCTGGCCGGCGGCATCGATTTCGTGCGCCATACCACGCAGGCGCTCGAGCAGCAATTCCCGTTCCTCAAGCAGGTCAAGTTCGCGCGCAACATCAATAACCGCCTGGCGTCGTTTACCGGCGGCTTCGTGCAGAAGCACCTGACCGACATCCTGGTCTCGGTGGCGGCGTGGCTGCCGTCGCTGCTGCTGGCGCCATTCTTGACGTTCTTCTTCCTGCGCGACGGTGCGCGCTTCAAGAAATTTTTGGCGCGCGCGGTACCGAACGCGTTTTTTGAGCGCACCCTGTTCCTGCTGCACGAGGTGCACCAGACCGCGTACCGCTACTTCCAGGGCCTGCTCAAGCTCACCATCCTCGACACCGCCGTGCTGGCGCTCGGGCTGTGGGCGATCGGCGTGTCATCGCCGCTGCTGCTGGGCTTCATGGCGGCAGTGCTGGCGTGGGTGCCGTACGTGGGCTCCATCGTCGGCTGCATGCTGGTGGTGATGGTCGCCTCCACCGACGCCCCCAACGATCCGATGGTGGCCTACCTGGCGATCGGCGTGTTCATTTTCGTGCGCCTACTCGACGACTTCGTATTCATGCCGCTGACCCTTGGCCGCAGCCTGCACATGCACCCGTTGATCACGGTGCTGATGATCTTCATCGGCGGGTCGGTGGCCGGCGTGGCGGGCCTGATGCTGGTGCTGCCGCTGCTGGGCGTGGTGATGGTCGTCGGCGAAACCCTGGGCCGCCTGATCACCGACCCGCGCCTGCGCGCGCGCCACCGCAACGCCATCCATCTACGCACGCGGCAGGCCAGCGTGGACCTGGTCAACTAGCTGTCATACCCACAGCCGGTACATCCAGAACGATTCATCTTCGATAAAGCGCCGGGCGAATTCGCCGGGGGCGAAGCCGGTGATGCGTTTGACGGTGCGGTTCATGTGGGCCTGGTCGGCAAAGCCTTCAGCGAGCGCCAGCCCGGCCCAGTCGAATGGCTGGCCTGCTTCGTAACGCTCGCGCGCCGCAAAGAACAATCCTTCGGTGCGGGTGAGCGCCTGCCATTCGCGCAGCGAGCGGCCACTGAACGACTTGATGCGGCGCTCCACGTGGCGCGGGCTGTGCTGGTTACGCCAGCCGTGCGCGTGCCAGGCCAGGCGCTCGACCCAGTGGCGGCCCACCTGGCGCAGCGACGGCGCGGCCGATGCACGCCCTTGTAACGCCTGCCAGCGCGGCGCGAGGTGCCGCTCCAGCACCGCCAGCAGATCCTGGTCGCGGCTGGCCAGCAAGGCGTCCCACAGCGGTAAAAACTGCGCGCCGAGCACCTGTGCCGCTGGCACGAAACGGTTCTGGATCGTCGCCATCTCCACCTCGAACAGGGCTTGCGCGGCATCTGCGGTGAAGCACGCGATATAGCCACGTCCGGTGCCCGGCGACCAGCTCACCGTGGGCGCCGACCAGGTGCCAGAGATAACCACCTGCGCCCCGAACGGCTGCCAGCCGTCCTGCGTGACCTGCCCCACCTCCACGCCATCGAACCACGACAGCGTTACCATCGGCGAGGCGGGAAAATGCGTGAGGCGCTGGGCCCGGTCCAGGTTGAGGCGGGTATCGCGGGCAATCAGCGCAACCAGGGCGCCTTGCAAGGACGGCGGCCCCAGGCGCAATGCCGAAGCGTCAACCGTATCGGCCGGGTCGGCAGCGCAGCTTGCGCGCGGCGCCCGCGCCAGCGGGTCGGGGCAATCGGAACAGGTGTCGTAGGTCTTCATGGCTTGCCAGTATAACCAGCTGCCGGGGGCCGCGGCATGTCGGTTCGGTTCAAGACGCCGCGCCGCTGGTGGCGCAGGATCGGCACCATGACCACGCCAACCACCAGCGCCTGCCCCTTCCACGCCGATCGCGCCGGCGTTCCATTAGCTCCGGCCGCGCAGCCGGCATTACAGCCAGCATTACAGCCAGCGGGCAGTTGGCCACCCGGGCCGCCATCGGGCATCACCGGCTGGGGCCTGCTGCGGCGCATGTCGAAAGACCTGCTCGCAACCTTGGCGGACTGGCGCGCCACCTACGGCAACCTGGTACACCTGCGCATCTGGCCCGAGCACCAGGTCATCGTCACCGATCCGCACCTGGTGCGCGAGCTGCTGCTCACCCACCACGACAAGCTGGTGCGCTGGGAACGCGGCATTGCAGTAATGTCCCAATTACACGGCAACAGCGTGCTGACGGCGGAAGGGCCGGCCTGGCAAAGCAGACGGCGCGCCTTGCAGCCGAGCTTTTCTCCCAAAGGGGTACAAGCTTACGTGCCGCCGATCGCCGCCGCCACGCACACCGCGCTGGCGCAGTGGCCGGCCGAAGACGGCGACTGGCCGATCGAAAGCGCCATGACCTCGCTGGCGATGGACGTCATCATGGGTTTTCTGTTTTCCAGCCCGGCCGATGCCGACGCGCGCCGCATCGAGGAGGCCGTGCACTGCATGAGCGTGGCAGCCAATGCCGAATTCTATTGGCCGGCAAGCGCGCCGGACTGGGTGCCGTGGAAACGCGCCAAGCGCGCAGCGAAACAGGTACTGGACCAACTGATCAAGCGCCAGATCGACACCCGGCTGGCACTGGACCGCGCGGCCTGGCCCGACGATCTGCTGAGCAAGCTGCTGGCCCTGCATGCAGCGGATCCCGCCGCCTGGCCGCGCCAGGCCGTGCGCGACGAATGCATGACCGCCTTCCTGGCCGGCCACGAGACCACGGCCGCCACCCTGACCTGGTGGGCCTGGTGCATGGCCGCCAATCCTGCCGCCCAGCAGACCGCGCAACAGGAAGTGGCGGCAGTGCTGCAAGGCCGCACCCCGACGGCGGCCGACCTGCCGGCGCTGGCCGGCATCACGCGCACGCTGCAGGAAACCCTGCGCCTGTACCCGGCCGCTCCCGTGCTGCTGAGCCGGCGCGCAGTGGCACCGCTCACGCTCGGCGGCTGGCAACTACCGGCTGGCACCATGTTCATGGTCCCGGTCCAGCTGATGCAGCAAGATCCGGCCTGGTTCGCCGATCCCCTCGCCTTCCAGCCCGAACGCTTCGCCGCTGCAACCGACAACGCCCCGCGTGGCGCCTACATGCCACTGGGCGCCGGTCCGCGTGTCTGCCTGGGCCAGCACCTGGCCATGACCGAGATGACGGTGATTGCGACGATGCTGCTGCAGCGTTTTGAGCTGGCGGTACCGGATGGGATGGTGATACCAGAACCAGCGCTTCATGTCACGCTGAGGCCGACGCATTCTTTGCATTTAAAGCTAAGGCAGCGGCAAAGGTTTTAGCATCATGCTAGCCATTTGTCGTAGCTGGTTCATGTATCACGGTTGAGCTATTTCAGCCGAGGTCATCGCGAGCATTGCATTGCCCAGCTTGCAACTGCGCCCGTTCTGCTGCTTGTTGCAACCTGGCTTCCAGCACCGCACGTGGCGGTAGGGTCGTCAAATACTCGGCAACGTGAATGCCAGACTTGTCCAATTCCAGCAGTTCAATTTGCTCTGATTTCTTGCCTGTACAAAGAATGATACCCAAGGGCGAATCTTCCCCAGGTTCCCGCTCGAATTTGTCGAGCCAGCGCAAGTAAAGCTCCATCTGTCCCTTGTAAGCAGCCTTAAAGTCGCCGACCTTGAGTTCCACAGCAACCAAGCGGCGCAGCTTGCGGTTGTAAAACAGCAAATCAAGGTGGAAATCATCATCGTCAATCTGGATACGCTTTTGCCGAGCAACGAAAGTGAACCCGGCGCCCAATTCCAGCAGAAACGATTCCATTTCGCGGATGATGGCGGTCTCCAGGTCGCTTTCCTGCCAAGTATCTTGCAAACCGAGGAAATCCAGGATGTAAGGATCGCGCATGATCGACGTGGGCGAAATCGGCTGATTGTTGCGCATGGCGGCTAGCTCTACTGCAATCAGTGCATCGGGCTTCCTGGACAATGCCGTGCGCTCGTACAGCATGGAATCAATACGTACCCGTAAGGTCCGTACGCTCCAGCGCTCAATACTGGCCATTTGTGTGTAGTAGTCACGCTGCATCGGCTCTTTAAGAGCCAGCAACATGACAAAATGGGACCAGCTCAATTGTCGCGACAGTGTCGCGACAATTGGCTCCTCCGGATAAGTGATCGCGAATTTAACCATTCTGCGCAGATTCTTCTCGCCAAATCCGCGACCATATTGAAGCGTCAACTGCTTGGCAAGGGAAGATAAAATCTCCTCGCCATATTCCGCTCGCCTGCCGGCCAACAGCTCAGCATGTATCCGCTGACCGATATGCCAGAACAGCAGTGTAAGCTCCGCATTGACGGCTACGACAGAACGTTGGCGCGATGTCTCGATCAGCGTTTGTATATCGCCCAGCAAGGCCGGCGGATCAAGGGGTACAGGGAAACTCATGGCCATCTCCGTCGTTCAAACGGATTAGACAGCACTTCGTAAGCAAGGTTCTGTCCTTACCCTCGTTTGGCATGACGACGCATAAAAAAACCCGGTCAGCGAACTGAACCGGGCTTTCCGTGATGCGGGTAAGAATTACGCGGTCATCGCGTGCTTCTCGGCCGATTCTTCCACAACTTCCATGTCCGAACGGATCAGGTGGTCGAAGGCCGACAGGGCCGCTTTGGCGCCTTCGCCGGTGGCGATGATGATCTGCTTGTACGGCACCGTGGTGACGTCGCCGGCAGCGAATACGCCGGGGATCGAGGTCTGGCCACGCGCATCGACTTCGATCTCGCCGTGGCGCGACAAGGCCACCGTGCCCTTGAGCCATTCGGTGTTCGGCACCAGGCCAATCTGGACAAATACACCTTCCAGGTCGATCTTCTTCGCTTCGCCCGACACGCGGTCGTTGTACGACAGACCGTTGACGATCTTGCCGTCGCCGTGCACTTCGGTGGTTTGCGCCGAGACGATCACCGTCACGTTCGGCAGGCTGCGCAGCTTGCGTTGCAGCACCGCGTCGGCGCGCAGTTCTGCGCCGTATTCGATCAGCGTGACGTGCTTGACCAGGCCGGCCAGGTCGATCGCCGCTTCCACGCCCGAGTTGCCGCCGCCGATGACTGCAACACGCTTGCCCTTGAACAGCGGACCGTCGCAGTGCGGGCAGTACGCCACGCCCTTGTTGCGGTATTCCTTCTCGCCGGGCACGTTGATTTCCCTCCAGCGTGCGCCAGTGGCCAGGATCACGGTTTTGGCTTTCAGCACGGCACCGCTGGCGGTCTGCACTTCGATCAGCTTGGCGCCCGGCACCAATTTTGCGGCGCGCTGGGTGTTCATGATGTCGACGTCGTAGGCCTTGACGTGCTGTTCGAGCGCCATGGCAAATTTAGGGCCGTCGGTTTCCTTGACCGAGATAAAGTTCTCGATGGCCATGGTATCGAGGGTCTGGCCGCCGAAGCGCTCGGCCAATACACCGGTGTTGATGCCTTTGCGGGCAGCGTAGATTGCTGCAGCTGCGCCGGCAGGACCGCCGCCGACGATCAGCACGTCGAACACGTCTTTCTTGCTCAAGGCCGCTGCCTGGCGCACGCCGGCATTGGTGTCGAGCTTGGCGAGGATTTCCTCGACATTGGTGCGGCCCTGGCCGAAGTGCTGGCCGTTGAGGAACATCATCGGCACGGCCATGATCTGGCGCTCTTCGACTTCTTTCGGGAACACGCCGCCGTCAATCGTGGTGACCTTGATGCGCGGGTTGATCACCGACATGGCGTTCAGTGCCTGCACCACTTCCGGGCAGTTGTGGCACGAGAGCGAAATAAAGGTTTCGAACTCGAAGTCGCCGTCGAGGTTGCGGATTTGTTCGATGACAGCGTCATCGAACTTGATGGTGTGGCCGCCCACTTGCAGCAGCGCCAGCACCAGGGAAGTGAATTCGTGGCCCATCGGCACACCGGCGAAACGCACGCCGATGTCGGAGCCGGCACGGTTGATACTGAACGACGGGGCGCGTACACCAGCGTCGCTGCGCTCGACCAGCGTGATCTTGTCGCTCAACAGGATGATTTCCTGGAGCAGTTCTTTCATCTCGCGGGCTTTGGCGCTGTCATCGAGAGATGCGACCAGCTCAAGCGGATACACCACTTTTTCCAGGTAGGATTTCAGTTGGGTTTTGAGGGTTGCGTCTAACATGATTCTTTTTCCTTTTACAAATATTTAGGCGTATGCCGGGCCGGACGCCCGGGCCGGCATCGCGGTAACTACTTGTTTGCTGCGGTGTCGCTCAAGAGTTGACTCTTGATTTAGATCTTGCCGACCAGGTCCAGCGATGGGGTCAGCGTAGCGGCACCTTCGGTCCACTTGGCTGGGCACACTTCACCTGGGTGCTCTGCAACGTACTTGGCTGCTTTGACTTTGCGCAGCAGTTCCGATGCATCGCGGCCGATACCGTTGTCGTGCACTTCCATGATCTTGATCTGGCCTTCTGGGTTGATCACGAAGGTGCCACGCAGTGCCAGGCCTTCTTCTTCGATCATCACTTCGAAGTTACGCGACAGCTTGCCGGTTGGGTCGCCGATCAGTGGGTAGTTCACTTTCTTGATCGCGTCCGAGGTGTCGTGCCATGCTTTGTGAGCGAAGTGGGTGTCGGTCGATACGCCGTACACGTTCACGCCCAGGGCGGCGAATTCAGGCTGTTTGTCGGCCAAGTCTTCCAGTTCGGTTGGGCACACGAAGGTGAAGTCGGCTGGGTAGAACATCAGGACGGCCCACTTGCCCTTCAGGGATTCGTCGCTGACGTCGATAAATTTACCGTCAACATAAGCGGTGGCATTGAATGGCTTGATTTGGGTATTGATCAGGGACATAGTCGTTTCCTCGTTGGGTTGTGAATCATTGAGACGCCAGTGTATCGCCTTTTCGGCGATTTGCAAAATTGATTGTTCCAATAGAATCGATTTGTTTTGACTATGGATGGCGTAACAACGCGTCAAACTCTGCCGCAGGGATGGGCCTGGCAAACAGGTAGCCCTGGCCGTAGTCGCAGCCGGCGCGCGCCAGCAGGTCGCGCTGCTCGGGCGTTTCCACGCCCTCGGCAATCACCTTCAGGCCCAGCTTGTGCGCCATGACGATGATCGCTTCCGACAGGGCCATGTCGCTCGACTCCGGCGCCAGGTTGCGCGTAAACGACCGGTCGATCTTCAGGTAATCGATATCGAACTTCTTCAGGTACGACAGCGAGGAGTAACCGGTGCCGAAGTCGTCGAGCGCGACCTGGATGCCGGCATCGCGCAATTGCAGCAGCTTGTCGCTGACGGTGGCCGTGGCGTCGAGCAGCAAGCCCTCGGTGATTTCCACCACCAGCGCCTGCCCCGGCAAACCCAGCTCGCGCAAGTGGCGCAGCCAGTCTTCATAGCCAACGCCATCGCCGCCGTCGTGCTGGAACTCCAGCGGCGACTGGTTGATGCTGATCTGGAACGCCGGATCGACTTCGGCGCGCCAGCGCTGGGCCCAGTCGGCAGCCTCGTGGAAGACCCATTGGCCGATCTCCAGGATCAGGCCGCTCGACTCGGCCAGCGGGATGAATTCGCACGGGCTGACCATGCCGCGCTGCGGATGCTGCCAGCGTACCAGCGCCTCGGCCTTGTGGATGCGGCCGGTCGCCAGGTGGACGATCGGCTGGAAATACAGCGCCAGCTGGTCGCCCTTGAGTGCGCCGCGCAGGTCGTTGGTCAGGCGCATGCGGTTCAGCGCGGCCACCTGCAATGCCGGCGTGAAATAGGCGTAGCGGTTGCGGCCGGCATTCTTGGCCGCGTACATGGCCTGGTCGGCGTGCTTGAGCAGGTCGTCGATGTCGAGCGCATCGTCCGGGTACAGGGTGATGCCGATGCTGGCCGACACGAACGCCTGCTCCTGGCCCAGCGCAAACGGCGCGCGCAGGCTGTCGATGATTTGCTGGGCGATGTGGGCCACCCGGTCGGTGCTGTCGAGCTCGGTGAGCACCACCGTGAATTCATCGCCGCCCAGGCGCGCCACCGTGTCCGACTTGCGCACGCAGTCGCCGATGCGGCGCGCGGCGTCCACCAGCAGGATGTCGCCGTGCTGGTGGCCCAGCGTGTCGTTCACTTCCTTGAAGTGGTCGAGGTCGATGAACAGGATGGCCAGCCGCGAACGGTCGCGCTGGGCGCGAACGACGTCGGTCTTGAGGCGGTCGAGCAGCATGCGGCGGTTGGGCAATTGCGTCAGCGGGTCGAAGTTGGCCTGTTGCCAGATCAGCGCTTCGCGCTGCTTGTCGGCCGTCACATCCTCGATCATGCACAGGTGGTGCGGGTGGCCGCCGGCATCGGCAGCCGTATCGATGGCGGTGATCGACATGTCGATCCAGGCCAGCACACCGTCGGGCCGGAACACCCTTATCGTGGATTTGAAGGCGCCGATGCGTCCGGCCGTCAGTTGCCCCATCTGCGATTTGCACTCGGCAATGTCGTCGGGGTGGGTCAGGTCGAGCCACTTCTGGCTGCGCAGCTCGGCCAGCGGCCGCCCCAGGATCTCGAGGTAGCGGGCGTTGACGTCGCGGTAGGCATAGGTGCCCGAATCGACCAGCGCCATGCCCAGCGGCGAGGCTTCGAACATGGTGCGAAAGCGCTGTTCGCCCTGGCGAATGGCCGCGTTCGAGCGGCGCCGTTCGCGCGCCAGCAAACTGAAGTGCACTGCGCCCGCCACCACCAGCAGCACCACCGCCACACCCAACACGCGGTACAGCCATAGCGTCGTCTTGCGGTTGTCGGGGTCGTACAAAAAGCCATCGAATTTCACGTCGGGCGGCAGCACGCCCAGGCTGGCATACGCGTCGGCGATATGGCGCCAGCGCTCGGGGTTCATGTAGCCGATCTCGACCAGCACTGGTTGTACCAGCGCCACCATCTGGCGCGCCTCGTACAACAGGTGTTCGCGGTCGTTGCGGCGCGAATACTTGTTGAGAATCAGGTCGACGGTTTCTTCATGGTGACTCATCGCCCATTGCCAGCCACGCAGACTGGCGGCACGGAACGCCCGCGCCCGCGCCGGGTTGGTGGCCAGTTCGCGCTCGCTGGTAAACAGGTTGTCGCCGTAGAAATCGATGCCCGCCGCGCGCGGCGAGTGCAGGTCGTAGGCAAAGCCGGCGCGGTCGAAGGCGTCCGGTTCGTTGGTGGTGTACACGCCCATGGCGGCCACCTTGCCGTCGATCAGCTCGTGTGGATCGAAGCTGGGCGCCAGCCGCTCGTAGCTGTCGGCCGGCACGCCCTGCCTGACCAGGTAGGCCAGCAGTTCGTCGGCGTTGCCCATGCCGCTGGCCTGGCTGCCCAGCATCACGCGCTGGCCGCGCAGCCGCTGCAGGTCGGGCGGCTGGCCCGGTACTTGCGGTGTGGCCAGCGCAAACGCGGAATGCTGGAAAATCACGCCCAGCACCACCACCGGTTGCCCCGACAGGCGCGCCAGCAACAGGCTGCTGCTGCCCACGCCATATTCCGCCTTGCCAGACACCACGTCGCGCTCGGCCTGGCTGCTGTCGGCCGCGTCCAGGATGCGCACGTCGAGCCCGGCCTCGCGGTAATAGCCCTGCTCGAGCGCCGCGTAATAGCCGGCAAACTGGAACTGGTGGGTATGCTTGAGCTGGAGCGTGACGCGCTCCAGCGCCGTTGCCGGCGCGCCGGCCAGCGCCAGCAACAGCAATGCCGCCAGCCGCAGGTAAAGAGAGCTCAACAAACGTAATCCAACCGGCGTCCCCTAGTAGGCAATCGATACCGGCGCCGGGGCGTTGGCATTGTTGCCGTTGCCAAGCTGGCCGTCGGTGTTCAGGCCCCAGGTCCACAGGCTCAGGTTGTTGCCGTCGGTTTGCAGGGCGGCGCTGTGATTGGCGCCGGCGGCCACGGCTTTCCAGGTTCTCAGGCTACCCACCTGCAACGGCATCAGGCTGCCGGCCACGGTCTGGCCCAGCTGGCCCTCGACACCCCGGCCCCAGGTCCACAGCGTGCCATCGTTGCGCACGCCGATGGAGTGGCTGACACCGCCCGCCACCTGGGTCCAGCGCGCGCTGGCGTCGCTGATCTGGGTGGGCGACGATTGCAAATTGGTGCTGTTGTTGCCGACCTGGCCGCTCTCGCCGGCGCCCCAGGCAAACAGCACGCCGTCGTCGTTGCGGATCGCCAGCGAGTGGCGGCTGCCGGCGGCGACCGCCGACCAGTTGGCGGTGCCGACCTGGGTGGGCACGCCCACCTTGGCGCCGGTGGTGCCGTTACCCAGCTGGCCATAGGTGTTGTCGCCCCAGGTCCACAAGCTCTGGTCGCTGCGCTTGATGGCAATGGTATGGGCGTCGCCCGCCGCCACCGCCAGCCAGCTGTCGGTGCCGAGGCGGGTAGGTACCAGCAGGTCGACGGTCTTGCCATCGCCCAGCTGGCTGGCGTAGTTGTTACCCCATACCCACAGCGAGACGACCGCCGGGCCGGTGGTGGCGGCGGTCGTGCTCAAGGCCACCACGTGCGACTTGCCCACGGCGACATAAGTCCAGTTCTTGGCCACGCCCACCTGGGTCGGTACCGTGCGCGGCAACTGGTCGCCCTGGCCCAGCTGGCCGAACAGGTTGTTACCCCACGACCACAGGGTGCCATCGGTGCGAATGGCCACGGCAAAACTGTCGCCCACGGCCACCTGCTTCCAGATGGTGCTGTTGCCAGCCACCGTCACCGGGGTATTGCGCTGCGTATTGGTGCCGTCGCCGAGCTGGCCCTGGATGTTCAGGCCCCAGCTGTAGAGCTTGCCATCAGTCTTGAGGGCGATGGTCTGGTTGCCGCCGGCCGCCACCTGGGTCCACGGCGCGATCGAGGTGACGTCGACGGAGCCGGACACGGACGCCACAGTGCCGGCCGCAGGCTGGGTGGCGATCACGCTCTCGGTGCCGATCGACCGGCCGCTGACGATGCCGGCGCTGGTCACCTGCACCACGGTCGAACCACCGGACTTGGTGGTCCAGGTCAGACCGGTGAGCGCCTTGGTGCTGCCGTCGGTATAGGTGCCGGTGGCGGTGTAGGTTTGCGTGGCGCCGCCCACGATCAGCGTGGTCGATGGCGCGGTGATGGCAATGCTGCGCAAGGTGACCGCCACTGGCGTGGTGGGAGTGGTGGTGCCGCTGTCACCCCCGCCGCCGCCACCGCAGGCAGACAGCAGCACGGCGAACAGGGCAAACAACGGCGCCAGCCACAGCGCGGGGAAGGTGAAGTTTTTCATGTTAGTCCTGGGAAAGGTTTGCACCAGTGTAGCCCGTACCAGGGGGGTGGCATCAACCGAGCAGGACGCTTTTCACTGCGTAATTGGGCTATTGGCGCAATTACGCAACACATAAAAAAACAGGCACCGGTAAGGGTGCCTGCTTTCGATTTACTTCGGTTTGGCTAGTTACTTGCGCCCGCGTGGCGCCGGTGCTGGTCCGCGCGCCGGCTTGCCGCCCTTGGCTGGCGGCGGGGCGGCCTTCTTGACCTTGATGGTGTCGAGAATCGACGCGCGCACCTTGGTTTCCACGGTCTGGCGCGCAGTAAGCGAGCCGGTCAGCGCATTGGCGCGCTGGCCCGGTTGCTGTGGCGCACCGCCTGCCACGATGCCGGACTTGGCGCCACGGGCGCCCTTGGCGGTGCCGGGTATCGGCAGCGCCGATGCCGGGCCACGGCGGCCATCGGTATTCGGCTTGCTGTTGGCTTCGCCCGCCGACCAGGCCGGAATCAGGTGCTTCTCGCCATTGCCGATCAGGTCGGCGCGACCGAGCGCGACCAGCGCTTCGCGCAGGATCGGCCAGTTCTCCGGGTCCTGGTAGCGCAGGAAGGCCTTGTGGGTGCGGCGGATCTTGCCGCTGCGGGCCGTCTCGACCACTTCCGAGTCTTCCGTCACCTTGCGCAGCGGATTCTTGCGCGAGTGGTACATGGTGGTGGCCATGGCCATCGGCGTCGGCATGAAGGTCTGTACCTGGTCGAGCTTGAAGTTGTTCTTCTTCAGCCACAGCGCCAGGTTCAGCATGTCGAGGTCAGTCGTGCCCGGGTGAGCGGCGATGAAGTACGGGATCAGGTATTGCTTCTTGCCGGCTTCCAGCGAGAAGCGCTCGAACATTTCCTTGAACTCGTCGTAGGCGCCGATGCCCGGCTTCATCATCTTCGACAGCGTGTTTTCTTCCGTGTGCTCGGGCGCGATCTTGAGCAGGCCACCGACGTGGTGCGTGACCAGTTCTTTCACGTATTCCGGCGAACGCACGGCGATGTCGTAGCGCAGGCCCGAGCTGATCAGGATTTTCTTTACGCCCGGAATCGCGCGCGCCTTGCGGTACAGCGAGATCAGCTTGCTGTGGTCGGTGCCGAGATTGACGCAGATCGACGGGTACACGCACGACAGGCGGCGGCAGGTTTCCTCGATCTTCGGATCCTTGCAGGCCAGCCGGTACATATTGGCGGTCGGGCCGCCAAGGTCGGAAATGGTGCCGGTAAAGCCCTTGGTCTTGTCGCGGATGTGCTCGATCTCGCGCAGGATCGACGGCTCCGAACGGCTCTGGATGATGCGGCCTTCGTGCTCGGTGATCGAGCAGAAGGTGCAGCCGCCGAAGCAGCCGCGCATGATGTTGACCGAGAAGCGGATCATTTCCCAGGCCGGGATGCGGGCCTTGCCGTAGAACGGGTGCGGGGCGCGCGCATAGTTCATGTCGTACACGCCGTCCATCTCGTCCATGCGCAGCGGCAGCGGCGGCGGATTGATCCATACGTCGCGCTCGCCGTGGGCCTGCACCATGGCGCGGGCGTTGCCGGGGTTCGATTCCAGGTGGAACACGCGCGAGGCGTGCGCATACATCACGGGATCGGCGGCAACAGTCTCGAACGAGGGCAACCGCACCACGGTCTTGGTGTGCTTTTCCTTTTCCATGGCCAGGCGGTCTTCGCGGCTCATGAAGCGGATGGTCTTGACCACGCCGCCGGCGGGCGCGGCCGCAGGGGCCGGCGCTGGCGCGGCTTCCACCACCGCCTTCGGCTCGACCATGGCTTCGTTCACTTCCGCGCCATCGGCCTTCGGCGCGTTCTCGGTCGCGCACGACGACGTGTTCTGTTGCACCATCATGTATGGGTCGATCGGCGGATCGATCTTGCCTGGCGTATCCATGCGGGTGCTGTTGTGCACGCCCCACTCTTCGCTCGGCAGCCAGCCGCCCGGCACCAGGAAAGCGGTGCCGCGCAGGTCGCGGATGGTCTTGATGTCTTCGCCGGCGGCCATGCGGTGGGTCAGGTCCACCAGCGCGCGCTCGGCGTTGCCGAAGATCAGGATGTCGGCCTTGGAGTCGGTCAGCACCGAGCGGCGCACCTTGTCGGACCAGTAATCGTAGTGGGCGATGCGGCGCAGCGATGCTTCGATCGAACCGATCACCACCGGCGTACCCGGATACGCTTCGCGCGAGCGCTGGGCGTACACGGTGACCGCGCGGTCGGGGCGTTTATTCGGTTCGCCGTTGGCGGTGTAGGCGTCGTCGGAGCGGATCTTGCGGTCGGCCGTATAGCGGTTGACCATCGAGTCCATATTGCCGGCGGTAACGCCAAAGTACAGGCGCGGCTTGCCGAGCGCGCGGAAGGCGTCGGCCGAGTGCCAGTCGGGCTGGGCGATGATACCCACCCGGAAGCCTTGCGCTTCGAGCAGGCGGCCCACCAG
Source organism: Duganella phyllosphaerae (assembly GCF_001758785.1). Lineage (GTDB taxonomy): Bacteria > Pseudomonadota > Gammaproteobacteria > Burkholderiales > Burkholderiaceae_D > Rugamonas > Rugamonas phyllosphaerae. The sequence continues at coordinate 17,090 of NZ_LROM01000102.1, forward strand.
GGCCATGCCGAAGCTCGGATGGTCGATGTAGGCGTCGCCGGTGATCAGGATGACGTCGCACTCATCCCAGCCGAGCGCGTCCATCTCCGCGCGGGACATCGGCAGGAAAGGCGCAACGGCAGCGCGGGCAGACCGCTTGGGAACGGTCGCAAATAAATTGGTAGGGGAGATCATATCGGACGGCATTGTACCGGAAATGCCTGTCCCCCGCTCACCGCGCCATGAAAAATTCTTTTACTATTCAATCACTTGTAGAGAAACATGCACCGTTATCTCTACATCAATAATCAAATCCCCATGTTCGACAGGATGCGTCCCAGCTCGCGCAGGGCCGGCTCCAGGGTCGGATGCTGGGCCGCGAACCTGGCCGAAATTTCCTGGGTACGCTCGGCCAGGCCGTACGTGGTGCTCTCTTCCACGTTCGGCACCGGGTTGATGGCGGCCGGCACCGTGGCCACGCCAGCGACCGCCGGCGACGCAGCTGCCATGCCCAGGCCCTGGCGGCGCGCCAGCAGCGACTGGATGTCGCCATCGAGGCGCAGCAGCAGGCTTTTCAGTTCTTCGTCCACGGGGCCGGCCACGGCCAGCTTGCCTTGCAGGTCTTGCAGCGATGCTTTGAGATGGTTGTCCATGTCTATATCCTTGTTATTCAATCGGCAAACTTGGTGGCTTGATACAGTTCTTCCACCTGGGTTCTTGCCCACGGCGTGCGGCGCAGGAACTTCAGGCTGGACTTGATGCTCGGATCGCTGATAAAGCAGTTGATGTCGATCTTGCGACCCAGCTGGTCCCAACCATAATGCTCCTGCAAGCGCGTGACCATCGCCTCGAGCGTGACGCCGTGTAAATCGTTACTCATAATTATTCCAAAAAACTTGGGGCTGGGACGATTCTGACATAGATCGCGCCCAGCCCCGGTACGGTCGATAACCTTGGTTACTTCTCGGTCAGACCACGCCGTTCGAGCAGCGGCTCCACCTTCGGATCATGCCCGCGGAACTCGCGGAACATCTGCATCGCATCCATGGTGCCGCCCTTGGACAGCAGCATCTTGCGGAAGTAGTCGCCGTTCTTGCGCAGCATGCCGCCGTTTTCGTTGAACCACAACACCGTTTCGGCATCGAGACGTTCGGCCCACAGGTAGCCATAGTAGCCGGCCGAATAGCCGCCCGAGAACACGTGCGAGAAGTACGTGGTGCGGTAGCGCGGGGGCACCGGCGCGTAATCGACACCGGCCGCTTTCAGCGACGCCGCCTCGAAGCCCAGCACGTCGGTCGGGATTTGCGATACGCCCAGCTGGTGCCATTTCTGGTCCAGCATGGCCGCGCCCAGGTACTCGGTGGTGCGGAAGCCTTCGTTGAATTTCTTCGACGCGATCACCTTGTCGAGCAACTCCTGCGGCATCGGCGCACCGGTCTGGTAGTGCTTGGCGTAGTTGGCCAGCACCTTCGGCTCGGTGGACCACATCTCGTTGACCTGCGACGGGAATTCGACGAAGTCGCGCGGCACGCTGGTGCCCGAGAACCGTGGGTACTTGACGTTGGAGAACATGCCGTGCAGCGCATGGCCGAATTCGTGGAACAGCGTGCGCAGTTCGTCGTACGTCAGCAGGGTCGGCTCGCCGTCGGCAGGCTTGGGAATGTTGAGGTGATTGGCCACCACCGGGTGCGTGCCCATCAGCGACGACTGCGACACGTAGGCATTCATCCAGGCGCCGCCGCGCTTGTTGCCGCGCGCGTAAAAGTCGGCGATGAAGATGGCCAGCTGCTTGCCGTCGGCGTCGAACACGTCGAAGGTGCGCACGTCCGGGTTGTACACCGGCAGATCCTTGCGTTCCTTGAACGTCAGGCCGTAGACCTGGTTGGCGGCAAAAAACACGCCGTTGACCAGCACGCTGTTGAGCTCGAAGTACGGTTTGAGCTGGTTCTGGTCGAAGTTGAAGCGCTCGGCGCGCACCTTGTCGCTGTAGAACGACCAGTCGTGCGCGGCCAGCTCGAAGCTATTACCCTTGCCGCCGTTTTCTTTATCGATCACCTGCTGGATCTCGGCGCCTTCCTTCCTGGCGTTGGCCACGGCCGGGCGGGCAAACGCCGACAGCAGATCGTTGACAGCTTCCGGCGTGCGCGCGGTCTGGTCTTCCAGCGAGTACGCGGCAAAGCTCGGGTAGCCGAGCAGCGCGGCTTTTTCGGCGCGCAGCTTGGCCAGTTGCAGCACCACGGCGGTGTTGTCGAACTTGCCGCCGTGGCTGCCGCGGGCCAGCGACGCGGCCATCAGGCGCTCGCGCACGGCGCGGTTGGTCAGCACGGCCAGGTTGGCCTGGCCGGTGGTGTTGACCACGGGAATGGCGAACTTGCCTCCCAAGCCGCGTGCGGCTGCCACCTTGGCGGCCGCGTCGATGGCCTTGTCGGTCATGCCGGCGAGCTCCTCGCGGGTATCGACGATCAGGGCCGAGGCGTTGGCTTCTTCCAGCACGTTCTGCGCGAACGTGGTTTGCAGCTCGGCCAGTTGCGAGTTCATGGCCTTGAGCTTGTCCTTGTCGGCGGCGGACAGCCTGGCGCCGGCACGGACGAAGTCGGTGTGGTAACGCTCGAGCAGGTACTTCGATTCGGCGTCCAGTTTCAGGGTGTCGCGCCGGTCGTACAGCGACTTGATGCGGGCGTACAGTTCAGGATTGAGGCGGATGGCGTCGCCGTGCGCGGAGCGCTTGGGCGAGAGGTCGCGTTCCAGCGCCTTGAAGGTGTCGTTGGTGTTGGCGCCGGACAGGTTGCCGAACACGCTCGACACGCGCGCCAGCAGGCGACCCGATTTTTCCATGGCCACGATGGTGTTGTCGAACGTGGCGGGCGCCTTGTTGTTGGCGATTTTCTCGATCTCGGCCGCTTGCTGGCGCATGCCTTCGGCAAACGCCGGCGCGTAGTCCGTGTCCTTGATCTTGTCGAATTGCGGATAGCCGTATTGCAGCGGGCTGACCTTGGCGAACGGATTGCTCGCCGCAAGCATCGATGCCGGTTCCGGTATAGCGGCGTTGGCAACACTGCAGATGGCAGCGATGCTGGCGGCGATGATCAGGTTATGTCGAATCATGGTGTCCCTTCGATACAAAAAAATATTACCCCGCACCGCGCCGGGGTCGGACCCCGCACGGGGTCCGACCCCATCGATTGGTGGGGTAATGGTCAAATTACTTGCCGGTCAAACCACGGCGCTCCAGCAACGGCTCGATGATCGGATCGCGGCCACGGAAGTTGCGGAACAGGTTCATGGCGTCGTCGGTGCCGCCGCGCGAGAGCAGCTTGCTGCGGAACCAGTCGCCGTTTTCGCGTTTCAGGCCGCCCTTCTCCTTGAACCATTCGACGGTGTCAGCATCGAGCTTTTCCGACCACAGGTAGGCGTAGTAACCGGCCGAATAGCCGCCCGAGAAGCTGTGCGAAAAGTACGTGGTGCGGTAGCGCGGCGGCACCGGCGCAAAATCGACGCCCATGTCCTTGAGCGACTTCGCTTCAAAGGCCAGCACGTCGGTCGGGATTTGCGCCGGCGTCAGCTGGTGCCAGCGCTGGTCCAGCAGCGAGGCCGACAGGTATTCGGTGGTCTTGAAGCCCTGGTTGAATTTCTTCGAGGCGATCACCTTGTCGAGCAGTTCCTTCGGCATCGGCGCGCCGGTCTTGTAGTGCTTGGCGTAGTTGGCCAGCACTTCCGGCCAGATCGCCCACATCTCGTTGACCTGCGACGGATACTCGACGAAGTCGCGCGGCACGCTGGTGCCCGAGAAGCGCGGGTATTTTACGTTGGAGAACATGCCGTGCAGCGCGTGGCCGAACTCGTGGAAGGCGGTGGTCACTTCGTCGTAGGTCAGCAGGGTCGGTTCGCCGGCTGGCGGTTTCGGAATGTTGAGGTGGTTGGCCACCACCGACTTGGTGCCCAGCAGCGACGACTGCGAAATGTATTCGTTCATCCAGGCGCCGCCCTGCTTGTTGCCGCGTGCGTACATGTCGGCCAGGAAGATTGCCAGTTGCTTGCCATCGGCATCGAACACGTCGAACACGCGCACGTCCGGGTTGTACACCGGCAGGTCCTTGCGCTCCTTGAAGGTGATGCCGTAGAGCTTGGTCGCGGCAAAGAACACGCCGTTGATCAGCACGTTGTCGAGTTCGAAGTACGGCTTGAGCTGGCTCTCGTCGAAGGCGAAGCGCTGGGCGCGCACCTTGTCGGTGTAATAGGCCCAGTCGCCGGCGCTGATCTTGAAGTTCTGCTTGTCGGCATCGACCACGGCTTGCAGGTCGGCTGCTTCCTTCCTGGCGTTGTTGACCGCTGGCGTGGCCAGTTCGGTCAGCAGCTTGTTGACGGCAGCGGTGTCGTGCGCGGTCTGGTCTTCCAGCGAGTAGGCGGCGAAGTTTTCGTAGCCGAGCAAGGTGGCTTTTTCGGCGCGCGCCTTGGCAATTTGCAGCACCAGCTGGCGGTTGTCGAACTGGCTGCCGTGGCTGCCGCGCTCGAGCGAGACGGCCATCAGCTTCTCGCGCACCTTGCGCTTGGTCAGCACGGCCAGCGGCGGCTGGCCGGTGGTGTTGACCAGTGCGACGACGAACTTGCCGTCCTTGCCCTGCGCCTTGGCCGCTGCAGCGGCAGCGTCGATCTCGGCCGCGCTCATGCCGTCGAGTTCTTCGCGGGTATCGACCACCAGCGCCGAGGCGTTGATTTCCTTGAGCACGTTCTGGGTGAAATTGGTTTGCAGCGTGGCCAGCTTGCCGTTGAGCTCCTTGAGCTTTTCCTTGTCGGCAGCGGACAGCTTGGCGCCGGCGCGCACGAAGTCGGTGTTGTAGCGCTCGAGCAAATGCTTCGATTCGGCATCGAGTTTCAAGGTATCGCGCTTGTCATACAGCGCTTTGACGCGTGCATACAGTTTTGGATTCAGGTAGATGGCGTCCTGGTGGGCGGCCAGCTTGGGCGACATTTCGCTGTCGATCGCGTCGAGCTTGTCGTTGGTATTGGCGCCTTGCAAGTTGCCGAACGTGGTTTGCACGCGGGTAAGCAGCGCACCCGATTTTTCCATCGCCACGATGGTGTTGTCGAACGTGGCGGGCGCCTTGTTGTTGGCGATCGCGGTGATTTCCTTCAGGTGAATCTTCATGCCCTCGGCATACGCCGGCAGGAAGTGCTCATCCTTGATCTTGTCGAAGGCCGGGTACTGGAACGGCAAGGTGCTGGCGGTGGCAAGCGGATTGCCTGCCAGTGGCGCGGTAGCAGGAGCAGCTGCCAGGACGGGTTGCGCAAAGGCGATGCCAAGCGCGGCGGCAACAAGCAACAGGTGAGGACGGGCCATGTCGGTTTCTTTCATTAAACGCCAAGGGAATGCCGGCACGGTGGGGATCGCCCACCAATGCGCAGCGCACAAGCGTTCGATCATAGCAGGGCGGCAAGGAGAACGTCACGGTCAAAAATTGCTGCAGTGCAGTTGATCGGAACGCGAAGCAAATTCCCGAATAAAGATTAGCGCATGAAAAGTTTTTTCAAACAAAGCTGACGCGCTGACGCAACACGGATGTGAAAAAGTCGGCGTGGGTAGCGCTCCCATGCGGCGACTTGGCAGACGGCTCCGAAATTGAATTTAGTTTTGGGTATGGCTCGTGGTTTCTTCGTATCGGCCCTTGCACTTGGTGACGAGGAGGACATTGCGACAAACAATATTCACTTCCATTCTCCTTATTAATTTATTCCGGCAACGCCGACATAGCACAGAGGAGCGCAGTGCACAGGGCTCAACAGTTGAGGTACCTCATGCGTGTGTTATTGACCATCGGATCTTTAAAAATCACCATGAATTGCTACTTCTCTGATTTTGCTTAGGAGGTTACGCCGTGAATGATTTACTCGAAGACATAAAACCCAGCGGTTATTTCTGCAAACACCGCCGACATGGCCAGGCAATATTGGATCACCTGGTGATCGTCGCAATGACAGCAGTGGCTGCGCTCGCGCTCTACACAGTAACGACACAAGTCGTCCCTCATCAGCCATCCGACCTGAGACACGGCGCCGTTAGCCCCATGGGCGACAAGACGACATGCAGGCCTGATGAATTGCTGTCGTCAATACCAGCCGCCACCCCGAGTTGCACCAACTGAGCGAACAGCTCGGCATTCCCGTGCGCCTGCATGGCGCTGTTCTCAACCCTCACCAGGAGTAAGACATGTTTGGATTTCTGAAAAAAGCCAAGTCTGCCAACACGGCGCCCGCGCTGCCGCCGCTCACCGCTCTCCAGCTGCGACCGCGCATCAAGCATGTCAACTACATCAAGACCCTGCGCGAGGCGGGCGTGCCGCCGGACCAGATTCCCGACCATGCGCCGCTGTGCGGCGACCTGCTCGTCACTTATGCTTTCGATTTGCCCGACAGCTTCATCATGGCCACGGCCCCGCTGCTCAAGAGTGCCGGCATCGCGCGTGAAGACGCGCCGCGGCTGGCGCGCGAGAACCTGGGCAGCACCTTGCCAAGGGTGTCGTTCCAGACCAGCGACGGTTACGGGATGGCCATGACCGGTGGCGAGCTGGAGGCGTCGCTGCTGGTGCTCAACGGATTGTGGAAAGTGGTGCAGGAAGATATCAGCGGCGAATTGCTGGTGACCGTGCCGCGCCGTAACCGCCTGCTGATGTGCGACAGCGCCCATGGCCACGCGGTCGATGCGCTGCGCGCGCAGACGCTGAAATTTTCGCGCGAAACCCAGGACCAGCATTGCCTGTCCAACCAGGTCATGGTGCGGCGTGACGGTTCATGGTCGCTGTTCGATGCTCATTAGGGTGGACGGCCGGTTGTCGAAATTTTCGATAGTAGGGCGCAAATTTTTCCGCTTTGGTTTTCAATCACATTCGAACATACTTCGTTTCAGCAGCGCAGAACACAGCGCAGTCCAGCAAACTAACCCATCGAATTTATTGAATATCTTAGGAGAATATACTATGCCAACCGCCATCGCCCAACCAGGTCAAACGCTGCTGAATCCAACCAACCACGCCCTGATCATGATCGATCACCAGTCGCAGATGGCGTTTGCCACCAAGTCGATCGACATGGTTCAGTTGCGCAACAACGTGGCGCTGGTGGCCAAGGCGGCCAAGGAATTCAAGGTGCCGACGATCCTGACCACGGTGGCGGAAAAATCGTTCTCCGGTCCGATCTTCAACGAAATCAAGGCAGTGTTCCCCGATGAAGTGGCGATCGACCGCACCAGCATGAACACCTGGGAAGACCCGCGCATCGCCGACCGCGTCAACGCCATCGGCAAATCGAAAATCGTGCTGGCCGGTCTGTGGACCTCGGTGTGCATCGTCGGCCCGGCACTGTCGGCGCTGGACCAGGGTTTCGACGTGTACGTGATCACCGATGCGTCGGGCGACGTCTCCGACGAAGCGCACGAGCGCGCTGTCGAACGCATGGTGCAGCTCGGTGCCCGTCCGATGACGTCGCTGCAGTACCTGCTGGAACTGCAACGCGACTGGGCTCGCGGCGAGACCTACGACGAAACCGTCAAAACCTCGATCGCCAACGGCGGCGCGTACGGCCTGGGCCTGATCTACGCCAAGACCATGTTCAACGCCTCCGAAGGCCACTGATCGGGTGAGCCGGCCGCCGCACTCAGGAGCGCATCTGCGCCTCGATGCGGCGGTCCGGCAGAAACCAGACCCCGGCGCAGATGATGTACAACGCGTAGGCCGCGTACACATGCACGTAGGCCAGCGGAATGGCCAGCAGGTACAGCACCACCGATACCGCGCCCTTGTATTCCTTGCCAACCGCGTTGGCAAGGATATGGTCGCTGGGATTGCAGGAAATCAGGCATTTTTCAAGGATGTAGTAGGCCACCGCCGCAAACGACAGCACCACGCCATACAGCGCGACCGGCAACGGCGCCATCACGTTCTCGCCCACCCAGGTAGTGGTAAACGGAATCAGCGACAGCCAGAACAGCAAATGCAGATTGGCCCACAACACCTTGCCGTTGACGCGCGCCGAGGCGTGGAGCATGTGGTGGTGGTTGTTCCAATAAATTCCCACGTACACAAAACTGAGCACGTAGCCGAGGAACACCGGCGTCAGTTCCACCAACGCCGCCAGGCTGGCCCCGTGCGGCACCTTCAGCTCGAGCACCATGATGGTGATGATGATGGCGATCACGCCATCGCTGAACGCTTCCAGTCGATTCTTGCCCATGTATTTACCTTTAAGCCACGATGCCGCATTCTAGCGCCGAAAGTAGCGGGCGATCCTCTGTGTAAAGGCAGAGCTTTTGCCTCGATGAGCGATCGGCAAGGTTATTGCTGTCTATCGGGCGCCAGGGTCATGCCACGCCCCTGCTGCTTGGCCTGGTACATGGCGCCATCGGCGCGTTGCAGCATGGCTTCGATGGTGTCGGCGTCGGACAGGCGCATGGCGATACCAGCGCTGTACGATAACTCGAAACCGAGCTTGCTGGGCGCGTGCTGGCGCAGCCAGTCGCGCAGGCGCTGGTCATAGGCCTGCACTGCTGCGATATCGGCGCGGTTGAGCAACACGCAGAATTCCTCGCCGCCATAGCGACAACACAGGTCGCCGGCGCGGCTGACGGCGAGCATGGCCTTGGAAAATTTTTGCAGCGCCAGGTCGCCCACGGCATGGCCACGGGTGTCGTTGATCTGCTTGAAATAATCGAGGTCGAGCATCAGTACGCCCATCGGCTGGCGGTAGCGCACGCTCATGGCGCGGTCGATGCCGGCCTGCTCCAGCCAGGCGCGGCGGTTGAGGGCGCCGGTGAGTCCATCGACGGTGGCCAGGCGCTCGAGCTCACGGGCGGTCTCGTCGCGGTGGGCCAGCAGCACCGCCGCCAGCGACAACATCACCGTGATGTTGGACACCAGCGAAAACACCATGTTGACCATGTGCGGCGCAAAAAAATGGGGAAACTGCTCGGTATAGAACGCGCCCAGCACGCCACGCCAGCCGGTCACGATCATCTGCGCCAGCAGCGAAATCACCAGCAGCCAGCGCCAGCGGCCCACGCGCACTTGCGGGCGCCGGCACAGCGACACCACTACCATGGCGATCTGCAGCGCCAGCAGACCATTGGCCCAGCCCACCCGGAACGGATAATTGTTATAGCCGATGCAGTACCCTACCGTGAGCAGCGCCGCCACGGCCACCGACGCGCGCACCCGGGCCACGCGGCCGCACCACAAATCGAAGGCGGCCGCGTTAAAGACCATGCCGCCGGCGATGGCGGCCATCGACAAGGTGGACAGGGTGCGGTCGAGCAGGCTGAACGGGGTGACCACGCAAGCGATCAACAACAGGTTCCAGCCGGCCGTGTGCAAGCCCATCCCGGCCTGGGCATAGCGGGCGGCCCGGTTCACCTGCCCCATAAAATAGGGCAATGCGATCGCCATGATTGTCAAATTGAGTGTCATGGCGACGAGCAATGAAGAGATGTCTAACTGCATCGAGTCGGGCGGAGAAGGGGGCTGGGTGCGGGATTCGGCCCGCAGTATACCGTACCCAGGCGGCCTGAAGATCGTCGCGTGGACAATTACAACGTTTCGCCCTATGCTGGAAACTTGAACTTTTGTGACATGAGGGCAACATCGATGGAAAATTTCGCGGAACAGCTGGAAACCCTGACGCGCCAGGAACAGGAACTGCAATTTACCGCTTTCACCAGCGATACCGCGCTGGCGCTGGGCCTGAAAGTGATCGAGATCGTGCGCCAGCGCGGCAAGGTCGTCACCGTCAACATCACGGTCAACGGCAAGGTGGTGTTCCACCACGCCATGCAGGGCGCGGCAGCCGACCAGGCCGACTGGATCCGCAGGAAAAACAACGTGGTGGAACGGTTCGGCCGCTCGTCCTTCTTTGTCGGCATCGACCACAAGCACCGTGGCGTGGCCTTCGATGAAATCAAGTACCTGCCACCGCAGGATTACGCCGCCCACGGCGGCGCGTTCCCGATCGTGATCAAGAACGTGGGCCTGATCGGCACGGTCACGGTCTCCGGCCTGCGCCAGGCCGACGACCACGCGATCGCCGTCGAAGCGCTGCGCGCAGTCCTGGCGTAGTTCGGACCTGAGTTCGGGGTCAGTGCCGACATTCGGACACGAGCTCAAGGATTAAAGGCAGAGGTCGTGTCCAAATGTCGGCACTGACCCTAATGCCGCTGCTAATGCCGCAAATGTCGGCACTGACCCTAATGCCGCTGCTGACCCTAATGCCGCTAATGCCGCTAATGCCGTTAAGTTAAGCGGAAAGTCTTAATTTTGTTAGTCTGAAACGTCGTCCCCGCGCAGGCGGGGATCGTTGGCAATTCGACGAATTTCACAGAACTTGGATACCCGCCTTCGCAGCGGTCCGCCGATGCGGTATGACGGGTACGCAGAGCTTGACTTAACGGCATTAGGCACTGACCCCGAAGTTTTTTAGTAGTGCGGGGGCGGTTCGTGCGGCAGTTGGCCGCCGCCGTTTTGCGGTTGGGTGCGCACGTGCTGGATCAGGGCGGCGCATAGCTGTTCGAGCTTGTCGAGCTGCTGTTGTTGCTCGTAAATGCGCTCACCCAGCGATTCCACCAGGTGCTCCTGGTGGGCGATCTTGGTCTCGAGGTCGATGAAGCGGTCTTCGGTATTGCTCACGGCGGTACTCCAGTCTGGGAAGCGGGCATTCTACAGGCAACCGCTACGCGGCTGGCGGCGGCTTGGGGGTCGATAACAGTTCCTTCATGCGCGCCAGCCGTTCCTTCGGCGTGATCACTTCCGACTCCTGCGGCGCGGCCGTGCCTTCGTCGAGCGCCATTTCCTTGATGAACCGCGACGGGTCGCAGTGCACCTGCTCGCCGGCGCGCTTGCGCTTTTTGCACCAGGTAATTTGCAGCGTGCGCTGGGCGCGAGTGATGCCCACGTACATCAGGCGCCGTTCTTCCTGCACCCGCGCGGCAATCGTTTCGGCCGGCGCGTCCGGGTCGCCCTTGTGCGGCAGGATGCCCTCTTCCACACCGACCAGGAACACGTGCGGATATTCCAAGCCCTTGGAGGCGTGCAGGGTGGACATGCGCACTGCGTCCGGGTCTTCGTCCTGCCCTTCGAGCATCGACATCAGCGCGACCATCTGCGTCAGTTCCAGCACGTTCTTTTCTTCGCCGTCGCGGTCCTTGCCACCGCGGCCGCGTTCCTTGAGCCAGTTGACGAATTCCATCACGTTCTGCCACTTCGACTGCGCGGCGCGCTCGTCGAACATGTCGTACAGGAAGGACTCGTAGTTGATTGCCTCGAGCATGTCGTCGAGCACTTGCGCGGCGTTGTCGCCGCTGCCGCTCGGGCCCGGGCGGCTGGCGCGCGCTTCGAGATTGTTGATGAAGTTGCAGAAGTCGCGCAAGGGTTTCAATTGCTTATCGGCCAGCAAGCCCTCGATGCCGCCCTTGAACACGGCTTCGAACAGCGAACACTGCCACTGGCCCGAGAACGTGCCCAGGGTTTCCAGCGTGGTCTGGCCCACGCCCCGACGCGGCGTGGTCACGGCGCGGATGAAGGCCGGGTCATCGTCGGTATTGGCCAGCAGGCGCAGGTAGCTGATGATGTCCTTGATTTCAGCCTTGTCGAAAAAGCTCTGGCCGCCCGAGATCGTGTACGGAATGCGCTCCTTGCGCAGCGCCTGCTCGATCACGCGCGCCTGGTGATTGCCGCGGTACAAAATCGCGTAGTCGGACCACTTGTTTTTGCGCTGGAAATGGTCGGCCGAAATCATCATGGTGATCTGGTCGGCTTCCTGGTCGTCGTTGGCCATGCCCAGCACGTTGATCGGCTCACCCAGGCCGTGCTCGGACCATAACGATTTTTCGAACAGCTTCGGGTTGTTGCCGATCACCGAGTTGGCTGCCTGCAAGATGCGCGTGGTGGAGCGGTAATTCTGCTCGAGCTTGATCACCTCCAGGTCCGGGAAATCGGTCTGCAGGGTTTTCAGGTTTTCCACCGACGCCCCGCGCCAGGCGTAAATGGCCTGGTCGTCGTCGCCCACGGCGGTAAACATCGGCTTCTTGTTGATGCCGGTGACCAGCAACTTGACCAGCTCGTACTGGCAGGTGTTGGTGTCCTGGTATTCGTCCATCAACAGGTAGCGCAGGCGGCGCTGCCACTTGTCACGGATCGGTTCGTTGTTGCGGAACAGTTCCACCGGCAGCCGGATCAGATCGTCGAAATCGACCGCCTGGTACGCCGACAGCGTGGCGACGTAACTGGCATAAATGCGCGCCGACTGCGCCTCGTCTTCGTCCTTGGCGTTTTGCAGCGCCGCCATCGGCTCGATCAGGCCATTCTTCCACAGCGAGATATCGGTCTGGATGCGGCGCACGATCTGCTTGTCGGTGGTAATGGCCAGGTCCTGCACCAGCGAGCCGCAGTCGTCGCTGTCCATGATGGAAAAGCGGTCTTTCAGTCCCACGCCGTTGGCTTCCTGGCGCAGGATTTTCACGCCCAGCGAGTGGAAGGTCGAGACCGTCAGCTGCTTGGCCTGCTTGGGCTGCTTGAGCAGCTTGGCGATGCGCTCCTGCATCTCGAGCGCGGCCTTGTTGGTAAAAGTCAGCGCGGCGATGGTGCGCGGGTCGTAGCCGCGGTCCTCGATCAGGTGGGCGATTTTCTGGGTGATCACCCGGGTCTTGCCCGAACCGGCGCCGGCCAGCACCAGGCAGGGGCCGTCCAGATAGGCAACGGCCGCACTTTGCGGGACGTTGAGACCGAATGAGGGTTTGGACATGAACGCTAACAGGAGGGGACGGAAGAGCCGCCTATTGTAGCAGCGCCTGCCTCTGACGATCGGCAGAGCGGTTGAAATTGCCGATTGCGTTACCATCTGGGCCTGAACGCGCACTGGCGCCAACTGCTACAGGCTTAGCCATGAAATTTGAACACCTTATCGAAATCAACGACCCGCTCAACCCGCTGCTCGACGCCTTGACGATCGAACAGCTGTGGAGCGGCCTGGTGCTGCGCGCCGAAGCGCCCAAGCTGTTCGTGCCGCAACTGGACGAAGCCATCATCGACGAGCGTACCGACGACAGTTTCCGCCGCCGCCTGCGCTACGGCCAGCTGGTGATCGAAGACCGCGTGCGCCTGGAGCCAATGCAGCGCGTGGTGTACGACGTGCCGGCGCAAAACGAGATCACCGCGTCCACGCTCACCATGAGCATCGAGCAGCCGACTGCGGACACGCTGTACGTGCGCTTCCAGTACGACGACGGTCACGACGCCGAAACCGATGCGGCCAACGCCATGTACGACGAGTTCAAGCGCTCGGCGTACAAGGAAGCAGATATCGATACCGTCGGCATGATCCGCGAGCTGGCGACCCAAGGCCGCCTCGGCGCCACGCTCAATTAAGAGCGCCGAACGGAACCTCCAGAGCCGCGTTGCGGCGCCTTGCCGTACAGTCGTGCTGTCTTCGGCGCTGCACCATGCTCTGAAGGCCCGTTAGGCCCTCTGGATCACGGCGCCGGCGTGCAGTCCACGCACGGATCGTCGTGCTTGGGCTCATTGGCCAGCTCGTGCGCCAGGTGGCGCAGCGCCGTGCGCACACCCTCTTCCACCACCGGATGGTAAAACGGCATGTCCAGCATCGCTGACACGCTCAGGCCCGCCTGGGCGGCCCAGGCCAGCAAGTGGCCGATGTGTTCGCCGCGCGGAGCGATCATCTCGGCGCCCAGGAAGCGGCCGCTGCGGTACTCCGCGTACACGCGCAATAAACCCTTGTTCTGCAACATTACCCGGCTGCGGCCCTGGTTCTCGAACGACACCTGCGCCACGGCAAAGCGCCCCGGGTGCGATTCGCACAATTCTTTGTAGCTGGCGCCGGCCGTGGCGATCTGCGGATCGGTAAACGCGATGCCCAGCGGCGTGCGGCGCAGGCCCGGACGCACGTCCGGGTAGCGCGCCGCGTTGTCGCCGGCGATGCGGCCCTGGTCGGCCGCCTCGGGCAGCAGCGGGCGCTCGTCGTCGGCGTCGCCGCCGATGAAAATCGCGCTGTCGCCGCACTGCATGGTGTACTTGTTAAACACCGGCACGCCGTGGTGGTCGCGCACCAGGCCCGTGTGCTCCAGGCCCAGCTGGTCGAGGTTGGGTTTGCGGCCGATGGCCGACAGCAGGAAGTCGAAGTGTTCGGTACGGCTTTCACCGTTCTTGTGCTCGCTGGTGACGGTGACCTGTTCGCCGTGCTGCTCCACCTTGACGACCTTGGTATCGAAGCGCAGGTCGAGCTCATCCTTGAGCACCTTGCGCGCCACGGTCAGCACTTCCGGGTCGCCCAATTGCGCCACGCTGCCGCCGCGCCCGAAAATCGTCACGCGCACGCCCAGCCGGTGCAGCGCCTGGCCCAGTTCCAGGCCAATCACGCCGGCGCCGGCAATGGCGATCGACGTCGGCAGGTCGTCCCAGTAAAACACGTCGTCACTGGTGATCACGCGCGAACCGGCGCGCCACTCCTCGGGCACGATCGGGCTCGAGCCGGTGGCGATGACCACCCGCTCGGTCTCGACGATGGTGTGCTCGTCGACCTGCAGCCTGGTCGGGCTGAGGAAACGGGCGTAGCCATGCAGCTTGTCCTCGGCCGGATAGTCGTCCACCGCTTCGGTGACGAAACCGACAAACCGGTCGCGCTCGCTGCGTACGCGCGCCATCACGGCGCGGCCGTCAATCTTCAATTCGCCCGCCTGCACGCCAAACGGCGCCGCCTCGCGCACTGCATGAGCGGCGTCGGCAGCCGAGATCAATAATTTGCTGGGCATGCAACCCACCCGGGCGCACGTGGTGCCGAACTGGTTACCTTCGATGAGCACGGTTTTCTTGCCGCCGCTGGACGCGGCGCGGTAGGCGGTCATGCCAGCGGTACCGCCGCCGATCACTGCAACTTCTGTCTTGATAGTTTTCATTATGTGGTTTGCCTTGGGGCTGTTCCGATTGAAACACGGAAAGTTTGCTTCATGGAAAAATCAATTAGTATTGCTTATCGTTTTAAAATTTTATAAGTACAGCTTATGGGCAACCTCGATTATCGTGCATTGGCCGTCCTGGACGCTGTCGTCAGCCAGGGTAGCTTTGAAAAAGCCGCCTTGGCGCTGGGCATCAGCCAGTCGGCCGTGTCGCAACGCATCAAGGCGCTGGAAGACGCGGCCGGTCGGCTGCTGGTCGTGCGCGGCCAGCCAGCCGTGGCCACCGGCCTCGGCCAGCGGCTGGTGTCGCACCACCGCAACGTCAAACTGATGGAAGCGGCGCTCGATATCGATCTCGGCAACAAGATTAGCATGCCAGAGGTGGGATTGGCGGTCGATGCGGCCAGCCTGGCCACCTGGTTGCCGCTCGGTTTGCAGCCGTTGCTGTCGCCGCCCCGTTGCCAGCTCAACATCGAACAGGCCGATCGTGCCAGGGCCCTGCATCTGGTGCGGGAAGGTAGCGTATTTGGCGCCGTTGCGGAGGCAGGCGCCGACGACCAGCCGGTGGGCGGCGGCGCTGCCCCCAGCGTCACGCCGCTGGGCGTGATGCGCTACGTGTGCGTGGCCACGCCGGTATTTGCCGGCCACTGGTTCGGCGACGGCTTCGGACTCGAAGCAGCCCAACTGGCGCCAGCCATGACTTTCGATGCCGACATGACCGCAGGCTTCCTGCGCGACGTGCTCGATTTGAAGGGCCCGTACCCGCACCACACCATGCCGCCCTCGGCCGCCAGCCTCGAATGCATTTACGGCAGCCTGGCCTACGGCCTGATGCCGCTGCCGCAAGTGGCGCGCGCGCTGGCCGAGGACCGACTGGTGGACCTGGCGCCGGGCCGCCACGTGGACGTGATGCTCAACTGGCATGCGTGGAAGCTCGACACACCGTTTACCCGCATTCTGAGCGAGCATTTAGTGGCCACGGCGCGGCGGGTGCTGCTGCAAGCTTAAATATCGAGCGGATCGACTTCCAGCGACCACTTCACCCGGCTGGTCTTCATCTCGCGCAGCATTTTCATCCACTCCTTCAAAAATGCCTGCAACTGCGGGCGTGACGGCGATTCGATCAGCAGCTGCGCGCGGTCGACGTTGTGCACGCGCGTCATCGTCATCGGGATCGGGTCGTTGATGGTGATGTTGGGGTGGGCCAGGCAATCGCGCGCGATGGTCAGAAATTCCAGCGCGGTGGCCAGTTCGCGCGCTTCAGCGCGCAGCAGCGCCTGGAACAGGTACGGTGGCAGCGCCGCCTGTTCGCGCTCTTCCAGCAGCGCGGTGGCGAAATGGTCGTAGTCATGGTTGACCACCGCGCCATACAACGGGTGCTGCGGATAGCGGGTCTGGATCAGCACCTCGCTCTCGCTGCCGCCCTCGGTGCGGCCGGCGCGCCCGGCCCGTCCCGCCACCTGCATCAGCTGCGCGAACAGCCGTTCGCTGGCGCGGTAATCCTGCGAGAACAAGGCGGTGTCCGGGTTGAGGATGCCGACCAGTGTCAGTTTTTTGAAGTCGTGGCCCTTGGCCACCATCTGCGTGCCGATCAGGATATCGACCTCGCCCCGGTGCACGGTGTCGAATGCTTCCTGCGCGCTGCCCTTCTTGCGGGTGGAGTCGGCGTCGATGCGCAGCACCCGCGCCTCCGGGAACAGCGCCTGCAAGCCCTCTTCCACGCGCTGGGTGCCGCGCCCCAGCGGTTGCAGGTCGACGTTGCCGCAGGTGGGGCAGTGGCGCGGGATGCGCAGCTCCAGGCTGCAATGGTGGCAGCGCAGCCGGTGCTCGGGCCGGTGCAGCACCATGAACGACGTGCAGCGCGTGCACTCGCTGATCCAGCCGCACGACTCGCAGCAGATCACCGGCGCATAGCCGCGGCGGTTGAGGAACAACAGCGACTGTTCGCCGCGCTCCATGCGCAGCTTGAGCGCGGCGATCAGCTGCGACGTCAGGCCGTCTTTCGGCTTGTCGCGCTCCATGTCCAGCAGTTTTACCTGGGGCAGCACGGCGTTTTTCACGGCCCGCTCGCGCAGCTCGAGCTTGCGGTAGCGGCCCGACTGCGCGTGGTGCCAGCTTTCCAGCGACGGCGTGGCCGAGCCCAGCACGATCGGGATCTGCAACTGCCACGCGCGCCACACGGCCAGGTCGCGCGCCGAGTAACGCAAGCCTTCCTGCTGCTTGTACGACGGGTCGTGCTCCTCGTCGATGACGATCAGTTTTAAATTGGGCAGCGAGGCCAGGATCGCCAGCCGGGTACCGAGCACGATGCGCGCGCGGCCCTGGTGGGCAGCGAGCCAGTGCAG
Source organism: Duganella phyllosphaerae (assembly GCF_001758785.1). GTDB lineage: Bacteria > Pseudomonadota > Gammaproteobacteria > Burkholderiales > Burkholderiaceae_D > Rugamonas > Rugamonas phyllosphaerae. The sequence continues at coordinate 34,358 of NZ_LROM01000102.1, forward strand.
CATGCGTTCGCCCTCCGACAGGCTGCTGTGCAGCGTGGCCAGCATCACGCCCGGGAACCGCGCGCGGATATTGCCTTCCAGCTGGGGCGTGAGGTTGATCTCGGGGACCAGGATCAGGATTTGCGCATCCGGCTCGCGCGTGAGCACCTGGTCGCAAGACTGCAGATACACCTCGGTCTTGCCGCTGCCGGTCACGCCGTACAGCAGCGTGGGCGTAAAACCGCTGGCGCCGCCGATGGCGTCGGCCGCGGCTTGCTGCTGGGCGTTGAGCGGCGGCGGATTGGCGGGCGTGGCGTCGTGCGGCGCCTCGTTCTTGGCCAGCTTCCTGATCGCGCGGTCGAGCGCCACCGTGGTGCCCACGCGCAGGTTCTTGGGCAGGCCCGGCAGCGCCACCTCGCCGAGCGGGCGCTGGTAGTAGTCGGCGGCAAAGCCAGCCAGCGCCAGCCATTGCGGCGACAACGGCGAGAGCTGGCTGCGCACCGCCAGCGCATCCTTGAGCTTGGCTTCTGGCACATCGGTCTCGTCGAGCACTTCCACGATCAGCCCGGTCACCTCGCGGGAACCGAATTGCACCAGCGCCAATTGCCCGACCAGCGGCCGCGCCTCGGGCTCGCAATGCCAGCGATAGTCGAAAACTGTGTTGAGCGGCGTATCGAGCGCGATGCGCAAAATGCAATGTGGAAAGAGTGCAGTCATGGAGCCGGATTTTATGTGGATAACTTTGTGGACAAGGGAATCTTAACCTACAGAAAGTGGTGACATCACCCATGCAAGCGTGCGAAAACAGGTGAGATCGCTAATTTATTTCCCTTTAAAATCAATCACTTGTAAAATCCGTCATAGAGAGGACTTTAAAACCACTATTTATGCGCCGCTGTGCATAAGTAAAGTAATTAGCACGGAAAGCGCAGCATAAACACGCCCGGCTAGTGAGATTAGCCCCAACCATGCGCTAAGTCGCGGTTTACTAAGGCCTTTTATTTTTTATCCACAGTTTATGTGGATAACTTTGTGGAGAATGGCAAAATAACGTGGTCAGCGATTGTGTGCAACCTGAGCTATATGGTCAACCATGCCTTTCATGACACATATTTTCTGGTTATAAATCAATGACTTGCAATCGACTCCCCAGAGAGGCAAATGGCGGTGCCCGTTATTTTTGCAGTGAAAAAAATTGTGCATAAGTCGGTTTGCTTGCTCGGATGCACCAAGCAAAAAGGGCACGTCCCCAGAGGAAACGTGCCCTTCCCGGGAGAGAACCGTTAGCTGGCGCGCTGGGCCCGGCTATAGCTGTGCACAGCTTCCACCATCACCGACACGCTTTCCGGCGGGGTGAATTGTGAAATACCATGGCCGAGGTTGAAGACGTGGCCATGGCCGTTCTGCGGCTTGCCGAAGGCATCGAGCACTTTGTGCACTTCGGCAACAATCTGCTCCGGGTTGGCGAACAGGATGGCCGGGTCGAGGTTGCCCTGCAACGCTACCTTGTGGCCCACCGCAGCGCGCGCACGGGTGAGGTTGGCGGTCCAGTCCAGGCCCAGGGCATCGGCGCCGATGTCGGCGATCTGCTCGATCCAGTGGCCGCCACCCTTGGTGAAGACGATGGCCGGAATCTTGACGCCGTCCTTTTCGCGCTGAAGCAAGGACACTACCTGGCGCATGTAATCGAGCGAGAAAGTCTGGTAGGCACCGTCAGCCAATGCGCCGCCCCACGAATCGAAGATCATCACGGCCTGGGCGCCGGCGTCGATCTGGGCGTTCAGATAGGCCGCCACCGCCCGGGCGTTGGTGGACAGGATGTGGTGCATCAGGTCCGGACGGCTGTAGAGCATCTTTTTAATGGTGTGGAACTCGCGCGAGCCCTGGCCTTCGACCATGTAGCACGCCAGCGTCCACGGGCTGCCCGAGAAGCCGATCAGCGGCACCCGGCCATTCAATTCGGTGCGGATCTGCGTAACGGCCTTGAACACGTAGTCGAGCGAGTCGAGTTCCGGCGCGCGCAGCGCCAGCACTTCGGCCTCGGTCTTGAGCGGACGCTCGAACTTCGGGCCCTCGCCTTCCACGAAGTACAGTCCCAGGCCCATCGCATCCGGCACGGTCAGGATGTCCGAGAACAGGATCGCCGCGTCCAGCGGGAACCGGTCCAGGGGCTGCAACGTCACTTCGGTGGCATAGTCGGGATTGGTGGCCAGGCCCATGAACGAGCCGGCCTTCTGGCGCGTGGCGCGGTATTCCGGCAGGTAGCGCCCCGCCTGGCGCATCAGCCACACGGGGGTGTGGTCCGTCGGCTGGCGCAGCAGCGCGCGCAGGAAAGTATCGTTCTGGAGCGGGGCGAATTGTGGCATGGAGGTCATCAAATGGCGGCGAAAGGATTATTATCGCACTCCGGGTGCGCTTTCGCTGGAAGCTTGCCTCTTTGTTCACCCTTTTTGGAGAAGCCATGACCACCATCGCCCCCGTCGCACCCCATGGAACCTGGACCTCGACGATTACCGCCGAACGCGTGGCGGCCGGCGCCACGCCCATGTCCGGCCTGCAGGTGGGCGGCGCGGACGGCAACGACATCTTCTGGCTGGCCGGCCGCGCGGCAGAAAGCGGCCGCAACGCCCTGCTGCGCCACCACGGCGCCGAAACGCAGGAACTGACGCCAGCACCGTTCAACGTGCGCACCCGCGTGCACGAATACGGCGGCGGCGCGTACCTGGTCGCCGGCAGCACCGTGTATTTTTCGCATTTTGTCGATAACCGCCTGTACCGCCTGGCCATCGAAGAAGACAACGCCGCGCCGGTGGCGCTGTCGCAGGGCGGCAAGCACCGCTTTGCCGACTTCGTGCTCGATGCCGCCCATGAGCGCCTGATCGGCGTGCGCGAACTGCATGGCGACGACGAACACGCGCAGCCGGTCAACACCCTCTGCGCGGTGGGCTTCGACGGCGTTGAAACAGTATTGGTGGAAGGCGCCGACTTCTACTCGTCGCCGCGCCTCTCGCCCGATGGCCGCACGCTGGCATGGCTGAGTTGGGACCACCCGCGCATGCCGTGGCAGGGCACCACGCTGTGGCGCGCCGACGTCCAGCAGGACGGCACCCTGTCCGCGCCGGTAGAAGTGGCCGGCGGCGCCGAGGAATCGATCTGCCAGCCCGAATGGTCGCCGGACGGCCTGCTGCACTTCGTGTCGGACCGCAGCGGCTGGTGGAACCTGTACCGCCAGCGCGCCAGCGGCGAAAAAATCGAGGCGCTGTGCCCGATGGAGGCCGAATTCGGCGGTCCGCACTGGACCTTCGGTAACGCGATGTACGGTTTCCGCTCGGCCGGCGAAATCATCTGCACCTATATCGACAAGGGCGTCAGCCGCCTGGCGCGCCTGCTGCCGGCCAGCGGCAAGCTGGAGCCGATCGCCAATCCGTATCAGGAAATCCGCGAACTGCGGGTGGCGCCCGGCTACGTGGCCATGCTGGCCGGCAGCCCGACCATCGCGCTGGAGCTGGCGCGCATCGACTTTACCGAAGAGGGCGTGGAAATCCTGGCGCAGTCGATCGACGACCTGCCCGACGAAGCCAACCTGTCGGTGCCGATCAACCTCGAATTCCCGAGCAACGGCCGCACCGCCTACGCCTTCTTCTACCCGCCGCGCAACGCCGACGTTGCCGCGCCCGACGGTGAAAAACCGCCGGTGATCGTGATCAGCCACGGCGGCCCCACCGGCATGGCCGTCAATACCCTGAAACTGGCGACGCAGTTCTGGACCAGCCGCGGCTTCGGCGTACTCGATGTGAACTACGGCGGCAGCACCGGCTTTGGCCGCGCCTACCGCGACCTGCTGCGCGGCCAGTGGGGCATCGTGGACGTGCAAGACTGCGTGGCCGGCGCCCGCGCGCTGGTCGAACGCGGCCTGGCCGACAACGACCGCCTGATCATCCGGGGCGGCAGCGCCGGCGGCTTGACCACGCTGTGTGCGCTGACGTTCCACGACGTGTTCAAGGTCGGCGCCAGTTATTACGGCGTGTCGGACCTGAAAGGGCTGGACCAGGACTCGCACAAGTTCGAATCGCACTACAATGCCTACCTGGTCGCGCCGCAGCCGCAGGCCGAGGTGTTGTACCAGGCCCGCTCGCCGATCAACCACACCGATAAACTCAAGCGCCCGATGATCTTCTTCCAGGGGCTGGACGACAAGGTGGTGCCGCCGCAGCAGTCCGAGATGATGGTGGACGCGCTGCGCGCGCGCGGCGTGCCGGTGGCGTACGTGCCGCTCGAAGGCGAAGGCCATGGCTTCCGCAAGGGCGAGAACATCGTGCGCACCCTGGCTGCGGAACTGTATTTTTACCAGCGCATGTTCGGCCTGCACGACGCAGCCGCGCCGGCGCCGGTTCACATCGATAATTTGCCCGACTGAGAGTCAATGACGTCAATCACCGACACCACCTTGCAGAGTGAATTCGATGCACTGGAATTCAATGAAAAAATGATCCTGGCGCTGCTGGCGCTGATCGGCGAGCCGGTGGGACGCACCGCCATCCTCGACCTGCTCAAGCACGCCCGCATCGAAAACGCCGACGGCAAGCGCTACACCGTGCTCACCCTCGACGACGCCATGCAAAAGCTCGACCGCCTGGCGTTCGTCAGCGTGGTGGTGGGACGCGGCCATATATGCAATCCCAAGCTGCGCTGGCCGGCCATTCGCGCGGCCATCGGCACCCATGCACTCGACGACCTGTGCACGGCCTACGTGGAACTGGTGCCGCTGCGCCAGACCTGGGGCGGCTACGAGCCGCGCAGCTACCGCGCCGGCATGGCGCTGCTGCGCATGGGCCTGCTGCGCGGTCACACGCCGCAGCAGATCGCTCCCACCCTGGCGTTTTGCCTGAACAGCTACGAAGCGGCGCAACTGCATCCGATCGTGGAAATCTTCGGCCGTCCGTTCGAGCCGGGCATGCTGGCGCGCGTGCACCCGTTGATTCAGGACGATATCCTGGCCATGATGCTGCACAACGCCCAGTACGAACCGCACAGCGCCCCGAACATCCGCGAATTTTGCGCACTGCACCTGCAACGCCGGCTGGCGGCAAACGACGATATTGCACCCGAACTGCGCCTGGCGCTGGCTGCCGATGCCATCCTCGGCGGCCGCATCGACGACGCCAAGCGCCACCTCGAGCGCACCGGCGGCGCCACCAGCCAATACCTGGCCAGCACCGTGGTGCTGTTGCAGGGAGCGGGCAGCGCGGCACTGGCCGGTTTTGACGCGGCTCTGAAAGCGGTGCGCCGCGAGACCGGCAAGCGCAAGCAGCTGTTCGACGGCTTCGGCAGCTACCTGTACCTGGCCGCGCTGCTGCGCAGTCCCGACCCCAAGCACCAGAAAAGCGCGCAAACCTACCTCGAGATCGCGGTACGCATGCCACAAAACCGGGGCAGCGCGATCTTCCAGCAACTCGACATGCTGCGCCAGGTCCGTGCCGGCACCATGACCGCCGACGCCATCGGCAGCCTGGCGTGGGACCCGGACCTGCAAACCCAATTGTTCCAGTGCCTGCTGTTCTACTGGCTGTCGGCGCCGCAGCTCGGCGAGCGCAAGCTGCAGTTGCAGGAACTGTTCGAGCAGTCCGACCGCGCCGGCTTCCATTTCATTGCGGCGCAGGCAGCCACCCTGCTCGGCCACCTGGGCAACGTGGCGATGGCCGAGCGTGGCGCGGCCCTGCGTACGCGCCTGGCGCTGCCCGACCTGTCCACCTGGTTCGAGCGGCAGGAAGGCTGGCAGCGCCAGCTCACGGCGTTGATCAACCTGCAGCAGCCCGAGGGTGCAGCAGTCGCTGGGGCCGGCAAGGCCTCGCGCCTGGTGTGGCTGCTCGAGTACCAGCCACGCTGGGGCGTGACGGAAGTGACACCGGTCGAACAAAAGCGCGACGCCCGTGGCATCTGGAGCAAGGGCCGCGCGGCCAGCCTCAAGCGGCTGCGCTTCGAGACCGAGGCGTTCGACTTCCTCACGCCGCAGGACGTGCGCGCCACCGAGTCGATCACGGTCTCGCATCGCGGCTATACGTCGAGCGGCATGGCGTATGAAGTCAACCCGCAGCGCGCAGTGGCCGCGCTGGTGGGCCACCCGCTGCTGTACTGGGCCGATGCACCCGACATGCGGGTGGAAATGCTGGCCGGCGAACCGGAACTGCTGATCCGCAAGAGCGCGGGCAACCTGGAAATCCGCCTGCATCCGCCGATTCCCGACGACAGCGCCACCGTGATCGTCACCAAGGAGACGCCCACGCGCCTGCGCGTGGTGACGATCCAGGACGAGCACCGCCGCATCGGCGCCATCGTCGGCGATGCCCTGAACGTGCCGGCCCACGCCGAAGAACAGGTGCTGCACGCGATCCGCTCGATTTCGTCGCTGGTGACGGTGCAGTCGGACATCGGCGGCGCCGCGCCCGACATGGAGCAGGTGGAAGCGGACATGCGCCTGCACGTGCACCTGCTGCCGTACCAGCACGGCCTCAAGATGCAGATCCTGGTGCGCCCTCTCCCCAACGGCGCCTATTACGCCCCCGGCGACGGCGCCGACAGCGTGATTGCGGACGCCGGCGGCAGACCGATGCAGGCGCGGCGCCAGCTGGTCGACGAACGCGACGCCGAACGTGCACTGATCGCCAAGTGCCCGATACTGGAATCGGCCGAACAGGAACACGGCGAATGGCTGCTGGGGCAACCGGCCCTGTGTTTGCAACTGCTGACCGAATTGCAGGAACTGCCGCCGGACTCCATCGTGATCGCCTGGCCCGAGGGCGAAAAATTCCGCGTCACGGCCAAGGTGGAGACCAAGCAGGTGCGCCTGGCCATCAAGAGCAACAAGGACTGGTTTGCCGCCAGCGGCCAGGTGCAGATCGACGAAGACAAGGTGATGGACTTGCGCACCCTGCTCGAACTGGTCCAGAAAAGCAAAAGCCGCTTCGTGGAGCTGGGCGAGAACCGCTTCCTGGCGCTGGCCGACGAACTGCACCGGCGCCTGCGCGAAGTCTCGGCCTACGGTGAGCTGACCGAAGACGGCGTGCGGCTGCACCCGCTGGCGTCGTTCGCGCTGGAAGAACTGGCCGATGACGTGGGCGGCGTGAAGGCCGACAAGCTGTGGAAAGAGCACCTGGCGCGCATGGCCGAGCAGACCACGTTCGAGCCGGTGCTGCCCACCACCTTGCAGGCCGACCTGCGCGACTACCAGGTCGACGGCTTCAACTGGCTGGCGCGCCTGGCCCACTGGGGCGTGGGCGCCTGCCTGGCCGACGACATGGGCCTCGGCAAAACCCTGCAGGCGCTGGCGCTGATCCTCTCGCGCGCGCCGGACGGCCCCACCCTGGTGATCGCGCCCACGTCCGTGTGCCTGAACTGGGTGAGCGAGGCCGCGCGCTTCGCGCCCACGCTCAACGTCAAGATGTTCGGTGCCGGCGACCGCGCCGACACGCTGGCCACCTTGCAGCCGTACGACCTGGTCGTGGCCAGCTATGGCCTGCTGCAACTGGAGGCGGCGCTGTTTGCGGGCGTCAAGTGGCGCACCATCGTGCTCGACGAAGCGCAGGCGATCAAGAACGGCGCCACCAAGCGCTCGCAGGCGGTGATGGCGCTGAACGGCGAGTTCCGCATGGCGTGCACCGGCACGCCGCTGGAAAACCACCTGGGCGAGTTGTGGAACCTGTTCCGCTTCATCAACCCGGGCCTCTTGGGCAGCATCGAGCAGTTCAACCTGCGCTTTGCCGCGCCGATCGAAAAGCCGCAGGACCACCGCGCCGAAGTGGGCGCGCGCAACCGCCTGCGCCGGCTGATCCAGCCGTTCATGCTGCGCCGGACCAAGTCGCAGGTACTGACCGAACTGCCGCCGCGCACGGAGATCACCTTGGAAGTGGACCTGTCGGCGGAAGAGACGGCGCTGTACGAGTCGCTGCGCCGCACGGCGCTGGAAACGCTGGCAGCGGTCGAGGGGCCGGCCGAGAAAAAATCGATCCAGATCCTGGCCGAGATCATGAAGCTGCGCCGCGCCTGCTGCAATCCCAATTTGGTGTCACCGGAACTGGGCATCGCCAGCAGCAAGCTGGCCGCCTTCGCGCACCTGTTGCAAGGCTTGCTCGAGAACCGCCACAAGGTGCTGGTGTTCAGCCAGTTCGTCGATCACCTGGCGCTGATCCGCGCCCACCTGGACGCCAACCAGATCGGCTACCAGTACCTGGACGGTTCCACGCCGATGAACGAGCGCAAGAAGCGGGTGGACGCGTTCCAGGCCGGCATCGGCGACGTGTTCCTCATCAGCCTGAAAGCCGGCGGCGTGGGCATCAACCTCACCGCCGCCGATTACGTGATCCACATGGACCCGTGGTGGAACCCGGCAGTGGAAGACCAGGCCTCGGACCGGGCCCACCGCATGGGCCAGCTGCGGCCGGTGACGATTTACCGGCTGGTGGCGCGCCACACCATCGAGGAAGGCATCGTCGATCTGCACCAGCACAAGCGCGACCTGGCCGACAGCCTGCTCGAAGGCAGCGATGTCTCGGGCCGCATGTCGGCCGGCGAGATGCTGAGCATGCTGCACGAGGGTCTGCAACGATAGTGCACTAAAGCCGAGAACTTCCGGCAGCGGGTATCGTCAAACCGGGAACGGCGCCGCCGGCGCCGCTCACCAGGAGATCGATATGAGCACGATTGCAGAAGTCATGAGCCGCGATGTGACCAGCGTGGCGCCCGATAGCACCATCCGCGAAGCGGCCGAACTGATGGACGACCTCGACGTGGGCGCCCTGCCCGTCACCGAGGGCAGGCGCCTGGTCGGCATGGTCACCGACCGCGACATCACCGTGCGCGCCACGGCCGCCGGCCTGGGGCCGGAGGAAACCGCCGTCAGCGAAGTGATGACCGAAGATATTTGCCACTGCTTCGAGGACCAGGACGTGGAAGACGTGATGCAGGACATGCGCGACATCCAGATCCGCCGGGTGCCGGTGGTCAGTCGGGACGACCACTCCCTGATCGGCATCGTCGCGCTGGCCGACCTGGCCGACATCGGCGCCGACACCGATCCGGAGGAAACCGCAGCCACGCTACGCGACATTTCCTCGCCCGAGCCGCTCAGCGACGGCGGTGCGCGCACCTGAGGGGCCATCATCATCACCAGCGGCCAGCCCATGCAGTTGCTCCTGCGGGGCAGGTCGCGGAATATGTCGTCTTGTAACGAACGCTCTCAAGCGGGCGGATTAATGATAATCTCCCACGCTTCGACTCGGCTCGCGTGCGGGCCTTGTCACTTTCACACAAGGCTGCATACGATGATCAAGACAAAACTCGCGCTGGCGATGGTAATGGCGGCACTCGCCTTTGCACCGGCCAGTGCCGCGACCCAGAAAAAGTCCGCAAAAACTACCAAAAACACCAAGAAAAGCACCGCCAAGAACACCGCCAAAACGGCTGCCAAGGCCGCCCCCGCAGCGGTGCTGGCCGAGCGCTGGCCGGACCGCCAGTTCGATTCGTTGAGCAACCAGTTCCTTAACGCGCAGTGGCGCATCGATTCGGAAAGCGCGATCTACGCCGGCAAGTACGATACCGCCGCCACCCTGTTCGTGCCTGACCAGGCCGGCATTGCCAGCGAACTGGCCTTTATCGATGAATGGCTCGAGCGCTTCGGCAAGGTCAACGTCAAGCAATTGTCCGCCAAGCAGCGCACCGACCTGCAACTGCTGCAAAACAAGCTCGAAGGCGACCGCTGGCGGCTGACCACGCTGCGCGAATACGAGTGGAACCCGGCCAGCTACAACGTGGCCGGCCCGCTCGACCTGATCCTCAACACCGAATACGCGGCCCGGCCGCAGCGCCTGCGCACCCTGCTCAAGCGCATCACCAGCATTCCCGCCTACTACGACGCGGCACGCGCCAACATCGTCAACCCCACGCGCGAGCACACGCGCCTGGCGATCAAGCAGGCGCCCGGCGTGATGGCCGTGCTGGTGGAAGTGAACAAGGCGGCGCAGGCGTCGATCCTGAACGCGGCCGAGAAGCAGCAATTCACGCTGCGCGTGGATGCGGCGCTGGCGGCGGTGAATAACTACGTCACCTACCTGACCGAGCGCGAAAAGCTGATGGATACCAAGGGCCGGCGCAGCTTCCGCATCGGCAAGGAGCTGTACGAGAAAAAATTCGCCTACGATATCCAGTCGGGCAGCACCGCCGAGCAAACCTATCAAAAAGCGCTGGCCGCGCGGGAAGACCTGCTGGCCAATATGGACCGCCTGTCCGACGCGATGTGGGACAAGTATCTGCCCGGCGTGGCCAGGCCGGCCGACCGCTATGCCAAGATCGGCATGATGATCGACAAACTGTCCGAGCGCCACGTCGCGCGCGAGAATTTCGTCACCGAAATCAAGCGCCAGATTCCCGAGTTGCAGGCCTGGGTGATCAAGCACGACCTGCTCACGCTCGACCCGAACAAGCAGCTCGAAGTACGCGCCACCCCGGCCTACCAGGCCGGCGTGGCAGGCGCCAGCATCGACGCGCCAGGCCCGTACCGGCCGCAGGATCGCACCTACTACAACGTCACCCCGCTCGACGGCGCCACGCCCGAAGCGGCCGAGAGCAGCCTGCGCGAGTACAACCACTGGATCCTGCAGATCCTCAATATCCACGAAGCGATTCCCGGCCATTACGCCCAGCTCATCTACGCCAACAAGTCGCCGTCGATCGTCAAGTCGATCTTCGGCAACGGCGCGATGGTGGAAGGGTGGGCCGTGTACGGCGAGCGCATGATGCTCGAATCGGGCTACGGCGACAATGCGCCGGAGATGTGGCTGATGTACTCGAAGTGGAACCTGCGCAGCGTGACCAACACCATCCTCGACTACAGCGTGCACGTGCTGGGCATGACCGAGGAACAGGCAATCGACCTGCTCACGCGCCAGGCCTTCCAGACCCGCACCGAGGCCACCGAGAAGTGGCACCGGGTACAGGTGTCGTCGGTGCAGCTGACCAGCTACTTCAGCGGCTACAGCGAGATCATGGCGCTGCGCGAGGAGCGCAAGCAGGCGCTGGGCGGCAACTTCAATCTGAAACAGTTCCACGAACAGTTCCTCAGCTACGGCAGCGCGCCGGTGCGGGTGATCCGCGAGTTGATGATCAATAAATAAGTGTCGGCGAACAATAAAAACGGCTTGAATGGCCGGATTCGGCCAGGAGCGGACCCTGAACATAATAGGGTTTATAAATGTGGATACGACCAATGATTAGTTTGGAAGTGCAGATAGAGCGCGTTGTTGACGACCACTTTCCGATGTGGGTAGGATGCGTGCTTACCGATGCTGGCGGCGTACGAGATGAATTCGTCGAAAAAGAACCCGTTATAAGAACTGGGGAACAAATGTCCGGGAGCCATTACCACCACCTGGGGCACATCCGCTGCGTCGTTGAAGAGGAATGGGTTGATGAACTGGGACGAAGCCTGGTACGGGTGAGCACTGAGAAGCCTTGGTCCATAGAGTCGGTAGCTGGAGAGACCAAGTTCACGGTTTTTAAAGAACAAATCTTTTCGGGTTAAGTTTGGGCCGCGAACGGCCATTCTCGGACATTCAGTAAGCGTTTTTTTCTATTTTTTTGGGAATTGGATAATGGGATTGCTCCAAGCACTGGTACTGACGTCCTACTTGGCATTCGGCACAGCCGTTGGCGCGAGCAATGAACAAACCGATTCCGTCGCACTACCAAGCATCCCGCCAGGTGTGCTCGAAGCACTCGGCAAGGCAGGATTAGCAGCGAAATTTTCTATCTCTACGCACCTAAATCCGTTCTACATTCAAGGTGATTTTAACGGTAATGGAAAACTGGACTGCGCGATACTTGTCAGGAATAGAGCTTCAGGGAAACTTGGAGTTGCTATTGTTCATATGGGCAAGGGGTACGTAAGCATAATTGGCGCGGGGACTGCTTTTGGAAGTGGCGGCGATGATTTGGCGTGGATGGACGCGTGGTACGCCTATCCACGGGGTAAGGTATCTCACGGTGCTGACGAGGACTCGCCGCCGACGCTGAAAGGTGACGCTCTCATGCTGATAAAGACGCAATCCGCAAGCGGCCTAGCGTATTGGGGTGGTACACATTATAAGTGGTATCAACAGGGCGACTAACGGCCAAGAACTGCCGTTCACTAGGAAATCGCCTACTGGGCCATGAAGCTCAAAAAATTTTATCGGTGGGTTCTTGGCACTGCAGGAGTAGTGGCTTTGTTGTCGCGAGGCATTAGCTAATACATCGAACTGATGTTGCAGTCGGTTCTTGAAACCGCCCTGAATTTCAGATGCAGAATGTGCTGATACGTATGCGACTAAAAAAATTAATGGAGGAAAGAAATGATAAGGTTCAGCGCCAAGAGTCTTTATCTGGCCGCATTTTTATTTCTGTCTTTTAACTCTCATGCTGAAGATTTGATAACGGTGCATCTGGTATCCGGCGTCACACTAAGACATGCTGTGGCGGCATCATCGATTGTGGCGAAAATACAGATTACCTCAGTTTCTCCTGTTCTGGATGAGTCTTTGAAGGAGAAGCCTGCTTGCGGATTTCTGTATGGCGCAAAAGTTATTCAGTCATTCAAGGGTGGTTCTGATAGTTTTAATTTTTTCATGCCATCACGAGTTAGTTTATTTTCTCGCGGGAAGGATTATCTGGCTATTGTCAAATATCGAACGAACGATGAGGAAACTCTTATTTTTTCAAACTTTGATGATGTAATGAGTGAATCTGATAGCTACTCGGCCAAGTGCAGGTTCAGAAGCGGTTTTTATGTATCGGCAAATTCTCCTTTTGTTATGCCTTTTGATATGGATGCAGGAAAAGAGTTTGGTGGACAGTGGCTAGTGACCACGCCTGGACTATTTCTTTGTGAATACAAAGAGGAAGATCCGTTTGAGAATGACAGTTTTTCCAGAAAAACCAAGTCTGGAAAATCTGTTCACAGCTGGGTGGAGGTGAAACGTCTGATCAAAAAATCCAACAGGTGGTTTGATTTATTCCGAAAAAATAAACTTGATTCGTGTATCGAGTAAATATTTTTCTTTAAGTGGTGGCGAGATTTTTGATAAAGACGAAATATCAATTGGTGTCTGAAAAGCGACATGAGGCACTTATTTTTCAGGCTCCTCAATCTTCGCGGATTTGCATGTTGCTGGTCTATAATAAAGTACTGATATTGATGTCATGCGAGTAGGGGGCAAGCTCAATTTGAGGGCGCTCCCATAAAAAGGGGTGAAGGTCCGCTTCGGGGCGAAAGCAGCCATTTGTATAACACGAAAATCTTGGCCCCTTACGTTATCCCATACTGACTCATGGCCATAACACCCATGCAAAAGCCCCGCAGTGGCGACACTGCGGGGCTTTATTTTATCCGGTGATATTACGATTGCTTTTCTTCGGGGGCGGTAGACATCTTGACGAACATCGGCGCGACCAGCAGACCCAGTTCGAACAGCAGCCACATCGGAATAGCCAGCGAGAACATCGACATCGCGTCCGGTGGGGTGACCACGGCAGCGATGACGAAGGCGCCCACGATGGCGTACGGACGGATTTCCTTGAGCTTGGCCACCGACACCAGTCCGGTGCGCACCAGGATCACCACCACCACCGGCACCTCGAAGGTGGCGCCGAAGGCCAGGCACATCGACATCACGAAGTCGAGGTAGTTCTCGATATCGGGCGTGACCGCGATCGAGGTGGGAGAGAATTGGGCAATGAAGTGGAACACGCGGCCGAACACGAAGAAATAGCAGAACGCCACGCCGGCCATGAACAGCAGCGACGACGAAATGACCAGCGGCGCCACCAGGCGCTTTTCGTGCATGTACAGGCCGGGCGCGACGAACGCCCACATCTGGTACAACACCCACGGCAGCGCGATGATGATACCGAGCACGATGGTCACCTTCATCGGCACCAGGAACGGCGAGGTCACGCCGGTGGCGATCATCTTGGAACCGACCGGCAGCGAGTTGATCATCGGCTGGGCGATGAAGTCGTAGATTTGCGCGGGGCCGGGCCAGAACATCAGTGCGGCAACTACTACCACCACGCCGATGGCAGCCTTGACCAGCCGGTTGCGCAGTTCGACCAGATGGGAGATGAAGGTCTCTTCGCCTGTGTTTGGGGTAGTCATCAGTAAAACGAGTTCTGGATGTTGCCGCGTGGGCGGAACCGGGCAACGCGCGCGGCGCCGGACGTGACGTGCAGCTTGCCGCCGTGGCGTTGCTTGTACCAGCCCGGCACGGCCGAGTTGCGCACCAGCTTCTTGCGGCGGAACTCGCGCGCCTTGCGCGCCAGGTCATCGCTGCTCACGGTGGAAAACGAGGTAGAGGCCGAGGAAATGTCTTCCATGGCGGGCGTGTCATGCCAGGCGTTTTGCACCTCGCTGAGGTTTTCCGCGATGGAGTTTTCGACGTCGCTCTTGATGCTGTGCGCGGCGTCCTGCACTTCCTTTTGCAGGTTGCGCAGCTCTTCGAGCTCGATTTCGCGCGTGACTTCGGACTTGACGTTGTTGAGGTAACGCTGGGCGCGACCATACAGGTTGCCGGCCATGCGCGCCACCTTGGGCAGCTTTTCAGGGCCGATGACGATCAGCGCAATCACGCCGATCACCGCCATTTTGGTAAGACCGAGATCGATCATAGGACAGAAGCGTCAGCTCGCGCGGCCCCGCTGGGGGCCGCTGCGGCTTACAGCTTGTTTTTCTCTTTGACGTCGACGTCGATGGTGCTCGGGGTGGCCGGCGGTGCAGGCGGGGCGACCGGCTTGTCCTCGTCGCTACCCTTGACGCCATCCTTGAAGCCTTTGACGGCCTTGCCGATGTCACCACCCATATTGCCCAGCTTTTTAGTGCCGAAGATCAAAATCACCACCACCAGAACAATCGCCCAGTGTATCCAGCTCATCGAACCCATCTTATTCCCCTTGGCGGCGCAGTGCGCCGGTTAACCTGTTGATCCAAAATGCAGCGACAGTATACGTCAAGCTTCGCGTGTCATGTGTATGTCATGCAGCAAGCCTTGTGACCAGTTATCAAGCTGACAGGTGTTAGCGTTCGCCACGCCATGGGTGGGCGCCGCCGATCACGTGCATATGCAGATGGTACACCTCTTGTCCACCGTCAGGCCCACTGTTGATGACGGTCTTGAAGCCGGCCACCGGCTGACCTTGCTCATCATAACTGACCGCGCAACCGAATTCCCCTGCAAGACGGGGGGCAAGCGCCAGCATTTTGCCCAGCAGTGGCGCATCGTCCACGGTGCAGTCGGACAAGGTGGAAAAATGCTTTTTCGGGATCACCAGCAAGTGCACCGGTGCGTGTGGGTTGATGTCCTTGAACGCGTACAGGTCGTCGTCTTCGTAGACGGCGGTAGAAGGAATTTTCTTTTCAGCGATCTTGCAGAACAGGCAGTTTTCCACGGGGGCTCCAGTTTCAATGACTTATCCAACGTCATTCCGCATCGGCGGACCGCCGCGCAGGTGGGGATCCAATGTGCGTGAGCAAACGTGACGCGGCGAAATTGGATTCCCGCCTTCGCGGGAATGACGGATTTTCAGGTTAATGGCGCTAATCTTTGCGCGAATTCTTTTCTTCGATACCCGAAACACCTTCACGGCGCGCCAGTTCGTCCAGCACTTGCTGCGGCTTCAGGTCGAATTGCGCCAGCAACACCAGCGTATGGAACCACAGGTCGGCCACCTCGTACAACACCTTGTCAGCTTCGCCAGAGACGCGCGCGTCCTTGGCTGCCATCACGGTCTCGGTGGCTTCTTCGCCGATTTTTTTCAGGATGGCGTCGTCGCCCTTGGCATACAGCTTGGAGACGTACGACGTGGCGGGGTCGCCGCCGTTGGCCAGCTTGCGCGATTCCATCAGCTCGGCCAGGCGGTCCAGGATAGTGCTCATAAACTTAACTCGTTTTCGGTTTGGTATAGATGTCGCCCGGATCTTTTAATACCGGCTCGGCGTTGTGCCAGTCGCCGCCCTCGGCGTCGCCCTCGAATTTTTGATAAAAGCACGAATGGCGGCCGGTATGACAGGCGATGCCGCCGGCCTGCTCGATCTTGAGCAGCACCACGTCTTCGTCGCAATCGAGGCGAATTTCCAGCACCTTTTGCGTGTGGCCGGACTCTTCACCCTTGTGCCACAACTTCTTGCGCGAGCGGCTCCAGTACACGGCTTCGCCGAGCTCGACCGTTTTGGCCAGCGCGTCGCGGTTCATCCAGGCGAACATCAATACGTCGTTGGTGCCAGCCTCCTGGGCGATGACCGGTACCAGGCCGTTTTCGTCCCAGTGGATTTTTTTCAGCCATTTGGCCTTGGCAAGGCTGTTCGGGGGGGTGGACATGTGGTTTCCGCTATTTGCTTAATCGAGGCGCATCGGAATGCCCTGCTCTGCCATGAAGCGCTTGGCTTCCTGCACCGTGTGCTGGCCGTAGTGGAAAATGCTCGCTGCCAGCACCGCGTCGGCCTTGCCGAGCTTGACGCCGTCGGCCAGGTCTTGCAGGCCGCCCACGCCGCCCGAGGCGATCACCGGAATGCCGATGGCGTCGGACACGCCGCGCGTCAGGCCCAGGTCGAAACCGGACTTGGTGCCGTCACGGTCCATGCTGGTGAGCAGGATTTCGCCGGCGCCCAGTTTTTCCATCTTGACCGCCCACTCGATGGCATCGATGCCGGTGGCCTTGCGCCCGCCGTGGGTAAATACTTCCCACTTGCCGGGCAAGACCTGCTTGGCGTCGATGGCCACCACGATGCATTGCGAGCCGTGCTTTTGCGAGGCGTCGAACACCAGCTGCGGATTCGACACGGCCGACGAGTTCATGCTGACCTTGTCCGCGCCGGCGTTGAGCAGGCGCCGTACATCGGCCACCTCGCGCACGCCGCCACCGACGGTGAGCGGAATGAATACCTGCGAGGCCACGGCCTCGATGATGTGCAAAATCAGGCCACGGTTGTCGCTGGTAGCGGTGATGTCGAGGAAGGTCAATTCGTCGGCGCCCTGCTCGTCGTAGCGACGGGCGATTTCCACCGGGTCGCCGGCGTCGCGCAGCTCGGTGAAGTTGACGCCCTTGACCACGCGGCCATCGGTCACGTCCAGGCAGGGAATGATGCGTTTGGCAAGCATGTAATCAGTCTTCCGGGTAATCCGGCAGGTCGCCGCTGAGCTCGTCGGCACGCAGTTGCGCCGAGGCCAGGTCGATCGTGCCTTCGTAAATCGAGCGGCCGCAGATCACGCCTTCGATGCCTTCGTCCTGCACCGCGCACAGGGCTTCGACGTCGCCGATATTGTGCAGGCCGCCCGAAGCGATGACCGGGATCTTGACCGCTTGCGCCAGCTTGACGGTGGCTTCGATATTGACGCCGCCCATCATGCCGTCACGGCCGATGTCGGTGTAGATGATCGATTCGACGCCATAGGCTTCGAATTTCTTGGCCAGGTCGATCACTTCGTGGCCGCTCATCTTGCTCCAGCCGTCGGTCGCGACCTTGCCATCCTTGGCGTCGAGGCCGACGATGATGTGGCCCGGGAAGGCGCCGCAGGCGTCGTGCAGGAAGCCCGGCTCTTTGACCGCAGCGGTACCGATGATGACGTAGGTGATGCCGGCGTCGAGGTAGCGCTCGATGGTGTCGAGGTCGCGGATGCCGCCGCCCAGTTGCACCGGGATTTCGTCGAGGTCGTTTTCTTCGGCGAATTCCTGCACCACTTTCAGGATGGCCTTGACCGCGCCTTCATTCTTCGGCTTGCCGGCAAAGGCGCCATTCAGGTCCACCAGGTGCAGGCGGCGCGCGCCTTGCTTGAGCCAGTGCAGGGCCATGTCGGCCGGGTTGTCCGAGAAAACGGTGGCAAGTTCCATATCGCCTTGCTTGAGGCGAACGCAGTGACCGTCTTTGAGGTCGATGGCAGGAATGAGCAGCATGATAGGTCTGGGATCTAGGGAAGTTGGGGTTAAGGGTTCCAGCGGACGAAATTACGGTACAGCTGCAGACCCGCCGCGGCGCTCTTCTCCGGGTGGAACTGCGTGGCAAAAATATTATCACGGGCGACCGCGCAGCTGAACGGCGCGCCATACGTGGTCAGGCCCACGGTATGCTCGCTTTGCTCGGGCCGGGCGTAGTAGCTGTGGACAAAGTAAAAATAGCTATTGTCCGCAATGCCATCCCACATAGCGTGAGACGCGTTTTGCTGCACTTGGTTCCAGCCCATTTGCGGCACCTTGAAGCGCGAACCGTCCTGCTGCAGCTGGCCGTCGAGCTGGAAGCGCACGACCTTGCCGGGCAACAGGCCGAGGCCAGCGGCGTCTCCTTCTTCGCTGCCGTCGAACAACATCTGCTCGCCGATGCACACGCCCATCAAAGGCTTGCTGCGCGCCGCTTCCAGCAATGCGTCCTGGACGCCGGACTCGCGCAGGCTGCGCATGCAGTCGGGCATGGCGCCCTGGCCAGGCAGCACGATGCGGTCCGCGCTCTCGATATCGGCCACTTCGCCCGAGATCAGCACGTTGGCGTCCGGGGCAACCGCGCGCAGCGCCTGCGCGACCGAACGCAGATTACCCATGCCGTAATCAACTACTACGATTTTTTTCATGATAGTTCTTACAGAGTGCCCTTGGTCGACGGGATGGTGCCGGCGGCGCGTGGATCGAGTTCGGACGCCATGCGCAGCGCGCGGCCGAAAGCCTTGAACACGGTCTCGCACTGGTGGTGGGCGTTGGTGCCGCGCAGATTATCGATGTGCAGGGTGACCAGCGCATGGTTGACAAAGCCGCGGAAAAATTCCAGCGTCAGGTCGACGTCGAAGGTGCCGATCATGGCGCGCGTAAACGGGATGTGGTACTCGATGCCTGGCCGGCCGGAAAAATCCAGCACCACGCGTGACAGCGCTTCGTCGAGCGGCACGTACGAGTGGCCGTAGCGGACGATGCCCTTGCGGTCGCCAATGGCCTTGGCCACGGCCATGCCCAGCGTGATGCCCACGTCTTCCACCGTGTGGTGGTTGTCGATGTGGATGTCGCCGGTCGCTTCCACTTCCAGGTCGAACAGGCCATGGCGGGCGATCTGGTCGAGCATGTGGTCGAGGAAGGGCACGCCGGTATTGAGCTTTTGCTGGCCGGTGCCGTCGAGGTTGATGGAGACGCGGACTTGCGTCTCGTTGGTATTGCGGGTGATTTCTGCGGTGCGGTTCATGAGGGGGCTCGCGAGGTTACTCAGGCTGCCAGCGATGCGGCGAAGGCATCGAGGAAGGTGGCGTTTTCTGCCGGGGTACTGACCGTGATGCGCAAACAATTGGTCAGCACAGGATGCATTTTACTCACATTTTTAATTAATACCTTGTGAGACAGTAGTTTCACGTTGGCATCGTCGGCATTGGGCACCCGGATCAAGATAAAATTCGCCGCCGACGGGAAAACCTCCACGCCGGGAAATTTTGCCAATGCAGCCATCAGATCGGCGCGTGCGGCGCGCAACGCGGTCGCTTGCTGGTTCAGCACCTCCACGTGGTCGAGCGCGAATTCGGCCGCCGTCTGCGTCAATACGTTGATGTTGTAAGGAGGCCGCACTTTGTCGAACTGCGCGAGCAGCTTGGGCGCCGCCGACATGTAGCCGAGGCGAATGCCGGCCAGTCCCAGCTTCGATACGGTGCGCATCACCACCAGGTTGTCGAACTGCGGCAGACGGTCCATGAAGGTCTGTTGGGCAAACGGCTCGTACGCCTCATCGACCACGGCCAGGCCAAAACCGTCGAGCGCCTTGATGATGGCGACGATGTCGCTCTCGGCGAACAGGTTGCCGGTGGGGTTGTTCGGGTACGACAGGAACACCAGCGCCGGCTTGTGCTGTTCGATGGCCGCCAGCATGGCCGGCAGGTCGAGCGTGAGGTCGGCTTTCACCGGCACGCCCACGTAGTCCATGCCCGCGTACTGCGCCGAGCGTGCGTACATCACGAACGACGGCGTGGGCGACAGCACCACCGCGCGGCGCTCCTGCTGCGCGCAGGCCATGCACAGGATAGCGATCAGTTCATCGGAACCGTTACCGAGCATGACGTCGTAGCCGGCCGGTACGCCCAGCGTGTCGCGCACCTTTTGCCTGGTCGTGGCGTAGGAAGCCACCGGGTAGCGGTTCAGGGTGGCGACGGCCAGGCGCGCGCCCAGTTCCTGCAGCAGGTGCTCGGGCAGGTGGTACGGGTTTTCCATCGCATCGAGCTTGATGAAGCCACTCGCGTCGGCCACGTGGTAGCCATGCATGGCTGCCACGTCCGGGCGGATGGTATTGGCTACGAGGGTGTCGATGGCGGACATCTGGATGGGGCTCCTGTCTAGACTGCGGTTGAAAGTCGTTTGGCGGCCGGCTTGGGTTTGGCGGCGGCGATTTTTTTGGGTGTGGCTTTGGTTGGTGCTTCGGGTGTCGCTTTGGGTGCGGCCTTGGCGGCGGGCTTTCTCGGCGCCGGCTTTTTCTTCACCACCGGCGGCAAGTCGAGCGCGGCCAGGCGTTCATCGATGATGGCGCAGTAATCGGGATTGAGTTCGAAGCCGACGAAGCTGCGCCCGCAGCGCTTGGCGGCGATTGCCGTCGTGCCGCTGCCCATGAACAGGTCGAGCACCACGCCGTCGGGCGGGCACGAAGCCTTGACCATGCGCTCGATGATTTCCAGCGGCTTCTGGGTCGGGTGGTCGGCGCGCTCGGGATGCTCGCGGTGCAGGCGCGACACACTCCACAAATCCTTGGGGTTGTAGCCCACTTCGAGCCACTTGGCGCCGATGAAGATCGAGCGCGAACGCGCCTTCTTGGTTTCGGCGTCGTAGGCGATGCGCACGGCGTCGAGGTCGAAATAATAATCCTTGCGGCGCACGAAGAAGCCGATGGTGTCGTGCACCGAGGAGAAGCTGCGCACGCTACCGCCCATCGACGGCACCCGGCGGTCCCAGATAATCTCGTTCATCATCGTCATGCGCTTTTTCAGCAGCACGAAGATCTCGGGCGAGAAGCGCCACGTCAAAAAGATGTACAGGCTGCCGTTGGGCTTGAGCTTGGGCAGCGCGGCGTCGATCCACTGCTCGGTCCAGCGCAGGTAGTCGTCGACCGTCTGCTGGTCGGAGGCATTGCCGTAGTCCTTGCCCAGATTGTACGGCGGGTCGGTCAGAATCAGGTCGATGGAACCGTCGGGGATGCGCGTCAGCCCGGACAGCGCATCCTCGCAGAAGACCTGGTTGAGCCACTGGTCGGTCATTGGGCTTTCAACCTCAACTCGGCGCTGCGGGCGTGCGCCTGCAAGCCTTCGCCATAGGCCAGTTCGGCCGCGATCCTGCCCAGGGTCTGGGCGCCCGCTTCGCTCACGTGGATGATCGACGAGCGCTTCTGGAAGTCGTACACGCCCAGCGGCGACGAGAAGCGCGCGGTGCGCGACGTGGGCAGCACGTGGTTCGGGCCGCAGCAGTAGTCGCCCAGCGACTCGGACGAGAAGCGGCCCAGGAACATGGCGCCCGCGTGGCGGATTTTATCGGCCCACTGCTGCGGGTCTTCGGCCGAGATTTCCAGGTGCTCGGCCGCGATGCTGTTGGCGATCGCGCACGCTTCCTCCATGTCGCGCACCTTGACCAGCGCACCACGGTCGGTGAGCGAGGTGCGAATCGTGTCCTGGCGCGGCATGGTCGGCAGCAGTTTTTCGATGCTCGCTGCCACCCGGGCGATGTAGTCGGCGTCCGGGCACAGCATGATGGCCTGCGCCAGTTCGTCGTGCTCGGCCTGCGAGAACAGGTCCATCGCCACCCAGTCCGGGTCGGTGGTGCCGTCGCAGATCACCAGGATTTCCGACGGACCGGCAATCATGTCGATGCCGACGATGCCGAACACGCGGCGCTTGGCGGCAGCGACATACGCATTGCCAGGGCCGACGATCTTGTCGACCGGCTGTATCGTCTCGGTGCCGTGCGCCAGGGCAGCCACCGCCTGCGCGCCGCCGATGGTAATCACGCGCGTCACGCCGGCAATGGCGGCGGCGGCGAGCACCATCTGGTTCTTCACGCCATCCGGCGTGGGCACGACCATGATGATTTCCTGCACGCCCGCGACGTGGGCGGGAATGGCGTTCATCAGCACCGACGACGGGTACGCCGCCTTGCCGCCCGGGACGTAGATGCCCACGCGGTCCAGTGGCGTGACTTTCTGGCCGAGGACGGTGCCGTCAGGCTCGGTGTAGGTAAAGCCGTTGAGTTCCTGCTTTTGCCGTTCGTGGAACACGCGGATGCGCTGCGCAGCCACGTTCAGGGCGTCGCGCTGGGCGGCAGGGATCGACGCCAGCGCTGCCTGCAGTTCGTCCTGGCCGATGTCGAAGGCGGCCATGCTGGCGGCGCCGCCGTTGGGAATGCGGTCGAAGCGGTTGGTGTATTCGAGCACGGCGGCGTCGCCGCGCGCCTTGACGTCGGCCAGGATGCCGGCGACGGCGCGCTCGATCGCCTCATCGGTGCCTGCTTCAAATGCCAGCAAGGTGTCCAGGGACTTTTTGAAATCGGCTTGGGTGGAATCGAGCTTGGTAATTTGAATCGACATGATGGCTTCCAGATTGTTATTTTTTGGCCGCGCGCTCGAACGCTTCGAGGATCGGCTGCAAACGCTGTCGCTTGAGCTTTAACGCCGCCTGGTTGACGATCAGGCGCGACGAGATATCCATGATCGCTTCCACTTCCACCAGGTCGTTGGCGCGCAGCGTGTTGCCGGTGCTGACCACGTCCACGATGGCGTCGGACAGGCCGACCAGCGGCGCCAGTTCCATCGAACCATACAGCTTGATCAGATCGACGTGCACGCCCTTCTTGGCGAAGTGCTCGCGCGCGGTCTGCACGAACTTGGTGGCCACGCGCAGGCGCGCGCCCTGGCGCACGGCGGTCTCGTAGTCGAAACCGTTTTTCACCGCCACCGACATGCGGCAGGCGGCGATATTGAGGTCGATCGGCTGGTACAGGCCTTCGCCGCCATGCTCGAGCAGCACATCCTTGCCGGCCACGCCGAAGTCCGCCGCGCCATGCTGGACATAGGTCGGCACGTCGGTGGCGCGCACGATCAGCACGCGCACGCCGGGGTCGTTGGTGGCCAAAATCAGCTTGCGCGAGGTTTCCGGATTTTCGGTGACGGTAATGCCGGCCGCTTCCAGCAGTGGCAGGGTGTCGTCGAAAATGCGGCCCTTGGACAGGGCGAGGATCAGTTGCTGGTTGTCTTGAAATGCACTCATGGTACTTCCAGAATTAGTTATCATCCGATCCGTCATTCCCGCGTAAGCGGGAATCCATACTTCGGATGCTCAGCATGGACTCCCGCTTTCGCGGGAGTGACGGTGCTTGGTGCACGGGTGTCAATGACGACAGTGGCTGCATAGCGCCTTACTTGATGCGCCGAATATTGGCACCCACCGCCGACAGTTTCACTTCCATCTGGTCGTAACCACGATCGAGGTGATAGATGCGGTCGATCAGCGTCTCGCCGCGGGCGGCCATGGCGGCGATCACCAAGGAAGCCGATGCGCGCAGGTCGGTCGCCATCACCGGCGCGCCAACCAACTGCTCGACGCCCTTGATGAAGGCGGTGTTGCCGTCGGTCTCGATGGCCGCGCCCAGGCGGTTCATCTCCTGCACGTGCATGAAGCGGTTTTCGAAAATGGTTTCGGTCACGCGGCTGGCGCCATCGGCCACCGTGTTGACGGCCATGAACTGCGCCTGCATGTCGGTGGGAAAGCCCGGATATTCGGTGGTGCGGAACGTGACCGGGTGCGGGCGCTGGTCCATGCGCGCACGGATCCAGGTGTCGCCGATGGTCAGCTGCAGGCCCATTTCGCGCAGCTTGTCGAGCGCGGCGTCCATGATGTCCACGCGCGTGTTGCGGATCGAGATATCGCCGCCGGTGGCAGCGACCGCGCACAGGAAGGTCACCGCTTCGATGCGGTCGGAGATCACCGCGTGCTTGGCGCCATGCAGCTCGGCCACGCCTTGAATCACCAGGCGGTTGCTGCCGATACCTTCGATCTTGGCGCCCATGGCCACCAGCAGGTTGGCGAGATCCGTCACTTCCGGCTCGCAGGCGGCGTTTTCCAGCACGGTCTCGCCGTCGGCCAGCGTCGCTGCCATCAAGAGGTTCTCGGTGCCGGTGACGGTGATCATGTCGGTGACGATGCGCGCGCCTTTGAGCTTGGCGCACTTGGCGTAGATGTAACCGGCCTCGATGGTGATCTCGGCGCCCATCGCCTGCAGGCCCTTGATGTGCTGATCGACCGGACGCGAACCGATGGCGCAGCCGCCCGGCAGCGACACCTTGGCCTGGCCGAAGCGCGCCAGCAGGGGGCCCAGCACCAGGATCGACGCGCGCATGGTTTTCACCAGTTCATACGGCGCTTCGAGCTTGTCGATGGCGCTGCCGTTGAGCGTGACCTTGTCGTTGTCCTGGCTGACCTTCAAGCCGGTCTGGCCCAGCAGTTTCAGGATCGTGGCCACGTCGTGCAGGTGCGGCACGTTGGACAACTCGACGTCGCCGGACGTCAGCAGGCCGGCGCACAAAATCGGCAGCGCGGCGTTCTTGGCGCCGGAAATCGTGATGTCGCCGTGCAGGCGGTTGCCGCCTTGAATGAGGAGTTTGTCCATGCTTAGCCTTGGTATTCTTCTGGGGTGAGGGTTTTCATCGACAGCGCGTGGATTTCTTCGCGCATGCGGTCGCCCAGCGCGGCGTACACCAGCTGGTGACGCTGGATCGGGCGCTTGCCCGCAAACGCCGGCGAGACGATGATGGCCTGGAAGTGCTGGCCGTCGCCGTCCACTTCGAGGTGCGTGCATTCGAGGCCGGCCGAGATATAGCCGTGGATCAGTTCTGGAGTGGTAGCCATGATGGGGTCCTGTGTTAAATCTGTTATCTGTATTTGACGCATAGTGTTGCGCTTAGTGCCGCTGCCAGTAGCTGCTGCGCAGCATGCGCAGCGCCGCCAGCGACAGCACCACCAGGAAGCCCGAAACAATGGCCAGGCTGGCCCAGGGGTTGGTGTCGGACTGGCCGAAGAAACCGTAGCGGAAGCCGTCGATCATGTAGAAGAACGGGTTCAGGTGCGACACAGTGAACCAGAACGGCGGCAATGAATTAATCGAGTAGAACACGCCCGACAGGAACGTCAGCGGCATGATCAAAAAGTTCTGGAACGCGGCCAGCTGGTCGAATTTTTCGGCCCAGATGCCGGCGATCAGGCCCATGGTGCCGAGGATGGCGGCGCCCAGCAGCGCAAAGGCCGCAATCCACAGCGGCGCCGAAAAGCTCATGTGGGCAAACCACGCGGTCACGGCAAACACGCCCAGGCCCACGGCCAGGCCGCGCACCATGGCCGCAATCACGTACGCCGAGAAGATCTCCCAGTGCGACAGGGGCGTGAGCAGCACGAACACCAGGTTGCCGGTGATCTTGGACTGGATCAGCGACGACGACGAATTGGCAAAGGCGTTTTGCAGCACGCTCATCATCACCAGGCCCGGAATCAGGAACGACGTGTAGCTCACGCCTTCGTACACCTGCACCCGGCCCTCCAATACGTGGCCGAAGATCAGCAGGTACAGCATGGCGGTCAGGATCGGTGCTGCCACGGTTTGGGTGGCGACCTTCCAGAAGCGCAGCGTCTCTTTGTAGACCAGGGTGCGGAAGCCGCTCGAGATAAAATTCATAACGTGCCCTTGTCCATGATTTGCAGGAAGATGTCTTCGAGGTCGGCCTGTTGCAGCTGCATCTCGTCGATCACGGCACCCGACTCGCGCAAGCGCGCCAGGATACCTTCCACTTCCGCATACTCGTTGATGCGCAGGCTGTACTTGCGGCCATGGTCGGAAGTCTCTGCGTGCGTGACCAGGTGGCGCAGCTCGTCCGGCAGGTCGCCGGCCGTCATGTTGACGATCAGTTGCGAGCCCGAGATGCGGCGGATCAGCGCGGCCATCGAGTCGAGCGCGACGATCTTGCCGCTCTTGAGCATGGCCACGCGCTTGCACATGGCCTGCGCTTCTTCCAGGTAGTGGGTGGTGAGGACCACGGTGTGGCCTTCACGGTTCAGGCGCGAGATGAACTTCCACAGCGTCTGGCGCAGTTCCACGTCCACGCCGGCGGTCGGTTCGTCGAGCACGATCACGGGCGGTTTGTGCACCAGCGCCTGCGCCACCAGCACGCGGCGCTTCATGCCACCCGACAGCGCGCGCATATTGGTGTCGGCCTTGTTGGTCAGGTCGAGGTTGTGCATCACCTCGTCGATCCAGGGGTCGTTATTGGGCAGACCGAAGTAGCCCGACTGCAGGCGCAGCGTTTCGCGCACGGTGAAGAACGGGTCGAACACCAGTTCCTGCGGCACCACGCCGAGCTTGCGGCGCGCCTCGCGGAAGTCGCCGGTGACGTCGTGGCCGTGGATGGTGACCGTGCCGGCATCGGGCCGGATCAGGCCGGCGATGATGGAAATCAGGGTGGTCTTGCCGGCGCCGTTGGGGCCCAGCAGGCCGAAAAACTCGCCCTCCTCGATGGTGAGCGACACGCCGCCCAGCGCCTGGAGCGACTTGTAGCGCTTTTCGACATTCGTTATTTGGATCGCTGACATTCTAGACTTTACGTTGTGCGGCGGCAGGGCCGGCGCTGAGTGCCCGCCAGGGGCCAAAACGGCGCGCGGCGGTGGTACAGGGCGCCACAGCACTGTGGCTGCGGCAACGTTCAATTATAGGGGAAATCTGGGTCGGTCGAACCGGACCGGCGGTATTACAAGGGCAACACAGGGGTACGACGGGGCGGAGCGGGGGTCAATGATGGTGGTGCTGGTCGGCAGGCGCGGCGGCCGGGGCGACGGGAGTGCAATCTTGTTCTTCTTCCTGGCCGGGGAACACCAGGCCGCACACGCCATAGAGCTTGGTCAGGTTTTTCAGCGACGCAGGCAGGTTGTGCAGCATCAGCTGCACCCCGGCTTCGCGCGCGGCGCGCTGCCAGGACAGCAGCACCGACACGGCCACCGAATCGACCGAGGTAACGTTGCTCAAATCAAACGCCTGCTGGCCAGCCTTGATGGCGGCCAGGCCGCGCTCTTGCGCCGCAGTGGCGTTGAGCACGGTCAGGGACGTGAGCGATTGCAGGTTGTCGGTCGATTCGGCGGTCATGGCGTGTACTTGGTTACTTACTTAGCTGGCGTGGCGGGATTGGCTTTGAGGGGCTTGCTGGCCAGCGACTTGTTCTTGTCGGCCAGGGTCTTGATCAGGCCATCGATGCCGCCCTTGTTGATCTCGGACGTGAACGTACCTTTGTAGGTTTCCACCAGCCAGGCGCCCATGACGTTGATGTCATAGATTTTCCAGCTGTCGCCAGCCTTGGCCACGCGGTAGTTCAGCAGGACCGGATCGCCACGGGTCATGTTCACTTGCGAACGCACTTCCACGTCGGTGTCGGCCGCATCGGCACGCATCGGCTTGAAGGTGATGGTTTCGTTCTTGATCTGCGACAGCGCGCCCGAGTACGTGTACACCAGCAGCGTGCGGAACTGTTCCGACAGCGCTTTCTGTTGCTCAGGGGTGGCCTGGCGCCAGAAGCGGCCGGCCGCCAGCGCGGTCATGCGGTTCGAATCGACGTACGGCAGGATCTTGGTTTCGACCAGGGCCATGATTTTTTGCTGGTTGCCGGACTGGATGTCCTTGTCGGCCTTGGCAGTGTTGATCACGTCTTCGCTGATGCGCTTGACCAGCGCGTCAGGCGCCTCGGCCGCTTGCGCGGTCGCGGTAAAGCCCATCGTTGCCACAGCGGCGACTGCTAACAGTTTTTTAATCAGGTTCATCGTTTATCTACCTTTGGTGAGTTCTTCGGGTCACCGGCTGGCTCAGTTCGCAGCCGGTGTACCGGAGTTTAACGCGTTGGGGGCGGATTCCGCTGACACGGTTGGCGAAGTTTCCACTGGAGCAACAGTTGCGACTGCAGTGGCAGGGGCAACGGCGGCGGTTTCAGCGGTGGTCGCGGGTGCAACAGGTGCGACAGGTGCTGCATCAGCTTGCGGCGGCGTCGTTGGCGCGGCGGCCGGCGCCGGCTCGGCAGCAGGCGCTGGCGTCACTGGCGTAGCCGGCACAGCTTGCGGATCGGCAGCTGGCTTGGCGCCGTCGTCCTCACCGTAAGGATCGTCGTTCTGCTTTTTCTTGCGCGGATTGCCGTCTGGGAAGACCTGGCTTTCGCGGCGTTGCAGGTAGCCGTCGCGCAGGAACACGTAGCGGTCGAGTGCAGCGTCTTCGAACAGCGAGCCGGCGTCGAGCAGGCTGGCGCGGGTGTCGATCAGGTTGATGCCGGTGCCGATGTTGCGCACATTGGTCGGATCCTTGTAGCGCCAGATATTGCCGGCGAAGTCGGCCGGCAGCGCCACGGTGTCACGCACGGTGGACGGTCCCAGGATCGGCAACACCAGGTAAGGGCCCGATTCCAGGCCCCACACGCCCAGCGTCTGGCCGAAGTCTTCCTTGTGCTTCTCCAGGCCTGCCGGGGTGGCGATGTCGAACAGGCCCAGGATACCGAGCGTGGAGTTCAGCGCGAAGCGGGTGATGTCGGTCATACCGTCGCCGCCTTTGCCTTGCAGCAGGTTGTTGACGCCGCTCCAGGCATCGGAGATGTTGCCGAAGAAGTTGCCCACGCCGGTTTGCACGAACGACGGCGTAACGTCGCGGTAGACGGTGGCCACCGGTTTCAACGCATAGGTATCGACCTTGTCGTTGAAGGTGAACATGGCGCGGTTATAGCTTTCGTACGGGTCGCGCGGGTTGGGACCGGCGCAGCCAGCCAGCATCATCGCGGTACCCAGCACCAGCGCGGCGGTGCGCAGCGAGGTTTTATTGGTCTTCATTGATTATTCCTTTTTACCGTCAGCAGCCTTGCTGTAGATGAACTGATTGATCAGGTCTTCCAGCACGGCAGCCGATTGGGTCCTTGCGATTTTGTCTCCGGCAACCAGGTTTTTCTCGTCGCCGCCAGCTTCGATGCCTACATATTGCTCACCCAACAGGCCTGCCGTCAGAATCTTGGCCGAGCTGTCTTTCGGGAAGTTATAGCCTTCATCCATGTTCAAGGTCACCAGCGCCTGATACGTCTTGTCGTCGAAACTGATGTCGCCCACGCGGCCGATGACCACGCCCGACGCCTTGACGGCCGCTTGCGGACGCAGGCTGCCGATGTTGTCGAACTTGGCGGTAATCGCGTAGGTTTTACCGAAGGACAAAGAGCCGGTATTACTTGCTTTTAACACCAGAAACATCAGTGCGGCCACGCCGATGACGATAAACAGGCCGACCCAGACATCCAGAGATTTGCGTTGCATAACTATCCTCGTTTAATTCCGTTTTATCTTACAACTATTTGCTGAACATCAGCGCCGTCAACATGAAGTCCAGCCACCAGACCATCAGCGACGAGATCACGACCGTGCGGGTGGTGGCGCGGGCCACGTCTTCCGGGGTCGGACGCGCCTGGTAACCCTGGTACAGCGCGATGAAAGTGATGGCCACGCCGAACACGATGCTCTTGACGAAGCCGTTGAGCACGTCCTTGAACAGGTCCACGCCGCCCTGCATCTGCGACCAGAAAGCGCCCTCGTCGACGCCGATCAGCTGCACGCCGACCAGGTAACCGCCCATCACGCCGACTGCACTGAATACCGACGCCAGCAGCGGCACCGAGATCACGCCGGCCCAGAAACGCGGCGCCAGCACGCGCTGGATCGGATTGACTGCCATCATTTCCATGGCCGACAGTTGCTCACCCGCCTTCATCAAGCCGATTTCGGCCGTCAGCGAGGTACCGGCGCGGCCGGCAAACAGCAGTGCGGTGATCACCGGCCCCAGTTCGCGCGTCAGGCCGAGCGCCACCAGCAGGCCCAAGGATTGCTCCGCGCCGTATTTATTGAGCGTGTAGTAACCCTGCAAGCCCAGCACCATGCCGACGAACAGGCCGGACAGGGTGATGATGACCATCGAGTAGTTACCGATGAAATGCAGCTGCTCGACCAGCAGGTGCGGCCGGCGGAAAATCAGGCCCGGCGACAGGCGCAGGATTTCAAAAAAGGTACGCGCAGCGAAGCCGATGCCCTCGACGAAATCGCGCAGCGGCGCGCCGAGTTTCGACAACAAATTTCTTACACTCATGCTTTAACTCCCAGGCCAAGGTCGTCGGCCAGGGATTTGCCGGGATAGTGGAACGGCACCGGCCCGTCCGCTTCCGCGTTGACGAACTGGTGCACATACGGGTCGGTGGAGGCCATCATGTCGGCCGGCGTGCCGTGCGCGACGATTTTGCCCTGCGACAGGAAATACACGTAGTCGGCAATCGCGAAGCACTCCTTGACGTCGTGCGACACCAGCACCGATGTCGAACCGAGGGCGGTATTCAGATTGCGGATCAGGTTGGCGGTCACGCCCATCGAGATCGGGTCGAGGCCGGCAAACGGCTCGTCGTACATGATCAGTTCGGGGTCGAGCGCGATCGAGCGCGCCAGCGCCACGCGGCGCGCCATGCCGCCGGAGATTTCTCCGGGCTTCAAGGCAGCGGCATTGCGCAGGCCCACGGCGTGCAGCTTCATCAGCACCAGGTTGCGGATCAGTTCTTCCGGCAGGTCGGTGTGCTCGCGCAGCGGGAAGGCGACGTTTTCGTACACGGTGAGGTCGGTAAACAGCGCGCCATGCTGGAACAGCATGCCCATCTTGCGACGCAGAAGGTACAAGCCGGCGGTATTGAGCTTGTGCACCACCTGGCCTTGCACCTTGACCTGGCCCTTGCGCGGGATGAGCTGGCCACCGATCAGGCGCAACACCGTGGTCTTGCCGCTACCCGAACCGCCCATGACTGCGATCACTTTTCCACGTGGGAAATCCATGCTCAGCCCGGACAGGATGGCTCGCTTTCCATACGAGAAATGTAAATCGCGAATTTCGACTAGATTGGACACGACGGAACTCTTTATTTTTTGATGCCGTATTGTAGTGCAGAAAGGTCAATCCTTGCTGGAAGCACCTCCGTTCAACGCAAAGGGACGGACGATGTACCGCCGATAATACAACACTACTGAATCCAAAGTCAGCAATTTACATGAGGCATGCTTTGTTACATGGTGCGGCGCATCATCGATGCCTGTCAAAAGTCAGATAATTGCCTGCAAACCCTTGTCGGCGATCACGTTCAGCAGTTTAAGTGCCGGCCCCGTGGGATGGGAGTCGCCTTGCTCCCATTTGCGCACGGTCGAGGCCGACGTGTGCAAATGAAGAGCGAACACAGGTTGGCTGAACTTCAAGGTCTCGCGTAGGTGTTTGATGTCGGCAGCGCTGAACTCCCGCACCGGCGGCGGACAGATCGCGTCGAACTCGCGCATCGTTACCTTGGTAATTGCTTTTGCTTCGTGTAGCGTAGCCAGGTCGGCACGCAGGGATTCAATGATCGTGCTCACAATGCACCTCCAATAACACGCCCGACTGCAGCGAATGCCGTTCAGTTAAGAGCCGTCATTCCGAATCGACGGAACGCCGCGAAAGCGGGAATCTATGCTGAGCAAATGATCACGCGCCCTATGGATTCCCGCCTGCGCGGGAATGACGGATCATCGGTTCACGGTCAAAAATGGCTTAACTGAAACGGGCATAGTTTTCGAATGCTGAATATTGATAGACTCAGTACGATACGCGCCAGTCCAGCCAAGTGGCGCGCTGGAGTCACGGTGAAAAAAAACCGGGAGGCACGGGGATTGCCCGCCCGCTCCCGGGTTGAAATCGAGGCCTTGCGGCCGTGATCAGCGTGGCAGTTCGGAGCTGCCCATCAGGAATTCATCGACTGCGCGCGCGCACTGGCGGCCTTCGCGGATCGCCCACACCACCAGCGACTGGCCGCGGCGCACGTCGCCTGCAGCAAATACCTTGGCCGACGACGTCTTGTAACAGCCTTCGCCGTCGGTGGTGGCCTTGGCGTTGCCGCGTGCATCTTTTTCCACGCCGAAGGCGTCGAGGATATTGGCGACCGGCGAGACAAAACCCATGGCCAGGAACACCAGGTCGGCCTTCATTTCGAATTCCGAGTTCGGCACTTCGGCCATCTTGCCGTCTTTCCACTCGACGCGGCAGGCGATCAGGCGCTCGACCTTGCCGCCCTTGCCTTCGAGGCGCTTGGTGGCCACGGCCCAGTCGCGCTCGCAACCTTCGTCGTGCGACGACGAAGTACGCAGCTTGGTCGGCCAGTACGGCCAGACCAGCGGCTTGTTTTCCTGCTCCGGCGGCATCGGCATCAGTTCGAACTGGGTGACCGAGGCGGCGCCCTGGCGGTTCGAGGTGCCGACGCAGTCGGAACCGGTATCGCCGCCGCCGATCACGACCACGTGCTTGCCGGTAGCCTTGATCTGATCCTTGACTTTGTCACCGGCATTGATCTTGTTTTGCTGGGGCAGGAAGTCCATGGCGAAATGCACGCCCTTGAGCTCTCGGCCCGGCACCGGCAGGTCGCGCGGCTGCTCGGCGCCGCCGGCCAGGACCACGGCGTCGAATTCTTTTTCCAGGTCTTCAGGGAAAATGGTTTCCTTGGCCCAGTTGTTGACGTTGGCCGGGAAATCCTTGCCGATCAACACGCTGGTGCGGAACACCACGCCTTCGGCCTCCATCTGCTTGATGCGGCGGTCGATGTGCGACTTTTCCATCTTGAAGTCCGGGATGCCATAACGCAGCAGGCCGCCGGCACGGTCCGATTTTTCGAACACGGTGACCGCGTGGCCGGCGCGCGCCAGCTGCTGGGCAGCGGCCAGGCCGGCAGGACCGGAACCGACGACGGCAACCTTCTTGCCGGTCTGGTGCGCCGCAGGCAGCGGCACGACCCAGCCGTGTTCCCAGCCTTCGTCGATGATCTTGTGCTCGATCGACTTGATGCCGACCGGATCTTCGCTGATGCCCAGGGTACAGGCCGATTCGCACGGCGCCGGGCAGATGCGGCCGGTGAACTCGGGGAAGTTGTTGGTCGAATGCAGCGTGTCCAGCGCTTCACGGTAGTTGCCGCGATAGACCAGGTCGTTCCAGTCGGGGATGATGTTGTTGACCGGGCAGCCGTTGTTGCAGAACGGGATGCCGCAATCCATGCAGCGCGCGCCCTGCACCTTGGCTTGCTCGTTGGTCAGGGGAATGACGAACTCGGCGTAGTTTTTCAAACGCGTCGCAGGTGGCAGATAGCCTTCTTCCTGACGCTGGAATTCCATGAAACCGGTGATTTTACCCACGATTAAATCCTCTTTATTCTAATTTACCCGGGACCGCTCATTCGTCGTCCTCGCGTACGCGGGGACCCATAGAACGCTGGCTTCATGTTGCGCTCTATGGATTCCCGCGTGCGCGGGAATGACGGACTCAAGGCTGTCGACGATTCAGACAATAACTTTGCTTAAGCTGCCACCGGCTGCACCACCGCCGTCGCGTTCGCCACGTCTTCCGCCATTTCGGCCAGCACGCGCTTGTATTCGCTCGGGAATACCTTGACGAACTTGCTGCGGCTGTCGGCCCAGTTGTCGAGCAACAGGCGGGCACGGGTGCTGCCGGTGTGCTTGAAGTGGCGCTCGATCAAGCGCTTCAGGATCCCTTCGTCCGACTCGCGGCCCAGGTCCTTGTGCAGCACGTGGTAGGTCGCCGTGTCGGCCGACTGTTCCTTGCTGCTCAGCACGCGCTCCAGGGTCACCATTGCCGTGTTGCAACGCGATTCGAAGTCGCCGTCCGGGTCGTACACGTAGGCGATACCGCCCGACATGCCGGCTGCAAAGTTGCGGCCGGTGGCGCCCAGCACCACCACGGTGCCGCCGGTCATGTATTCGCAACCGTGGTCGCCGGTGCCTTCGACAATGGCCGTGGCGCCCGAGTTGCGCACCGCGAAACGCTCACCGGCCACGCCGTTGAAGAACGCTTCGCCGCTGATCGCGCCGTACAACACGGTATTGCCGACGATGATGTTGTTGACCGCCCAGCCACGGAACTCGGTGTTCGGACGCACGATGATGCGGCCGCCCGACAAGCCCTTGCCCACGTAGTCATTACCTTCACCGACCAGGTCGATGGTGATGCCGTGCGCCAGGAACGCGCACGCCGACTGGCCGGCCGTGCCTTGCAGCTGGATGTGGATGGTGTCGTCCGGCAAGCCGGCGTGGCCGTAACGCTTGGCCACTTCGCCCGACAGCATGGTGCCGACCGTGCGGTTGACGTTGCGCACCGGCGAGATGAACGACACGCGCTCGCCTTTTTCCAGCGCGCCCTTCGCTTGCGCGATCAGCTTGTGATCGAGCGCCTTGTCGAGACCGTGGTCCTGGTCCATGGTGTGGAAGATCGATTGACCGTTCTGCACTTCCGGCTGGTGGAAGATGTTGGTGAAATCCAGGCCCTTGGCCTTCCAGTGCGAGATCGCTTTCGATTTGTCGAGCAGGTCGACGCGGCCGATCAGTTCGTCGTAGGTGCGGATGCCCAGCTGCGCCATCAGTTGACGCGCTTCTTCGGCCACGAAGAAGAAGTAGTTGACCACGTATTCCGGCTTGCCCGAGAACTTGGCGCGCAGGACCGGGTCTTGCGTGGCCACGCCCACCGGGCAGGTGTTCAGGTGGCATTTGCGCATCATGATGCAGCCTTCGACCACCAGCGGCGCCGTGGCAAAGCCGATTTCGTCAGCGCCCAGCATGGCGGCAATCACCACGTCGCGGCCGGTACGCATCTGGCCATCGGCCTGCACCCGGATCCGCGACCGCAAGCCGTTCAGCACCAGGGTCTGCTGGGTTTCCGCCAGGCCCAGTTCCCACGGCGTGCCGGCGTGTTTCACCGACGACAGTGGCGAAGCACCGGTACCGCCGTCGTGCCCGGCCACCACCACGTGGTCGGCCTTGGCTTTCGTGACGCCGGCAGCGACGGTGCCGATACCGACTTCCGACACCAGCTTGACCGAGATCGAGGCGCGCGGGTTGGCGTTTTTCAGATCGTGGATCAGCTGCGCCAGATCTTCGATCGAGTAGATGTCGTGGTGCGGCGGCGGGGAAATCAGGCCCACGCCCGGCACCGAGAAGCGCAAGGTGGCGATGTATTCCGACACCTTGTGGCCTGGCAGCTGGCCGCCCTCGCCCGGCTTGGCGCCTTGCGCCATCTTGATCTGGATCTGGTCGGCCGAGTTCAGGTAAGCGGCAGTCACGCCGAAACGGCCCGACGCCACCTGCTTGATGCGCGAACGCAGCGAGTCGCCTTCCTGCAAGGCGATGTCCACCACCATCTGCTCCTTGCCCATGACCGAGGCCATGGTCTCGCCCTGCTTGATCTTGATGCCCTTCAATTCCTGGGTGTAGCGCGATGGATCTTCGCCGCCTTCTCCGGTGTTGCTCTTGCCGCCGATGCGGTTCATGGCCACCGCCAGCGTGGCGTGTGCTTCGGTCGAGATCGAACCCATCGACATGGCACCGGTCGCGAAGCGCTTGACGATTTCCTTGGCCGGTTCCACTTCGTCGAGCGCAATCGCCTTGCTCGGATCGATCTTGAACTCGAACATGCCGCGCAGGGTCAGGTGACGACGGCTCTGGTCGTTGATGATTTGCGCGTATTCCTTGTAGCTCGAGAAGTTGTTGGCGCGCGTCGAGTGCTGCAGCTTGGCGATCGCGTCCGGCGTCCACAGGTGGTCTTCGCCACGTACGCGGAACGCGTATTCGCCGCCCGCATCGAGGTTGTTGGCCAGCACAGGATCGTTGCCGAAGGCCAGTGCATGCAGGCGCAGCGCTTCTTCCGCCACTTCGAACACGCCGATGCCTTCCACGTTCGACGACGTGCCCTTGAAGTACTTGTTCACCAGCGACTTGTTCAGGCCGACCGCTTCGAAGATCTGCGCGCCGCAGTACGACATATAAGTGGAGATGCCCATCTTCGACATCACCTTCATCAAGCCCTTGCCCACGGCCTTGGTGAAGTTGTAGATCGCTTTTTCGCCCGACAGGTCGCCCGGCATGCCGTGCGCCAGCTCGATCAGGGTTTCCATGGCCAGGTACGGGTGGATCGCTTCGGCGCCGTAGCCTGCCAGCAGGGCGAAGTGGTGGGTTTCACGGGCCGAGCCGGTTTCCACCACCAGGCCGGTGGACGCGCGCAAGCCCTTGCTCACCAGGTGCTGGTGGATGGTCGACGTTGCCAGCAGCGCGGGAATCGCCACGCGGTCCGGGCCGATGGTGCGATCCGATACCACCAGGATGTTGTGGCCCGATTTGACGGCGTCAACGGCTTCCGCGCACAGCGAGGCCAGGCAGGCTTCGATGCCTTCCTTGCCCCACGACAGCGGGTAGCAAATGCTCAGCTCGTACGACTTGAACTTGCCGCCCGTGTGCAGGCTGATGT
Source organism: Duganella phyllosphaerae (assembly GCF_001758785.1). GTDB lineage: Bacteria > Pseudomonadota > Gammaproteobacteria > Burkholderiales > Burkholderiaceae_D > Rugamonas > Rugamonas phyllosphaerae. The sequence continues at coordinate 70,757 of NZ_LROM01000102.1, forward strand.
TGCGCAGGCGCTCCATGTCGTCGAAACCGAGGATAGGCTGCGACACTTCGAGGCGCATCGGCGGGTTGACGTTGTTGGTGTCGAGCAGGTTGGGCTTGGGACCGATGAACGACACCAGCGACATCACCATCGCTTCGCGGATCGGATCGATCGGCGGGTTGGTCACCTGCGCAAACAGCTGCTTGAAGTAGTTATATAACGGCTTCAGTTTGTTGGACATCACTGCCAGCGGCGAGTCGTTGCCCATCGAACCGGTCGCTTCTTCGCCGGCGGCAGCCATCGGCGCCATCAGGAATTTCAGGTCTTCCTGGGTGTAGCCGAACGCCTGCTGGCGGTCCAGCAGCGACGGCACGGCTTTTTCGCCCTGCGCCGGCGCAGCGGTCACGGTCGTGCCCGCACCGTACTTGGCGCGGTTGTGCGCCAGCTGGCTTTCGCTGAGCTTGATTTCGTTGAGCTTGATGCGCACCGCGTTGATCCACGCCTTGTACGGCTTGGCGTTGGCGTAGGTGTCCTTCAGTTCCTTGTCGTCGATGATGCGGCCCGCTTCGAGGTCGATCAGGAACATCTTGCCTGGTTGCAAACGCCATTTCTGGATGATTTTCGACTCGGGAATCGGCAGCACGCCCGATTCCGACGCCATCACCACCAGGTCGTCGTCGGTGACGATGTAGCGGGCCGGACGCAAACCGTTGCGGTCCAGGGTGCCGCCGATGTAACGGCCGTCGGTGAAGGCCATGGCGGCCGGGCCGTCCCACGGTTCCATCATGGCGGCGTGATATTCGTAGAACGCGCGGCGATTGTCGTCCATCGTGCCGTGATTTTCCCACGCTTCCGGGATCATCATCATCATGGCCTGGGCCAGTGGATAACCTGCCATCAACAGCAGTTCGAGCGCGTTGTCGAAGCAGGCGGTGTCGGACTGGCCTTCGTAAATCAACGGGAACAGCTTTTGCAGGTCGTCGCCCAGCACGGCCGACTTCATCACGCCTTCGCGCGCGCGCATCCAGTTGAAGTTGCCCTTGACGGTGTTGATCTCGCCGTTGTGGGCGATCAGGCGGTACGGGTGGGCCAGCGGCCACTCGGGGAAGGTGTTGGTGGAGAAACGCTGGTGCACCAGCGCCAGCGCGGACACGCAACGCGCATCCTGCAGGTCTTTATAGTACACGCCCACCTGGTCGGCCAGCAGCAAGCCCTTGTACACGATGGTACGGGCCGACATCGAGGTGACGAAGAATTCCTTACCGTGGATCAGGTTCAGCGCCTGGATCGCGTGGCCCGACGATTTGCGGATCACGTACAGTTTGCGCTCGAGCGCGTCGGTGACCATGATGTCGGCGCCACGACCGATGAAGATCTGGCGGATCACCGGCTCTTTATCACGCACGGTCGGCGACATCGGCATGTCGATATCGACCGGCACGTTGCGCCAGCCCAGCAAGACCTGGCCTTCGGCGCGCACGGCGCGCTCGATTTCCTGTTCGCAAGCGATGCGCGAGGCGTTTTCCTTCGGCAGGAACACCATGCCCACGCCGTACTCGCCCGGAGGCGGCAGTTCCACGCCCTGCTTGGCCATCTCGTCGCGGTAGTACTGGTCCGGGATCTGGATCAGGATGCCGGCGCCGTCGCCCATGAGCGGGTCGGCCCCGACCGCACCGCGGTGGTCGATGTTTTTCAGGATCATCAGGCCCTGCTCGACGATGGAGTGACTCTTGTTACCCTTGATGTGGGCGACGAATCCGACGCCGCAGGCATCGTGTTCATTGGATGGATCGTACAGACCTTGGGCTTTCATGGTGCTCTCCACTGGCAGATTGGCTATGAGAATGGAGAGTAGAACAATCCCACACAAAAAACAATGACAATAATTAGGGTCGGAGTCGAATTAAAATATTGAATATCCCTAGAATTTTTTATTAGGGACAGAGTGGTTTGGGTGCAAAAAAAATCCGCAGCAGCGAAATATACTGCGGCGGCTTTGACGGATTTATGCGTTTTCTTGCTTGATCTTGAATGGCCGTCCGCGCTTGGCGGGTAGCACCCGGCGCTTGACCTTGTTTTGCAAAACAGCCTTGAACTGGTCCGAGCCCAGCGGCCAGCCCTTGAGCAGGGCATTGCTGATGCGGGTGATATCGTCGCTCGAGATTACCAGTTCGAACAAGGCAACGTAGGCAGCCTCGCGCTCGAACGGCGTGTTGCCCAGCTCCCAGAACTTCGGATGATCGATGATCAGCCCGTCCGGGCGGATGCCGGCGTGGTGACAATAGCTCGACCAGCGGTAGTCCTCGTGGCGCACCGCCAGGCCGCTCCGGACCGGGTTCGATTCGATGTACCGGCTGCACAACATGAAATAGGCATCGGCGTCGATCAACGAGGTCTTGTAGCGTCCGTTCCACAAGGTACCGCTGCGGCTGTATTTCTGGTTGAAGTACGGCACGTAGTAGCGGCCCACCCACTGCATCATCTGGCCCAGGCCATCTTCGTCGGTGGGCGTGACCAGCAAATGCAGGTGGTTGGGCATCAGCACATAGGCGTGGACCTGCACCTTGTAGGTCTTGGCGGCTGCGCGCAGCCAGCCGAGGAAGGCCTGGTAGTCGTCATCGTCGTGGAACACCGGTTGTTCGTTGTTGCCGGTCTGGATGACGTGGTGCGGCTGGTGGGGAACGATGAGGCGGGGCAGGCGGGCCATGATCATTGCGTAAAATTTGGCCGCGCGACGCCGCATCGTCATTCCCGCGAAGGCGGGGATCTAATTCGCATGCGTGGCGTCGGCGCCCGAAAACTGGATTCCCGCCTGGGCGGGAATGACGGAGCTAAAGCTGACGAAGCAAGATACCACTGTGGCCCTGTAAAATCGAGCGAATGGCCAAATCTGCTTCCGCCCTGCCTTTATTTATTTCAAAGTCAGGACAAATTGAAACTGGCGGAGAGGCTGTAACCCTCGCCGTAGGCGCTGCGCAGCGGCAGGTCCTGGCCCAGGCCGGTGCGGGCCTTCTTGCGCAGGCGGTACACCAGCATGTCCACCCGGCGCCCGGCGTCGGGATCGTCGCCGCCGATGCCGGCCACGATCACCTGGCGCGGCACGGGCCGGGTGTTAATCGTGAGCAGGTGCAGGAAGTTGCATTCCTTTTCGGTCAGCGTGATCGCCGTGCCTTGCAGTTCCAGTTGGCGGGCGCTCACTTTCAGGGTCCACTTGCTCGGTGTCGGTGCAGTTTCCTGCGGTCCCACGCGGCGGTCGAGCGCCTCGATGTGGGCGGCCAGCTCCGGGAACTTGATCGGCTTGGTCAGATAATGGTCGGCGCCCAGGCGCAGGCCGAGGATGCGGTTGTCGAACGCCACGCGCCCGGTCAGGACCAGCAAACCGATCTGCGGATACAACTGGCGCATGCGCGGGATGACGTTAAAACCGTCTTCGTCGGGGAGGCCGAGATCGAGTACGACCACGCCCACGTTGCCGTGGCTCAGTGCGGTCCACATATCGCTGGCGTTATTGGTGATGTGCACCTCGTGTTGAAGTTCAGTCAGGAACTCCGCCATTTCCTCGGCGTAGTCCAGATTGTCTTCCACGATCAGTATTTGCGTCATTGATGCGCCATTCGATGTTTTACGGACAAACTGCCCAGTGTAAACTTGCTATTCAGTAGAGCATCAGCGGGCCGCGAGCCCGTCACCTACATCGGGGGATTATCACTGTTGCTACCCACTCGCGCAAGGCTTTTCCCCGGCTTGGCCGTCACCGGCAGCCAAAAGCGAAATTCCGCGCCGCTTTCAGAAACATTTCTGACCGTAATGGTGCCGCCGTGGACATCGGCGATCGACCGCGCCATGTACAGCCCCAGGCCGGAACCGGCGACACCGGCGGCATTGCTGCCACGGGTGCCACGGCCGAAGATGGTCTCCAGTTCAGCTTCCAGCACGCCGGCGCCGTGGTCGCGCACCAGGAATTCGACGCCGCCTTCGACTGCCATCTTGCCGGTCAGTTCCAGCGGCGCGTCGGCCGGCGTGTATTTAATGGCATTGTCGAGCAGGATCTCCAGGCACAGGCGAATGCCGGCCGGGTCGCACCGCATCCACTGCGGCAGCGCTTCGATGTGCAAATCCACCCGGGCGCGGCGCGTACGCGCCACTTCGGCAGTCGCTTCGAGCAGGTTGGCCGGCGAAATCTCGTCCGGTTGGCGGGCGCGGCCGATGCTGGCCATGCGCTCGGGCGACAGGTACTCGTCGAGCATGGCCAGCATGCGGTCCACCGCCGCCTGGATCTTGCGGTAGCGCTTGCGCGTGCCTTCGTCGTGGTGGGTGCCGGTCATTTCCAGGCGCTGGACGGCGCCGTCGATGGTGGACAGCGGCGTGCGGAACTCGTGCGACAGCATCGAGGCGAATTTTTTCTGCTGGTCGGCCAGCGCGCGCCGCTCGGTCAGATCACGCACCACGCCCAGTACCGAGACCGGCACGCCGTCGGCGTCCAGCATCAGCGTCGATTCGATTTCCACCGGCACGGTATGGCCGTCGGCATGGGGAAGTTCGGTTTCGCGCACCAGGCGGCGGCGGCTGAGGTCGCCGGATTCGTAGCGGTCGAGCCGGGGCGCCAGTTCCTGCGCCAGGTCCCAGGCCAGGGCCCGGGCGGTGTCCAGCGTGTAGCCGAACTGGGTTTCGGCGGCATGGCTCAGCCATTCGAGTTCGCCGCTGGCGCAGTCGATCATCCAGCTCACTTCGCCACTGTGGTCGAGCAGCTGGCGGTAGCGCGCTGCCTCCTGCTGCGACTGGCGCAGCGCACTTTCCAACTCAGCCACGGTCGCCATGATCGATTACTCGACCAGCGGGGCGAAGATTTGTTGCAGGTCTTCTTGCGTGAGTGCCATTTTTTGCGACTCCCCTTCTGCCAGGATCGATTGCGCGAGATCCGATTTTTTCTGTTGCAGGATCTGGATCTTTTCTTCCAGCGTGCCCTTGGCGATCAGTTTATACACGAACACCGGCTTGTCCTGGCCGATGCGCCAGGCGCGGTCGGTGGCCTGGTTTTCCGCTGCCGGGTTCCACCATGGATCGTAGTGGATCACGGTGTCGGCCGCAGTCAGGTTCAGGCCCACGCCGCCCGCCTTCAGGCTGATCAGGAAAATCGGCACCGCGCCCTGCTGGAACGCCGCCACTTGCGCGCTGCGGTCCTTGGTGTCGCCGGTGAGCAGCGCGTACGGAATGTCGCGCGCTTCGAGTTCCTGTTCGATCAGTTCCAGCATGCTGGTAAATTGCGAGAATACAAGGATCTTACGCTTTTCTTCCAGCAAGTCTTCAACCATTTGCATCAGGTCGATCAGCTTGGCCGAGCCGGCCGTCTGCTTTTTCGACGACAGCGACTTCACCAATCGTGGATCGCAGCACACCTGGCGCAGCTTGAGCAGCGCTTCGAGAATGACGATCTGGCTGCGCGCCACGCCCTTGCGGTCGATTTCATCGCGCACTTTCTGGTCCATGGCCAGGCGCACGGTTTCGTACAGGTCGCGCTGGGCGCCGGTCAGTTCCACGCGGCGCACCATCTCGGTCTTCGGCGGCAGTTCCTTGGCCACGTTGTCCTTGGTCCGGCGCAGCAGGAACGGCTTGATGCGGCGATTGAGCAGCGAGCGGCGCAGCGGATCGTCCTGGCGTTCGATCGGATGGCGGAACACGGTATTGAACCCCTTCTCGTCACCGAGCAGGCCCGGCAGCAGGAAGTGGAATTGCGACCACAATTCCCCCAGGTGGTTTTCCAGCGGCGTGCCCGACAGGCACAGGCGGTGACGCGCGCGCAGCAGGCCGGCGCTCTGGGCCGCCTTGCTGCGGGTGTTCTTGATGTAGTGCGATTCGTCCAGGATCACCAGGTGGAAATCGTGCTCGCGCAGTTTTTCCTCGTCGCGCGGCAACAGCGCATACGTGGTGAGCACCAGGTCGGCGCCGTCGATCTGGTCGAACTGCGCCATGCGGTCCTTGCCTTGCAACAGCAGCACTTTCAGGTCGGGAGCGAACCGCGCCGCCTCTTCCTGCCAGTTGCCCATCAGGCTGGTCGGGGCGATCACCAAGGCCGGTGCGGTCAGGCGCCCGGCTTCCTTTTCCACCAGGATGTGGGCCAGCGTTTGCACGGTTTTACCGAGGCCCATGTCATCGGCCAGGATGCCGCCGAAGTTGTATTCGCGCAGGAACTGCATCCACGACAAACCATCGGTTTGATAGTCGCGCAGGGTGGCGCGCAGGCCGGCCGGGGTGGCGATGCGCTTGACGGCGCCGAACTGGTTCAAGCGTGAACCCATGTCACGCAGCTCTTCGCCGCCGGTCCATTGCATCTCGACGTTGCGGGACAGTTCGTCGAGGCGGGCGGCGTCGAGGGTGGCCATGCGCAGCGAGGTCTTGATCTTGTCGTTGAAATACAACTCGCCCAGGGTGCCCAGGATGGGCTTGATGCGCGCCCACGGCAGGGCCACCCGTGAGCCGTCCGGCAAGGTGGCCAGCATCTGGTCGTCGTCGCCGTGGTGGGCGATGGCCTTGGGGGTGAAATCGAGCGGCGCGCTGCGGATCAGTTGCACCAGCACCGGCAGCAGCGGCACCCGTTCCTGGTCCACCAGGATGCCGAGCTCGAGGTTGAACCAGGTGTTGCCGCCGTCAGCTTCGTCAGCCGTGACGTCGGCGTACCAGGCGCCGGCGTCGCGCAGGTCGTAGCGGTACTTGGCGGTCTTTTCCAGTTTCCAGCCCGCTTCTTTCAATTCGGCCATGCCCTCGCGGGCAAAGCGGATCCAGGCGGCCTGGTTGGGCAGCAGCAAACCGCCCTTGAGGCTGCTGAGCGGCAGCGTGGTCGGGGCAGTAAATGTGCGCTCGGACAGCAGGGCCAAGGCAGAGGCTTCGGCCGCCACATCGCGCTCGATGATTTCGGTAACGTCACCCTTCTGGCGCACCACGCGCTGCGACGGATCGAACGACACCCGTTCGCCGTCGTAGTCGAACGACAGCACGGCAAAGTCGTGCCAGCGCTGCAGCGAACCGTCAGCCAGCATGGCGGCGTCGAGCGTGAGCACCGGGCGTGGCTTGACGTCGTCGCGCAGGCGCTGCGGCAGCGGTTGCGGCAGCGGCATCAACTGCTGCAAGCCGTGGGCCAGCAGCAATTGCGAGACGCGCATCTTGTCGTGGTTGGTCAGCAGCGGCGCTTGCGCCACCAGCGCCTGCAGGTCGGCCAGCGGGATCGCGGCGCCGCCCTGGTTCAGTTGCAGCACGCCGCACGACAGGTTGTCGATATACCACGGTGGATCGGTGGGCAACATGTAGTCGACCTGGTCGGCGCCGGCTTGCCCCGCATGGCGCGCGCCCGGCGCTGGCTGCACGGCCCAGCCCAGGCGTAATCCTTTGCCCTCTTCGCGCCAGGCCAGGTTGGCTTCGCGCAGCACGCCGCCCTTCAGTGGATAGACCAGGCCGTTACCGACGTCGGCCCAGGAGTTGGCCCACAACAGTTTGTCTTGCTCGGCCAGCATTTGCAGCAGCGCCGCGCCGATCTTGCCGCGTGGTTCGGTGGCCGAACCGGTCTGCGAATTTTGCCCGCTGCGCATCGCCACGAAAAAGCGCACCAGGTCCTCGTCGCCCGCGACCAGGAAGTTGGGCGGCGCCGACAGCAGCGAGAAAATTTCACTGACCGGCGTGGCGGCCGCGACGTCGCCATTGGACCGCAACCGCGCCTTGTACAGGCACAGCGCCACGTGACGGCCACCGCTGGTGGGCGCGAGCACGTAGATCAGGCGGTACTGGGTTTGCTTGGGGTCGGCGTCAACCGGCGGCGGCGTGAGCTTGGCCTTGGGATGCGCTGCGGCGTCCACCCGCTGCAGCCACGTGGCGACAGCATACGAGAGTTGATTCGCAGGGGGCGTCAGGCGCGGGGGTGCAGCCGGTGCCGATGGGGCAGCTTTTACTTCGGAAGCGTCGTCGCGGGTAAAATCCATGGGTCGCATTGTTGTTCAAAGATGGTTCAAAATCGGCAACAGGCGATATTATCCGCCATACACGCGTTCGTGTTTGCGGATTCTATCGAAAAGCCGCCATTCAATCGGTGTTTCCGCACGCATTCGGCACACATCCGCGCGCACACAGTCCGTTTCCGCTGTCAAGACTGGCAGATTCGCCAAGATTGCGTATGATTCCGGGCTTGACTGCTTAGGATCCCCTCTCATGTTGCCTTCCATCGAACAACGCCTCGCCCTCGAACTTGCTGCCAAACCGGCCCAGGTTGCCGCCGCCATCGCCCTGCTCGACGAAGGCGCCACCGTGCCGTTCATCGCGCGTTATCGCAAGGAAGCAACGGGCGGCCTCGACGACATCCAGCTGCGCCTGCTGGAAGAACGCCTGCGCTACCTGCGCGAGCTGGAAGACCGGCGCGCCGCTATCGTGGCATCTATTACCGAACAGAACAAGATGACGCCGGTCTTGCTAGATGCAGTCATGCACGCCGAAGACAAGACCCGCCTCGAAGATTTGTATCTTCCGTACAAACAAAAACGCCGCACCAAGGCCCAGATCGCCATCGAAGCGGGCCTGGCGCCGCTGGCCGACGGCCTGCTGGGCAACCCGGACCTGAACCCGGAAACCGAGGCCGCCAACTACCTGCGCGAGGCCTTTACATCCACCGACGGCAACAACCCGGGCGTGGCAGACACCAAGGCAGCGCTCGATGGCGCGCGCCAGATCCTGATGGAACGCTTTGCCGAAGATGCAACCTTGCTACAATCGCTGCGCGAATACGTACAGGAGCATGGCATTGTCCAGTCGAAAGTCATTGAAGGAAAACAAGAAGAAGGCGAAAAGTTCGCCGATTATTTTGATTATTCCGAACCCCTGGCCAACGTTCCTTCGCACCGCGCGCTGGCGCTGATGCGCGGCCGCCGCGAGGGCATCCTCGATGTCGCCCTGCGCCTCGACAGCGAGCCGGAAAAACCGAAATGGGACGCGCCGCACAATCCGTGCGAGAGCCGCATCGCCGCCCGCTTCGGCATCAGGCAGCAGGGTCGCCCGGCTGACAAGTGGCTGGCCGACACCGCGCGCTGGACCTGGCGCGTGAAGAGCTTCATGCACCTTGATACCGAATTGATGGGCGCGCTGCGCGAAAAATCCGAGCTCGACGCCATCAATGTTTTCGCTACCAACCTGAAAGCCTTGTTGCTGGCAGCCCCCGCCGGTCAGCACGCCACCATGGGCCTGGACCCGGGCCTGCGCACCGGCGTCAAGGTGGCAGTGGTCGATGCCACCGGCAAAGTGGTCGATACGGCCGTGATCTATCCGCACCAGCCCAGGAACGACTGGGACGGTTCGCTGCACACGCTGGGCAAGCTGGCCGCCAAGCACAATGTCTCCTTGATTTCGATCGGCAACGGCACCGCCTCGCGCGAGACCGATAAATTGGCACAGGATTTGATCAAGCGCTTCCCAGAGCAAAAGATGAGCAAGATCGTCGTCTCGGAAGCGGGCGCGTCGGTGTACTCGGCCTCCGAGTTCGCGTCGCGCGAGTTGCCGGATATGGATGTATCGCTGCGCGGCGCGGTATCGATTGCCCGCCGCCTGCAGGATCCGCTGGCTGAACTGGTCAAGATCGATCCGAAATCGATCGGCGTGGGCCAGTACCAGCACGATGTGTCGCAAACCCAGCTGGCGCGCACGCTCGACGCCGTGGTCGAGGATTGCGTCAATGCCGTGGGCGTGGACGTGAATACGGCATCGGCGCCGCTGCTGGCGCGGGTGTCGGGCCTGTCGGCGTCGGTGGCGCAGGCCATCGTCACCTATCGCGATGCGAACGGCGCGTTTACGTCGCGCAGCGGGCTGAAATCGGTACCGCGCCTGGGTGATAAAACGTTCGAGCTGGCGGCGGGCTTTTTGCGCGTGACCGGCGGCGACAATCCGCTCGACGCCTCGGCCGTGCACCCGGAATCGTATCCGCTGGTGGAAAAAATCCTGGCTGATATCAAGAAGGATATCAAGGGCGTGATCGGCGAAGCTGCTCTCATCAAATCACTGAATCCGGCCAAGTACGCGGACGACAAGTTCGGCGTGCCGACCATCACCGACATTTTAAAAGAGCTGGAAAAGCCGGGCCGCGATCCACGGCCGGAATTTACCACCGCCACCTTCAAGGAAGGCGTGGAAGAAATCCGCGACCTGCGCCCGGACATGATCCTCGAGGGCGTGGTGACCAACGTCGCCGCCTTCGGCGCCTTTGTCGACATCGGCGTGCACCAGGACGGCCTGGTGCATATCTCGGCGCTGTCGAACACCTTCGTGAAAGATCCGCACACGGTGGTCAAGGCCGGCCAGGTGGTGAAAGTGAAAGTGCTGGAAGTGGACGAAAAGCGCAAGCGCATCGCCCTGACCATGCGCCTGACCGACAGCGCCCCGCAGCCAGGTGCCCAGCCACAACAGCGCGCCGACCGCAACGACCGCAAGAGCATGGGCCAGCACCAGAAGCAAAGCGCCCGCGAACAACCGGCCGGCGGCAGCATGGCTGCTGCGTTTGCCAAGCTGCGGGGTTGAGCTTCGGGGTCAGTGCCGACATTCGGACACGGCCTCGGCCGCTAAATGCTGAGCACGTGTCCAATTGTCGGCACTGACCCCGAAGTGGCAGTACGCGTGCGGCGCATTTCTTATAAAATGTCGCCATCTATTTACTTCATTACCGAGGCAGCTATGAGCGACGTACAAACCTGGATCAAAGAGACCGTGAGCAACACCCCGGTGGTGCTGTTCATGAAGGGCACCGCCCAGTTCCCGCAGTGCGGCTTTTCCGGCCGTGCCATCCAGATCCTGAAATCTTGCGGCGTTGAAAACATTGCCACCGTCAATGTGCTGGAAGATCCGGAAGTTCGCCAGGGTATCAAGGACTACTCGAACTGGCCAACCATTCCCCAGCTCTACGTCAAGGGCGAATTCATCGGCGGTTCGGACATCATGAACGAAATGTTCGAGTCGGGCGAACTGAAAGCCCTGTTGAATGGCTGATCGCCCGCTGCGGCTGATCGTTGCCATCACCGGCGCCACCGGCGCCATCTATGGCGTGCGACTGCTGCAGCATTTGCAACACACCGCCGGCGTCGAGACCCATGTACTGGTCTCGGATGCCGCCGTGCTGACCTTGCACCAGGAAACCGGCTTGCAGCGGCGCGACGTGGAGGCGTTTGCCCACGTGGTGCACAAGGTGCGCGATATCGGCGCCTCGATTGCCAGCGGTTCGTTCCAGTCGGATGGGATGGTAGTGGCGCCGTGCTCGATGAAGACGCTGGCGTCGGTGGCGCACGGCCTGTCGGACAATTTGATTACGCGCGCGGCCGACGTGGTGCTCAAGGAACGCCGGCGCCTGGTGCTGATGGTGCGCGAAACGCCGTTCAACCTGGCGCACCTGCGCAATATGACGGCGGTGACGGAAATGGGCGGGATTATCTACCCGCCCCTGCCCGGCTTTTATCACAAGCCGCAATCGATCGAAGAGATGGTGGACCACACCGTGGGCCGGGTAATCGACTTGTTCGGCATCGACCACGCACTGACGCCGCGCTGGCATGGCATGAAGCCGTCCGGCCAATAAACACCACTGCAACATTGCCACGCTGCCAGGCCAACCTGGCCGGCAGCGCCACCGACGTCCTAGCGCGTGCCGAAATGCAGGCCGTCTTCCGCTTTTTTCAGTTCCCTGGCTTCTTCCACCATGCGCCGGTCGGCGATGCGCTTGCGCATGACCTCGGCATGCTTGGCGGCCGTCATGGGCGGGGCGGTCATCAATTCCTTCAGCTGCGCGACATTGCTGTAGTTACTTTTCATATGGCTGCTCAAAGGCTGGACTCCAAGTAATCACTACGACTGCAACCGCAAGTCTGTGACAACAACTGTCGATGACAACTTGCCGTTGCAAGTCAGCGGTGCTGACGCCTTATTGTGCCTGAAATCCAATTCTGGACCATGACAATTCGCAAACGTACTTCAAATAAAAAAGTAGCGTTGACGTGCATCAATCCCGCCACCCTGATTCCGAACAAAAAGCGGAAAAGTCATGAAACAAGGTTCACACGGCAACAGTAAAAATGGCCCTTTCCGCCACTGCAAAAACCGCGCAACTTTATTACTTTTGGTAGTTAACCCGCACCAGCATGCGAATAAATTCGCGGGCAATTTGCTTGTGATGTTCGTCCAGGCGCTGTAAATCGGCAATTAACTTGACGTCAGCCGACTCGAAGCGCGAGACACCGTTGGCGCCGTCGCCTTCCGGGGTACCGTGTTCGGCGCCGCCAAAGCGCAACCACTCCGCAGGCACGCCCAGCCATTGGGCGATCATGCGCAGCTTCTCCTGGGTCGGTATCGCCTCGCCCACGAGCCACTTGCGGGCTGCGTGGACGGTAATCGGTCGCCCGTCAAAGCGGATATTGAACTCGCGCGCCAGCCGGGTGGGGCTGTCTGGGGAGTAGTGGGCATTCTTCAGCGCTTGCTGAAGGCGCTGGCTAAAGCTTTCGCGTTCATTTGAGGAATTCATCGTTGCACTATTTCATGTTGCGTCATGAAAGTCAGTCTCTTGAAGCAGAGCTTGATTTGTGACGCTGTGTGGTTCTAAAGTTAACGTTATCGGCTCTGCCAAAAGCGGGAGGGCCCTGGTGGCTGAGCAAATTTTATTTTGTTTTTTGCTTCTATGGAACACTAAACCGTGGAGCGTTATAAATCAAGAAATGTCGCAAGCATCTGCTGCCGCGCTACAATGGCCACTAACGTTAACGTAAGCGGAAATCCAACAATTATTTTGCCGATGTCCACCTATACCATTACCGAACTGGCCCGTGAATTCGACATCACGGCGCGCGCCATCCGCTTCTATGAAGACCAGGGGCTGCTGAGCCCGTCACGCGAGGGCACTGGCGGGCGCAACCGCGTGTATACGCCGCGCGACCGTACCCGCCTCAAGCTTACCTTGCGCGGCAAACGCCTGGGTTTGCCATTGTCGGAAATCCGCGACTTGGTCGACATGTACGAAACACCCAAAGACACGGCGGTGCAGATGAATCACTTTCTCGGCGTACTGGCGCGCCACCGCGAAAATCTGGAACAACAGCGCGAAGACATCGAAATGACCTTGGCCGAGATCACGGCCCACGAACAGGAATGCCGGCGCCTGATCGCCGCCGCTGCCGATGGCAAACCGGCTGCGCTGGACTGAGCACGGTTGACGTTTACGTTAACGTCACTCAAGAGTATCATCGGATGTTCCAGGGAACCGGATTCCCGCCCATGACAACAATGAGGAAGAGACATGCTCGATCTGCCCGGACTGACCTTTGACCACGGCGAGGACATCGCCGCCCTGCGCGCAGCGGTGCAGCAGTTTGCCGCTACCGAAATTGCGCCGCGCGCGGCCGAGATCGACCGCTCCGACCAGTTCCCGATGGACCTGTGGCGCAAGCTCGGCGACCTGGGGGTGCTGGGCGTGACCGTCGGCGAGGAATACGGCGGCGCCAACATGGGCTACCTGGCCCACATCGTGGCGATGGAAGAAATCTCGCGCGCTTCGGCCTCGGTCGGCCTGTCGTACGGCGCCCACTCCAACCTGTGCGTCAACCAGATCAAGCGCAACGGCACCGCAGAGCAAAAACAGCGTTACCTGCCCAAGCTGGTCTCGGGCGAACACATCGGCGCGCTGGCCATGTCCGAACCGAACGCCGGCTCCGACGTGGTCAGCATGAAGCTGCGCGCCGAACTCAAGGGCGACCGCTGGGTGCTCAACGGCACCAAGATGTGGATCACCAACGGGCCAGATGCCGACGTGCTGGTGGTCTACGCCAAGAACGACCTCGAGGCTGGCGCACGCGGCATGACCGCGTTCCTGATCGAAAAAACCTTCAAGGGTTTCTCGGTGGCGCAAAAGCTCGACAAGCTCGGCATGCGCGGCTCGCACACGGGCGAACTGGTGTTCGAGGACTGCGAAGTGCCGCTGGAAAATGTGCTTGGTGGCGTCGGCAAGGGCGTCAACGTGCTGATGTCGGGCCTCGATTTCGAGCGCACCGTGCTCTCCGGTGGTCCGCTCGGCATCATGCAGGCCTGCATGGATTCGGTGGTGCCGTACATCCACGAGCGCACCCAGTTCGGCCAGGCCATCGGCGAGTTCCAGCTGATGCAAGGCAAGCTGGCCGACATGTACTCGACCATGATGGCCTGCAAGGCCTACGTTTACGCGGTGGGCCAGGCCTGCGACCGCGCCGCCACGCCCGAGGCCGTGCGCAACCTGCGCAAGGACGCCGCCGGCGCCATCCTGTACAGCGCCGAAAAGGCCACGTGGATGGCCGGCGAAGCGATCCAGGCACTGGGCGGCAATGGCTACATCAACGAGTACCCGGTCGGGCGCCTGTGGCGCGACGCCAAGCTGTATGAAATTGGCGCTGGCACCAGCGAAATTCGCCGCATGCTGATCGGCCGCGAACTGTTCGCGGAAACCCGCTAAGCGCGCCAGGCGGCCCTGCCACGGTGACATCGACCATGACCCGGGCCGCCTTCCCCAAGCTGCTGCGCTCGCAAATCGCGTTCGACATCGCCCGCGCCATCCTCGACGGTTTCGACAAGCACTACCGGCTGTTCCGCGCAACCAGCCGGCAGGCCAAGCGCTATTTCGAGCGCGGCGCCTGGGCCGAAGCGCAGCGAGCGGCGCGCGAACGGATCGACTTTTACGACCGCCGCGTGCAGGAGTGCGTGCAGCTGCTTGAAGACGAATACAGCCAGGCTGACCTGTCCGACGACGTGTGGCAGGAACTCAAGCTGCACTACATCGGCCTGCTGTCCGACCATGCCCAGCCGGAGCTGGCCGAGACGTTTTTCAATTCCGTGTGCTGCAAGCTGCTGCACCGCAGCTACTTCCATAACGCCTACATTTTCGTGCGGCCGGTGATCTCCACCGAATACATCGACACCCGGGAACTTGCGCCCACCTACAAGGTCTATTACCCGGATGCCGATGGTGTGCATTTCGCGCTCAAGCGCATCATCACCAATTTTCAACTGAACGCGCCGTTCGCCAGCCTCACGCGCGACGTCGAGCAAGTAGAGTTGCGCCTGGCGCAGCTGTTCGGCGCCACCCGCATCGAAGCTAACCACCAGATCCATGTGCTCTCCAACCTGTTCTTCCGCAACAAGGGGGCGTACATCGTGGGCAGGATCATCAACGGCAACCGCGAGTATCCGTTCGTCGTGCCGATCCTGCACGACCGCAAAGGCCATCTCGTGCTCGACACCGTGCTGTTCGATCCCGAGCAGATCACGGTGCTGTTCTCGTTTACGCGCGCTTATTTTTTGGTGGACATGGAAGTGCCGTCGTCCTATGTGCAATTCCTGCGCACGCTGTTGCCGCGCAAGCCGCGCAGCGAGATTTATACGATCCTCGGCCTGCAAAAACAGGGCAAGACGCTGTTCTACCGCGACTACCTGCAACATCTGAAACACTCGTCGGACCGCTTCGATATTGCACCCGGCATTCGCGGCCTGGTGATGCTGGTGTTTGCGCTGCCGTCGTTTCCGTACGTGTTCAAGGTGATCAAGGATTTTTATCCGCCACCGAAGGACACCACGCGCGCGTTGATCAAGCAGAAGTACTTGCTGGTCAAGCACCACGACCGCGTGGGCCGCATGGCGGACACGCTCGAATACTCCAACGTGGCGTTCCCGCGCCACCGCTTCTCGGAGCGCCTGGTCGCCGAACTCGAGCAATTTGCGCCGTCAATGGTGGAGGTCGATGGCGACCAGCTGATCATTCGCCACCTGTACATCGAACGGCGCATGGTGCCGCTCAATATGTGGCTGGCCCATGCCGACCAGGACGGCGACGATGTCCAGCTCGAACACGGCATCGTCGAGTACGGCAACGCCATCAAGGAACTGGTTGCCGCCAACATTTTCCCCGGCGATATGCTGTACAAGAATTTCGGCGTCACCCGCCACCAGCGCGTGGTGTTCTACGATTACGACGAAATCGAATACGTCACCGACTGCAACTTCCGCGACATCCCGCCAGCCCGTACGGAAGAAGACGAGATGGCGTCCGAGCCGTGGTACCCGGTCGGCAAGCACGACGTTTTTCCCGAGCAGTTCGGCCAGTTTTTACTCGGCAACCCCAAGATCCGCCGCTTTTTCCTGCAGCACCACGCCGACCTGCTCACGCGCGACTACTGGCAGGCGCGCAAGCAGCGCATTCTTGATGGCGTGGTGGAAGACGTCTATCCGTACCCGCAGCACGTCCGCTTTTTCCATCATGTCAACACCCCGGCGGTTCCGCCGCCACCGTTTATGGAGATACTTGAAAATGAATGATCCAATTGTGATCGTGGGCGCAGCCCGCACCCCCATGGGCGCCTTCCAGGGCGACTTTTCCGGCCAGGCCGCGCACGACCTGGGTGCAGTGGCCATTGCCGCCGCCGTCGAGCGTGCCGGTATCGATGGCCAACTGGTCGAGCACGTCTATTTCGGCAACTGCCTGATGGCGGGCCAGGGCCAGGCGCCGGCACGCCAGGCCTTGTTGAAAGCGGGCTTGCCCACCTCCACCGGCGCTGTCACCCTGTCCAAGATGTGCGGCTCGGCGATGCAGGCGGCGATTTTTGCGCATGACCAGCTGATCGCCGGCAGCGCCGACGTGGTGGTGGCCGGCGGCATGGAGTCGATGACCAATGCGCCGTACCTGGTGCCCAAGGCGCGCGGCGGCTACCGCATCGGCCACGGCATGCTGCTCGACCACATGATGTACGACGGCCTCGAAGACGCCTACTCGCGCAACGAGAAAACCGGCGAAGGCCGCTCGATGGGCACCTTTGCCGAAGAGTGCGTGGCCAAGTATCAATTTACGCGCGAAGCGCAGGACAATTTCGCCATCGAGTCGGTCAAGCGCGCGCAAGCGGCGACCAGCGAAGGCTGGTTCAAATGGGAAATCGCGCCTGTCACCGTCAGCAGCCGCGCCGGCGACACCGTGATCGACCGCGACGAAGGTCCGTTGAAAGCCAAGCTCGACAAGATCCCAACCCTGCGCGCCGCGTTCAAAAAGGACGGCACCATCACCGCCGCCTCGTCGTCGTCGATCAACGACGGCGCCGCCGCCCTGGTCATGATGCGCGAATCGACCGCCGTCAAACTGCGCGCCAGGGTCATCGCCCGCATCCACGGCCACGCCACCCACGCCCAGGCGCCGGACCTGTTTACCACCGCGCCGATTGGCGCCATCGAAAAGCTGTACAAGAAAACCGGCTGGGCCAGCCGCGACGTCGATCTGTTCGAGATCAACGAAGCGTTCGCGGCCGTGCCGATGGCCGCCATGCGCGACCTCGACATCCCGCACAGCAAGATCAACGTGCACGGCGGCGCCTGCGCGCTCGGTCACCCGATTGGCGCCTCGGGCGCGCGCATCATCGTCACCCTGCTCGGTGCGCTCAAGCGCACCGGCGGCAAGAAAGGCGTGGCGGCATTGTGCATCGGCGGCGGCGAGGCGACCGCCATGGCTATCGAACTGGTGGAGGCATCATGCCAACCGCACTGATCATTGGCGCCTCGCGCGGCATCGGCCTGGAACTGGTCAAACAATATCGCGCCGATGGCTGGCGCGTGATCGCCACCGCGCGCAAGGCCGAGGACTGCACCGCCTTGACAGCGCTGGGCGCGGAAGCGCACAAGCTCGACGTGACCGACGTCGAAGCCTGCGCCGGCCTGGGCTGGAAGCTCGACGACGAGGAACTGGACGTAGCGTTCCTCAACGCCGGCGTGTATGGTCCGCGCCACGACGGTTTTCCGCAGCAATCCGATTTCGACAGCGTGATGCATACCAATGTGCTGGCTGCGATGCGCCTGTTGCCGATCATCGCGCCGATGGTGGCCAGCAAGCGCGGCAAGCTGGCGGTACTGTCGTCGCACATGGGCTCGCTCAGCGAACGAAGCAACCCCAGCGGTTCGCTGTACCGCGCCAGCAAGGCGGCGCTGAACTCGGTGCTGATCGATACCGCGCTGGTGCATGGTCCGCAAGGCGCCACCTGCGTGGCGTTCCACCCGGGCTGGGTGCGCACCGAGATGGGCGGCGCCGGCGCCGACATTTCGCCCGAGGAAAGTGCAGCGGGCATGCGCCATACGCTGGCCACCTTGCCCGCATCGGAGATAGCGGTGTACCGCAACTACGACGGCAAGCCGATCGGCTGGTAGCCCATCCTCTGCCCCTGAACGATAAAAAACACGAGACACCATGATACTGAGCCAGGAACACGACATGATCCGCGACGCCCTGCGCGCTTTTGCGCAGGAGCGTCTGGCCCCCAACGCCGCCCGCTGGGACAAGGAACACCATTTTCCGAAGGAGGAATTGCAGGAGCTTGCCGCCCTCGGCGCCTTCGGGGTGGCGGTGCCCGAAGCCTTGGGCGGCGCCGGCATGGATTACGTGTCGCTGGCGCTGGTGCTCGAGGAAATCGCCGCCGGCGACGGCGGCACGTCCACCATCATCTCGGTCAACAATTGCCCGGTGTGCAGCATCGCCATGATGTACGCCAACGACCGCCAGAAGGAGCAATGGCTGCGTCCGCTGGCGCAAGGCGCGATGCTGGGCGCGTTCTGCCTGACCGAGCCGCACACGGGCAGCGACGCCGCCGCCCTGCGCACCACGGCCGCGCGCGATGGCGACGACTACGTGATCAACGGCGTCAAGCAGTTCATCACCAGCGGCAAATATGCGGACATGGCGATCGTGCTGGCGGTGACCGACAAGGCCGCCGGCAAAAAGGGCATCAGCGCATTCTGGGTACCGACCAGCACGCCCGGCTACGTCGTCGCAGGGCTGGAACAGAAGATGGGCCAGCACTCGTCGGACACGGCGCAAATCCTGTTCGAGAATTGCCGCATTCCGGCAGAAAACCTGATCGGCGCAGAGGGGCAAGGCTACAAGATCGCGCTGTCGGGCCTGGAAGGCGGGCGCATCGGCATCGCAGCCCAGGCCGTGGGCATGGCGCGCGCGGCGTACGAGGCGGCACTGAGCTACGCGCGCGACCGCGAAAGTTTCGGCAAGCCGATCTTCGAGCACCAGGCCGTGCAATTCCGCCTGGCCGACATGGCCACCCAGATCGAAGCGGCGCGGCAATTGATACGCCATGCGGCGTCGATGAAGGACGCGGGCTTGCCGTGCCTGAAGGAGGCGGCAATGGCGAAACTGTTCGCCTCCGAGATGGCCGAGCGCGTCTGTTCGGACGCGATCCAGGTCCACGGCGGCTACGGCTACGTCAGCGACTTCCCGGTCGAGCGCATCTACCGCGACGTGCGCGTGTGCCAGATTTACGAGGGCACCAGCGATATCCAGAAGCTGCTGATCGCGCGCGCCTTGTAGCAGTTACTGTGCAGGCGGGAAGATTGCCACGACCTTGCCGACGATGGCGCCGGACGGTACGAAGCCCCAGTAGCGGCTGTCCTGGCTGTTGTCGCGGTTGTCGCCCATCACGAAGTAGGCGCCGGCCGGCACCTTGCAGCGCAGGGTATCGTTGGCGCTCACGCAGTCGGCTGGCAACGATTGCTGATCATGGGCGATTGCCGGCACGTCGGGATCGATCACGATATCGAACTCCGACTTGGCCGAGCGTTCACGGTAGCGCTGGAGATATTTTGGCGCAGGGTCGGTCAGCAGATGGTCATCGAGCCGTTTTCCACGCGTATCACTGCCATTGATGAAAACGTGCTTGTCGCGGTACTCGACCAGGTCGCCGGGCACACCCACCACGCGCTTGACGAAGACGGTCGCGGGGTCGCGCGGATAATCGAACGCAATTACGTCACCGCGCTCCACGGTAACCGAGAGCGGACGCGTGATCAATTTCGCGCCATACGTGGAATAATGGCCGTAACCCCACTTTTGCACGAGCAGGTTGGAGCGCACCGGGATGGTGGGCGTCATCGAGGTGGACGGCGCGTTGAACGGCTCCACGACAAACAAGCGTACCGGCACGATCACGACCGCCATGGCAACAACTGCGCCGATCAAACCGTACCAGCGGGCATACCACGGCTGCGGCACGCCTTCGCTGGCTGTGGCGGCCCGGCTCGCCAGGCGGTAGGCCAACACGGCGCTTGCCACAGCAAATGCCAGGGTTGCCCAGGCCATCATTGGCGAGTCCGGCAACGTAAAACCTATCCCCGCGAGCACCAACTGCAGCGCGAGCATCACCACCGCCAAACCCGGCCGCCCCAGGTACAAAAACCCCAGCAACGGCATGAAGAACCCGAGCACGGTGGCCAACCACCTTTTTGGTTTGTAAAGCACGACTACCCCGTCAACGTGTATATTAATCAGCAATCTTACTGCGAAAAACCACTTAAAAACCATGACTGATTACATCGATTCTGTCCCACTGGAAAAAGCTTACCGCCTGCTCACCCACGGTCCGACCGTGCTGGTCTCGAGCCGCCACAACGGTGTGGATAACGTGATGGCCGCCGCCTGGTCCTGCGCGCTCGACTTCGCCCCGCCCAAGGTGACGGTGGTGATCGACAAGATCACCGCCACCCGGGCGCTGGTCGAAGGCAGCGGCATGTTCGTGCTGCAAGTGCCAACCGTGGCGCAGTTGCAACTGACCGAGCAACTGGGCACGACCAGCCTGGCGACCGAACCAGACAAGCTGCAACGCGCCCAGGCCGAACTGTTCCATATCGACGGCCATGACCTGCCGTTCGTGGCCGGCTGCTCGGCCTGGCTGGCGTGCCGGCTGGTGCCGGAACCGCACAACCAGCAGACTTATGACTTGTTCATCGGCGAAGTGGTGGGCGCCTGGTCCGATACGCGCGCGTTCAAGGACGGCCACTGGCAGTTCGAACATGCCGATCCGGCCTGGCGCAGCCTGCACCACGTGGCCGGTGGACATTTCTATGCGATCGGCGAGGCACTGACGGTCATGCCGGAAAAATAGGCGAAAAAAAAGCCCGCTCAGCATCAGCTAGCGGGCTTCGTTCCAATGTATTACCAATGCTTTAATCGTACCGTTCTCCAGGGCTATCTGCCAAGTGAGGCGGTAATCTCAGGCGCCCATGCTATCTGCATAGTGCCCCTGACGTGTAAGTCGACCAACGTATTCGAAAGACAGCTGCGGCATCTGCGTCACCAGCGCTACGAACTTACACAGTTCTCGCGCGGCGCATTTGCCAGAGGTGGGACTGTCGGCACGCACAACGTGCAGACCTCAACCACGAACGTAGTGTAACACAGATATTTGTGCGGCGCACAAATTATTTTATCGCTTTATTTCATTGGTGTTGCTTCGGTGGTCAACGGGCGCACGGTCCGGCGCGGCTTGTGGCGACAGGCGCGTTCGAACTCCGAGATCACCTGGGCCCCGAACAGCAGCAGGGTGGCGCCGATCTCCAGGCTGAACATGACGATGATGGCGGTCGTCATCGAGCCATACACCACGTTCACCTGCGACAGCGTGGTGAAGTACCACACCAGGATATGGCGCGCGCACTCCCACAGCAGCGCCGCCGTCACGCCGCCGATCAGTGCGTGCGACAGCGACAACCTGCCCACCGGCATCACCAGGTAGATGGACGTGAGTACCAGCACCTCGCCGCCAAAGCCCACCATGTAGAGCAGCACGCCCGAAATGCCCTGCAACGACCACTCGTAGCCGAACAGCGACACGCTTTCTTCGCCCATCACCTGCAAACTGCCGGCCACGAGCGTGACCAGCAACATGCCCGCCCCCAGCGACAGGATGTAGCAATACGGCATGATGGCCGAGATCAGGAAACGCCGCCGCTTGACCTCCACCCGGTGCTTGAAGATCACGGACATGGCGTTTTCCAGCACCGTGAACGCCAGCGAGCTGAAGAAGATCATGCTGATCAGCAGCACCCCGCCCACCACGTCGCGGTGATCAAGAAAGTGCGAGACCTCCTCGACGATGGGGCCGGAGTGGCCCGGCACCAGCCAGCCCAGGTAGCGCCCGACGGTCTCGAGCAGTACGGCCTCGTCGATGACGTGGGACAGCGCCACCACCACCAGCATCAAGAGCGGCACGATGGACAGCAACGAGTAATAGGCGACCGCGCCCGCGAGCAACAAGCCCTGGTTGGCGCGAAAGCCTTTCAGGCATTGCACCAGGAAAGCCATGGGATGGGTGATCACGTAGACCAGGCCCCTGCGATTAAGAAATTTCATTGCCTTATTTTACGCACAAGCCGGGGACAAGTATGTGCGGCGTCGCCCAGACTCCAGCGCCGGCGCGCCGGTCCAGCTCCGGCCCCACCGATGGCGCGCGGCAGCGATCCCCCGCTATACTGCGGCTATTGCCCACTGATTTGAAGAAAATACGCCTCTATGTCGCTCACCTATATCTGGTCTGGATTTTTCGTGGTCGGCTTGCTGGCCGCACTGGTGCAGTTTTTCTTCATGGGCGACACCGAGATTTTCAAGCGCATTGTCGATGGCACTTTCGTCTCGGCCAAGTCCAGCGTGATGGACATCGCGCTGCCGCTGGCCGGCGTGATGACCTTGTGGCTCGGCATCATGAACATCGGTGAAAAGGCCGGCGCGGTCAACCTGCTGGCGAAGATTATCGCGCCATTCTTCTCGCGCATCTTCCCCGGTGTGCCATCGAACCACCCGGCCAACGGCCACATGGTGATGAATTTCTCGGCCAACCTGCTGGGCCTCGATAACGCCGCCACGCCGTTCGGTTTAAAGGCGATGGAAAGCCTGCAAACCCTCAACCCCAAGGCCGACGAACCGACCGACGCCCAGATCATGTTCCTGGTGCTGCACACCTCGGGCCTGACCCTGATCCCGGTGGCGATCATGGCGCAGCGCTCGATCATGGGCGCGGCCGACCCGGCCGACATCTTCATTCCGTGCCTGATTGCCACCTACGTGGCCACCGTGACCGGCATCATCGTGGTGTCGATCCGCCAGCGCATCAACCTGATCAACCGCGTGGTGCTGGGCTGGCTGGGGGGCATGACTGCCGCCATCCTGGGCATGATCTGGTATTTCACCGAATACCTGACCAAGGCCGAGATCCAGAAGTTTTCCACCGTGTTCAGCAACCTGCTGCTGCTGGTCGTCATTGTCGGCTTCATCCTCGGCGCCTTGCGCAAGAAGGTCAATGTCTACGATGCCTTCATCGAGGGCGCCAAGGGCGGCATCGAAACCTCGATCAAGGTCATTCCGTACCTGGTGGGCATGCTGGTGGCGATCAGCGTGATCCGTAACGCCGGCGTGTTCAACTTCGTGGTGCAGGGCTTTACCTGGGTGTTTACCCACATGGGCATCAATACCGATTTCGTGCCGGCGCTGCCCACCGCGCTGATGAAGCCGCTCAGCGGCAGCGGCGCCAAGGCCATGATGATCGATACCATGCAAACCTACGGTCCCGATTCCTTCGTGGGCCGCCTGGCGTGCGTGTTCAACGGCTCGGCCGATACCACCTTCTACATCGTCGCGCTGTACTTCGGCTCGGTTGGCATCCGCAAGACGCGCTACGCGATCTCGTGCGGCCTGATCGCCGATTTTGCCGGCGTGATCACCGCCATCGCGGTCGCTTACCTCTTCTTCCATTGATCGGGCTGTCCATGTTGCGTCGTACCTTGCTTGCCGCCCTGCTGTTCGTTGGCTCCGTTCATGCCGCGCCGTTGCCGGAGCCGGTCGCGCGGCTGATGAAATCAGCCAAGATTCCAGAGTCGGCGGCCGGCATCGTCGTGCTGCGCGGCGACACCGTGCTGCTGGCGCACAATGCGCAGCAGGTGATGCAGCCGGCCTCGACCATGAAGCTGTTCACGGCCATGACCGCGCTGGAAAAACTCGGACCGGTATTCCGGGGCCGCACCGAGCTGCGCAGCAGCGCCGACGTCGTGCAAGGTGTGCTGCAAGGCGACCTGATCGTGCGTGGCGGCGCCGATGCCGACTTCAACGAAGACGTGCTCCTGCACATGCTGCAGGCGCTGCGCAACCAGGGCATCACCGCCATCAACGGCGACGTGGTGCTGGACCGCACGCTGTTCCAGCCGGCGCGCCTCGACCTCGGCCAGCCGCCGTTCGACGAGTATCCGTGGGCCTACTACAACGTGATTCCCGACGCGCTGCTGATCAACACCAACCTGTTGAAACTCGAACTGCGCGCAGTCGGCGGCCAGCTAGCGATCGTGACCATGCCCGAGATGGACAACGTCATCGTGCGCTCCGACCTGCGCATGACTGATGCGACGTGCGCGCAGTGGGAGCAAGGCTGGCGCACCCCCGATTTCGTGCGCAGCGGCGACCGTATCGACGTGGTGCTGCACGGCAGCTTCCCGCGCGATTGCGTGAAAACCGTCAACATCAACGTGCTCGATCCGCACGATTACCTGGCAGGCCTGGTGCGGGCCACCTGGCGCAAGCTCGGCGGCACGATTGCCGGCACCGTGCGCGAGGCGAATGCGCCGGTCCCGCAGTCCGCTGGATTGGCAAGCGCCCCGGCTGCGCAGCTATTGGCCGGCACGACAGTCGCCCCGGCTGCGCAACAACCTGCGGTAACGACACTGGCCCCGGGCGCGCAGCAGCCTGCCGCCCCGAACGCCGCGCCGGCCAATGCCGATGCAGACGAAGGCGTGCCTGCCGCGCCGCCAGCGACCACGCCGGTCGCACCGGTCACCACGCGCCTGCTGGCCGAACACGTTTCGCGCGCGCTGCCGGAAGTGCTGCGCGACGTCAACAAGAACTCCGACAACACGCTGGCACGCACCATTTTCCTCAGCCTGGGCAGCCTGGAAGCCGACCCGGCGCTGGGCAGCCGCCCACTGCCACCGGACGGCCTCAACACCACCACCAGCGCCCGCGCCGATGCGACGATCCGGGCCTGGCTGCAACAGCACAACATCGACAGCACCGGCCTGGTGCTCGACAACGGCTCCGGCCTGTCGCGCACTGAGCGCGCCACTGCTACCCAGCTGGCCGGCGTGCTGCAGGCGGGATTAAAAAGCAACTGGATGCCGGAATTTTTAGCCAGCCTGCCGATCGCGGCCACCGACGGCACCATGCGGCGCCGCCTGAAAGACAGCCCGGCCGCCACCCGCGCCCGCATCAAGACGGGCAGCCTGAACGGCGTGATTGCGATCGCCGGCTATGTGCAGGACGCCAACAACCAGCCTGTGGTGGTGGTGGCCATGCTGAACGATCCGCGCGTGGCCGGTGGTGCCGGGCGGGCGGTGCTCGATGCGCTGATTGACTGGGTGGCACGGCAATAGCGACAGCAGAACGCTCTCGGCCTAGATGTTCGTATCATCCACTGAAGGTAAGTCCAATACTCGCTGTGTGGATTCGGGACTTTCCGGCAAATCGTCGGTACCGAACGCAGGTATTCCCAATGAGTCAGCGAATTTGCGCAAGCCAGCATCTTCCGAATAAATCGTGCTGGCGCCGTTGACCTTCGCAATCGCGACGATCTGGTGATCGAATTTTATTTTCTGCCACGGTGCATCAGGCTGAGCACCTTTTTTGTTACCCGTGCCAAGGGCATCGGCAATATTGATAGCGCACTCCAGCGCTGCTTTTTCATCGAAGGGAACAATGATGAATGCTGAGCGGCCCTTGAACGCCGACAATACCTCCGGGGCAGCCTTCACATAAAACTCGGACAAAGCAGGTGTAGGGATCAGGATTTTGGATTTCGACTTTTGCAGCGAGGCGACCAGATAGTCGAGTCTTTTACGAAGGCGATCCGAGGTACGCGGATCAAGCAACCTGATGAGTGTGCCTGCATCGAAAAGTACCTTCACTCCACACCCCGCATGTCGAGATGGACGTGGACAGGATCATCGAGATCGTTCCAGCTGTTTCCCTTGGTGAGCCTTGCGGCGTTGAGGATATCCGAGATCGGCGTTTCGTCGAGTAATTCCCAGCCGGTGATCTTGAACTTCTCCAGCGTCCAGAGGCCATTTTCGCCGCGCAGCCAATCACCGTTGCCTGTGACCCGAACCGGGAGGGAGAGGTAGTGCTGAACCAGCTCGCGCGCCATCTCGCTATTTGCTTCGCATTTATGGACGGTGCCATCTGCGTCCTTGAGCCACACCGGAATGGTCTGGTCCTTGCCACCGATGCGAATGACGACCCCGTCCAGGACACCTGCCTCTTTGACGCGATAGGTTTTTTGAACTGGTGTATCCCTGCCAGGAAAGACCAAAATCAGCGCGCTGGTCGGTAAGTTGATTTGGCCAACTGCATGGTCGGATTTCAGCATGTCGTTGATATTGTGGTAGGCCCGTCGAACGTCATCCGGTGCAGCGATAGTATTGGCCAGGCGCAGGCGCGACTCCACAGAGGCAATTGCATCGCATTCGACATGGGCATGTAACACCGCGCTGCCTTTTCTCACTTCCTTGAAATGTACGCAAGCCTGGCTGCCATAGAGGGCTGCCAGTTCGTGCAAGTATTCAGCCAGTCGGGACATGGGAATAGTCTCCGGGCTGAATACATCAATACTGAAGTCGAGGGATTGCGAGTTTTCCATGACACAGCGAAATGGACGAAATGATCAGCCACAGTATGAGCCAGATAGATGAAATGTCAATCGTCACCGAGCGGAACCTCACTTGACAAGTACTTCACTCCACCGGCGCAGTCTCCACACCCGCCGGCACCGCCACTGGCGCGGCCGGCAACACCGGCAGCGGGCTGGTCAGCACGTCCAGCAAGGCGGCGGTTTCCGCGTCCGGCGTGCCGTCGAACAGCGCCGGGCGGTACTTGGTCTGGAATACGGCCACCACGTTGCGGGTGGCCGTGTCGAACACGCCGGTCTGCGGTACGGCGTAGCCTACCTGCGCCAGCGTGCGCTGGAACCAGAAGATGTCGGGCAGTTGCTGCTGGTAGCCGGGCAGGCGCGCGGCCACGCGGCTCGGTTCGGGCCAGGTGATCAGGCCTTCGTCGGCCAGGCGTTTCCAGGGGAACAGCGGACCGGGATCGAGCTTGCGCTGCGGTGCGATCTCGTTGTGGCCGAGGATGTTTTCCGGACGGATGTTGTGACGCTTGACGATGTCCTTGAGCAGCAGCACCAACTGGTCGATCTGCGCCGGCTTGAACGGATACCAGGCGCGGCCCTCCGGCGTGTCCTTGTAGCCGGGGTTGACGATCTCGATGCCGATCGAGGCGGCGTTGAGCTGGTTGTAGATCTTCCAGTTGCTGTAGCCGGCGTGGTTCGACTGGCGCGATTCGTCCACCAGGCTGTACACGGTGGGCTGGTCGGCGTCGGTCACCAGGTAGTGGGCGCTGACGTCCTGCGTGGTCAGGATCTTGACCGAACGCGGCGTGTCCGACACCGTGTAGTGGATGATGACGTACTTGACGCGGTCGCTCTGGCCGCGCGCGCTCAGGGTGCGGTCGATGGCCAGCCCGGCGGGCGGCGGGGGCGGCACGGTGGCGCAGCCGGCAAGCGCCAGCAGGGTGGACAAAACGGTCAGCGTTACGATCTTCATGGGGGTCTCAGGTAATCTCGGGCAACAGTTGCAGCAACATGCTCATGCGTGGGAGTGTAGTGCAATCCGCGCGGCCGCGTGGTGCGCCGGAACACTTATTTGCGTGAGCGAAAGTTCTGCCGGCAGCGCTGAACGCATCGCCTGCACGATGGCCGGATGCAGGGTGGCGGCGCGTCCGCTCACGGCGATCGGCCGCGCGCCGTAGCGCCCCACCAGCGCCAGCGCGATGCGTGCCAGCTCGCGCCCAGCCTGCTCGAGGATGGCGCGCGCCACCGGATCGGCGTCCGCTGCATGCGCGACCGCCAGCGCCAGCCGGCCAATCGCACCACGGTCCTGGCCATAGATGAACTGGCGCGAGAACGCCCAGTCGCTGCCGCCCACGTGGTCGAACACGGCGCGCGCCAGCGCCGACTGTTGCCATGCGCCCGGCTGTTCATCCTCGCGGCGCCAGATATGGCGCATCGCCTCGCGCGCGATCCAGAAGCCGCCGCCGCCATCGTCGAGGGTCACGCCGCGGCCGCCGGCGCGGTGCAAGCTGCCATCCACATCGATCCACGCTGCGATCGAACCGGTACCAGCGACCACCAGGTAGCCCTCGCCCGGCGCGAAGCTGGCCAGATAGGCGATGTCGATGTCGCTGCGCACCGTGACCGCTGCGGGACTCAGTTTCAGTGCTGCGGCCAGCAGCAGGGCCGGTGCGCTGGAGAGGCTGTCGAACCCGGCCAGCGTTGCGGGCGCGATGTCCAGCACTGCGGCCAGCTGCGCGGCCGGCATGGCGGCGCCGTCAAAGCCGGTCAGTCCGGCGCAGACGAAGGCAGGAGTGGCGACCGCCAGCACCTGCCCGGCCAGGTCGGCCAGCACTGCGCTCACCGCCGCAACACCAGCGGCAGAGCCCAGCTGGTTGGCCGAGATGCCGGCTACAAAACCTTCCGCCACGATGGTGCCGGCAGCATCGGCCAGCGCCCAGCGGGTTTGGGTGCCGCCGGCGTCGATGCCGAGCGCCATCGAGTTCACGCTCATCACCAAGCTCACGCCTGCAAGGCGACCGTCACGCGCGTGCTTTCATTGCCGAGCCGGTCAACGGCACTCACCACCACGGCCTGGGCCGCGCCGGCCACCGCATCATCAGGCAGCAACATTACCGGGCGCGACGAGGGCGCCACCGCGAAGCGCCACTGGGCGCCGTAGCGTGTCCAGATCGCGTAATGGCTCACCGGCTTGCCGGCGCCAGCAGACAGGCGCAAGCCGGTGCCGTTGGTTTCACGGCGCGCGGTCGCTGTTGGCGCCGTGGGCAGATCGGAGCCGAGCCACGGCGTGGCCGGCGCCAGCGCAGCGCTCTGGTAGGCGCGGGCGCGCAGCTGGTCGGTGATGCCCTTGCGGTTTTCCATCAACGGCGCAATGCTGAAATGCACGTGGCCACGGGCGCCGGCGCGGGTGCGCGTCACGCCGATCTGTTTGACGATCTCGTCGGGCGCAAACGACTTGGCGCTGTTGTCGATACGGCTCGTGTACAAGCCGGGCCAGACGTGACGCGCGTACGTATTTTGCGCCAGCCAGTAGTCGAGCAGCACGCCGAACGCCTGCGGCGCCTGCGCCACCGGCCAGTACAGCTGCGGCGCCAGGTAGTCGAGCCAGCCGTTGTTGAGCCACAGTTCGGCATCGGCATAAAGCTTGTCGTACTGGCTGAAGCCCACGATGCCGGTCGGGCGGCGGTCGGGGCGGCCGATGCCGAACGGGCTGATGCCAAAGCGCACCCAGCTCTTCTCGCGGTGGATGCCCTTGTACAGCGCCTCGATCAGGGTATTGACGTTCTGGCGCCGCCAGTGCGGACGGTCGAGCGCGCCGCCGCCGAGCAGGTAGCGCTGCCACGACGGCTCGTCCGGGAAATCGAGTTCGCGCCGTGCGGCGCTGCCGCCATCGAGGGCCACGCCCTCGGCGCCGGCGGCACTGGTATTGTCGATCGGGTAAGGATAGAAATAGTCGTCGATGTGGACGCCGTCGATGTCATAGCGGCGCACCACGTCGAGGATCACGTCCAGCGTGCGCTGGGCGGCAGCCGGCTCGCCCGGGTCCATCCACAGGTAGCGCCCGTACGTCTTGACCGCTTCGGGATGGGTGTACGACATGTGGTTGCGCGCCAGCGGCGACTTGGCCGTGGCATGGCGCGCGCGGTACGGGTTGAACCACGCGTGCAGTTCCAGCCCGCGCGCATGGGCCTGCTCCACCCAGAATTGCAGCGGGTCGTAGGTGGGCGCGCGGCCCTGCTGGCCGGTGAGAAACTCCGACCACGGCTCGAGCGCGGACGGGTAAATGGTATCGGCGCTGGGGCGCACCTGCAGCACGATGGCGTTCAGGTTGAGCAGCTTGCAACGCTCGAGGATGGCGATGGCTTCGGCCTGCTGCTTTTCGGCAGACAAATTGCTGCGGCTGGGCCAGTCGATATTGGCAACCGTCGAAATCCAGGCGGCGCGGAACTCGCGCGGCGCCGGCGGCGGGTTGACCAGGCTGGGCGGCGTCGGTGTGACCGGCGGCGGCAAGGCCCCGGGTGCAGCCGGCGCGGCCGGTCCTTCGGGCACGACCGCAGTCGGCGTACTCGAGCAGCCCTGCATGATGGCAGCCACGGCGCCGGCCACGCCAGCGCTCAAGGTCAGCCGTTTCTTCGCATTGAATACCAAAACATTCCCCGATACAGTTGAGGAAACCGCTAAAAACCTACTGCGCGGCCCGCTATCGCCGCTGCGTTGCTCAGCGTACCTGCGTACGCTTGCGCTACTCACGACGATAACGAACCGCTCGCTACGGTTTTTAGGGGTTTCCTTGAGCGTCGTATTGTAATGCGACGATCACCGATTGCTAGCCCTGCTTCTTACCG
Organism: Duganella phyllosphaerae; assembly: GCF_001758785.1. Lineage (GTDB taxonomy): Bacteria > Pseudomonadota > Gammaproteobacteria > Burkholderiales > Burkholderiaceae_D > Rugamonas > Rugamonas phyllosphaerae. The sequence continues at coordinate 101,079 of NZ_LROM01000102.1, forward strand.
AATCCGGGCTTGATGTCCACCAGCGCGGTCATGAAAAACGCGGGCAGGGTCGAAATACATGCCCAGATGAAAAAGTTCTGGTAGCCGAGCAGGTGTTGCAACTTGCCGCTGATCATTCCTGGCAGCATCATGCCCAATGCCATGAAGCCGGTGCAGATGGCGTAATGGGCGGTCTTGTGCTCGCCATCGGCCACCATGATCATGTACAGCATGAAGGCGGCAAAGCCGAAGCCGTAGCCGAATTGCTCGACGGCCAGGCAACCGGCAATCACTTCGATGCTGGTGGGCATGGCGGTGGCCAGGTACACGAACACCAAGTCCGGCACGTGCATGATGAACAACATCGGCCAGATCGCCTGTTTCAGCCCGAAGCGGGAGATCACGATGCCGCCGGCAATGCCGCCCAGCACCAGCGCCACCACGCCGATGGTGCCATACACCAGGCCGAACTCGGACGTGGTCAAGCCCAGCCCGCCCTGCGCGCGCGGGTCGAGCAGGAACGGCGCCGCCATCTTGAGCAGCTGCGCCTCGCCCAGCCGGTACAGCAGCAGGAAGCCGATGATGGAGCCGATGCCCTGCTTGCGGAAGAAGCTGCGGAAGGTCTCGACAAAATCGGCCCACAGGGCGCCGGTCTTGGCCGTGCTGTGGTCGCCCTGCGGGCGCGGCAGCACCAGCTGGTGATACACGCACAGCGCCAGGAAAATCGCTGCGGTAATGCCAAACACCACCGACCAGGCAGTCGCGGGATCGTTGCTCGACTTGATCAATTCGCCGGCCAGGTACACCAGCCCGCCCTGCCCGGCAATCATCGCCAGTTTATAAAAGGCGCTGCGCACGCCGACAAAGGCTGCCTGCTGGTGCTGCGAGGGCAAACCCAGCATGTAATAGCCATCGGAGGCGATGTCGTGGGTGGCGGAAGCGAATGCCATCAGCCACAGCACCGCCAGGCTCAGGGCAAAAAATTGCGGTAAATGCAAGGTAAAGGCGACCGCCGCCAGCGCCGCGCTCGACACCAGCTGCATCAGCACGGTCCAGTGGCGCTTGGTGCCGAACAAGTCCACCACGGGCGACCACAGCGGCTTGAGCACCCACGGCAGGTACAACCACGACGTGTAAAACGCCAGGTCGTCGTTGGAGACGCCCAAATTCTTGTACATCACGGTGGACAACAACATCACCGCCACGTACGGCACGGCCTGGCTGAATGACACGCTGGGCACCCAGGCCCACGGGCTGCGTTGCTGCGGACTGCTTCGACTCATACAATTCTCCTCACGGCGCTAGTCTAACGGCGCCGCTCCCGGGCGGCACCTGTTATTTCTTCATCTGGTGTAACTTCGCGCCGGGCGCAAGCACGCCATTTGACGGATAATGCTCGCTTGTCAGACCTGCCCACCGTGCCTCCATGTCCAAGAAGTCCCCTGCGTCCGCCCGCTGCCCCTGCGGCGGCCCCGCGCTGGCCACCTGCTGCGGCCCTTACATCGAAGGCGCCGCCATCGCGCCCACGGCCGAAGCGCTGATGCGTTCGCGCTATACCGCCTACGGCCAGCGCAACGAGCCGTACCTGCTGGCGACCTGGCACGCCAGCACCCGTCCGACCGAGCCTTTATTTGGCGCCGAGGAAAAATTGCACTGGCTGGGACTTGAGGTAAAATCTTCTTTACGTTTACGTCAACGTAAAGCAGAACACGCCGACGAGGAGCGCGACACGGTGGAATTCGTGGCACGGTTCAAGGTTGGCGGCCGGGCCGAGCGGCTGCACGAGGTCAGCAATTTCGTGCGCGAGGCCGATCCTGCCGATGGCGCCTTGCGCTGGTTTTACGTTGACGGACATTTTCCGCAGTAATCGACACGAGACCACGCGCAAAGGACAACCATGCCGCAGATCGACACCAAGCTCAATCCCCGTAGTGCAGACTTCAAGACCAACATCGCCGCCATGCAGGCGGTGGTGGACGACTTGCGCGCCAAGGTCGCTGCCATCGCCCAGGGCGGCGGCGCTGCGGCCAGCGCCAGGCATGTCGCGCGCGGCAAGCTGCTGCCGCGCGACCGCGTGCAAATGCTGCTCGATCCCGGCACGCCATTCCTCGAACTGTCGCAAATGGCCGCCTACGGCATGTACCAGGACGCCAACGGCGTCGATGCTGCGCCGGCGGCCGGCATCATCACCGGCATCGGCCGCGTGGCCGGCCAGGAGTGCGTGATCGTCTGTAACGACGCCACCGTCAAGGGCGGCACCTATTACCCGATCACGGTCAAAAAACACCTGCGCGCGCAGGAAATCGCCGACCAGAACCACCTGCCCTGCATCTACCTGGTCGATTCCGGCGGCGCCAACCTGCCCAACCAGGACGACGTCTTCCCCGACCGCGACCACTTCGGCCGCATCTTTTACAACCAGGCCAACCTGTCGGCCAAGGGCATCCCGCAAATCGCCGTGGTGATGGGTTCGTGCACCGCCGGCGGTGCGTATGTGCCGGCCATGAGCGACGAGTCGATCATCGTCAAGGAACAGGGCACGATTTTCCTCGGCGGTCCGCCGCTGGTCAAAGCGGCCACCGGCGAAGTGGTCACCGCCGAAGACCTGGGCGGGGGCGACGTCCACACCCGCCTGTCGGGCGTGGTCGACCACCTGGCGCAGAACGACCTGCACGCGCTGTCGCTGGCGCGCACCATCGTCTCCAACCTCAATCGCATTAAACCGCAGCAGGGCGCCTTGCGCGCGGTGGTGGAGCCGAAGTACCCGGCCGAGGAACTGTATGGCGTCATTCCGGTCGATACCCGCAAGCCGTTCGATGTGCGCGAGGTCATCGTCCGCATCGTCGATGGCAGCGAATTCGATGAATTCAAGGCGCGCTTCGGCGCCACCCTGGTGTGCGGTTTTGCCCACATCTTCGGCATGAAGGTGGGCATCATCGCCAACAACGGCATCCTGTTCTCGGAGTCTGCCGTCAAGGGCGCGCACTTCATCGAGCTGTGCGCGCAGCGCAAGATCCCGCTGGTCTTCCTGCAAAATATCACCGGCTTCATGGTGGGCCGCAAGTACGAAAACGAAGGCATCGCCCGCCACGGCGCCAAGATGGTCACGGCCGTGGCCACTGCCGCCGTGCCCAAGTTCACCGTCATCATCGGCGGCAGTTTCGGCGCCGGCAATTACGGCATGTGCGGCCGGGCGTTCTCGCCGCGCTTCCTGTGGATGTGGCCCAATGCGCGCATCTCCGTCATGGGTGGCGACCAGGCTGCCAGCGTGCTGGCCACCGTCAAGCGCGACGGCATCGAGGGCAAGGGCGGTACCTGGTCGGCGGATGAAGAAGCCGCCTTCAAGCAGCCGATCAAGCAGCAGTACGAAGAACAGGGCCACCCGTATTACGCCACCGCGCGCCTGTGGGACGATGGCGTGATCGATCCGGCCGACACCCGCACGGTGCTGGGCCTGGGCCTGTCGGCTGCGCTCAACGCACCAATCGAGGACACGAAGTTCGGCGTATTTCGCATGTAAGGAGCGGCGATGACCTACGAGACTTTAACCGTCGCGCGTGCCGGCCAAGTGGCCACCGTCACCCTGAACCGTCCCGACGTGCGCAATGCCTTCAACGAGACGACCATCGCCGAACTGACGCAGGCGTTCGCGGCGCTGGGCGCCGACCAGTCGCTGCGCGCCATCGTCCTGGCGGCCAACGGCCCGGCCTTTTGCGCCGGCGCCGATTTGAACTGGATGAAGAAAATGGCGGGCTACACGCACGCCGAAAACCATGCAGACGCGCTGCAACTGGCTACCATGCTGCGTACGATTTACGCGTGTCCGCAGCCGGTGGTGGCGCGCGTGCAGGGCGACTGCTATGCCGGCGGCATGGGCCTGGTGGCCGCGTGCGACATCGTGGTGGCAGTCGATACAGCGCAGTTCTGTCTGAGCGAAGTGAGACTGGGCCTGATTCCAGCCACCATCGCGCCGTACGTGATCAAGGCCATGGGAGAGCAGGCCTCGCGCCGGTACTTCCTGACGGCCGAGCGGTTCACCGCCGCCACCGCGCTGCGCATCGGCTTCGCCCACGAAGTGGTGGCC
>NZ_LROM01000103.1 GCF_001758785.1 Duganella phyllosphaerae
CGCCCGCCAGCAAGCCCTGGATGCGGCGGCTGGCGGACGGATTTGGAAACTGCGCGAGATAGTCTTGCAGCGTATCGCGCAGCACACCCCACAGTCCCAGCGACAGCGCGTGGTTGCCGTTGGCGATGGCGGCGATCACCTCGCACAGGTTGTTGACGAACAGGCAGTAGCCGATGCGGATCCAGGCCCGCTCGTCGTCGCAGCACAGGGCGGCCAGCGTGGCCGGTTCCAGCGCCATGGCCTGCGCCAGGTGGTGCGCGCGCGGCGCCAGGCGCGTCAGCTCGAGGTCGCGCACGATGAAACTGACCGGCGCACCCTTGGCGTCCAGCCCCACCAGGGTGTTCTGCATGTGCGGCTCGAACGCCAAACCGTGCTCGAACAGCAGGTGCAGCGTGGGGTGTACCGCCGTGCGCGCGTACTGCGCGAACCAGGCGCGCGCCGCCTGTTCCAGGCCCAGGCCGTGGTGCAGCGCATAGCGTTCGATCAGCGCGAACGCGCGCTGCCGCCCCGGCGCGCCGTTACCGAACAGTGCCGCGCACACCACCGGCTGGATCTGCTGGTGCAGCAGGCCGGCCACGCCTTCACGCAGCAGTACGCCGAAGCCGTCTGCGATAGCAGCGTCGGCGCCGGGGATGTCGACGGTGGCGTAGGCCTGTTCATCGAGCACGTGGAAGCCGGGGAAGCGCGCCCGCATCGGCTCGCGCAGAGCGCGATACAGGCGGGTGCCGGTCAGCGCGCCCTGCAGCTCGTGGCGGGCGTTGTTGCGCACGCAGTTGGTGATACGCATATTGAGCGAGAGCTTGATGAACGACGCCGCGTCGGCAGCCAGCAGGGTGCGCACCGAGGCGGTGGTGCGGAAGGCCGCGCCGTGCACGCCCAGGTCGCGCATGGCGCCGCTGCGCAGCGCGGCCGCAATGCCGGGCTGGCGCTGCATCCAGCCGGCCTGCCACGGGTGCATCGGCACGATGGCGCAGCCGTTGTCGGGCGCCAGTCCGCCGGCCAGGTGATGCAGCGCTTGAACGGCCTGGTCATCGACGCCGTCGCCATGCAGCCATGCCAGCGGCACTTGCAGGTAGTGCAGGCGCAGGCTGGCCTTGTGCTCGGGCGAATACACGCGCTGCTCGGCGGGCGACCAGTCGGAGCGGCTCTTGGGCGCCGGGTGGAACGGATGCCCGGTGACCAGGCTTTGTTCGCTGTCGATGTAGGCCTCCAGCCCCGTCATGGGTGCCCGGCCCAGGAGGGGCGGCTGGTCGGGGTGGCGCGCCAGTACATCGTTCATGGTGGCGATGCTGTCGCCGATCTGCTGCAGCAGGTCGTTGTTGAAGGGCGTCTCGGTGCGGCGCGACAGGTCTTCGATGATCAGCGTCGCCACGTCGTGCCATCCGGCCAGGCGCCACGGCTGCGCGCCGCTGCGCAGGTAGACGTCGGTGGTGTACTCGAAGTTGGCGGTCGCACTCACGTGCAGCACGCCGATCCGCAGCCAGCTGTCCATGCGTGGCAGCGAAATTTCCAGCACCTGGCCGTGGTGGCCCGGTGGTGCAGCGCTGGCCAGCACGGCCAGCGTATGCTCCTGCAGCGCCACTTCGCGGGCGTAGCAGTTGATCAGGAGGCGGCTGTGCTGCTGTTCGGCGAAGCGTGCCGGCGCGGAAGCTGGTAGCAATTGGCCGGCGAAGAGCGGAACGTTCATAACAGTTTCCATTTCAACGAGAAAAACACGGTGGACACCAGCACCGCACCGAGCCACAGTGGCGCGGCGTAGCCCAGCGTGGGCGCCAGCAGGCTGGCAAACAGGCCGGCGCAGACGGCGCCCCATTTATTCGCCCCTTCCAGCCGGCCGAAGTGGCGGCCGGCACGGGCCGCCTGGGAGCTGGCAGCCGCCAGGGTATTGATGGCGAGGTAGGCGCCGGTCATGCCGATGCCCATCACCACGCGGCCGGCGATCATCAACGGCAGCGACACCGCCAGCGCCTGCGCCAGCATGCCGACGCAGGTGAGGGCGGCGTACCGGCCAAGGCTGGCGCGGGCGTTGCCGATGCGTACGCGGCGCCCCAGCGGCCAGGCCAGCAGCAGGAACAGCGCATGCGGCAAGCCGAACAGCATGCCCGCCATGGCGGCGTCGATGTCCAGCCGGGTGGCCAGATCGGTGACGAAGTACGGGTACGACAAGACCGTGCCGACCGCGAACAGCGCCTGCAGCCAATACAGGCTGGCCGCGCTGACGCCGCACGGGCCGACGTTTGCTGCGCCGTCGTCAAGTGGCTGCGGCTGCGCGCTGGCGCCAGCGGTGCGGACCACCGGTGGCTCCGGCAGCAGGGCCAGCGCTACGCACGCCACGCCGGGAAACAGCGCCAGGTACAGGAACAGCTTTAGCATGTCGGCGTGGCCGGACAGCAGGCCGATCAGGGCCGGTCCGGCAAACAGCGCGGTGCGCGCCGAAGCCTGCATCACGCCCAGCAATGCGGCCAGGCGCGGCGCGGGCAGGCGCTCGGCCAGGAAAGCGTTGGACGCGGAAAACGTGCCGCCCAGGACGCCTTGCAAGGTCAGGCCGATGGCAAATTCCAGCGGGCTGCGCGCCAGGCCGGTGATGACGAAACTCAGGCACAGTCCGGCGTGGGCGCGGATCAGCGAGGCCCGCTTGCCGATGCGGTCGGCCAGCCGTCCCCAGGCCGGGTTGGCCAGTGCGGCAGCGAGCGTGGGCAAGGTGAAGTACCAGCCGGCCAGCGCCAGCGACGGCGCCTGGCCGGCAAAACTCGATTGCAGGATCTGGGCGTAGAACGGCGGCATGCACAGCGCCGCAAAGGCGGCGCCGAAATGGCCGGCCACCGTGATCGCGACGGCACGGGCCGGCAGGCTGGCGCCGGCGCTGGCGCTGGCAGGAACCGCGCTCATAACCGGCCGTCGCCGTCTGGCGCCGGGGTCGGCAATTGAGTTGGCAAGTGAGTTGGCAAGTGAGTTGTCATCTGAGTTGGCAACTTGGCTGGCACGCCGGTGGCATCCGGGTGGAGGCTGCTTAGAGGACTGGCGACCGTGCGCAGGCGCTGGCTGCTCCAGCCGAGCAGGCGGCGCGCGGCCAGGCATTCGATGCGGACCTGGCCGCCCAGCAGGTCGAACTGCGCGTGCACCGGCGCCATGGCCGGAAACAGTGCCTGGTAGCCGGCGATGCTGGCGGCGGCCTGGCGCCAGAACAGCGCCTCCGGGTAGCTGCAATGCTGCTGCAGCTGCCAGGCCAGCTCGCCCAGGTTGATGAAGAACAGTACTTCCAGAAGATAGTCGCGCGCCTCGGCCGTCCCGGAAAACAGGAAGCCGCCGCTGGCATTGAGGGCGTTGCGATAGGCCGGCGCTGCGCGCAATGCCGCCAGCTGGTCGGCGCCGGTGGCGCCGTCGAGGTAATGCAGGCCGCCCGGCAGGTCGCGCATGGCGATGCGGCGCGGCAGGCCGTCGCGCAGGATCAGCAGGGTGTTCTGGGCGTGGCATTCGAGCAGCACGCCGTGCGCCATCATCAGGTGCAGCAGCGGCGGCGCGGCCGCTTCCAGCAGCGCGGCCACCCACTGCTCCACGCCATGCCGGTCCAGCCACGGTGCGATGGTGAGTGCGCCGTCGGCGTCCTGCGTGGTCAGCGCGGTCATCGGAAACACCTGTTCGCCCGCGTCCAGCACCGACTGCGGCGACTGGCGCCAGATCGCGCCCAGCAAACCGTAGGCGCCGCTGCGCTGGTGCGAGGCGTTCACCGTAATGCCGGCCGGCTCCGCCAGGATCGCCAGGCGCGGCCCTTGCGCCAGGAAGGGATCGGCAGCGCACACGCCTTGCAGCCAGGCCGAGATGATGGGGGCGTTGTGCACATGGTGGTCCGACAGGATGCGATCGGCCGAGCTGTTGGCGATGGACAGCGGCAGCTTGAGGTTGTGCCGGTGGTCACCCTGGAGGCTGCTGAGCGAGCGGATCGATTGCTGCGCCAGCCAGTTGCCGCCGCCTTGGCCCAGGTGCAGCAGCGTGCCATCGGCCAGCCAGCCGGCAAAGTGCAGGGCGAGGGCGTGGTCCCATTGCCATGGATGGACCGGCAGCAGCCGGTAACGCGCGGGTGGGTGACCCTGCGCTTCGATCTCGCCGCGCAGCCGGCGGTACTCCGGCGTGCCCAGTTGCGCTTCGACGAAGCTCTCGTAGTCGAGGCCATCGAGGGTATGGGTGCTGCTCGCTGCCACCGCGATGGCTAGCCACACCAGGGCGAACGGTTGCGCGTGTTCGGGTGCGTAGCGCAGGTTGTCCTGCACGCTGAAGCCGATGCGCGAGCGAAAGCACGGGTGGTAGGGGTGGCCGTCGCCGAGCTGCGCCTCCTGCAGCGCGTATGGCGATGCCAGGGTAGCGTGCGCAGGGGCCGCCAACGCCCAGGCCTGGTTCAGGGCCGTGTGGCGCAGCTCGTTGATGAACTGGCGCAGCGCCGACGGCGCCGGTTGCAAGTGGCGCACCAGCGCGCTGACGACACCGTCGATATCGTCCGGTGGCGCGGCGCCCGGCTGTGTGCTGCGCAACGCGCCCTCCAGGCGCAGCCGGTCGAAGCCGCCGTGGTGGGCGATGTCGATGTGGTAGCTCCTGGCTTGTCCGTGATCATCGCGGCCGTCGAGCCGCAGTCGGGCGCCGCCCGCTTCGATGGCGCCTTGCAGGCATCCTTCGTTCCAGAATGCTTCGATCCATTGGCGCACGGTGCGGGTGTGGGCGGCGGGGTAGTGCGGTGCGAATGACTGGGTCGGTTGCATGGAAGGATATCAATGAGTGAAGGTTGCCTGATTGCTATGCGGCCACAATAAAGTTTCATGTTGTGACTGTCAATGAAAATGATAATGATTCGTATTTATACTGTTGGTTAGAATACGATCCCATCCGTGCGATGGAAGACATACCATCAGGCCGCGCCGTGTAACGATGTTATTTTTAGACATTGTTGCCAGAAAATGAACAGGATCGCGCTACCCGCCAGCACTGCCGCCACGCGCAAGCTGCTGACCGAGCTGCAGAGGCAGTCGTTCGACTACTTCGTTACCGAAACCAACCCGGCCAACGGCCTGGTGCGCGATAAAACCGCCGGCGCCGGCTGGCCCGCCAGCATCGCGGCAGTCGGCATGGCGCTCACCTGTTACCCGATCGCGGTCGAACGCGGCTTCATGCCGCGCGTGGATGCCATCGCCCGCACCCTGGCCACCTTGCGTTTTTTTGCTGCCAGCGAGCAGAGCGAAGCGCCCACCGCCACCGGCTACAAGGGTTTCTACTATCACTTCCTCGACATGGAGACCGGCGCGCGGGCGCGCGACTGCGAGCTATCGAGCATCGACACCGCGCTGCTGATCGCCGGTGTGCTGGCCACGGTCGAATATTTCGCTGGCGACGACCAGCAGGAGCGCGAGATCCGCGAGTTGGGCGACCTGCTGTACCGCCGCGTGGACTGGCAATGGATGCGCCGCCGCAAGCGCTTGCTGTGCCACGGCTGGAAACCGGGCAAAGGTTTCCTGCGCTGGCACTGGGAGGGTTACGACGAGGCGCTGATCCTGTACGTGCTGGCGCTCGGTTCGCCCACGTACCCTATCGAGCGCGACAGTTACGACGCCTGGGCTGCCAGCTACGAGTGGAAGACCATCTACGGCATCGAGTACCTGTACGCGGGGCCGCTGTTCATCCACCAGATGTCGCACGTGTGGCTCGATACGCGCGGCATCCGCGACCATGCCATGCGCGCCCACGACCTCGACTATTTCGAGAACAGCCGCCGCGCCACGCTGGTCCAGCAACGCTACGCGATCGAAAACCCGCTCGGCTTCCCCGAATACGATGCGCTGCACTGGGGCATCTCGGCCTGCGACGGCCCCGGTCCCGGCACGCGCAAGATCGGTGGAGTGCAGCGCAAGTTTTACGACTACACCGCCCGCGCCGTGCCGTATGGCCCCGACGATGGCACCCTGGCGCCGTGGGCGGTGGCAGCTTCCTTGCCGTTTGCGCCCGAGATCGTGCTGCCCACCATCGCCCACTACCAGGCGATGGACCTGCACGAGGACCGGTCTTGCGGTTTCAAACCATCGTTTTCCACCGTGTTCCACCAGGCGCGCGGCGGTTGCGTGCGCTGGGTGTCGCCGTACCACTTCGGTATCGACAAGGGCCCGGCCATCATCATGGCCGACAACTACCTGCACGATTTCATTTGGCGCCTGATGCGCGGCAACGCTTGCATCCGCACCGGCTTGCTGCGCGCAGGCTTCGACGGCGGCTGGCTGGAGCAACAATAAAGGCGACAGGCACGCTACAATCGCGCCTTTGTCCGCTTGCCTTGCCGCCATGACCATTCCCGATCCGATACTTGCCGCGCTCGAAGGCGCCCACGCTTCCTGGCGTCCCCTGTTAATCGAGGGCCTGCAAGCGGTCATGCACGCCACGCCCGCTTACCTGCCGCAACTGGCAGTCGACGAGTATCTGCCCACCGAAGGCCGCTTGTTTGCCGCGTTTGCCCTGCCGCTGGACCAGGTGCGCTACGTGCTGGTGGGCGAGGGCCCGTATCCGCGCGCGGCCAGCGCCACCGGCGTCTGTTTCATGGACGGCGCCGTCGGCAGCTTGTGGTCGAGCGAGACGGGCGGTGGCCTGTCGAAAGCGGTGAACAAGGCCACGTCGCTGCGCAACTTCATGAAGATGCTGTTGGTGGCCGATGGGCAACTGCAACGCGACAACACCGCCGGCGACGCCATGGCGGCCGTATCGGCCCTTGCGCGCAGCGGCGCCGGCACCCATATCCAGAGCCTGGACGAGATGCAGCGCAAGCTCACCAGCCAGGGCTTTTTGTTGCTGAACGCGTCGCTGGTGTTCCGCAGCCACGTGGCGCCGGTCAAGGATGCCAAGGCGTGGCTGCCGTTTTTCGAGACCGTCATGGCTGGCCTGGCTGCGCAATCGAGCACGACGCCCACCATGATTTTATGGGGCAAGATCGCCGAATTGCTGAGGAAATTGCCGGTTATGCAAGAGTTTCCACAGATCGTGGCCGAGCACCCGTACAACCTGAGTTTCATTGCCAACCAGGATATGCATGCGCTGTTCGCACCGATGCAGCTATTGAAGGCCTGATCGCTGGTGGAAACCGGGGGCAGACCGGCAAGCTTCGATAAAGTTTGGTATACTTGACTAATTCGATCAACTACTCAGGCTTAAGTCAGTGCCGGGCAGGGAAGTGAAGGTCGATATTTTAACCGAACCGAGGTAGTGATGCGTCTGACCACTAAAGGCCGTTTTGCTGTGACTGCAATGATAGACCTGGCCTTGCGCCAAGGCAAAGGCCCGGTCACGCTCTCGGGCATCAGCCAGCGCCAGGCCATTTCGCTGTCGTACCTGGAGCAGTTGTTCGGCAAGTTGCGCCGCCACGAAATCGTCGAATCGATCCGTGGCCCGGGCGGTGGTTACAGCCTGGCCCGGCGCGCGGACAAAGTCACGGTGGCCGACATCATCATCGCCGTCGATGAGCCGCTCGACGCCACCCAGTGTGGCGGCAAGGAAAATTGCCACGGGGCGGACGCCGCCAGTGGCGTGCGTTGCATGACCCACGAGCTGTGGGCCACGCTCAACGAAAAAATGGTTGATTACCTCGATTCCGTGTCGCTGCAGGATCTGGTCGATCAACAGAAGCAAAAGCATGCCGACCAGAGCGTGGTAGTCATGCACCGCAATGAAAACCAGGCCGCATTGGGTTGAGCGATTGCTTGCCAGGCTAAAAACAAAAGATGAACGGAGTTACCAGATGAACGCCCCAGAAAAAAATCTCGCCGCCGTAAAGTTCCAGACCGCGCCGCATTTCCCTATTTATATGGACTATTCGGCCACCACGCCGATCGACCCGCGCGTGGCCGACGCCATGATTCCTTACCTGCGCGAGCAGTTCGGCAACCCGGCATCGCGCAGCCATATGTACGGCTGGACCGCTGAAAAAGCAGTGGAAGAGGCGCGCGCCCACGTAGCCGCCCTGGTCAATGCCGATCCGCGCGAAATCATCTGGACCTCCGGCGCCACCGAGTCGAACAACCTCGCCATCAAGGGCGCGGCGCAGTTCTACAAGACCAAGGGCAAGCACATCATCACGGTCAAGACTGAACACAAGGCTGTGCTCGACACCGTGCGCGAACTGGAACGCCAGGGCTTCGAAGCGACCTACCTGGAACCGCAGGACAACGGCCTGATCACCATTGAGCAGCTGACCGCCGCCATCCGTCCCGACACCATCCTGGTCTCGGTCATGCTGGTCAACAACGAGATCGGCGTGATCCAGCCGATCGACGAAATCGGTGCGCTGTGCCGCTCGAAAGGCATCATCTTCCACTGCGACGCTGCGCAAGCGACCGGTAAAGTCGTGATCGACCTGCAAAAGACCAAGGTCGACCTGATGACCTTTACCGCGCACAAAACCTACGGCCCGAAAGGCGTGGGCGCGCTGTACGTCTGCCGCAAGCCGCGCGTGCGCATCGAAGCGCAAATGCACGGTGGCGGCCACGAGCGCGGCCTGCGTTCGGGTACCTTGCCGACCCACCAGATCGTCGGCATGGGCGAAGCGTTCCGCCTGGCCAAAGTGGAAATGGACACCGAAATCGCCCGCATCAAGGCGCTGCGTGACCGCCTGGCCACTGGCCTGCAGGAAATCGAAGAAACCTATATCAACGGCGACATGGAACACCGCGTGCCGCACAACCTCAACGTCAGCTTCAACTACGTCGAGGGCGAGTCGCTGATCATGGCCGTGAAAGACCTGGCCGTGTCGTCGGGTTCGGCCTGTACTTCGGCCAGCCTGGAGCCATCGTACGTATTGCGTGCCCTGGGCCGCAGCGACGAACTGGCGCATAGCTCGATCCGCTTTACCATCGGCCGTTTCACGACCGAAGAAGACATCGACTTCGCCATCGAACTGATGAAGTCGAAAGTTGGCAAATTGCGTGAACTGTCGCCGCTGTGGGACATGTTCAAGGAAGGGATCGACATCAGCTCGATCCAGTGGGCCGCGCACTAAAATACCGCGCGCTACGTACGAATCACCTAAAAGATACAGGAGCAACAAAATGGCTTACTCGGAAAAAGTACTGGACCACTACGAAAACCCACGCAACGTCGGCGCTTTCGACAAGGGCGATGACAGCATCGGCACCGGCATGGTCGGCGCGCCGGCCTGCGGCGACGTGATGAAACTGCAAATCAAGGTTGGCGCCGATGGCCTGATCGAAGATGCCAAGTTCAAGACGTATGGCTGCGGTTCGGCTATCGCCTCGAGCTCGCTGGTAACCGAATGGGTCAAGGGCAAAACCCTGGACCAGGCACTGGCCATCAAGAACACGCAAATCGCCGAAGAACTGGCGCTGCCACCGGTCAAGATCCACTGCTCGATCCTGGCAGAAGACGCGATCAAAGCCGCTGTGCAAGATTATCAAGCCAAGCACCCAGCGGTTGCAGCTTAACGTCAAGTGAAATACGCGTCCCTTCGGGGACGTAACGGAGAAACACCATGGCAATTACCCTGACCGAAAAAGCAGCCAAGCACATCAATCGCTACATCGAACGCCGCGGCAAGGGCGTCGGTTTGCGTTTTGGCGTGCGCACCACCGGTTGCTCGGGCCTGGCGTACAAGCTCGAATATGTCGATGAGAAGGCCGACGAGGACAGCGTCTTCGAGTCGCACGGCGTCAAAGTGTTTGTCGATCCGAAAAGCCTGCCGTACATCGATGGCACCGAGCTGGACTTCGCACGCGAAGGCTTGAACGAAGGCTTCAAGTTCCATAATCCGAACGAAAAAGACGCTTGTGGTTGCGGCGAGAGCTTCCGCATTTAATCGCTTATGCAAAATCATTACGAGCTGTTCCAGCTGCCACAGCGCTTTGCCGTCGATACCGGCGCGCTCGACAACGCCTACCGCGACGTGCAGAGCCGGGTTCATCCCGACAAATTCGTGGGCGCGACCGACGCTGAAAAGCGCGTCGCCATGCAGTGGGCCACGCGCGCCAACGAGGCGTATCAAACGCTGAAAAATCCGCAAAAGCGCGCCCAGTACCTGTGCGAACTGCACGGCGTCGATCTGCAAACCGAGTCGAATACCGCGATGCCGGTGGCGTTCCTTATGCAGCAGATGGAATGGCGCGAAGCGCTGGGCGACGCCCGCGCGGCGAAAGACAGCGACGCCCTCGATGCGCTCGACCGCGACCTGCGCGCCGCCCGCAAGGCGCAGCTGGCCGAGATCGAACAGCAGCTCGATGCCGCCGACTACGTCGGCGCCGCCCAGGGCGTGCGCGCGCTGATGTTCCTCGAAAAATTCGGCGAAGAAGTCCGCTTCGCCTTCGAAGCAATCGAAGCCTGACGCCTGCGGGGCTTGCGCAAGCTCCGCAGGTTGCTGTCACCGCTCAGGCAAACCAACAAGAATACAGGTTCCACCCATGGCACTTCTGCAAATCTCCGAACCAGGCATGTCCACCGCACCGCACCAGCATCGGCTGGCGGTCGGGATCGACCTTGGTACCACCAATTCGCTCGTTGCCACTGTGCGCAACAGCATTCCAGAAGTGCTGGCTGACGAGGAGGGCCGCACGCTGCTGCCGTCCGTGGTGCGCTACCTGCCCAACGGCCATGCCAACATCGGCTACAAGGCCCAGCAGGCGCAAGCGACCGACCCGAAGAACACCATCGTCTCGGTCAAGCGCTTCATGGGACGCGGCCTGGCCGATATCGCCTACGTGGAAAACATGCCGTACGATTTCCAGGACACGCCCGGCATGGTGCAGCTGAAAACCGTCGCTGGCGTGAAAAGCCCGGTGGAGATTTCGGCGCAAATCCTGGCCACCCTGCGCCAGCGCGCCGAAGATTCGCTCGGCGACGACCTGGTGGGCGCGGTGATCACCGTGCCAGCATACTTCGACGACGCCCAGCGCCAGGCCACCAAGGACGCCGCGCAACTGGCCGGCATCAACGTGCTGCGTTTGCTGTCGGAGCCGACTGCTGCAGCGATTGCCTACGGCCTCGATAACGGTTCCGAAGGCGTGTACGCGGTGTACGACCTCGGTGGCGGCACCTTCGACATCTCGATCCTGCGCCTGTCGAAAGGCGTGTTCGAAGTACTGGCCACCGGTGGCGATTCCGCCCTGGGCGGCGACGACTTCGACCACCGCCTGTTCTGCTACATCCACCAGCAGGAAAAGCTCGCGCCACTGTCCGATGAAGACACTGCCACCCTGATGATCAAGGCGCGCGAGGCCAAGGAACTGCTGTCGAGCAAAGCCGAAGTGACGGTCGATGCGATCCTCAACTCGGGCGAGGAAGTCCACCTGCGCATCACGGCCGAGACCTTCCACGAGATCACCAGGCACCTGGTCGTCAAGACCATGAACGCGATCAGGAAAGCGCTGCGCGACGCCAGCATCGATCCGGACGACGTCGACGGCGTAGTCATGGTCGGCGGCGCCACGCGCATGCCGCACGTGCAGCGCGCGGTGGGCGAGTACTTCCATACCACCCCGCACGCCAATATCGATCCCGATAAAGTCGTGGCGCTCGGCGCCGCCGTGCAGGCCAATCTGCTGGCCGGCAATCGCGCCGCCGGCGACGACTGGCTGCTGCTCGACGTGATCCCGCTGTCGCTCGGCATCGAGACCATGGGCGGGCTGGTGGAAAAAATCATTCCGCGCAATTCGACCATTCCGTGCGCGCGTGCGCAGGAATTCACGACCTTCAAGGACGGCCAGACTGCCCTGGCCGTGCACGTGTTGCAGGGCGAGCGCGAACTGGTAACCGACTGCCGTTCGCTGGCCCGCTTCGAGCTGCGCGGCATTCCGCCGATGGCCGCCGGCGCGGCGCGCATCCGCATCACGTACCAGGTCGATGCAGATGGCTTGCTGTCGGTGTCTGCGCGCGAATTGCGTTCGGGCGTGGAGGCGTCGATCAGCGTCAAGCCGGCTTATGGCCTCGGTGACGACGACGTCGCGCGCATGCTGCAAGAGTCGTATAAATCGGCCGACGTGGACATGATCGCCCGCGCACTGCGCGAAGAGCAGGTGGAAGCGGAACGCATCCTGCTGGCCACGCAGGCGGCGCTCGATGAAGACGCTGCGCTGCTGTCCGGTGAGGAACGCGCATCGGTTGACGCGCTGCTCGCTGCCACCCGCGACGTGCTGGCCAAATCGCAAAGCGGCGCAGCAGACCACGGCGCCGTGAAAGCGGCAGTGGAAGCGCTGGCCCACGGCACCGAAGAATTCGCGTCGCGCCGGATGGACCGCAGCGTGCGCAGCGCGCTGGCGGGCAAGGCGTTGGACCAGGTTGTGTAAGACGTAAAAAACCATTAGCCGAAAATCCGTCATTCCCGCGCACGCGGGAATCCATACTGAGCCGGCTAAGTCAAGTGTCCATGGATCCCCGCGTTCGCGAGGATGACGGCGGCGCCAAATTTAATGTAGAGGTATCAAGTGCCACAAATCGTATTCCTGCCCCACGCCAAACTGTGCCCGGACGGCGCCGTCGTTGAAGCCAAGCCGGGCCAGACCCTGTGCGACATCATGCTCGAGAACGACATCAACATCGAGCACGCGTGCGAAAAATCGTGCGCCTGCACCACCTGCCACGTGCTGGTGCGCGAGGGGATCGAGTCGCTGAACGAAGCGAGCGAAACCGAAGAGGACATGCTGGACAAGGCCTGGGGCCTGGAAGCCGTGTCGCGCCTGTCGTGCCAGGCCGTGGTGGCCGATGCAGACATGGTGATCGAGATCCCGAAATACACGATCAACCACGCCAGCGAAGGCAGCCACTGATATGGCGTCTGCCAAGGCCGGTGCAAAGAAGCCGGTAGCACCAAAGATTGGCGCCGGTAAAATCGGCACGACAGTCACCGGCGCCGACAACATGCCGGAAATCCGCGAAGGCCAGACCGTGGCGCTGCTGCAGGAACTGCACATCCTCACGCGCGACGGCAAGATGAACCAGGACAGCCGCCGCAAGCTGAAACAGGTCTACCACCTGTACCAGTTCATCGAGCCGCTGCTCAAAGACGTGCTGGCCGCCAAGGGCCATGTGTCGCTGGTCGATCACGGCGCCGGCAAGTCGTACCTGGGCTTCATCATCTACGACCTGTTCTTCAAGGCGCTCGAAGCAGGCTCGCACATCTACGGCATCGAGACGCGCGAAGAACTGGTCGCGCGCTCGCAGCAACTGGCCGCGCAATTCGACTTCCCCGGCATGTCGTTCCTGCCGCTGTCGGTGGCCGAGTCCACCGAGTCGAACCTGCTGCCGCCGCAAATCGACATCGTCACCGCGCTGCATGCCTGTAACACCGCTACCGACGACGCCATCGATTTCGCGCTGCAAAAGCGGGCGCAACACCTGGTGCTGGTGCCGTGCTGCCAGGCCGAGGTGGCGTCGGTGCTGAAGAAGAACAAGGGCCAATCGATGGGCAAGTCGGCGCTGTCGGAAATCTGGCGCCACCCGATCCACACGCGCGAATTCGGCAGCCAGATCACCAACGTGCTGCGCTGCCTGCAACTGGAAGCGCATGGCTACCAGGTGACGGTGACGGAGCTGGTGGGCTGGGAGCACTCGATGAAAAACGAGCTGATTATCGCCACGTACAAGAACCTGCCGCGCCAGCGGCCTGCCGAGCGGTTGAAGGAAGTACTCGACACGGTAGGTTTGCAGGAAATGGACAAGCGGTTCTTTACAGAGCAGGTATAACTTCAAAGGGGCAGGGCACGATGGCTGAGCATCATGAAAACTGGCTGGACCTGCGCAGCGACACTGTCACCCGCCCCAGCGCGGCCATGCGCGCCGCCATGAACGCAGCGGAAGTCGGCGACGATGTCTACGGCGACGACCCCACCGTCAACCGCCTGCAGGAATATGCCGCCGACCTGTTCGGCTACGAGGATGCGCTGTTCGCGCCGTCCGGC
This sequence comes from Duganella phyllosphaerae, assembly GCF_001758785.1. Classification (GTDB taxonomy): domain Bacteria; phylum Pseudomonadota; class Gammaproteobacteria; order Burkholderiales; family Burkholderiaceae_D; genus Rugamonas; species Rugamonas phyllosphaerae. The sequence continues at coordinate 13,923 of NZ_LROM01000103.1, forward strand.
ACCCAGAGCAACCTGCTGGCGCTGCTGGTCCACTGCGGCCGCGGCGACGAATACCTGGTCGGCCAGGAAGCGCACACTTACAAGTACGAAGGCGGTGGTGCAGCCGTGTTGGGCAGCATCCAGCCGCAGCCGATCATCAACCAGCCCGACGGCAGCATCGCGCTCGACGACATCGCCGCCTACATCAAGCCCGACGATTTTCATTTCGCGCGCACGCGCCTGCTGGCGCTGGAAAACACCATCGGCGGCCGGGTGCTGAGCCTCGACACCACCGGCGCGGCCACCAAGCTGGCGCATGACAAGGGCCTGGCCACGCACCTCGACGGCGCGCGCCTGTGCAACGCCGCCGTCAAGCTGGGCGTGAGTCCGCGCGAGGCGCTGGCCGGTTTCGACAGCGCCTCGATCTGTTTGTCGAAAGGTCTCGGGGCGCCGGTCGGCTCGATCCTGTGCGGCACCCGGCCCCTGATCAAGGAAGCCAGGCGCTGGCGCAAGATGCTCGGCGGCGGCATGCGCCAGGCCGGCATGATTGCCGCCGGCGGCCTGTACGCGCTCGAACACAATATCGGCCGCCTGGCGGACGACCATGCCAACGCTGCCTACTTTGCCGGCGAACTGGCCAAGATGAAGAACATCAAGGTCAGCACGCCGCAGACCAATATTTTTTACGTCGACATTCCCGCGTTCGTATGCCAGGGCTTGAACGACGTGCTGCAACTGACCCGCATTCGCGTGTCGATGGCGCCCCGGCTGCGCATCGTCACGCACATGGATGCCACGCGCGACGATATCGATCGCGCGATTACCGTATTTGGAGATTTTTTCGGATGAACACCCCTGACAAGGACAACGACAACACCGTGCGCCTGGCCAAGCGCCTGGCCGAGGAACGCCCGTGCTCGCGCCGCGAGGCCGAGGTTTATATCGAGGGCGGTTACGTCAGTGTCGATGGTGTGCTGGTGGAAGACGCCGGCGCACGCGTCACGGCCGAGCAGCAGATCACGGTGGCCGACGACGCCACCTTGCTGGAAATCGTGCCGGTCACGCTGCTGCTGCACAAGCCGGCCGGGGTGAATGGAGGCGTCGGCAAGGACGGCCAGCAGGCGCTCCACCTGCTGCAGCCGGCGTCACTCACGCGCACGGCGCCGGCGCAGCGCGTACTGAAACGTCACTTCGCCAACCTGACCTTGACTACGCCGCTGGAGACCAAGGCCAGTGGCCTCTTGATTTTCACCCAGGACTTCCGCGTGACGCGCAAGCTGGTCGATGATTCGAGCAAGATCGAAGAAGAAATTATCGTGGAAGTGGGCGGCCAGATCCGCGACAACGGCCTGGCGCTGCTGAACCACGGTTTGCCATTCAACGGCAAGCCGCTGCCACCGATCAAGGTCAGCTGGCAGAACGAGAACCGTCTGCGCTTCGCGGTGAAAGCCCCCAAGCCCGGCCAGATCGAGCACATGTGCAAGATGGTGGGCCTGGAGGTGGTGTCGATGAAGCGCATCCGCATCGGCCGGATCGCCATGTCGAGCTTGCCTGCAGGCGAGTGGCGCTACCTGCAGGATCACGAGCGCTTCTGATTACTTCTTATTACATTAAGCGGTGCTTTTGGCCGCGCGGCGACGGCGCGCCATGAAGCCGAGCATGCCCAGGCCGCCAAGCATCATGGCGTAGGTAGTTGGCTCCGGCACTGCGGAGACGCCTTGCGCCGACAGGATCAGGGTACCGCACTCCAGTGCGCCAGTGGTACGGCAGCCGAACGCGGCAATCTGGTTGTTGTCGTTGATGCCGACGGCCGACTGCAGATACCAGCCCGAAGCCGGATCGATGAGGCTGTTCAGGTTGTACAGCGTGCCGCTGTCCCACAGGTGCGCCGAACCGCCGCCCAAGGCGTTGGTACCCACCACCAGCGATGAGCCGTTGATGTCGAGGCCGCTGAACTCGCCGATGTTGGTCAGCACACCCTTCGAATAGACAAAACTCTCGATGCTGCCGCTTGGGCCATAACGGCCATTGAGCAGGACATCACTGTTGTCGCTGATGCCGCTGGCGTAAATCTGGTAGCCATCGGGGCGGCTGTTGGCCAGTGGCGTGGTGGTGCCATTGGCGTAGATGACCGGGGTGGCCGACCACGAGTATTCGCCGGCGGTGCCAGCGATCTGGCCCTGGTTGTTGATGGCGGTGGCCGACCCCTCGAAAGGCGCAGCCTGTCCCTGGTTGAGGTCGGTCAAAGTACCATCCTGGTACAGGAAGGCGTGGCGCTGGTCGCCCGCCACACCGAAGCTGCCGGCCACTTGGCCCGCATTGTTGATTGACAGATCGCCCACGTCCACGCTGGCGGCGCCGATGTTGGTGAGGGTGCCATTGGACTGGATGAACGCCTGGCGCACGCCGGTGTTCGAGGTTTGGTAGCCCACGACAGTGGCGGCATCATTGATGCCGGTCACCACCATGTTGCTGCCACCGAGGACCGACAGGCTGCTGCCGCTGTACAACACGGTTGCGCCGGCGACGCGGCCAACGACCTGGCCGGAGTTGTTGATGGCGGTCGGCGAAAAGTCACCAGCGTAGGTCACGCCGAACAGCGGCACGGCCATTGCAGGCATGGCGGAAGCGCCAACGATCAGTGCTGCCAGAAGTTTCATTTTTGTAAGTTTCATGTGGTGTCCAGGATGGTTGGCAGGAAGATTGCACTGGTAGGTGCACCGCCTTGTAGTGGATACCACAAGGCTTGTACTTATTATAATTCAATAATTACAAGCATTTATGACAAACTTATTGCGGCGCCAAGGTTTTTCGCCCTTGCTGTGCCGATAGTACCGGCTCGGATGAGCCCTGAAATTCTTCCAGGTCGGCCAGTTCCAGCTCGATCGGCCGCCGTATCATCTGGTTCTCGATGATCATCAGGATCGCCGCCGGTATCACCAGGAACAATCCCATCACGATCGCTGCGCCGCCCACGTATTTGAACCATTCCACTTGCACCATTGCGTCCAGGCCGCTGATGACCAGCGCCAGCAATAACAGGATCGCCGCGCCGATGCCGATATTGGTGGAGTACAGCATGTACACCACGCGTTTGCGGTAGATCTCGATTTCTTCTTGCAGCACCTGGCGGCGCTTGCCTTCGGAATCGCTGCGGAACGATTCCACCAGTTCCCGGTAACGCGCATACGACGCCGAATAACGCTGCTGCAGCAATTGCAGGAAAAGCCAGGCGGCAAACGCCAGTGCGGCCGATGGCCCGACCGCCTCCATCACATCTTTCAGTTGAAAGTCCACGAATTCACCTCATGCAGATCAAAGTTGACGATGCATGTATTACAAATCCAGGCGCAACCGGCGGATATAGGATGAATGCTTACAGACGTGTGGGAGTAGGCGGAACGACGCTTCAGCCCGGATGAACCGGCGTCTTGTGTTTTTTCGGCGGCGCCGGCAGTTGCACCAGCCGGGTGCCGGCCAGTCGGTCGTGCAGGAACTGGCGGTCCTTGTCCAGCAACGCGGTCAGCGACCACAGCAAAATTCCGGCCAGCACAGTACCGAGCGCCTGCCAGTGCTGCAAGCCGAATACGCCGCACACTATCACTGCCGGCAATACCCACAACCAGCACAGCAGGTAGCGCAGCATGGCCACGCGCGGCGCCACGCGCTCGTGGCCCGGGTGGATCAGCCTGAGGCGCCAGGTGCGCATGGCCAGGGTCTGGCCTTTGCGCGTCCACTGGTGCACAAAGTAGATGCCGAGTACGACGAATGCCAGTACCTGGCGCAGGTGTTCAACCAAGGGCGCATGACTGGCGCCGGTCAGCATTTCGAAGATCAGGAAAGGCAGGAACAAGACGGCGAATGCCAGCAGGAATTCGTACACCATCGATACCAGGCGGCGTTTGACGGTAGGCAAGGTCGTAGCGTTATTTGGCAGCATCGGGGATGGCTGGCGCGACGGGCGCCGGCGGAGCTGGAGGCTGGGGAGCGGTTGCCGGCGCAACCACGGGCGGCGTGGTGGCCGGCGTTGGTGCAATCACCGGCGCGACGTTCGACGCATCGGGCCACGGCTGGCCGGTGGCCGGATCGAGCCATGGCACGGGCGCCGGCGCTGGCGTGGCCGGCGGCGCCAGGTGCGGCTTGATCGGCGTGGGCAACTGTTGCTTGCTTTGCGACGGCGTGGCCAGGTTGGCCAACTGTTTCTTGTTGGCAGCCCTGGCTGCCAGTTGCTGCTTCTGCTCGTCGGACAGTTGCTGGTAGTTTTCCCACTGCGTGGATTTTTTCGACGGATCGACCTTTTGCGCACGGGCAAAGTTCTCGCGCACCTGGCGCCGCTCTTCCGGCGTCATGCGCACCCATTCGCGCATGCGTTCCTGCACCCGCAACTGCTCGTCGGGCTTCATTGCGGTGTAGCGCTTGGCAATCGCCAGCCATTTCTGCTTGCGGATCGGTTCGACCTGGTCCCACTCGGCAGCGAGCGGCTCGAGCGCAATCTTCTGCGCTGGCGTGAGGTCTTTCCACAGGGTTTTTTCAGGTGCGGCTGGCGTCCCGGGCAGGGCGCCAGCGAGCGCCGAGGGCGCATTCGCGCTCGGACCGATCCATGCCGCACTACCTGCTGCTACCGCTAACACCGCCAGTGCGGCGATGCCCATGCCGGCCGAACCGCTGACCGCCATTATCGCTCGCTCTGCGCCAGGTAGGCATTGAAGCCGTGGTCGAGGTAGGCCGTGGGCGGCAACTCGTCGGACAGCACGGCGGCGTCCATCTCGGCCAGGTCGGCAATGCGTTGCTGCTCTTCGAAGTGATAGATGCCGGTCAGGCCGCCGACCAGCAGCAGCAGCGGCAGCGCCACGCCCATGCGGCCGAGCCAGCCGAACCCTTGCGACAGCACGCCGCCGCCATCGTTATTGCTGGCGATGGCAAAGCGGGACTGGCGCACGGCGAGCGGCGCCGCCACGTGGGCTTTCTTGCGCGCCATGGCCAGCTTGCGCGCCTGCGCCAGCCGGTCGGTGGTGGCAGCGGGCAGGTCGTCGAGCCGCTCGTTGAGCGCGTGGCGTACCTTGTACGCGAAGTTCAGATCGTCGGTGTTCATAATTTAATTCCCAAGGCTTTGAGCGAGGCGGCCAGTGCGTGAGTTGCGCGTGAGCAATGCGTCTTCACGCTCCCTTCGGAACATCCCATTGCTTCGGCTGTTTCAGCCACATCCATGTCCTGCCAATAACGCATGAGGAACGCTTCTCGTTGACGCGCCGGAAGCTTTTGTACCTCGTTATCGATCAATTCCAGCATTTGCTGGCGCTCGACCTTGTCGGCGGACGATTCGGCAGCCTCAGAACCTTCCTCGGCGAAAGATTCCAGTATATCAAAATCGTCCTCGCCATCTTTCGACGAACCCATGCCGGAAAACAGCGTGACCCAGGTATTGCGGACCTTTTCGCGGCGGAAGTAGTCGAGGATGGTGGTTTGCAGGATGCGCTGGAACAGCATGGGCAGCTCGGCGGCCGGCTTGTCGCCGTATTTTTCGGCGAGCTTGATCATCGCGTCCTGCACGATGTCCAGGGCCGATTCGTCCTTGCGCACCGCGTAGACCGCTTGCTTGAAGGCGCGCCGTTCGACGTTCTCGAGGAAGTCGGAGAGTTCTTTGTCTGTGGCCATGCTGGAGGTTGTGGAAAACTGACCGCATCCTAGCAAAAATCCCACGTATTTGCATGGTTTTACGTCGATCCACCCATTTTTTGCACCGGTAACTAGCCTTTTTCTACTTTGTTCTTGCTCAAAATGGTGCATCAGGTGTACCGTATGGGACGCTTTGAACACCCCGAAGCTGTATGGTCATCTCGCAGCAGGCACACAACGCCGCCATCGACATGACGCGCTTTCATATGTAGGCAGTTTGTTCTGACCCGCGCCACAAGCGCGAGAGGTAGGCACAACCGCTACAGAAATTCCGGCGAAACGACTATATGCGTTTTAGCGCCACTTTGCCCGTCACTACGGTTGGCGGAAGAGGTGGTCGTGACCGCATGACAAAGGGACATCGGGCAAGCTGTAGGGGGTGGCGTATTTCGCGAGGGAAGAACATCCGATCAATCTCCAATGGACCTTGAAAGGAATGTTTCATGAATAACGAAGCATCTTCGCAATCTGGTAACCAGTCCTCTGGTAACCAACTCACTGGCGCCGAAATACTGGTGCGCTGCCTCGCGGAAGAGGGCGTCGAGCACGTCTTCGGCTATCCCGGCGGCGCCGTCCTGTATATCTACGACGCCATCTTCAAGCAAGACAAATTCCAACACGTTCTGGTACGCCATGAGCAGGCCGCAGTCCATGCCGCCGACGCCTATTCGCGCAGTTCGAACAAGGTTGGTGTCGCGCTGGTCACGTCCGGTCCGGGTGTCACCAATGCTGTCACAGGTCTTTCCACCGCTTACATGGATTCCATTCCCATGGTCGTGATCTCGGGCCAGGTGCCCAGCCACGCCATCGGCCAGGATGCCTTCCAGGAATGCGACACGGTCGGTATCACCCGTCCCGTGGTCAAGCACAATTTCCTCGTCAAGGACGTCAAGGATTTGGCGGAAACCGTCAAGAAAGCGTTCTTCATCGCCCGCACCGGCCGTCCCGGCCCCGTGCTGGTCGACATCCCGAAGGATATCTCGATGCACAAGACGACGTACTCGTACCCGAAAGAGGTCGAGATGCGTTCGTACAAGCCGGTGGACAAGGGCCACGCCGGCCAGATCCGCAAGGCAGTGCAGTTGCTGCTGCAAGCCGAACGCCCGATGATCTACACCGGCGGCGGCGTGATCCTGGCCAGCGCTTCCGACGAGCTCAACAAGCTGGTCGACAAGCTCGGCTTCCCGGTCACCAACACGTTGATGGGCCTGGGCGCGTACCGCGCCTCGAGCGAGAATTTCCTCGGCATGCCCGGCATGCACGGCACCTACGAAGCGAACATGGCGATGCAGCATTGCGACGTCCTGATCGCCATCGGCGCCCGTTTCGACGACCGCGTGATCGGCAACCCGAAACACTTTGCCTCCAGCCCGCGCAAGATCATCCACGTCGACATCGACCCGTCGTCGATTTCCAAGCGGGTGAAAGTCGATATTCCCATCGTCGGCAACGTCAAGGATGTGCTGATCGAATTCCTGGCCCAGCTCGACGCCAGCGAAGCCAAGCCAAACGCGCCTGCGCTCAAGGACTGGTGGAAGCAGATCGCCGAATGGCGCGGCAAGGATTGCCTGAAATTCGCCGGTTCGGATTTGGTCATCAAGCCGCAGTCGGTCGTGCAAAAAGTATGGGAAATCACCAAGGGCGACGCCTTCATCACGTCCGACGTGGGCCAGCACCAGATGTGGGCCGCGCAGTACTACCCGTTCGACAAGCCCAAGCGCTGGATCAACTCGGGCGGCCTGGGCACCATGGGCGTGGGCCTGCCGTACGCCATGGGCGTGCAGATGGCCAACCCGGATGCGACGGTTGCCTGCATTACCGGCGAAGGCTCGATCCAGATGTGCATCCAGGAGCTCGCCACCTGCAAGCAATACCACCTGACGCCGAAGATCATCATGCTCAACAACCGCTTTTTGGGCATGGTCCGGCAGTGGCAGCAGATCGACTACGGTTCGCGCTACTCCGAGTCGTACATGGATTCGCTGCCCAACTTCGAGAAGCTGGCCGAGGCCTATGGCCACGTCGGCATGCGCATCGAAAAACCGGGCGACGTCGATGGCGCGCTGCGCGATGCGTTCGGCATGAAAGACAAGCTGGTGTTCATGAACTTCATCACCGACCAGTCAGAAAACGTGTGGCCGATGGTCAAGGCAGGCAAGGGCCTCTCTGAAATGCTGCTCGGTTCGGAGGACTTATAAGATGCGACACATTATCTCTGTCTTGCTGGAAAACGAAGCCGGTGCGCTGTCGCGCGTGGTCGGCCTGTTCTCGGCCCGGGGCTACAACATCGAAACGCTGACCGTGGCGCCGACCGAAGACGCGACACTGTCGCGCATGACCATCGTCACCAGCGGCTCGGATGACATCATCGAACAGATCACCAAGCACCTGAATCGCCTGATCGAGGTGGTAAAGGTGGTGGACCTGACCGAAGGCCAGCACATCGAACGCGAGCTCATGCTCATCAAGGTGCGCGCCGTGGGCAAGGAACGTGAAGAAATGAAGCGCACGGCGGACATCTTCCGTGGTCGCATCATCGACGTCACCGAAAAGTCCTACACGATCGAACTGACCGGCGCCAAGACCAAGCTCGACGCGTTCATCGATTCGATCGACCGCGCCTCGATTCTCGAGACGGTACGTACCGGCGGTTCCGGCATCGGACGCGGCGAACGCATCCTCAAAGTTTAATCCCGGTACCGCATACAGCAAGTACCTGTTTACCATACAAAATACCAAGGAATTATCATGAAAGTTTTCTACGACAAAGACGCCGACCTCTCCCTGATCAAGGGTAAAAACGTTGCCATCATCGGCTACGGTTCGCAAGGTCATGCACACGCGCAAAATCTGTCCGAGTCGGGCGTCAACGTCACCGTTGGCCTGCGCAAGGGTGGCGCTTCGTGGAACAAGGTTGAGCAAGCCGGCCTGAAAGTGGCGGAAGTCAATGAGGCCGTCAAGGCTGCCGACGTCATCATGATTTTGCTGCCGGACGAGAACATCGCCCAGGTCTACAACGAAAACATCGCCCCGCACGCCAAGCAAGGCGCGGTACTGGCCTTCGCCCACGGCTTCAACGTCCACTACGGCCAGGTCGTGCCACGCGCCGACCTCGACGTGATCATGGTCGCGCCGAAAGCACCAGGCCACACCGTGCGCGCTACCTACACCCAGGGCGGCGGCGTGCCACACCTGATCGCCGTGTACCAGGACAAGTCCGGCACCGCGCGTGACATCGCCCTGTCGTACGCCTCGGCCAACGGCGGCGGCCGTGCCGGCATCATCGAAACCAACTTCCGCGAAGAAACCGAAACCGACCTGTTCGGCGAACAGGCCGTGCTGTGCGGTGGCGCTGTCGAGCTGATCAAGGCCGGTTTCGAAACCCTGACCGAAGCCGGTTACGCGCCTGAAATGGCGTACTTCGAGTGCCTGCACGAACTGAAACTGATCGTCGACCTGATCTACGAAGGCGGCATCGCCAACATGAACTACTCGATCTCGAACAACGCCGAATACGGCGAGTACGTGACCGGTCCTAAGGTGGTCACCTCGGCCACCAAGGACGCGATGCGCCAGTGCCTGAAAGACATCCAGACCGGCGAATACGCCAAGTCCTTCATCCTGGAAAACAAGGCCGGTGCGCCAACCCTGATCTCGCGTCGCCGCCTGAACTCGGAACACCAGATCGAAGAAGTCGGCGCCAAGCTGCGCGCCATGATGCCGTGGATCGCCAAGAACAAGATGGTTGACCAGTCGAAGAACTAAGCGTTTTTCTGCATACGAGAAGCCGGCGCAAGCCGGCTTTTTTTTCGCGTGGTTAGGTGCGCTCTGTTACAAACACTCACCATGTCTTACAGTTGCATCATGTAAATTCGGTTAAAGTTTGCCCAGTATTTAACTTTTTCCTAACTTTAACCGGAGTTCGCCATGACCGTCATCAAACACCTCGCCGCAGCCGCTGCTGTCACCCTCGCACTGACCGGCGCCGCCCAGGCTGCCGATGCACTGCCGACCACCGGCGCGCTGGTGGTCGTGCCGGCCTTCGGTGAAGTCAAGCATGCCAATGACCAGGCCGTTGCTACGTTTGCCATCGAAGAGCAGGACAAGGACAAGGCCGCTGCCGCGTCGCGCGTGAACCAGAAGATGAAGCAGGGCGTCGACATTCTGAAAAAAGCCGACCCGCAAGCGAGCCTGAAAACCCAGGGCTATTACACCTACCCGGTGTACCCGGAAGACCGTCCGCTCGCAAATGGTCAGGTCGCCAAGCCACGCGTGCCGACCTCGTGGCGCGTGGGCCAGTACGTGGAAGTGACCACCACCAACCTGGAAGCGCTGCCGAAGACCGCCGCCGCCGCCCAGAAGGTGCTGACTTTGAATAATCTCAATTTCGGCCTGGCGCCGGAAACCACGAAGAAGCTCGACGAACAGCGCATTGCCGCCACGTATAAAAACCTGAACGAGCGCATCAATTCGATCGCGACCGCCATGGGCCGCAAGGTTGGCGATGCCGTGCTGGAAACGGTGGACTTCGAAGGTTCGGGCAACTATGCGCAGGAAGGCGCCCGTGCTGCCGCACCGATGATGATGCGCGCCAAGGCGGCCGACAGCATGGAAGTGGCCGAGCCGAGCTTCGAGCCGGGCGAGACCACGCTGGAAATGCGCCTGGTGGGCAAGGTGCGCTTTAAATAAGGTGATGAGGTGATGTTTTAGGGCAAACATCATGGTAGAGTCCCGGTTGCTTTTATATCAACCAGGAAACTGCCATGATGTCCAAACTCGCTGTCACCGCCATTCTCCTCGCCGCAACTACCGCTGCCAACGCAGCCCCGGCGCCCCTGCCGAGCAGCGGCATGCTGATCGTCCTGCCGGCAACCGGCACGGTGCGCCAGGCCAACGACCAGGCATCGATCACGATGACCGCCGAGGAAACCAACAAGGACAAGGCGCTCGCGCAGTCGCGCGTGAACCAGAAGATGAAGCAGGGGCTGGCACTGCTCAAGCAGGCCGACCCGCAAGCGAGCTTCAAGACTGAATCATATTCCACCTATCCCGTCTATCCCGAGCAGACCACGCCGGCGAGTACCCAGTCGCGCGTGCCCAGCGGCTGGCGCGTCACACAAAGTCTGCGCGTGACCACCACCAACCTGGCCGGTTTGCCCAAGACCGTCGCTGCCGGGCAGGGCTTGCTGGGGTTGTCCAACTTGTACTTCAGCCTCTCGCCAGCCACCGCCCAGAAACTCGACGACGAGCGCATCGCCGCTACCTATGCCAACCTCAACCAGCGCGTGCGCGCCGTGGCCGCCGCCATGGGGCGTGATCCTGCCGATGCGGTCGTGGAAGTGATGGATTTTGAGGGTTCGGGCAACTACACCGACCGCGCCGCGCCGCCCGCGCCACCGGCCCCCATGATGCGGGCATCGTCGTTGTCGGCGGCGTCAGCGGTGGAAGAGCCGAGCTTCGAGCCGGGCGAGACCACGCTGAATATGCGCGCGGTGGGCAAGGTGCGCTTCAAATAGGCTATCGCGTGCACAATGGGCGCTGCGGATGCGGCTCCCTGTTTTAGGTTCGGCTCCACTATAATGATGAAGCAACAAAAAACATTAACCGTACTGGAACCCTATGCCGAACTTCCCGCGTCGCCGCGCCAAGAACGCCGCTGCCAAAGCCAAACTGCCCAAGACGTCGCGTTTCAGCCGTTTTGCGCGCAGGGCCAGGGGGGAAGACCTCGACCGTCCCCGCCCGCGCGGCATTTACCTGCTGCCCAACGCCTTTACGACCGCCGCGCTGTTCTGCGGCTTCTACGCCATCGTCATGGCGATGAACCAGAAATTCGAATATTCGGCCTGGGCGATCTTCATCGCCATGGTGCTTGACGGCCTCGACGGCCGCGTGGCAAGGCTCACCAATACCCAGAGCGAATTCGGCGCCCAGTACGACAGCCTGGCCGACATGGTCTCGTTCGGCGCCGCGCCGGCATTGGTGATTTACGAATGGTCGCTGCGCGGCCTGGGCAAGCTGGGCTGGATCGCTGCGTTCGTGTATTGCGCTGGCGCCGCGCTGCGCCTGGCCCGCTTCAACACCAATATCGCCGTGGTCGACAAGCGCTTCTTCCAGGGCTTGCCATCGCCGTCGGCCGCCGCGCTGGTGGCCGGTTTCGTGCTGCTGATGGTGGACCAGGACGTCTCCGGCCTGGACCTGGCCTGGGTGTCGTGGGGCATTGCCGTGTTTGCCGGCCTGACCATGGTCACCAACGTGCCGTTCTACAGCTTCAAGGACGTCAATTTCCGCAAGTCGGTACCGTTCATCACGGTCTTCCTGATCGCGCTGTTCTTCGCCCTGATCTCGATCGACCCGCCCAAGGTGATGTTCCCGCTGTTTATCGGGTACGGCCTGTCGGGCTACGCGGTGCTGGTGTGGCGCCTGGCCAAGGGCAAGCCGGTCAGCGTGATCCAGACCGAGATCGAGGACGACGATCATCTTCGTTAAGCCTGGTTGAAAGCAGGGCCGCAATTGCGGCCCTTTTTTTTGCTCTACTGCGACGTTGCTCAGCGACCTTGCGTGGACTGTTGTTGATTACGTTCGCCGCTGTTGGTGCTGCTGTTGCTGCCGCTGGTGCCGTTTTTCGAGCCGCGGTTTTTCTGTTTCGATTGCGGGTCGGTGTTGCTGCCGCTGTTACCGCTGGCGCTGCTGCCGCTGCCATTTCCCATCGAGCCCGATTGGCTGCCTGCGCTGCCGGTGCCGCTGCTGCCACTGGTAGTGCCGGTACCCATGCTACCCGTACCGCTGCTTCGGCTACCGGTGCTACCGCTGCCCGATTGTCCGCCGGTACCGCTTTGACCGCTGCCGCTGGTGCCGGTTTGGCCACTGGTGCCACTGGTGCCACTCGTGCCACTGCTGCCGGTGCGCCCACTGTTGCTGGTGCCGCTGGCGCCGGATTGACCGCTACCCGTGCCGCTGGCCCCGGTGCTGCCGCTGGTGCCGGTCTGGCTGCTGCTGCCTGAACCGGTACCACTGCCGGAACCTGTACCGGTAGTCGTACCGCTGGTCTGTGCCACGGCGCTGGCGCTCATCAGTGCTGCGACGATCCATGCTGTCAATTTGGTGTTCATATCATCTCCTCGATTGGTGTGGGTGAGCAGTCATTTTTCCATTTGGTTTGGTAATCTGAGTAGGACTGCTCCCCATGGCTGGGTCGGACTAAATCGAGACAATAGGCGTGGGCCGACACTTCGTTCCACGCCGAAGCATTCGATCTCGCCGCCAGCTATCTTGTCGCTACATTCAACGACCGAGGCCAGCATGACCATTACCTGCTTTATCCACTACCAGATCGACCCGTTTCAGCGCGATACCTTCCGCCTGTATGCCGAAAACTGGGGCCGCATCATCCCGCGCCTCGGTGGCCACCTGCTCGGCTACTTCCTGCCGCACGAGGGTACCAACGACGAGGCGTGGGGACTGGTGGCGTTCGACTCGCTGGCCGCTTACGAAGCGTATCGCGCCCGCCTGCGCGCCGACGACGAGGCGCGCGCCAATTTCGGCCTGGCCCGCAGCCAGCGCTTCATCCTGCGCGAGCAGCGCACCTTTGTCGAGGCGGTCGAAGGCGCGTTCTGCCTGCCACTGCTGCGGTGGCAGTGCAAGCTGGAGCTTGTGTCGGCAGCAGGGGGTGTCCCTATGTCCTTCGTCAAGCGGTATCGAACGTAAGCTTCGGGGTCAGTGCCGACATTCGGACATTATTGAACTTAACCGCACGGTATTGGTCGTTGTAGTGATGGGTTCGTGTCTAAATGTCGGCACTGACCCCGAAGGGGGGGCATCCATGCAGTTAAGCGGCCTGTGCCGTGGTGGTTCAGCTTTCGATCTGCCAGCGGTATTGCACACTGGTCCAGGTGGGCATGGGTTTGCCTTGCTCGGCGTACGGCTTAAACAGGCATCGCTTGACGCCGTCGCTGGCTGCCTGGTCCAGCAATGGATGACCGCTCGATGCCAGGACTTTTGCGTCGCGCACGACGCCGTCTTCGTCGATCAGAAGAGCCAGTTTCACCGTCCCTTGCTGCCCTTTGCGCAACGCCTCGCGCGGCCAGCGCGGCCAGTTGCATGTGTGCCACAATGGTGTCGATGCTGCCGATGTTGACACTGGCTCGGGGGCGAGGCCGGAGGCCGGGTCGGCACTTGCTTCCTGGCGCAAGCGCCTGGCCCGCGCTGGTAGCTTGAGCACGCCTTGACCTGTTTCATACAACTGCGCCAGCGCCACCTTGGCCAGCCTGCTGCCATTGGCAGCCGCCTCGCTGTACAGCCTGGCCGCCTGTTTGTCGTCCCGCACAACGCCGTGTCCTTGGGCATACGCCGCGCCCAGATCGTAGGAGGCCAGCGGGGCGCCCAGTTCGACAGCCTTGGCAAGCAGCTCGATGGCGCGCTGGATATCGCCCGGTGCATCACTGTCGAGCAATTCGGCGCCGCGATACGCCATCGCATGGGGATGATTGTTGGATATCGCCCGTTCCAGCCATGCATCGCCTGCATTGTGCTGGCCCGCCCGCATCATCAACATTGCCAGGCCCATCTGGGCATGGGAATTATTTTGGGCCGCTGCTTTGCGCATCCATGCCACAGCTTCTTGCGCCGCCCCTTTGTTTTCCCTGCTTTCCTCCATCAGTATGTCTGCCATCTTGTCCTGGGCGCTGGCCAGGCCCTGGCCGGCTGCCAGCCGCAGCAATTTTTTGCCCTGGTCTTCATCGCGGGCTATGCCAAGGCCATCGAACAGTGCTCTACCGAGTTCGAAGCGGCTTTGCGCTTCGCCGCGCTCGGCGCCGGCTCGCCACTGCGCCAGTTGCTGCTGAAGCTGCTCAGGTGAGGTGTTGTCGAGAAGCCAGGCGTAGGGTATCTCAACCCAGTCCGCCACCGGTTTGCCATTTTCTGTTGCCGGATGGAAGATGCAGCGTTCGAGCGCTTCCTGGGCCGCCAAGTCCAGCACCGGGTATCCGCTGGACGACATGACAGCCGACTCGCGCACTTGTCCATTCTCTCCGATCAGCAGCCGCAGCAAGGACTTGCCGGTATGGCCCGCCGCCTGCTCCAGCGCCGGGTAAGGCGCCTTGTCGCACCGGGTTTGGTCGATGGCAGGAGCGGTCGTCTGGGCCATGCCAGGTGTGGCAATCGGCATACAGGCGAGCAATACTATTGAAGCAAGTGAGGGGCGATGATGCATCTGGGCGCTTTTAAAAATCAAACAACAATTTTAACCCGTAGATTAATTGCCCATAAATAATATCTGGTTCCAGGCGAATCATGGCGGTGGCCAGAATGAGGATAGTGCGAGAGCGAGGTGGCGGAGGCAGGAGGGCAGAGCAGAGATCAGGCGGGAGTGTGGCACGCGCGGAAATTACCACGCGTTGCCACAGCAAGTTGAGCGTTACAGCAGGATCAGAAGCGCACTTTGAGGTAAGCGGCAGGACCGTTCAGGCGCACGTTGACAGCGGTGTCGTCGCGGTCGCGGCGCAGGCTGATCTTGGAGGCAGTGTATTCCGCCACCACGCCGACCATCGGCGTCACATACCATTCCATGCCGACCGAGCCGCCATAGATGTGGCCGTTGACGTCGCCGCCGTTTTTCTTGATGCCGTTGGCATTGGCATAGAAGCGTGCTTCAGGCGAGAACTGGTGGCGATAGCCGAGTTCCAGCAGCGGCGCCCAGGCGCTTTCGCTTTCGTCGTAGCGGGCGTTGCCGGAAATGCCATTGATCGAACCGTTGGCCGTGCCTTCGATGCCGGCGCGGTAGTAGGCGCCGCCGATGCCGATGCCGAACACGTCAGCGCCCTGGCCCAGCCACCATTTGTAGGCAACGCTGGCCAGGTCCAGGCGCAGCTTGGCGTTCAGCTGGCCGTTGCCGGTCAATGGCTGGCCGTTGAAGTTGGTGCTGCCGGACAGGCCAGGGTTGTAGTCCTTGTCGTAACGGTAGTAGTCGAAGTCGAAGCCGTGCGAGTCGCCGATCAGTACCGACGCTTTCACGCGCGGCAGGGTGGTCTTGTCGCCCTTGTAGGTGCCCGTGTCAATGCGGCCGTATTCGGTGTCACCCTCGACCTTGATGCGCGGCTCGGTGTAGAACGCACCCACCGACAGGCTGGCGCGATCGAGTGCCGGCGACGGCTCGGCAAACGCCAGCGCGGAGACGGTTGACAGGGCCAGCAGGGAAGCGGTGTAGATGGCGGTGCGAGCGGAAGGGGTGCGGAAAGACATGACTACTCCATGAAAAGTTGCGTAACGGTATGGGGCGGATCATATCAATCACACAGCTTATTTCACGTCGGCGCACTCCCACGCTTTACGTCGGACTGCTCCTACTCACCTCGCTACCCACTCGGCTTATCGTAGCCAGCGCGATTCGCGCTCCGGCTCCGGCCCGCTGACCATGGCCTGCAGCACGCCTTTGCGGTCGAACTCCACATGCATCAGGGAATCCCACACGCCGGCCTCCTTGTAACGATAAACCCACACATCGCCATCGACGCTGGCGTAACGCACCTGGTCGGACGGCGCGCCAAGCTGGCGCAGGACGGTTTCTTTTGTGGCCTGTTGCAAACGCAAGGCGGCAAATTGTTCGGCGGTGGGCATCGGTTGCGGCGCAGCGCAAGCGGCCAGCAGCAGTGGAAGTGAGACCAGCAGCAACAGTTTTTTCATCGCAAGCTCCCGGTGGCGGTGGATTATTCAACAATTGTAGTCCGCAACAGGTACATGGCGAGCATTTTCCGCTATACTTGCGGGTCTGGTCTTTTCGGACCAGTTTTTTGAAATCACGGTGGGCAGGGTTCAGACTCCGCGCACCGCATGTTAAAGGTAAATATCATGACCGTAGAAAACATCAACAAAGCCGCGATCATCGCGGACAACGCCCGTGGCCAAAAAGACACCGGCTCGCCAGAAGTGCAAGTTGCACTGCTGACCGCCCGCATCAACGAACTGAACGGCCACTTCAAGGCCCACAGCAAGGATCACCACTCGCGTCGCGGTCTGATCATGATGGTTAACCGTCGTAAAAGCCTGCTGTCGTACCTGAAGAACAAGGATGCTACCCGTTACCGCGATCTGATCGCCAAACTGGGTCTGCGTAAGTAATCAGCTTATTGCATACTTTTGCATCCTGAGCTTCAAAGAAATGCCTGCGCCAGTGTGACTGTCGCAGGCATTTTGTCATTTGTACAAACGAAAAAATTGCCAGCTAGCATAGTATTTTAGCAAGCTGGCATGGTTGTAAAGAATGAGTTGTAAAGCGTAGCAAAGGCGGCAGCCACAGATGCCGCCCGTGGTGAGGTGAACGACAGCGCCTGAAAATCTGTCGGCAAATAGAAAGGGATTTACCCATGTTTAATAAAGTTACGAAAACCTTCCAGTACGGTCAACACACCGTCACGCTGGAAACCGGCGAAATCGCTCGCCAAGCCTCTGGCGCAGTGCTGGTGTCGATCGAAGACACCGTGGTGCTGGCCACCGTGGTGGCGCGCAAGGATGCCAAGCCGGGCCAGGACTTCTTCCCGCTGACCGTCGATTACCTTGAAAAGACCTATGCAGCCGGCAAGATTCCCGGTGGTTTCTTCAAACGTGAAGGCCGCCCTTCGGAAAAAGAAACCCTGACCTCGCGTCTGATCGACCGTCCGATCCGCCCGCTGTTCCCAGAGGGTTACATGAACGAAGTGCAGGTGATCATTCACGTACTGTCGGTCAACCCTGAAATCGATCCCGACATCGCGTCGATGATCGGCGCCTCGGCCGCCCTGTGCGTGTCGGGCGTCCCGTTCAACGGCCCGATCGGCGCAGCCCGCGTGGGTTACGCCAATGGCCAGTACATCCTCAACCCGACGGTTGAGCAGCTGAAAACCTCGCAGATGGACCTGGTCGTTGCCGGTACCGAATCGGCCGTGCTGATGGTCGAATCGGAAGCCAAGCAGCTGTCCGAAGAAATCATGCTCGGCGCCGTGGTGTTTGGCCACACCCAGATGAAAGCTGTCATCGACGCCATCCACGACCTGGTACGCGACGGCGGCAAGCCCGAGCAGGTATGGACCGCGCCAGCGAAAAACGAAGCACTGATCGGCCGCGTGACCGCGTTTGCCGAAGCGAAAATCCGCGAAGCCTACCAGACCCGCGACAAGCAGGCCCGTACCGACAAGCTGCGCTCGATGCACGCTGAAGTCGTGGCCGACCTGGGCGCCGAAGCTGCCGCCTCGGGCGCTGCCGCACCGGATGGCGTAGAAGTTGGCAACATCCTGTTCGACATGGAAGCCAAGGTCGTGCGTTCGCAAATCCTCGAAGGCGAGCCACGCATCGACGGCCGCGACACCCGCACCGTGCGTCCGATCTCGATCCGCACCTCGGTTCTGCCACGTACCCACGGTTCGGCACTGTTTACCCGTGGCGAAACCCAGGCCCTGGTCGTTGCCACCCTGGGCACCGCCCGCGATTCGCAAAAGATCGATGCGCTGATGGGCGAGTTCACCGACTCCTTCATGCTGCACTACAACATGCCACCGTTCGCTACCGGCGAAACCGGCCGTGTCGGTACGCCGAAGCGCCGCGAAGTCGGTCACGGCCGCCTGGCCAAGCGCGCGCTGATCGCCGCGTTGCCGGCAGCTGACGAGTTCAGCTACGCTGTGCGCCTGGTGTCGGAAATCACCGAATCGAACGGTTCGTCGTCGATGGCTTCGGTCTGCGGCGGCTGCCTGGCGCTGATGGATGCGGGCGTACCGATGAAAGAGCACGTGGCCGGTATCGCCATGGGCCTGATCAAGGACGGCGGCAAGTTTGCCGTGCTGTCGGACATCCTGGGCGACGAAGATCACCTGGGCGACATGGACTTCAAGGTCGCTGGTACCCGTAACGGTATCACCGCGCTGCAGATGGACATCAAGATCCAGGGCATCACCAAGGAAATCATGCAAGTGGCGCTGGCGCAAGCCAAGGAAGGCCGCGAGCACATCCTGGGCGAAATGCAGAAGGCCATGCCAACCGTGAAAACGGAACTGTCCGACTTCGCTCCGCGCCTGATCACCATCAAGATCAACCCGGAGAAAATCCGTGACGTGATCGGCAAGGGCGGCGCCGTCATCCGCGCTCTGACCGAAGAGACCGGCACCCAGATCGACATCAGCGACGAAGGCGTGGTCACCATCGCTTCCGTCGATGCTGCTGCCGGCCAGGAAGCCAAGCGCCGCATCGAAGAACTGACCGCGTCGGTCGAAGTGGGCAAGACCTACGACGGTACCGTCCTGAAGCTGCTGGACTTCGGCGCCATCGTCCAGGTCATGCCAGGCAAGGACGGCCTGCTGCACATCTCGCAGATCGCCAACGAGCGTGTGAACGCCGTGGCCGACTACCTGAAAGAAGGCCAGCAAGTGCGTGTCAAGGTCCTGGAAACCGACGACCGCGGCCGCCTCAAGCTGTCGATGAAAGCTGCTGCTGAAGAAGCGGCCGCCGCTGCCCAGTAATCTGTGCAGTAAAATGTCGTTGTAGTTTGAAAAGCCGCCGAGCGCACCCGCGCCGGCGGCTTTTTTCATCTCGGCTATACTTTCTTGTATGCCACCATTTAACCTGTTCAACCGCGTCTCCAAGGCGCCGACCAATCCGCGCACGCCGGCTCAGCCACCCCAGCCACGCCAGTTCGACGTGGCCGACCTGTACCAGGGGCCGCTCAATACCGGCCAGGCGCCCGACAGTGCCGCGCCTGCGCTCGACGAAAAGCTGCGCCAGGCCTATTTCTGGATCGTCAACACGGCCATCATCAGCCCGCACTACGACATCGAGTACAACCACGGCCCGGCGCAAACCTACGCGGTAGGGGACGCCCGCCGCACGCTCAACCTGCCGTCGGCGCAGAGTTATTCGAGCTTCGTGCTGCTGCCGCTGCTGACCTTTGCCACGCGCCGCAAGTGCCTGTTCGTCGGCGGTCCCGGGCGCGGCAAGACCGCCAGCGCGATCCTGATGGGGGTGCTGTCGGGGGCGTCGGTCAAAGACGTCAAGCGCGCCATGCAACACGGCCACCCGCAGATGACCATTGCCGACCTGCTCGGCAATCCGCTGCCGGCCGACCTGGTCAACGCCCAGAGCATGGACGAGATCCGCATCGCCTGGCGCGCCTGGCTCGGCATGCGCGTAAAAATCATCGACGAATACAACCGCATCCCGCCGCGCACCCAGAGCGCGCTGCTCACGCTGATGGGCGACAACTACGCCGAAGTGCTCAACCACATCTACGAATGCCCGGAATCGGCCTGGTACCTGACCGCCAACGACGACCAGGGCGGCGGCACCTACGAGGTGATCGAAGCGCTGCGCGACCGTATCGACGTGGTGGTGCAGGCGCTGGCGTTCAATCCGCGCTTCCTCGGCGAGCTGCTGGTGCGCATCGAGGAAAACCTCAAGCCCGAAGAACTGGTGCCGCCCGAGATCGTGTTTACGCCGGCCGAGGTGGACCGCATGGTCGAGGAGATCCGCGCGGTAGCCGTGCCCGAGCCGATCCGGCGCCGGCTGGAGTTTTTCACCAGCCAGTTCGAACTGCTGGCCGCCGCCGGCGACCAGTTCGAATACATGACCAAGGACACGGCGCGCCTGTCCGGCTTCGACTGGAGCGCGGTGATTGCCGCCGACAGCGGCCGCGATCGGCTCAAGGACCTGGGTTGCCAGACTGTCAACGGCCTGTCGGTGCGCAACCTGATGACCTTGCTGATCTACGCCAAGGCGCTGGCCTATTTCCGCGGCAATGCCGAGGTGGAACTGGACGACGTGCGGCAGGTGCTGCCGTTCGTATTGCACGACAAGCTGCGGCCGGATCTCGACGCGCCGTTCTTCGGCCTGCCGGAAAACGCCGCCTTCCGCACCGACCAGATCAGCTGGCTGCGGCGGCTGTTCGACCTGTCCAGCGCCGAGTACGACCGCCTCGATCTCGACCACAACGACCCGGTCGGCGAGATGGGCGCGCAGTTCGAAGAGGGCCTCGACGGCTTGACCGAGCGCGAAGTGCTCAAGCGCCTGAACCGCATCGAAAAACACGTGGGCGAGCAGATCCGGGGCCGCAAGCTGTACGGCCACCTGTACGACGACCTGCTCAAGCTGAAGTACCTGCACCAGCGCTACACCAACTACCTGGTGTGGCTGCGCTCGCAAGCATGATCTCCGAGCGTTTCGCCCGGCTGCTGGCCGCCGGCCGCCCCGAGCTGAACCGCCGCGTGGCCGAGGCGCGGCGCCGCCATACCGGGTTCGATACCGCAGCGTTTGGCGACTTCCTGGCCATGGCTGCCGATCCGGTGGTCTGTGCGGCCGATGCGCATGCGCCCGAGCGTGCTGGTGGCGTGGCGATGGCGGCGTTCGATGCGGCCTTGGCGCTGGTCGCGCAGGGGCACGGTGGTAACGGCATGGTCGCTACCGTGTGGCGCGAGCTGGTACCGCAGTATGTTGCGCTGCTGTGCGTGCAGCCGGCGGCGGTACTCGGCATGCTGACCAATGCAGCCTTGCACGTGCAGCGCCAGCGCGGTGCGCGCGTGGCGCAGTGGCAGGCCATCATGGCGCAGCTGGCGCCCATGATCGGGAACGCCGCGCAGCAGATGCCGCACGCTGGCGAGGTCAGTCATCTGGCCGCTGTGGGGCAGATCGCCGCCTGGCGCGCCGGCATGGCGCACTTTCGGCAGGGCGCCATCGCGGCGGCCGATGTGC